>NZ_JAOALJ010000001.1:0-681297 GCF_025154035.1 Sedimentimonas flavescens | reverse complement strand
CGGGGCCAAAGCGGATCATTGCACCGCGCAAAAAACGCAATACTCTCGCGGGGTGGAGCAGCCCGGTAGCTCGTCAGGCTCATAACCTGAAGGTCGTAGGTTCAAATCCTACCCCCGCAACCATTGAATTCGACACCCCGCCCACAACGAGGCGGGGTTTGTCATTCCGGGGTTCCCCGAGCCCCAGGATCGCGCCCAGTTCCCCATAGAGTTCAATGACATGGCCACCGCCCTCGCGTGGCAGCATCCGGATCTCCGCGATCAGGCCGCGCAGGATATCTGCGGCTTCGTTCCGGGTGCCGTCGGCGTTCAGTGCCTCGATGAGGGTCGCAACCTTCGCCCGGTAGATCTCGGCCATGGCGGGGTGCAGCGTGACGGGTAGGGGCTCGGGGAGTTGGTCGAGCTTGGCCCTCAGTGTGAGCTTCTCGTCTTCGAGCGCCTGCAACCGCTCCGTCATGCTTTGATGGAACATGCCGTTGGCGACGGCATCAATGAGATTGGAGATCTCCTTCTCAAGCTTGGTAAGCCGGGCTTCGGCGGTCTTGCGTTCCGTCTCCGAGGAGTGCTGTTCCTTGCGCATCTCGCGCTGAAACTCCTCGACGAAGGCGGCAAGCAGGTCGTGCTGTGACCCCCGATAGTTCCTCCATTTGATGCTAGAGTCCGGCCCAACAGAAGGACCGGATCATGAAGCCATCGAAGTTCAACGAAGCCCAGATCATCGACATGCTGAGGGAGGCCGAGGCAGGGGCGAAGACCGCCGATCTCTGCCGTCGGCACGGGATCAGCAATTCCACGTTCTACGCCTGGAAGGCGAAGTTCGGGGGCATGGAGGTCTCGGACGCGAAGCGGCTGAAAGCGCTTGAGGACGAGAACGCCAAGCTGAAGCGCCTTTTGGCGGATGCCCTGCTCGACTAGGCCGCGCTGAAGGATCTCCTTAGCCGAAAGTGGTGACGCCCGCCGCCAGGCGCGAGGCCGTCGCGATCCTCGTGGAGGCCCACGAGATGAGCGAGCGGCGGGCGTGTTTCGTGATCGGTGCGGAGCGGACCTCGGTGCGCTACCGCAGTCGCCGACCTGACGATGCCGGACTGCGCGAGCGCATGCGGGTGCTCGCGGGCGAACGCCGCCGGTTCGGCTACCGGCGGCTGCATGTGTTGCTGAGAAGAGAGGGGCTGGTGATGAACCGCAAGAAGACCCAGAGGCTTTACCGCGAGGAAGGCTTGTCGGTGCGCAAGCGGCGCGGTCGAAAGAAGGCAACCGGGACAAGGGCGCCGCTGCTAACGGTCGCCGTGCCAAACGCCCGCTGGTCAGTCGATTTCGTGCACGACCAGTTCACACACGGTCGCCGGTTCCGCGTTTTCAACGTGATCGACGATGTGACGAAGGAATGCCTGGCCGCCGTGGTCGACACCTCGATCTCGGGGCGTCGGGTGGCGCGGGAGCTCTCCACGGTGATCGCGCGGCGCGGCAAACCAGGTCTGATCGTCAGCGATCATGGCACCGAGTTCACCTCGAACGCGATGCTGGCCTGGACCGAGGAGGTGGGCGTGTCCTGGCATTTCATCGCGCCCGGCAAGCCGATGCAAAATGGGATCTGTGAGGCGTTCAATTCGAAAATGAGGGACGAACTCTTGAACGAGACGCTGTTTCACGGGCTCGACCACGCCCGCGCCATCGTCGCGGACTGGGTGGCGGACTACAACGCCGAGCGACCACACTCGGCCGTGGGCTACCAGACCCCCGCCGCCTTCGCGGCCCAACTCACCGCAATGGGCGACCGGCTCCACGCAACGGAACCGTTCCGCCGTTCGCCCATTGCTCCCGCGGCGCAACAGCGCCAAACTCAACCGCGGACTCCGGCGTCAGCTGGATGAATGTCGGGGGTCACAGCACCTCCTTAAATCACAACCTCAAATCTGTGCCATAGGCGCTGACGGGGGACAGGATCTGCGCCTCGCAGGATCGACCCTCCGCCTGATCCGTGGCTGTTGTCGCCCCGGTTAATCGAAGACAGTTCCGGAGAGCGAGAATTCGTCGACCGCCCCGTCGGACCGAATGAAGATCCGGTGGATGAATCGCACGTAGCTGAGTTCGCCAGACGGATCTTCGAGCAATTCGTCCTATGCAGCGTCACTCGCAGCACGGGATCACGCGCGGGTCGTAGGCCGGTTGCGAGTTCGGCACGCCGCCACCGAAATCCTGCGGAACAGCGTAGAAGGCCTGTGTCCATGCATCGACGTCCAGTGGCTCGAACAAGCTTTCCTGCGGCTCGTTGCGGATCGGCTGGCCTGGGTTCACGCCGCGCAGCACCTCGCCGCTATCGACCACCACCACGCCGTTGACAATCACGAAGGGAATGCCGGAGGACGGCAGATTGCCCTGTGCGTAGGTGGCGTTGTCGGTCACCGTCTCCGGGTCGAAAATCGTGATGTCGGCGATCATGTCCTCCTGCATCCGCCCGCGCTCCTGCATCGCCTTCAGCCCCGTAAGACCGAGCGGGCGCGCCGAGTTCCAGCTGAGCTGGGCGACGCTCTGCATCAGGGGGATGCCGTTCTCGCGCCCCATGCGCAACGTCCGCGCGCAGCTGCCGGCCCCGCGTGGGTGGCTGTTGGGCAGATCCTCGAAGGGCGTATCCCATGTGATGCTGTCGTCGAGGATCGGCATTCCGTCTGACGCGATCGCCACGTCAGGCAGCCGCAGCCAGTCGAGGATGGCGCTCTCAGGCATCTTGTAGGCCAGCACCAGCCGCGCGGGCTCACGCGCCATCATCTCCGTGCGGCTCTCCTGCGTGTACCACTCCCCGGTCAGCGCATCCTGGATGGTCTCCTCGTACTTGTAGCCGAGTTGATCTACCCAGATCTCCGGTTCGAGGAAGACGGCGTTCAGCGCCGTCGAACCCGCCGCGTAGGGGTAGAGCTCGCCCCACATGTTGTGGCCTTGCGCGCGCATCCGCACCAGCAGCTCGTGCACGAGGTTGTAACCAGGGTTGTTGAAGTGACAGGCGATGGCGGGCGCGCCGAGCGCGGCGGCGTTGGCCAGCATCTCCTGGATACCGTTCGCTTCGCTCGTGTCCGTGCCGGGCGTGTAGCGGAAGTGGAAGGCGCAGGGCCTTCCATAAGCCGCGGCGATGCGCTGGATCTCGAAGACCTCGCGTGCCGATGCGCCGTCGCGCATGTAGCCGAGCGTCGAGCCGATGCCGACCGCGCCCGCGGCGAGGCCCGTATCGAGCACGCGCAGGATCTCGTTGCCCTTCTCGAGGTCCGGGCGGGTATGGGACCAGCCAGACTTGTCCGAGCCGCGATGGTTCATGGCCTCGGGCGCATCGATCGTCGTGATGCCGTCGAGCACCAAGGTACGCGCGAATTCGTGGCAGCTGGCGCAGCCGTAGTTGATCTGGTTGGTCCCGGCGCGCTCTGCGTACCAGTCATCCACCAGCGTCCCGAGCGTCCCGATCTCGAGGTCCATAACCGTCGTTCGCCCGTCGAGCAGTGCGAGCTTGTTGCCCATGGGCCGGGGCCAGTGAAAATGCGTGTCGATGAAGCCGGGCGCAACGACATGGCCGCTGGCGTCGATCTGGCGGCCGCCCTCGAGCGGTTCGACTGTGATAGCGGCGATCCGACCCGCGCGCACGCCGACATTTGCGACCTGGTCAAACCCGGTCTCGGGGTCCATCACCCGCCCGCCAAGGATCACGAGGTCGAATGGCTCCCTCGTCTGCGCCAAGGCTCTACCGGCGGACCCAATGGCGGCCGCACCCGCGGCAACTCCAAGGTTGAACTCCCTGCGGGAAATCTTGTTCTCGCTCATGTTGTTCTCTCCTCTCCATTTCGGTTGGGCGATGCCGACGACGACGCCACGCGCCGCAGTCAGGTTCTTTGGGTTTGGTTTCTGCATTAGACGCCTCATGTCGTCGATGCAGTGCGTTCGGTGGAGAGTTCGATCTGCGCTGTGCAGGATCGGCCCTCCACCGAAGCCGTGGCTCTTGTCGCCCCGGTTATTCGAAGACAGTCCCGGAGAGGTCGAAATCATCAACCGCCCCTTCGCCCCGAATGAAGATCCGGTGGTTGAATCGCACGTAGTTCAGTTCGCCAGACGGATCTTTGAGCAATTCGCCAAGGGCTCCCTCGTTCGGGCCTTCGGTGATGATGAAATAGCCATCAGCCGTATTGGCCACATTGGCAGGCGCGGGATCCGATCCGCTGGTCAATGCGGAGAACTGCACAAACACATATTTATCGCCCTCTTTGCGGATCTCGATGTTTTGGGAATTCCCCTTGAAGACGCCGACGAAGGGATCGAGTACAGCCGGATCAACACCCGCTGCGACCGGAGAGTTGGCCTCGATGCCCGTGAAGGCTTTGACCATTGAGTTCGCAATTTTTTTATAGGCTTCGGCTCCGCGATCGCTGTGGACCAAAACCACCACGGCAAAGTCGCGATCCGGGATCAGCTGCAGAAAGGAACGCGTGCCGGGCCAGTTCCCCCCGTGGCTGGGGCTGGTGACCCCGTCGTAGTCATGGACGAACCATGTCAGCCCGGTAAAGTCGCCGGCCTCAGCCTCGACTGCCGGAGCGTGGGCATAGTCCAGTGCTTCTTCGGACAGCAGCTGGTTCCCGGCGGCGTCCTTGCCGTCCAGCTGAAAGCGGGCGTATTTCAGCATGTCGCTAACCGTAGACCGGAGAGCGCCGGAGGCTGCGGATTCTGGGATCAACGGAATGTAGTACGGCTTGAGATCGCTAATGTTGCCTTCGCCGTAGATCGGCGGATGACCCCATGCGTAGTTTTCAGCCGGCGGGGTGGGGTCGTAGTTAAAGGATGACGAATCCATGCCGAGCGGAGTCAACAGGTTCTCTTCGATCAGGTTCTCGATCGGCTTTCCGCCGGCATGCGACACCACATGGGTCGCGAAGGTGATGCTGGTGTTGTTGTACATCCAGGTTTGATCGAACGGATAGAGCTGCTCGACGTAAGCCGCCTGGAGCATGACCTTCTCGCTGATCGACCCGCCCGGAGGAACACGAAGGAACCCATGGTCGCCATACCAACCAGCGCGATGGTGGAACAGGTCAACGACCCGCGCTTTCGACGTTGCGTCGGGATCCGCGACCCTCCACCACGGCAGGATGTCGACGACACGCGCGTTCAAATCCAGTTTGCCCTCTTCGGACAGCTGCAGGGCCACTGTCGACAGGAAGGTTTTTGTCACAGAGCCAATTTGAAATTGCGTATCAGGGGTAACGGCCTCGTCGGTGCCGACCTTGGTGATGCCGAGGCCGGCGCTGTAAGTGTTGGGCCCATGGATGACCCCGATACCAAGCCCCGGGATGTTCATTTCCTTGATCAGTTCAGCAGTTTCGGCGAGGACCGCATCAAAGGTCGCTTGCCCCTCCTCCTGTGTCATGAACTGTTGGCTTTCCTGTGCAAGCGCGGGTTGAAGTGCAAGTGATGACGAAACGGTCAACGTAAATAATAGTTTCATTGGGTTCTTCACCGTATTCTTCCTCTTCGTTAGATTTCCCATTGGGTTTCTCGTTTTGATATAGTGATGTCTCTTCCCGGAAGGTTCTGTCTTCGCCGTGCAAGTCCGCACCGGCAAAGGCTGCGCTCCGCAAGGTTTTCCGGTTTACTGCTTCGCCATCTGCCCAACGTGGAAGTAGTCGAACAGCGACCGGGCGACCTCGGCAATTGCCCGATCCCTGTCCGCCTCGGATGTCTCGCTGCTCTTGGTGAACACGGCGATTGCAAACTGACGACCGTCGGGGAGCGTGATGTAGCCGACGTCATTGGCTACGCCTCCGATGGTTCCGGTCTTGTTCGCCACGGGCGTTCCCCTCGGCAGCAGGCCCTTGAGCCGGCCAGCGCCGGTGCGCGTGCGCGACATGACATCAATCAGGAAGTCGCGGCTCTCGGCGCTTGTCGCCGTGCCACTGTCAATGGCAAGCAGAAGTTGCAGCATCGCAAGGGGCGTTGCCTGGTCGCGGGGATCCGCCTCGAAATCCAGATTGCGGTCGCCCATAATCGTCAGGAGCTCTGGCCGAGTCACAAAGGCCTCTGTTGCGACTTTCATCGTGGCCGGTCCCGGCAGGCCATAGAATTCGCCGATGATCTCGCCAGTCGTCCGATCGACCCTGATGCCGGTGATCCCGAGCTTGCGCAGATATTCGGTCACTGCGGCGGGTCCGCCGGCCAGTCCCATCGAGATGTCGGTCGCCGTGTTGTCGCTCTCGGTGATCATGATCTCGATCAGGTTCGCCACCGAAAGCTGAAGCCCGGGGTGAACGAACGTATCGCTTAGTGCCGCGTCCCCGATCATCATCATGTCGGGTGTGACCTCGACCATCTGGTCGAGGCTGAGTTCCCCCCTATCCACGCGATCCAACACCGCAGCGGCGATCGCAACCTTGTACGTGCTGGCCATGACGAATGCCTCATCGCCATTTAAAGCGATGACGTCGTCGCTGCCGATTTCCTGCGCCGCGAAGCCGATGCGCCCGGCAAGCTGTGTCGCGACTCGTTCGATCGCGGCCCCGACGGACGGTCCTTCCGCTGTCTGGGCATAAGCCGGGCCGAAGGCCGCCATCGAAACGGTCATAAGCCCGGCAATAAGTGTTGCCGTTAAAAGGGATTTTTTGGCTTTTACGGTGTTTTCCTTCGGCATCTCCATGCTCCAACGCTTTCCGAGATCGCTAGGGCCACGTGGCCATCGCCCGAGTCTCATGGGGTACGGCTTTTTGATTAACATGCCCGAGGCGCAACCTGTTTGCGGCTCATGCCACCTATGTCATAAACATGTCTCACAAGGTTAACCTTGGGGCGTTGAGGGAGCAGCAAGAATGAGCAAGAAATCTGGCCCGAGGTTCACGCGCGGGATGTTGATTCTGTCACCGTTCGCAAAGGCCTTCACCTCGCGCGGTGGCGATATTGAAGCGCTCCTGGCCCGAAACGGTATTCCCCCCGGCGCGCTCACCGACCCTGAAATGCTGGTTGACGCGTCCGCCTGTTATTCCGCCATGGAGGATATGGCGGAAACTCTCGACGACCCGTATTTTGGCGCAAAGGTGGCAATCGAAACTGCGAGGAAAGGAACGCCGGCGTTTCGGGATTCGGCGACCCATGCTCTCACCTTGGGAGATTTTCTTTCCCGGCTGGTGGTGGAAGTCTCAAAGCAGGTTGATAACGTGCGGTACTCCGTTTTCATCACACCCGGCATTGTAAACTTCGACATTCACCGCACCGTCAAGGTTACTACGCCGTCGACACAGTTGGATGCAGTCGGTGTCGCACTTTATGTGACTTTGATAAAGAAAGGGCTCGGAGAAACCTTCAACCCAAAAGACATCCTGATCACTGTACCGACCACCCAGGGGCTTCTGCCGGGTCTTCTTCCGAAACAGGCGCTCGTCACATCCCAGATCGACGGAATGCGGATTTCATTTCCGACGCACTGGCTTTGGGCACCATTCTCGCTGGACTGGGACTTAGTGAAGGTGTCACGAGGGGAGTTTGCCGCAGATGGCGCCAGCGAAGCGACCCTTTCCTATCTTCGCGGCATTCTGAGGGACAACATAGCTTATCAGGATCTGACATTGAACGACTTTGCCTTGATCTGCCGCGTGCATCCACGCCGCATCCAGCGAATCCTGTGGGCACAGGGCACCTCCTACAGTCAGATGAAGGACGACGTGCGCCAGAGCGTCACCGAAGACCTTTTGTCGAACACGAACCTACCCGTTGCGCAAATTGCCCTTCGGGTAGGTCTCTCCGGCCCAGCGGCCCTTGACCGTGCATTCAGGCGATGGGCCGGTAGGACGCCGACACAATTCAGGGAAGAATCGAAGCCGAAACAGGGACAACTCGCCCCGCGCGAAAGCCCTCACGGTGATGTAGGGTGTCCCCCGTCAGCGCCTATGGCACAGATTTGAGGTTGTGATTTAAGGAGGATTTGGGCTTCGTCGTAGTGACGAAGGAACGAAGATGAAACCCAAATCCTCCCATTCAAAATCGCCAGTGAAGCCCCCTGCGGAGCGGGTTGTGAAAGACATCCGTCGGCATACGCGTCGCCATTTCTCGGCCGAGGACAAGATCCGCATCGTGCTGGAAGGCCTTCGCGGTGACGACAGCATCGCCGAGTTATGCCGCAAGGAAGGGATCGCGCAGAGCCTGATAAGGGCAGAAAGATCTGTATAACCCCTATCAGGCTGGTGCTGATTTTGCCTGATGTGGTTTAGAGATTTCTGGCTACATGATTATAGCTGGCAATGTGGTCTGGGTAAGATTCTGTGGTTGCGAGCCCCCGCAACCAAAATCCATAAATGATAGCAATACGCTACGCGCCGCCTAAGGGCGGTAATTTGCGTTGCGCAAACACCGCTGGAAGCACTCCGGAAGCAAACGGAGTAGGAAAATGGGTGTGGCGGAACGGCAACTGACGCTAACGGCCCCAACCGGCCGTGGAACACCTTTGCCAGTTGCCGCAGTGCGGCCCGTCAAAGATGCCGATCCAACAAATTGCAGCAGCTACGTTCTTCAGTCGGATTGTTCGCAATGGATTTAAACAATCGATCAGCGCACCGCAGAACCGATATCGCTTGATGGCAATAGTGGCGTCTGACCTGCCCCCCGCGAAATCCCTCACTTTAATGTAGAGTCTGCGCCAACTCTGAAGGAGCAGACACATGCGTAAGAGCCGTTTCACCGAGGCGCAGATAATCGGGATGATCAAGGAACAGGAGGCCGGGATGCCGACGGCTGAGGTGTGCCGCAGGCACGGCTTGAGCACCGCGACGTTCTACAAACTGAAGGCCAAGTATGGCGGCATGGACGTGTCGGAGGCCGCCAGGTTGAAGGCGCTGGAGGACGAGAATGCCAAGCTCAAGCGCCTGTTGGCGGACACCATGCTGGACAATGTCGTCTTGAAAGATCTGCTGGGAAAGAGTTGACGACATTGACGAAGCGGCGAGACGCGGCGCTCCGAGTGATGCGGGATCACGACCTCTCGCAGCGCCGAGCCTGCAGGCTGGTCGGTGTCGATCCCAAGGCAGTCCGGCGTGAACGCCCGCCGGACTGCGCCGAGATCCGCAAGGAGATCGCCAGCACGCGGCGTCGGTTCGGGTATCGCCGGATCGGCGTGCTGCTGGAACGCAAGGGCATGAGCATGAACCACAAGAAGCTCTACAGGATCTACCGCGAAGAAGGGCTGTCGGTGAGACGGCGGCGCGGCCGGAAACGGGCGCGCGGCACGAGGGCGCCGATGCCGGTTGCCACGCATCCCAACGCGCGTTGGTCATTGGACTTCGTGTCCGACAGCTTCGGCGCCTCGCGGAAGTTCCGGATGCTGGCGGTGATCGACGATTGCACGCGGGAATGCCTGTGCCTTGTCGCGGACACCAGCCTGTCCGGCGCACGGGTTGCCCGGGAGCTCAGCGCCCTGATCCGGATCTACGGCAAGCCCGGCTGCATCGTCAGCGACAACGGCACCGAGTTCACCAGTCGGGCGATCCTGAAATGGGCTGACGAGAACACCGTGCCGTGGCACTACATCGATCCCGGCAGGCCGCAGCAGAACGCGTTCATCGAAAGCTTCAACGGCAGCCTGCGGGACGAGCTGCTCAACGAGGAAATCTTCGACAGCCTCGACGACGCACGGCGAAAGCTGGCCCTCTGGCGCTACGACTACAATGCGGTCAGGCCGCATTCCTCGTTGAAGAACCTGACGCCGCAGCAAGCGCGCCGGACGCTTGAGCAATTTGAGGGCTCCGCGCCCGGCGCGCTTGCGCCAGATGCGGAACCGGAATACCAAAATCCAACCTGCAGACTCTCGTTATGAATGAGGGACCAGCAGGGGGCAGGTCAGGCGGAATGATGCTTCCGCGTCCGCCGGCGGATCTCCTTCACCATCGACTCCGCCGTCGGCTTCGCTGTTCCGGGTTTCTGGCTCATCTTCACTCCTTGGTGGTTACGATGAGCCAGAAACCCTCCGTTACAAAATCAACTCAGATGTCCCAGGGGCGCTGACGGGGGACATGTTACTGCGGCAGTTGGCGCTCACCCGGCCTGGGCGACCGTGCCGAGCAGCGCATCGATCCGGATTACGCTATCCAGCTTGCACCCGATCGCCAATTGCCCCTGGGTCGTTTGGCCAATGATTGCGGCCGGTGCCGAGGTGGCCGCGCGCAGGGCTTCTGGCAGGCTTACGCCGACGTCGTTGACCAGCACGCGGATCGCGGTTGTCAGGTCGAGATCGGCTCCGGCCAGTGTGCCGTCTTCAAGCGTCAGGCGGCCGCCCTCGCGTCGGATCAATCGGCCTTCCAGCGTGAACTGGGTTGCATCGCTACCCGCCACGGCCATGGCGTCGCTGACAAGGAACAGCCGTCCCGGCCCGGTTTTCGCGGCCCAGGCGGCGCGGAGCGATTGCGGGTGCACATGAATGCCATCGGCAATCAACCCGGCAGAGACCGCGCCATTGGCCAGCGTCGCGCCGACCAATCCCGGGTTGCGATTGCCCAGTTGGCTCATGGCGTTGAAAAGATGCGTGACACATCGCGCCCCGGCCGCGAAATAAGCTTGGCAGGTGTCAAAATTCGCGTCGCTATGGCCGAGGGAAACAAGCACACCTGCGCGGGCGAGGGTTTGAACCTGCTCAAGCGTCACGTTCTCGGGCGCAATCGTGATCTTGAGCACCGGGAGCTCCGCCGCCGCGGCAAGCAGCATCGCCAGATCCTCATCGTCCATCGGGCGGATAAGGGCCGGGTCATGCGCGCCTTTACGCGCCAGCGACAGATGCGGACCTTCAAGGTGCAGCCCGGCAATGCCCGGAACGGCTTCGCGCACGGCCTCTATTGCCGCTGCGATGGCCGCTTGCGTCTTTTCGCGCGTGTCGGTGATCAGCGTGGGCAGCAGGGCTGCGACCCCGAGGCGGCGGTGAGCGCCCGCGATCCGGCGCAGTGTGGAGACCGAGGGATCGTCGTTGAACATCACCCCGTCGCCGCCGTTCACCTGCAAATCAACGTAGCCAGGGCCGAGAATGTCGCCCGCGAGATCCACGATCTTGCCGGCGCGTCCGATCACGTTCTCCGGGCCCAGGGCGGCGAGTTTGCCGCCCTCGAAACGCGCGGCAAGGCCCGTGCGCAACTGTAGGCCATCGAAGATCGGTCCGTTCAGGAACGTCAGGGTTTGCTGGGTCATACCGTCTCCGTCACCTTGTTCAGATGGCGCGGTTTGTCAGGGTCGATACCACGGCGCACCGCGACAGCCTCAACCATGCCGTAGAAGGAAACGATCGCGGCCACCGGATCGGTCATCCAGTGTTCGGTACGCACATGCGGCAGGCGCGTGGCGCGCTGTACACGGTCGGTGGTGGCAAATACCTTTGCCCCTTTCGCAGCCATTTCATCTGCGGTTGCAGCCAGTGTTTCCTCGGCCGCATCGCGTGCGGCGAAGGCGATCACGGGGAAACCCTGCTCGACGATGGAAACCGGGCCGTGCAGCACCTCTGCCGAGGAATAGCTTTCGGCGTGGATCAGGCAGGTTTCCTTGAATTTCAGCGCCGCCTCGTTCGAGATCGCCAGCGAGGGCCCGCGACCAAGGGTGAACAACGACCGCCCGTCGATTGCGTCCGCAGCGGCTGACCAGTCGCAGCCGGTCGCCGCCTCAAGATGGCGGGGCAGGGCGTGAATTGCTGCAAGCAGTTCGCGGTCGTCCTTGATTGCGGCCAGCAGCCACAGGCCCGCCACGACAGAGGTCACGAAGGTCTTGGTGGCGGCTACGCTGATTTCGGGGCCCGCATGAATTGGCAGCGTGGCCTCGGCGGCCTCTGCCAGACGCGAGGCCGGGTTATTGGTGATCGCAACCGTCAGCGCGCCCGAGCGCCGCAACGACTCGGTCATCCGCACGATGTCGGGGCTTTGGCCCGATTGCGAGATCGAGATGCACAACGCCCCGGCGGCCTCCAGATCGGCTCCGTAGATCGAGGTCACCGACGGCCCGACCGAGGCCATCGGCCGCCGCAGCAGCAGCTCGCTTGCGTATTTCAGGTAAGAGCATGCGTGGTCGGACGATCCGCGCGCCACCGACACAAGAAACCGCGGATCGAGTTCGCGCGCCTTGGCGGCGGTCGCGGCGATCTCTTGCGCGCCGTTGGTCAAAAGCCGGTCGACTGCGGCAGGGATCTCGAGGATCTCCTGACGCATCAGGGTGTTGGTAATGGACATGGTCTGGCAGCCTTTCCTTGTCAAAGGCGCAGTTCGGCCACGAAGTCGTAAGCGTCACCGCGATATAGCGAATGGGTCAGTTCCGCGACCCGACCGGTCGCAAGGTAGGATGTGCGGGCGATACTGAGGCCCGCAGCCCCCTCGGCGACCCCCAGCAAGGCGGCCTCACGCGCCTCGAGGTTGATGGCCGAGATCTTCTGCACCGCCCGAACGGGGCGGTTGCCCTTCCGTTCGAGCACTTCGTATAGCGACGTCGTCACCTCGATCGGGTTGGGCAGGATGTCGAGCGGCAGCGCCGCACGCTCCAGCGCCATCGGGCGCCCACCCGCCTCGCGTAGCCGGTAGATGCGCGCGACATTCGCGCCTGCATTCAGACCGAAGGCCGCGATTTCTTCGGGCGAGGCCATGAAGACGCCGCGTTCAAGCCAGGTCGAGGTGGTCTGCATCCCGCGCTGCGCCATGTCCTCGGTGAACGAGGTCAGATGCGAGAGCGACTGTTCCAGCCTGGTGACCGGTTCGCGCACGAAGGAACCGGAGCCCTGCCTTTGTTCGATAAGGCCTTCGCGCACCAATCCCTGAATAGCCTTGCGGACGGTTACGCGCGAAAGCTCGGTCAGTTCTGCGATTTCGCGCTCGGGCGGCAACGATGAGTTGGGCGGCAGCGCGCCGGTCTCGATACCCTCGATCAGCCTGCGGCGTAGCTGCACATAGCGCGGCCCCTCGCCAGAGCCGAGCCAGTTTTCCGGGCGTAGAAACTCAGCTGCGTTCATGGGCGATCTCCTTGGCAAATTCGCGCGCCAACGTCAGGGCGCCATCAAGCGGGGAGCCTTGCGGGGCTGCCACATCGGCCAGCATGGCAGCGGGCAGGAATTGCATGAAGTGGGGGCCGATGCCGCCGGTCAGGCAGATCGCCTGACCCGGAACCCAACCCATTTGCGGAATAAGTGCTGCAATCTCGGATGCGCCCGTTGCCATGACCCCAAGCGCAAGTGCGTCACCTTTTCCGGCGTAATCGGTAACCAAAGGCGCCAGCGCGCCGAAGTCCACGGGGCGCGCGCGGCTGGCAAACCGCACAATTCCGGCGCTGCCGCCCATCTCGGACAGCAGACGGTTTGCGAGCGGCGTGCATTCCTGCAGATCATCGACGCAATCAAGGGTCGCGCGCAGTGCTTCGCGCCCGACCCATTGCGCCGAGGCACGATCCCCGAGCACTGGCCCCCAGCCACCGGCAAGGCGCATCACCCCCCGGATCTGCGCGGCGAAAAACGAGCCTGTTCCGCAATGTGCAACCACGCCATCGCGATCTCCGAGCGCACCGCGCAGTGCGGCGGGGCGGTCATCTTCGACGCGTACGGCGGTAAAGGGCAGCGCTGCACATAGCCGTGCGCGCATATCCGCTCCGGTCACTCCTGCGAGGCCGACAAATGCCGGAAGGCTCCAAAGCGCCTGGACCGGAAGGTCGACCTTGCGCGCCAGAAGGTTCATGCCCTCGATCATCTGCGCAACCGCACCATCGAAATCGGTCGAGACATTGGCTGAGCCGGTTTCGATCGCGCGCGTCAGGCGGCCATCGTCCAGTGCCACCCGGCACCGGGTTCCTCCGCCATCAATGGCGATGATCGCATTGTTCAATGAATCGCTCATGAGAAGACCATTATAATACCTTACGAGATAATGGAAGAAAAAAGAGAACCAATGGCGTGGAATCTTTGCGATAAAACAAACCTATCCAGAACCACTAACGAAATGCTGGACAAAAGGTATTATATAGGTATTCTTGTTGGAGCTTGAGGGGGGAATCAGGTGAAAAGACACGTGACAGAGGGCTTGCACCGCGATGCGGTTGGGTTGGATCAGAAGCTGCCTGCCGAAGTTGCGGCGCTTCTGGTCGAAGGTCAGATCGCGGCCGCTGTAGCGGTTCGCGCGGCGCTGCCGCAGATCGTGTCGGGCGCTACCGCGATGGCTGCTTCGATCGGGGCTGGTGCGCGGCTGCATTATATCGCGGCCGGCTCCTCGGGGCTTATGGCCGCCGCAGACGCGCAGGAGCTGGGTGGAACCTTTTCGATCTCCTCCGAACAGCTGCGCATTCATATGGCGGGTGGTTTGCCGACCGGGGTTGAGATGCCCGGCGGCACCGAGGATGACACCGAGGGGCTGGCCCTCGCGCTGGCGGATCTGGGGCCGTCCGACACGGTGATCGCTGTCTCTGCCAGCGGTACGACCCCCTACACGGTCGCGGCGGCTGAGATCGCCCGGGCGCGGGGTGCAACGGTGGTCGGGATCGCGAATAACGGCGATACGCCGCTCTTGAATCTGGCGCATCACGCGATCTTGCTACCCACGCCGCCGGAAGTGCTTTCGGGCTCGACCCGGATGGGGGCGGGGACCGCGCAGAAGATCGCGCTCAACATGCTTTCGACGCTGATGGCGCTCGAACTGGGCCATGTCTACGACGGGATGATGGTCAATCTGCGCGCCGATAACATCAAGCTTCGGGCGCGTGCGGCCGGTATCGTCGCGCAGGCGGCGCATGTCGATCCGCAGGTGGCCGAGGCGGCGCTTGATGCCGCACAGGGCGCGGTCAAGCCCGCAACACTGATTGCCGCGGGGGGCATTTCGCCCGCCGAGGCGCAAGACCTTCTCGAACAGACCAACGGAAATCTGCGGGGCGCGCTGGCGCGGCTTCGCTGAACAAACTCGTCCAAACAGGAGAATAACGATATGAAACATACCTATCTCAAGATGGCGCTGCTCAGCACCGCTCTGGTTGCGACCGGCGCGCAGGCACAGGATGCCGCTCTGACCATCGAGAGCTGGCGCAACGATGACCTCGCGCTGTGGCAGGACAAGATCATCCCCGCCTTCGAGGCCAAGCATCCTGGCATCAAGGTCCAGTTCACGCCGACCGCCCCCGCAGATTACAACGCGGTTCTGAACTCCAAGCTCGATGCGGGTTCGGCCGGCGATCTGATCACCTGCCGCCCGTTCGACGCGTCGCTGGCGCTCTATCAGGCCGGGCATCTGACCGACCTGAGCGATCTTGACGCGATGTCGAACTTCTCTGACGTGGCGAAAGCTGCCTGGCAGACCGATGACGGCGCGGCCACCTTCTGCGTGCCGATGGCCTCGGTCATCCACGGCTTCATCTACAACAAGGACGCCTTCGCCGAACTGGGCATCGAAGTGCCCGTGACCGAAGAGGAGTTCTTCGCGGCGCTCGAGAAGATCAAGGAAGACGGCAGCTATATCCCGATGGCAATGGGCACCAACGACCAGTGGGAAGCCGCGACCATGGGCTATAACAACATCGGCCCGAACTACTGGAAGGGTGAAGAGGGCCGTCTGGCGCTGATCCGCGGCGAGCAGAAGCTGACCGATCCGCAGTGGGTCGAGCCCTATGCGACGCTGTCCAAGTGGGCGCCCTACCTGGGCGACGGCTACGAGGCGCAGACCTATCCCGACAGCCAGAACCTGTTCACGCTTGGCCGTGCGGCGATCTATCCGGCGGGCTCGTGGGAGATTTCGGGCTTCAACGCTCAGGCCGAATTCGAGATGGGCGCCTTCAAGCCGCCGGTGAAAGCTGCGGGCGATACCTGCTACATCTCGGACCACACTGACGTCGGCATCGGCATGAACGCCGCCAGCGCCAACCCCGAGGCGGCACGCGCCTTCCTGTCGTGGGTCGCCAGCCCCGAGTTCGCCGAGATCTTCGGCAACGCGCTGCCGGGCTTCTTCCCGCTGTCGGATACGCCGGTCGAACTGTCCGATCCGCTTGCGAAGGAATTCGTCGGCTGGCGCAATGACTGCGAACGCAGCATCCGCTCGACCTATCAGATCCTGTCGCGCGGCACCCCGAACCTCGAGAACGATACCTGGGGCGCTTCGGTGGCGGCGATCAAGGGCACCTCGACGCCCGAGGAGCTGGGCGTGAAACTGCAGGCTGGCCTCGACAGCTGGTATAAGCCGCAGAACTGACCCTCCCGTCAGATGATCTACCCGAGCGGAGCCATCCGCTCGGGAACCCAGAACCGGAGGCACACATGACCCGCCCACGTATCCGCTGGCACATCCCAGTGTTCCTGGCGCCCGCCGTCGTCATCTACACCGCCGTCATGATCTTTCCGCTGGTCAACACGCTACGTCTGGCGCTGTTCAGCAAGATCGATCAAGAGCGCGTTTTCGTCGGGCTGGACAACTTCCGCACCCTGTTCTTCGACCCGATCTGGTCCGAGCAGTTCTGGAACGCGCTCGGCAACAACTTCTGGTTCTTCCTGATCCACATGCTGGTGCAAAACCCCATCGGCATCGTGCTGGCAGCGATCCTGAGCCATCCGCGCCTGCGCTTCAGCGCGCTTTACCGCTCGGCTATCTTCGTGCCCACGATCCTGTCCTTCGTCATCGTGGGCTTCGCGTGGAAGCTGATCCTGTCGCCAATCTGGGGTATCGCACCCTCGATGCTTGATGCGGTCGGGCTGAAATCGCTGTTCGCGCCCTGGCTGGGCAAAGAGGAATATGCGCTGACCACACTGGCGCTGATCTCGGTCTGGCAGTTCGTCGGCATCCCGATGATGCTGATCTACGCGGCGCTTCTGTCCATCCCCGACGAAGTGATCGAGGCGGGCGAGGTGGACGGCATCACCGGAATGGCGGCCTTCTGGAAGATCAAGCTGCCGCTGATCCTGCCATCGATCGGCATCATCTCGATCCTGACCTTCGTGGGCAATTTCAACGCTTTCGACCTGATCTACGCCTCTCAGGGCGCGCTCGCGGGGCCGGATTACTCGACCGATATTCTCGGCACCTTCATGTATCGCACCTTCTTCGGCTTCCAGCTGCAACTCGGCGACCCCCACATGGGTTCGGCCATCGCCAGCGCCATGTTCGCGATCATCCTGGTTGGTGTGTGTCTCTATCTCTACGGCGTCCAGTCCCGGATGCGTCGCTACCAGCTGTGAGGAGCAAGCCCATGAACAAGGCCCGCACGAACCCGCTGAATACCTTCGCGATGCATGGCGCGCTGATCTTCTACACCCTGATCGCGCTGTTCCCGGTCTTCGTGATCCTGATCAACAGCTTCAAGACCCGCAAAGCGATCTTCAAGGAGCCGCTGGCGCTGCCTGACACCGAGAGCTTCTCGTTGATCGGCTACCAGACGGTGCTCAAGCAGGGGGATTTCTTCCTCTACTTCCAGAACTCGATGATCGTCACCGTGGCGTCGCTGTTCCTGATCCTGCTGTTTGGCGCAATGGCGGCCTATGCGCTGTCGGAGTACCGCTTCCGTGGCAGCAAGCTGCTGGGGCTTTACCTTGCGCTTGGCATCATGATCCCGATCCGCATCGGCACCGTGGCAATCCTGGATCTTATGGTCAGTACGGGCCTTGTGAATACCCTCTGGGCGCTGATCCTGGTCTATACCGCGCAGGGCCTTCCACTGGCCGTCTTCATCCTGTCTGAATTCATGCGCCAGGTGTCGGATGACCTCAAGAACGCCGGGCGTATCGACGGGCTGTCGGAATACACGATCTTCTTCCGGCTTGTGCTGCCGCTTGTGCGTCCGGCGATGGCGACCGTGGCCGTGTTCAACATGATCCCGATCTGGAACGACCTTTGGTTCCCGCTAATCCTGGCGCCGACCGAGGCCACCAAGACGCTCACGCTTGGCTCGCAGGTCTTCATCGGCCAGTTCGTGACCGACTGGAACGCCGTTCTCTCGGCACTGAGTTTCGCGATCCTGCCGGTGCTGGCCCTCTATGTCATCTTCTCGCGCCAACTGATCCGCGGGATCACCTCGGGGGCAGTGAAATGATTGCCCTCGCCCTGAATGCACGTCGCGCGGCCCCATCCCGCCGCGCCCGGATTGTCTGGCCCATCCGTATCGGCCACCCCGTTTCGCTTGAGGAGCCCACGCCATGACTGCACTGACGCTGACCAATGTGAACAAGTCTTTCGGGGCCGTGCATGTCCTGAAGGACATCAGCCTGACCGTCGAGGATGGTGAATTCGTGGTGTTCGTCGGACCCTCGGGCTGCGGCAAGTCCACGCTGCTGCGCGTGATCGCGGGACTGGAAGACGCCACTTCGGGAGAAATCCGCATCGCCGGCGAGCAGGTCAACCTGACGCCTCCGTCGAAGCGCGGCATCGCGATGGTGTTCCAGTCCTATGCACTTTACCCGCATCTGAGCGTGCGCAAGAACATGTCGCTGGCGCTTCGCCAGGAGGGGCAACCCAAGGATGTGATCGAACAGCGCGTGGCCAATGCGGCGCGCATGCTCAATCTCGATCCCTATCTGGACAGATACCCGTCCGAGCTTTCCGGCGGCCAGCGTCAGCGTGTGGCAATCGGGCGGGCTATCGTGCGTGAGCCCAAGATCTTCCTGTTCGACGAGCCGCTCTCGAACCTCGATGCGGCGCTGCGGATGAACACCCGGATCGAGATCGCCAATCTGCACCGGCAGTTGTCGGCCTCGATGATCTATGTCACCCACGACCAGACCGAGGCGATGACGCTTGCCGACAAGATCGTTGTGCTGCGCGACGGTCGCGTCGAACAGATCGGCAGCCCGATGGAGCTGTACAACAACCCTGCCAACCAGTTCGTCGCGGGGTTCCTGGGATCACCCTCGATGAACTTCTTCCCGGCCGGGCTGGTGAATGAGGGCGATGATCGCACCATGGGCGTGCGTCCCGAGGACCTGTTCCTCTCGGATGACGGGCCTCTGCTGGCTCAGGTCATCCATGTCGAGCATCTGGGGGGCGACACCAACGTGATTGCGAATGTGCAGAGCCATCAGGTCACCGCGCGCCTCTTCGGCCAGCATTCGATCGAAGCGGGGCAATCGCTGCGCCTCGGGTTCAGTGCGCAGAAAACCTTCCACTTCGACGCCGATGGCCTGCCCGCCACCTGACAGACGACAGCAAACAATAAAGAGCGGGGCGACGCATACCGTCGCCCCGCAGCTTTTTCAGATATTGCGACCCATCGCGAAGAACTCGTCATTGGGGCGAAGGTTGCTGACATTTGCCATCCGGTTCGACAGGCCGAAGAAAGCGGCGATGCCGGCGATGTCCCAGATGTCTTCCTTATCGAAGCCGTGTTCGGCGAGCGTCTCGAAGTCGGCCTCGCCGACCTCATAGGCGGGGCCCGAAACCTTCATCGCGAAGTCGAGCATCGCTTTCTGGCGCGGCGTCAGGTCGGCCTTGCGGTAGTTGATCGCTACCTGATCGGCGATCAGCGGGTTCTTCGCGCGAATGCGCAAGATCGCCCCATGCGCCACGACGCAATACTGGCACTGGTTGATATTCGATGTCGCCACGACGATCATCTCGCGCTCAGCTTTGCTCAGGTTGCCCGGCTTTTCCATCAGTGCGTCGTGATACGCGAAGAAGGCACGGAACTCGTCGGGCCGGTGCGCAAGGGCAAGGAAGATATTGGGGATGAAGCCGGACTTCTCCTGCACGCCAAGAATGCGCTCGCGCAGATCCTCGGGCATTGTATCAAGTTCGGGAACGGCGAAGCGGCTGATATGTGTTGCGGTCATGAAGAACTCCTGTCTGGGTAATGCGGTTGGTTAGGCAAGCTTGGGGGCGATCGGCACGACGACGCGCCCGCGCTGGCTGCCAGCAATCAGCTTTCCGGCGGTATCGATGACATCGCCAAAGGCGATCTCCTCGGTCAGGCCAGCGAGCTTGCCGGGGTCGAGGTCTTGTGCGAGGCGGCGCCATGCCTCAAGCCGTTCGGCGCGCGGGCACATCACGCTGTCCACGCCCAAAAGCGCCACGCCGCGCAAGATGAAGGGTGCGACGGTCGCGGGCAGAGACATGCCGCCCGCCAGGCCGCAGGCCGCGACGGCGCCGCGATATTTCAGCGATGCGCAGACATTGGCCAGAACCTGACCGCCCGCGACATCCACCGCGCCAGCCCAACGCTCTTTCGCCAGCGGACGACCGGGTTCCGAGTAGTCACCGCGCGGAATAACCTCGGCCGCGCCCAGATCTTGCAGGTAGCTGGCCTCTTCCGGGCGGCCCGTCATTGCCACGACGCGATAGCCAAGCTTGGCCAGTAGCGCGACTGCCACGCTGCCCACGCCGCCCGCGGCGCCGGTAACAAGAATGTCGCCCTGATCGGGGGTGATGCCGTAACGCTCAAGCGCCATGACGCAGAGCATGGCCGTATAGCCCGCCGTGCCGATCGCCATCGCGTCGCGTGCGGTGAAAGGCGCCTGTAGCGGCACCAGCCAATCGCCCTTCACGCGGGCTTTGTCGGCCAGACCGCCCCAGTGGCCTTCACCCACACCCCAGCCATTCAGAACCACCCGGTCGCCCGGCTTGTAGTCGGGGTGGGCCGAAGCCTCGACCACGCCCGAAAAGTCGATCCCCGGAACCATCGGCCAGCTGCGCACCACGGGTCCCTTGCCGGTGATGGCCAGCGCGTCCTTGTAGTTCAGCGTCGAATAGGCGACGCGAACGGTCACATCCCCCTCGGGAAGCTGGCTTTCGTCAACTTCGGCCACGCGGGCCTGGGTGCCGTTCTCATTCTTCTCGAGCAGGATTGCGCGAAACATGGTCGTCCTCCTTTGGGTGATCGGGTCAGCGCAGCATGGCCAGAAAGCCTGCCGCGAAGGTGTCAAGCGGTGCGGGCGAGAGTTCGAGCTTGGCGCGCAGAACCGCGCCCTCCCATCCGATCCAGAAAATCTCTGCCAACTGGTCGCAATCGGCCTCGGGGCCGATCTCGCCCGCGGCCTGCGCCGCGCGCAGACAGGTGGCGGTGCGGGCCTGCCAGTCGAGCAAGACATCTGTCAGTTGTCTGCGGAACGACGGGGGCAGGGTGCCCATCTCTTGTCCGAGGTTTCCCACAAGGCAGCCGCGCGTGAAGCCGTGCCGCGCCATGCCTGCTTTCGCATCCTCGACGAAGGCGTGCAGCCGTGCGAGCGGCGTCAATGCTTCGTCCAGAAACCAGCGGTCGAGTTTGGTCGCGAAATACCCGGCATAGGCGTCGATCAGCGCACGGCCGAAAGCCTCCTTGCTGTCGTAATAGGCGTAAAATGATCCCTTGGGCACGCCAGCAAGGCGCAGGATCTCGTCGATTCCGACGGCGGAAAAACCTTTCTCGGTCAGCACGACAAGCCCCGCACGGATCAGCGCATTGTGCAGATGCGCCATTTCCTCGGGTGATTTCCGGGGCCGACCGCGATTGCGGGAAAGGGGGGATGCGTTGCTCATTTCGATTTATAGACCGATCGTCTAAAAAATAGCAACGCTTATTTTGCGGCGCTGATCTGCCGCGTGTCAGGGAAGCTAGGCGGGGTGTTGCCAGGCCGCGATCAGGGCAAGCCCCTCGGCGCGCGGCAAGACGGCAGCAAGGCCGTTCTCGGCAAGCGAGATGATCGCGACGATCAGATCGTCGGAGAGGGGGAGGACGATGCCCTCGGTGCGCATCAGGCGGATGCGGGGGGCCTTGCGCGGTTTGGAGTGCATCGCGCGGTAGCGCGCGGCGATGTCACGCAGTGCGGGTGCCCATTCGGGCGCGCCCGTCGCCGCTTCCGAGCCGTTGGTCCACGCCAGTTGCGAAAGGGCTTTGGCCTCGATCTGGCGGCAGAGCCGCTCGAAGGGAATGTGGCTCGGCTCGATCCCGAGCAGTTGTTCGAGCGTATGGACCGAACAGGCCGCCTCGGGGTGAGAGGGCAGGGCGGTGCGGCGCGTCACCTGCAACGCCATATCCCCGGCCATGCGCGCAAGCTTGGTCAGGCTTTCGGCGAAAAGCTCGGCCATCGCCTGCGGGTCTTCGGGGGGCGCAGCGCGGCCAGGCGTGTCGATATCGATCAGGCGCCGGTTCGAGACGGTCAGCCGCGCGACTCGTTGCCCGCCCGCAAGCAGGTCGAGGTGGCGTGGCAGAACGGTCTCGTCGATCTCGCGCAGCAGGAATTGTAGACGCGAATCGGCGGATTGCGGCAGCGACTGACGTTCTGCGGCGAGCGACTCGGGGGCGCTCGACAAGCGGTCGAGCAGGCGGCTCAGCTGATCCTCGGTCGCCACGGTTTTGCCCTGTGTCTTGCGTTTCGAGGCGCTCATTGCGGGCCTGCGAGCTTTTCAGCCGCCTCCCTGGTCAGGCTCAGCGCGGTATGTGCATCGGTCTGCGGCGCGAATACAGCGCCGACAATGTCGTCAGGCGCGCCCGCGCTGCGCGCGAAAACGCGGGTCGCGCGATCGGTGAAGGTCATCACGGCCTGCCCGTACTCCGGCGCCGGGATACCTTCGGGCAGCAGCGCCGGGTCGAGCAGCGCAAAACAGCCTGCCGATTGTTCGGAGAGTTGGTCGAGAACCTCACGCGGGCAGGGTGACGGGGCGCTCCATTTCAGGATCAGACCAGACGACAAGTCACCGAACGTCGCGAGGCGGCAGCCGGGCGCGTCGTTGAGCAGCTGGTCGAGATGGTCCTGAATCTGCATCTTCGTCTTTCCTTGGGCGGGGTCCTTATGTCTCTAGCTTTAGATCAGCCACGTTATCAGGTCGAGGGCGGGCGGTTGTGGTCGTCTTGACGTGGACGCGGCGGGGCACGATTGGCGCGGCGGTCGGAGCTTCGGCGCAAGGCGGTGCCGCCTCCATCGCCGGCGGCAGGGTGGGGCGTTCGGTCGCCGGCTTGGCGCCGACAGGCTGCTGCAACGCGCTGCCCGTTTCCATCAGAATCTCGACGAGGTGTTCGAGGAACTCGGCCGCGCCGCTCGCCTGCCAGGCGTCATAATCGTCACCCGCCTCAAGCGCCTCAAGCAGTGAGACCGGGTAGATCTGGGTGAACAGCCCATCGACCTCGTTGCGCACGCGGTTCAGAACGCGGCTCTTGTCGCGCGGGTTGCGCAGCTTGTCGAACTGGGTGATCAGTAGCAGGTTCTTGCCGCGCGTATAGGGCAGCATCCGGCCCCAGGTCGCCGCTTCGGATTGCCGCCATGCCTGCGTCGCATGGGTGCACCAGATGACGTGGTCGGCCTTTTCCATCACCGCGTCCCAGATATCGGAAGGCATGTTCGGGTCCGAGATGCCGGGCATGTCAATCAGGTCGCACAGCTCGAGCGTGTCGGCCTCCATCGTCAGGTGGATCCAGCGCGTCTCATCGAGGTTGACCGCGCCCAGTTCGGCGGGGTTGATCTCGGTCCGGGTGCCGTCGCGATGCTCGGCAAAGGCCGAGGGGGCGCCGTACGTGATATGTACCGGGGGCAGGCGCGTTGCGGTCACGCGCATGGGCAGGGCCTCGCCCTCCAGCAGAATATTCGACAGGGTGCTCTTGCCCGCGCTGAACTCGCCCATCAGCACAAGGCGCGGTTTGCGGCGTGCGCCGGTCTGGATCGTGTCGGTCATATCGCTAGCGCCTCTTCGCTGGTGCGCGCCACATGGACCTGAAGCGTTTCGAGCAGGCTGTCGATCACCTCGCGGCGGTCGCGCTCTTCGCCGTTCAGCAGCAGGCTTTGCAAGTGCTCCTTGTTGCCGCGACTGCTGCCGATCTCGAACAGCAGGTCATGACATTGATCGAGCAGCCCCTTCAGCACCGCCTCCATCTGCGCGTTGAAATCCTGTGGCGGGATCGTCTTGAACTGGGCCATGAAATCTGCGGTCTCGGCAGAGATCATCCCGTAGAAACGCTGGGCAAAGGCCTTGTAGCCGCGCGTCCGGCGCCACCACGAGACCCACCAGCCGTCATTGAAATCGAGCACGATGGTCTGGGCAAGCATCACCGGCGCGGGCGGATCGGGCGCTTCGGGGATCGAAAGCTGAATGCCCTCGATCGCATTGCCGAAGGACTTGTAGAGCAGTTCCGCAATGTCGATCACCGCCGCCTTGTAGCAGGTGTTCGCGGCGGTTTGCGCGCGAGAGCTATAGACCGAATAGGCCGATTTCAGCAGCACGCGAAGCCCGGTCGGATCGTATTCCCAGACCTCGTGATCGCCGTTGCGCTCCAGATGCTCGATCAGCGAATGGGTCGCGCGCTCGACGAAATTCGCGTGCGCCCGGTCGGCGCGGTCGTGATAGGCGCCGGTCACCGTCGTCAGTTGATCTTGCAGGGCTTTGATGTGCCGGGCCGCCAGGTCGTCGAACTCGCCGGCTACCTGGTTGAAGCTGACCGAAGTATCGGCGCTCTCGCCCTCGATACGCACGATATTCGCCGCTTGCAGGCCGCTGGCGATGGTTACGGCGGCGCTGGCGATCTTGCGCAGCTTGGGATTGCCGAGGGTCGTGACGATCTGATCGGCAATCGCACGGTTAAGCTTGGGCAGGCCCGACAGGTGCCAGACCATTTCGGCAGGCGTCAGGTCCAGCTTGGAATCCACCAGCTCGCGCTGTGCCCAGTTCACCAGCGCGTCCGAACTGGCCTTCGACATCTCGTCGAGGCTTTCGGACAGCACCTTGTTGGCCCAGTAGCCGCTGCCAAAGATGATCTCGGCGTCCTGCGGGCCATTGTGCTTGGCCAGCGTGTCGCGGATACTTTGCTCGATCTCGGGCACTTGCTGGGCGGGGTCACGCAGCTCGTCGATGCGGTTGACGAAGATCACCACGTCGCGCGAATGCAGGTTCGAGATCAGGCGGATCAGACCCATATCGACGGAAGTCAGCGCCTGATGGGCCGAGAGCACCACGACGCAGATCCGGCTTTCGCGCACGGCATTGATGGTGACCTGCTCGCGCATCAGGAAGGTGTCGTTCACACCTGGCGTGTCGCGCAGGCACATCTGCATCGGCATGGTCTGGCAATGCAGGTAGAGGTCCGCCGCACGCGTGATATCGGCGAAACGGCCCTGGTGCTCTTCTTCCTCGGGCGCGTCTTCATCCAGGAAGTCGTCGCCAAGGCAGATGTAGCGTTCCAGCAGGTTCTTGTCGAAATAGCCGTATTCGTGCTCCTGCCCCAGCAGTAGCTCGAACTTCTTGCCCAGGCGGCGGCGGGATTTCTCGCGCAGCGCCTCGATCTGTTCGCGGATCTTGGCCAGTTCGCCCTCGGCATCGGCGCGCTGCGCCAGTTCGCCCAGACGACCGCCCTTGTTGAGCAGGCGATCCCACTCATCTTCCTTCATCAACTGAAAGCGGGCGCCCACCTCCTTGCGGTGCGCGCCGGGCAGCAGGTGCAGCGAGGTGACGACCGAGGTCCAGGGGTTCACGTCGGCGGGCAGCAGATCGGACCAGCCGGCGAGCGCGTTGACCAGCGTGGTCTTGCCCGCCTTGACCTGTCCGAGGAAGGTGATCGCCGGCTCGAACTCGGCCAGTTCGTGGCGCAGACGCGCAACAGACCGGGCCGCCGCGTCGCCCGCGACATGTTCGAGCGTCTCCAGAGTCGCCTCGACCTCTTTCACGCGCGCGGCGAAATCGGCCAGCGGCTCCAGCCCGGCGTTCAGGCATTCGCGCGGCGCAATCGACGTGAGTCGGTCACCCGTTGTGATCTGGGGCACTATCGTCATGCCTCACCTGTCTTGGCGGTTTCCTGGGTCTTCGGAATGAACTTGAGCATGGCATTCATGAAAAATACTTTTCTGACTTCCCCGCATTCTTGACTCGGAATGTGGTCAAAGCTTGACGTGGCTGTGTCAGGCGGCGGTATTGGCGCATTTCATCGCGCCCGCCGTTCGGACATCTCCTTCTTCATCTGCACCAGCACTGTCAGTGCATCCGCTGCCGCGTTTTCAGAGCGTTCGAGCCGGAGCAACATCAGCATCTGCTCTCCCTCGATGGCGTCCTCACGGAAGGCCTCGATCTCTTCCGAGCGGTCATCGGAGGACGACAGCAGCGTGACCAGCTCTTCCGCAGCCTGCGAACACCGCTCGAGAATCGCGTCGCTTGACGCGCCTGCGGTGGCCTCGGGGGTCTCGATCAGTTCCTGTGCGCAGCCCTGCAGCAGCGCCAGAGCGCGGTCGATGACGCGGGCAGGCTCGGGCTTCGGATCGTGCTGGGTGGCGCGGCGGACGGCATCGGCAATATCGACACGGGGCTTCGGCGGGGCGGCCGGGCGCTCGGGCGCGGGTGCGGCCTGTGCCTTGGGAGCGGGTTCCGGCTTGGGCTCATCAAGCGCGACCTTGTAGCGGTCGAGCAGGATGTGAACGTGGTCCAGATCGGCCGAGCGGGCCACGTCGATCTGTTGCTGGATACCGTCGAACAGGGCTTTGCCTCCGCTCGCCGACCAGAGCTTTTCATTGGTCTGCTTGGCGGCCTCGCGCGCGGCGATCGCCTGCCGGGTGGCAACCGGGTAGAGCCGTAGGAACTCCTCGGCGACGACGGGCTGCAGCGCGGCAATCCGGCCGCCAAGCTCCCCGCGCATGTGCAGCCGGTCCGCCATGGTCAGCGCAAGGAAGCTATGGTCCTTGAGATGATCGGGAACCCCGGCCCAGGCTGCGCGCTCAAGATCGTTGAACTGCTGGGTGCACCAGATGGCGATATCGGTGCGCTTGGCCATCCACTCAAGCAGGGCGGGCTGGTCCGCCCCGCCCTCGCTCAGCGTCAGTTCCAGAAAACGGCGCTTGCGCAGCCGCGGGTCGGGCAGTTCCTGGCGGATGCGGAAAGTGCCTGCGGGGATATGCGCGGGATCAACCAGCCCGTCTTTGGCGCGCACGCTTCCATCGGGCAATTCGAACAGCGCGCGCGGGGCCGGGCCGTACCACAACTCAAGTGCCGCCACACGGCCCAGATCGGGCATCAGTTGCTCGCCCAGAAGCATGTTTACAAGGCTGGATTTGCCCGATCCGGGGTGGCCGATCACGGCTATCCGGGTCGGGCTGTTCAGATGTGTCAGAAGGCGCTGACCGATCGACTGCCCTTCGGGGGGAAGAGCACCCCGGTCCAGCGCCCGCTGCAGCTGAGTTGCGATCTGTTCGAGCGGTGCCATGGCCTTCAGCCCTCGTATGCCGCCGTTGCGCTGAAGGCGACCCGCTTCTCGGGGCGATGCACCCGAAGCAGGACGGTCTTGCGCAGGGTCGACCAGCGCGACGAGCGGTGGTCAGGCGGCGGGTTGCGCGGAGGCATCGCCGCCTTGACCTGCTTGCTGATCTTGAGCACACAGATCGAGACATTGTCCTGATCGGGGTCGTCCAGATCGAGGATCTCCTGCATCAGCCGCGCGTTGATCTCGGCGCTGGTGCTGTCCCGGTGCTCATGCACGAGTTTGGCGATATGCGCCTCATCGAGGAACTGGAGCCCGTCGCTGGCAGCGATGACGATATCGCCGTCCTGCAACTCGACCGGAACGTCGCGGCAGTCAATCTCGGGGATGCTCTCGCCGATCAGAACCGAGGTCAGGCAGAACCGGTCGGGGTTCTGGTCGGCCTCAAGGCGCGTCAACTCGCCGGTGGCCACCATCATCTCCATCTGGCGGGCCATCGAATGTTCCTGGTTGAGGCGGAACATGCGGTTGCCGCGCAGCAGGTACAGCGGCGAATCGCCCACCGAAATCCAGTAGAGCCGGTTCCCGACGATGATCGGCGCGACAACCGTCGCCCCCATGCCGTAGAGGTCGGGGCGCATGGTCGTGTAGCGGGCGACCAGATCGTTTGCACGCTCCAGCGCATCGCGCAGGATCGGGCCGATGTTGCTTTCAAGATGTGTAGGGTCGGCTGAGTGCGCGCGCAGATGGTCGCACAACTCGGCCACGACGATCTGGCTGGCCAGCTCGCCCGCGGCATAGCCGCCCATACCGTCGGCAAGGACGATGAACCCTAGCCCCGAGCCATCGGGGAAGTTCGTCGCGACCGCATCTTCCTGCTGGTCGCGTTGTCCCTGTGCCAGCGCGGTGGCGGCATCATAATGAAACTCGAACTCATCCAGCATGTTTCACATCATTTTGCGAGGCTGCATCCCAGGAGAAATCCTCTCCGCACAGTGCGACGAAGCGCAGGGTCGTCTCGCCCAGCCGGACCTGATCGCCCGAGCGGATCTGCTCGGTACTCAGCAGCGGCTTGTTGTTGAGGCGCACAAGGTTCGCCTTGCCGCTCTGGCCGATGTAAAAGGCGTTCTGCTCGGAATCGTAGGCCACCGCGGCGTGGTTTTCGCGCGAGATGGCGCTGTCGCCGAAGTTCAGTGCGATCGCCTGATCCTCGCCGCGGCCGATCTTGGCGACGCCATCATAGAGCGGGAAGGAGGCGCCGCGACCAGGGCCCGACACGACGACCATCCAGCCCACCGGGAAGTTGGTATCGGCCGGGGCTGCGGCTTTCTCGAAGGGGCTCGCCGGGGCAAGCCCGCCGGGGTTGAAGCCCAGAAGGCGCGTCTTGACCCGGCCCGAACGACCGGAGCCACGCCCGACCGAAGGGGTCGGGACCTCAAGGCCGAGATCCGCCGCCGGGGCCGCGCCGCCGACATGAATGAAGGGCAGGCCGCTCAGATCAAGCGAGTCATCGGTCTCGACCGCGGGGGCCGTGGGCTTGGCAAGATCGAGCGCAGCAATCGCCCGCGCGGTCTCGTCCATCGGCTCCGGGGCGGCGATGAACGGCTCTTCGGCCTCGGTTGCATAGGCTTCGTCGCGCAGGCTGGTCCAGAGCTTGCGGCGTTCGAAGGGCTCGACCGTTTCCTCCTCCGGCATCCCGGCTTCGACCATTTCCTCGACCTCATCCAGAGCGTCCTCGAAAGGCTCCTCGGCGAAGGCGTCAAGTGCGGCCTCATCGGCCAGCGTCTCGTCATCCAGCGCTTCGTCTTCCAACGCGTCGAACTCGGGTGCGGGCAATTCGTAGCCGTCTTCATCCTCGGCAAAGGCGGCGTCCTCGAGATCCTGCTCGAACTCCTCGTCGATCTCTTCTTCCAGCGCGGCGTCTTCGGCGAAAGCCTCCTCGCCGTCCAGCTCCTCGTCGAGTGGCGCGAAGTCCTCGGCGACCGCGTCCTGCGGGGTCAGTGCCAGCACGTCGGGGGCTTCGGTCGGGAGGATCTCGACCGGTTCGGGTACAACCGAGGTTTCCTCGTCCCAGACTGCCGGCGGAATCGAAACGTCCGACTGCTTGGCGCTACGCTTTTCAGAAATAAGATCGCGAATGAATTTCATAACAGGGGCTCCGTGTTTTCGGAATCAGGCCGCGCGCGAGGCGGGGTTGCGGGCGAGACAGCGCATGAGCAGGCCGACGATGACCGATTTTCCTTCATAGCCGGTCCGGCCCTTGCCGCGCGCGGCGCTGTCGTGGTGTCTGTCGTGCATGTTGCCCCGGTGCTCATCGGCCCGCAGGTCGTCGCTTTGTTCCTCATGCCAGGCCGAGAGGTCGTCGATCGGGTTCCCAAGGATATCGACCCACTGCTTGCTCGGCAGATCCGAAGGCTCGCTGTGCTCCGGCTCCTGGCGTGCCTCCGGCGCGGGACCAGCCGGCTGCTTGGCCGCCTTCGAGGGCAGCGTCATGTTGGTCTCCTGCACCAGCATCGACACGGCGGCATCCAGCTTGGTGTCGAACACAACCGGCTTGGGGCGGGCAGGGCGCACCTTGGGCGTTTCTTCCAGCGCCTTGAGCCATTGCTTGGTGTTGAGGAAGCGGTTCTCGCGCAGCACCTCAAGTGAGCGGTCGATGGTGGCCAGCAGGTTGTAGCCGATATCCCAATCGCCATCCGCAAGCGGCACATAGGGGTCGGTCATGCCCGAGGACACCGCTGACAGGCGTTGCTGGCAGTTGGGCGGAACGATCCCGGTGATCAGGTGGTAGAAGGTCGCTCCGAGCGAATAAAGATCGCTCGAAAAGTCGTGCATGTTGCTGGCCAGATAGAATTCGTGCGGCGAATAGCCGTCTTTTACCGCGACGAGCGTGGTCACCATCGGCGCGCCGCCGGTGGGCTGATGCTCGCGCGCGGCGCCGAAGTCGATCAGCGTGATCTCGTCCTGGTCGTTGACGCGGATGTTGTCGGGGGCGATGTCGCGGTGCAAGAGCCCGTGCGAATGGATGTATTGCACCGCCTCCAGTGTCTGCATCAGCGCGGATTCCAGGAAACGGGGCGACAGGCGCTCGGGGTTCTCTTCGAGCACGGTGATCAGATCGGTGCCCTCGACGTAATCAAGGGCCATATAGGCGCTGTTGTTTTCCTCGAAGACCTGGTGGATGGCGACGATATGGGGATGGCGCAGTTTGGCCATCCGGCGCGCCTCGCGCAGGAACTGGCGCTTGAGCGACTGGAACTGCTTGTCGGCCTGCTCGGAGTTCGCGTGAACCTCATTGCCCTCGCGCTTGCAGTAACCCGCAGGGAAGCATTCCTTGATGACCACCTGACGCTCAAGGCTGTCGCGCGCGACATAGGTGATGCCGAACCCGCCCTGCTGGAGGTGGTTCAACAGCTGATACTGCCCATTCAGAAGCTGAGTGCCGACAGGCAACTCAACGTGGGTTTCACTCGGGACTGCAACCATCTGGTTCATCATTTTTTCCGGTCAGGGGTCGAGAGGGGACGGATGGAATACACAACAAGCGAGAATGATACGATTCCATCGTCCTCCCGAATTGTGATCAGATCATGGCAAGGCTGGGACCAGCAGATGGCGGTGTGCCGATTTTCCCGGGCGCACGCTGCGGTTGATCCGTGCCGTGGCGCGGTGCGCGCTAATGTCCCGCCACGCAAGGGCGGAAATGGCTTTGCCTTGCGCGCGGGTGGGTGCAGGATTGCCTCAGAGGGTGCGCTGATCGGCCCCAAAGGGCTGTCCTGCCGCATCGGGAGGAGGAAGCCATGGTGAAGAAATCGCGTTATCTGGCGTGGTTCGAAGAGATCGCACGCACCGATGTCGGCGTCGTCGGCGGCAAGAATGCCTCGCTGGGGGAGATGGTGCGCGCGATGGATGCGCAGGGCATCAAAGTGCCCCCCGGATTTGCGACCACGGCTGATGCCTATCGCAGCTATCTGACCGAAAACGGGCTTGATGATGGGCTAGGCGCACGGCTGGCCGAACTGGCCGACGGGCGCGCGAGCCTGCAGCAGACCGGCGCCAGCATTCGCGCGGCGATTGTGGGCGGCACCTGGCCTGCGGCGATCCGGGATGAGATCGTAGCGGCCTATCGGGCGCTGGGCGCGCGCGTCGGGCGCGACGATCCGGCGGTGGCCGTGCGCTCAAGCGCGACCGCCGAAGACCTGCCCGACGCGAGTTTCGCGGGCCAGCAGGAAACCTTCCTGAACGTGCGCGGCGAGGCGGCGCTACTGGCCGCGTGCCGCAGGTGCTACGCGTCGCTCTTCACCGACCGCGCGATTTCCTATCGTCAGCTCAAGGGGTTCGAGCATCAGAAGGTTGCGCTTTCCATCGGCATCCAGCTGATGGTGCGCTCGGATATCGGCGGCTCGGGGGTGATGTTCAGCATCGACACCGAGTCGGGCTTCGACAAGGTCGTGCTGATCAACGCGGCCTGGGGGCTTGGGGAAAACGTGGTGCAGGGCACCGTCAACCCCGATGAGTACCAGGTCTACAAACCCTTCCTCGACAACCCCGCCCTTAGCCCGATCCTTGAAAAATCGCTGGGCGAGAAGGAGCGCAAGCTGGTCTATGCCGGAGAGGCGGGCGGCTCGACGCGCAACGTGCCCACCTCGAAGGCAGAACGCGAGACCTTTGTGCTGAGCGATGCCGAGATCCTCGCCCTTGCGCGGCAGGCCTGCGCAATCGAGCGGCACTATGGCCAGCCCATGGACATGGAATGGGCCCGCGATGGCGAGAGCGGCGCGCTTTATATCGTGCAGGCCCGCCCCGAAACCGTGCAGTCGCGCGCCGATGTGGGGGCGCTACGCTCCTACAAGATCAAGGACAAGGGCGCGAAGCTGCTGACCGGCCTGAGCGTGGGCGACGCGATCGCCGCGGGCGAGGTCTGCATGATCGAGAGCGCCGCCGATATCGACCGCTTCGTTGATGGCGCGGTGCTGGTGACCTCGACCACCGATCCCGACTGGGTGCCGGTGATGAAACGTGCCCGCGCCATCATCACCGACCACGGCGGGCGCACCAGCCATGCCGCCATTGTCAGTCGCGAACTTGGGCTGCCCGCCATCGTCGGCACCGGCAACGCCACGCATCTGCTGCATGACGGGCAAGAGGTCACCGTTTCCTGCGCCGAGGGCGATCATGGCTTCGTCTATGCCGGGATCGCGGAATATGAGGTTGAGGAGCTGCATCTGGATGCCGTGCCCAAGACCCGCACCGAGGTCATGCTGAACCTCGCCAACCCGGCGGCTGCCGCGCGCTGGTGGCGGCTGCCGGCCGATGGGGTGGGCCTTGCGCGGATGGAGTTCGTGATCTCGAACGTGGTCAAGGTGCACCCGCTGGCGCTGACGCGCTTCGATCAGTTGACCGACCCCGAGGCGCGCGATCAGATTGCGCGGATGACGCGGGGCTATGCCGACAAGGCCGACTACTTCGTGGACAAGCTGGCCATGGGCCTCTCGCGCATTGCGGCGACCTGGTATCCGCACCCGGCCATCGTCCGGATGAGCGATTTCAAGACCAACGAATATGCCGATCTTCTGGGCGGGCGGCAGTTCGAGCCCGCCGAGGAAAACCCGATGATCGGCTTTCGCGGGGCCTCGCGCTACTACGCTGACGCCTATCGCGACGGGTTCGCACTGGAATGCCGCGCGATCAAGCGGCTGCGCGAGGAGATGGGCTTTGACAATGTCGTCGTGATGATCCCCTTCTGTCGGTCGCCCGAAGAAGCTGACCGGGTGCTTGAGGTCATGGCCGCCAACGGGCTGACACGCGGCGAGGCCGGATTGCAGGTCTATGTGATGTGCGAGATCCCGTCGAACGTGATCCTGGCCGACGAATTCGCCAAGCGCTTCGACGGCTTCTCGATTGGGTCGAACGACCTGACGCAGCTGACCCTTGGGGTGGACCGCGACTCGGCGCAACTGGCGGGCCTGTTCCGCGAGCGCGACCCGGCGGTGCTGTGGATGATCGAGACGGTGATCGCCCGCGCCCGCGCCAACGGGCGGCATATTGGCCTCTGCGGTCAGGCGCCCAGCAACGATCCCGATTTCGCGCGCCTTCTGGTCAAGGCCGGGATTCACGCGATCTCGGTCACGCCCGACAGCTTCCTTGCGGTCAAGCAGCACGTTGCGGCGGCAGAGAGTGAGGGCAGCTAGGGCTGCGCAAGCCCCGCGCTGAGGCAGGCTTTGTCGAGTGCCAGTTCGACCCGGAACTCGCCGCTGCGCGACATGCGGAAATACTCGCCCGCGTTCTTGCCCGCGCCCTCGGTCAAGAGCGTGAAGCTGTTGAAATAATAGCTGCGCCCTGCGAACTGGACCGAGCGGACCAGAAGATCCGTGTCGCCGGACTTGCCGTCGCCCGCCCATTCGTCATTGAGGAAATAGATCCCGATCTGGCGCGGGCAGGGCGGTGCGCTTACCGGCAGGCGGAACGTCATCAGGGCGCGGTCGATCTCGTCCTGCCGGGCTTCGCGCTCGGCGTTGCTTGGGGCGTCGGTCACCTCGATCACGGCGACATGCGCGCCATCAAGGGTGATCCAGGCGCGCGGGGCGCTTTGATACCGGGTGCCGCTGACCTCCAGGACGATCTCATCGGCGCGCGCCGGTGCCCGCGGCGCCACCGCGCCCGCCGACAAAAGCCGGTCGGTAAAGGCGTTCTGCGCCGCGATCGCATCGCCCAGCTTGTCACGCGCAGCGGCAGCCAGGGCCGGGTTGTCCGGTGCGAGGTTGTGCTGCTCGTCCGGGTCGGCGCGCAGGTCGTATAGCTGCTCTTCTCCGGTGTTTCCGTTGTAGATGTATTTGCGGTCGCCCTCGCGGTAGCCGACCTGAAACCCGTTCCACGGCGCGTAGAAAAACACCCCGTCTTGCCTGTCCGGCGCGAAGACCGAGCGGCCCTGCCAGCTTGCGGGGGCGACGATGCCAAGCAGGTCGGTGATCGTCGGCGCCACATCTATCATTCCCACCAGCAGATCGCTTCGCTGCCCCGAGAATAGCTGCGGGTTGATCAGGGCGAGGGGGATACGGATGTTCTCCTCATGCACCGCCGCCGCATGGACATAGGTGCCGTGCTCGCCAAAGGCCTCGCCGTGATCGCCTAGAACGATGACGAGCGTCTGCGCGCTCAGCTCCGAGCGGTCGAGGTAATCCATCAGCGTGCCGAGGGCCTGATCGCCGACGCGCAGCGCGTTGAGATAGTCGTTATGCGTCTGGTCCTCGACATAAACCTGCGGCTCGGCGCCGGGGAAATAGGGGTAATGCGTCATCCCGGTCCGCATCGCCAGAAAGAAGGGCTGGTCGGGCTCCTGCGCGATCCAGCGTTCGACCTCGCGCACGGTGCACAGATCGTTCGAGGTTGTCAGGAAGCGGTCGGTAACGCTTTCGACCTCGTAGATGCCGCCCGCGCAGTCCCAGTCGCGATAGTCGCGCACCACGCCGAAGCCTTCGGCGTTCAGGAAGGTCTCGGCATCCTGAAACCGGGTGTCGGCGGATTCGAAATAGGCGGTTCGCAGCCCCGCTGCGCCCAGGACCTCGGGCAGGGTGGTCAGGTCAAGGCCGGGGCGGCTGGCCGTCATCAGATCGGTGGAAAGCTCGGGGATAAGCGCGCCGAAGGCCGAGACGAGGAAGTAATTCGAGGCGGGGACATGCGCGTAGGCCCGGTCGAAGGCCAGCGCGTGATCGAGGCTTGCGGCGAGGTTCGGCGTGACGGGGTGGGTGCCTTCCCAGCCCTGCGCCTGGCGGGCGGGCACGGATTCCAGCGCGAAAAGGATCACGTTGCGCAGCGGCTTTTCGGGTATCGGCGGGCGCGCGAGCGGTGTGGCGGGGCCGAAGGGCATCTGGGTGCGCAGCGTTCCGGCACCCAGCTCGGACAGGCCGACAAGCCCGCCGTCATCGCCAAAAGACCCCAGAAAGGCGATCACCGGATTGACCAGCCGCCCCCGCGAGACCGGCGCGGGCCCGTCGCTCAGCGCCAGCCCCCAGATCGTGATCAGCGCATAGGCCGCCATGAGAGCCCCTGCAATCGCGCGCTTGCCGGGATGGCGCGAAAGGATGCGCGCCCCGCCCAGCAGGACGGTCAGGGCCGCCAGTGCCAGCAGCGCCTCGCGCAGCCCAAGCAGCCTGCGCAGCGCATTGGGAACGGTGCCCGCGCGTTCGATGTCCGAAAACGCGAGCCAGTCGGCGGTCACCGGAGAGCCGAGCATGCGTACCGCCACGATATTGATCAGCGACCAGAGCATCACGGTGCTGGCAAGGAAGGTGAACAGACGGGTGGCCCTTGCCGCGTTGCGCCCGCGCGGCAGTGAGCGCAGCGCCGACAGAGTCGCGAAGGTCAGCAGCAATGTAAGCCCCAGATCCTGCCAGAGGCCGCGGGCCATCAGGCCAAGCGCTTCGGGCAGAGTGGAATTCGCCATCGGCACGGCCAGAATTGTTGCCCGCGCGCCAATCAGGATCAAACCCAGCAATCCGCCGCACCACAGCACGAAGGTCCGTGCGTTTGCTCGGTCGGGCGGGCGGTGCCCCGGGGGAACTGGTTGCCTTGCCGGCGCAATCATCGCGCGCTCCTGCCGTTTCTTCGTCGCCAGCCTATCGGCAGCGTCACTGGCCCCGCAATGGCTGGACACGCCCGGCGGGTGCGGTCAATTGCCCGGAAACCTTCGGGTGCGGCGCAGGAAAAAATGCGTGGCGCGTGGCGCAGTCCACTTGCAGCCCTCTGCGCGGGGCGGTATCAGAAGGGCGTCGCGGGCGTTGTGTAATGGTAAGACCTTAGCCTTCCAAGCTAATGACGCGGGTTCGATTCCCGCCGCCCGCTCCAGAAATCCTCATAGTAGAAGTGTCGTCAGCCCCTCCGCGCGCCGATGGGTCACGCGCGCCGTGGAACCGTTATACGAGATCGCCATGGCGGGTTTGTCGAGGGAAGGGGACGTGCCGCAGATCAGAACCACTGGCCGGGTTCGATCAGGCCGAGATCCATTAGCTGCTGGCTCGACCACTCGAACCGGACCGAGTTGTGCCAGGCGAAATTCTGCACGTCAAAGCGGGAGCCCGGATTGTATTTCAACGCCTTGGCAACCCGGAAGGACATCACGGCCGCCGTTAGGTTATGGTGCCAGGGGCAGGCGTAGGTGTTGTATTCCTCGTCGTTGAACGTGTGATTGGCGCGCAACTCCAACCCCTTGCGGGTGCGAAACAGCGCGATACGGTCAATTTTGCGCCGGTTGTATGGGATGTGCTCGTCAAAGCGCCAGCGCAGCCCGCCGAAGAAGTCCAACTGGCGGTCTTTCGGGTGGTAGTGGTTCGCCGGATCGAGGCGCGCCAGCGCGTAATAGCCCGAGCGGTCGAGCATCGCGCTGCCGCGATCCACGCCGTTCGGGTGCGTGCTCAGGTCGGGTGCGTAAAGATCGATCGCATAGCACAGCATCGCGTCGCGGCGTTCCTCGGTATGGAAGGCCAGCAGCTCGCGCACATTTCGGGTCTCGCTGAACGGGTAAAAGAGGTACTCGGCGTTGAAGCCGTAATAGAACCACGTCCCTGCGGGGGCGGCGGCGATCAGCGGATTGATCAGGCCGGGCAGGGCCTCGGGGCCGCGCGATGTAGACGGGATGCGGTGGACCTGATCGGCCAGCGCAGCGGGCAGCTCTAGCCCGTCGGGCATGAAGGCGATGAGGGTGCGAAAGCCAAGCTTAAGGTGGTGGTCGAGCGTGCTTTCCACCTCGACCGGGTCTTCGACTACGATGATGGCGACCGGCCCCTTGGCCAGTGCCGCCCTATCCCGTTCCAGAAATGCCGCGAGCGATGCGTGGTTCATGCCTGCCCCTTTTGGCGCCCAGATTGACCATGAGTGCCCCGATTGCAAGCGTGGAAAGGTTGCGGCGCGCGCGGGTTTTGGCTAAAGGGCGCATCTGTTTTAGCCCGGAGGGCCTCATGTCGGATACGCCGAAGAAGCTGCATATCAAGACCTATGGCTGTCAGATGAACGTCTATGACAGCGAGCGCATGGCCGAGGCCATGGGCACCAAGGGCTATGTGCTTACCGACGATCCCGCCGAGGCGGATATGGTGCTGCTCAACACCTGCCACATCCGTGAGAAAGCCGCCGAGAAGGTCTATTCCGACCTTGGCCGCCTGCGTCCGTTCAAAGAGGCCAAGCCGGATCTGAAGATCGGCGTGGCGGGCTGTGTCGCGCAGGCCGAGGGCGAAGAGATCATGCGCCGGATGCCGCTGGTCGATCTGGTCGTGGGCTCGCAGAATTACCACCGGCTGCCTGAAATGGTCGCCGCGACCGACCGGGGCGAAAAGCCCGTCGACACCGAATTCCCGACCGAGGACAAGTTCGATCTGCTGCCGGAGCGTCCGCTAAGCGCGCGCCCGACCGCATTCCTGACCGTGCAGGAGGGCTGCGACAAGTTCTGCGCCTTCTGCGTGGTGCCCTACACCCGCGGCGCCGAGATCAGCCGCCCCGTCTCGCGCATCCTGACCGAGGCGCAGAAACTGGTGAGCAAGGGCGTGCGCGAGATCACGCTGCTCGGTCAGAACGTCAACGGCTACCACGGCGAGGGGCCGGATGGCGATTGGGGCTTGGGCAAGCTCGTGCGCGCGCTGGCGCGCATCGACGGGCTGGAGCGTATCCGCTACACGACCTCGCACCCCAACGACATGACCGAGGATCTGATCGCGGCACATGGCGAAGAGCCCAAGCTGATGCCCTATCTGCATCTGCCGGTGCAGTCGGGCTCTGACCGGATCCTCAAGCTGATGAACCGTAAGCACACCGCGGAGGAATATATCCGGCTGGTCGAGCGGATCCGCGCGGCCCGCCCCGACATGATGATGTCGTCGGATTTCATTGCGGGCTTCCCCGGCGAGAGCGACGAGGATCACCGCGCCAGCCTCGATCTGATCCGCGAGATCGGCTACGGCATGGCCTTCTCGTTCAAATATTCTTCGCGCCCCGGCACGCCAGCCGCAGGGCGCGAGGGCGTGCCCTCGGACGTGGCCGACGCGCGGCTGCAAGAGATCCAGGCGCTGATCACCGAGCAGCAGCGCGCGACGCAGCAGGCCATGGTCGGGCGCGCTGTGGGCGTGCTGTTCGAAAAGCCCGGCCGTCTGGAAGGCCAGTGGGTCGGCAAGTCGGACTACCTGCACGCCGTCCATGTCAAGGCCGAGGGGCTGGCGCCGGGTGCGCTGCGCCGTGTGCGGATCACGGCGGCGGGGCCGAACTCGCTGGCGGGCGAATTGCTGGCGGACTGAAGTTCCGCGCGAACAGAATCGGTTCGGCGCCCAAAGACATCAGGGGCGTCGCCCAAACGCTGCACGCATCCGCTCTGGGCTTCGGCAAGGCGCCTGATTTGTTGCAGCTTTGTGAAATCTGCGGATTCCTTGCTGCCCGGATAAACCAATGCTTGCGTGACTCAGGGGTTGGGGGCACCATATCTTCACCAACCTCGGACAGGGAGACGTTCTTGGGCTTTAGTGCGATCACACCCCCGCCTCGCTCTCAGGATGCACACGAGACGCTTCTTGAGTTCCCTGACAACCGGCTGTTGATCGACCTGTGCGGAGAATTTGACCGCAACCTCGCCCAGATCGAACACAAGCTTTCGGTGCATATCCTGCGGCGTGGCAACCAGCTTGCCATCGTCGGAACGCCAGAGGCGCAGGAGCAGGCCGCCGGAGTGCTGAACCAGCTTTATCAGAAGCTCGAGGCAGGGCGTCCGATCGACGCCGGTGAAATCGACGCGACGATCCGCATGGGCGACTTTGGCCATGCCGGCGTGACGATGGACGAGCAGCTTGAGATGTTCGCCGCCGGAAAATACGAGATTCGCACCCGCAAGAAACAGGTCGAGCCGCGGACCGAGGCACAGAAAGCCTATGTGAAGGCGTTGTTTGAAAACGAGCTGGCTTTCGGTATCGGCCCGGCGGGCACCGGCAAGACCTATCTGGCGGTCGCCGTGGGCGTGACCATGCTGATCGGCGGCCATGTGGACAAGATCATCCTGTCGCGCCCCGCCGTTGAGGCTGGCGAGCGTCTGGGCTTCCTGCCCGGCGACATGAAGGAGAAGGTCGATCCCTACATGCAGCCGCTCTACGACGCGCTGAACGACTTCCTTCCCGGCAAGCAGATGCAAAAGCTGATGGAGGAAAAGCGCATCGAGATCGCGCCGCTGGCCTTCATGCGCGGTCGTACCCTCTCGAACGCATTTGTGGTGCTCGACGAGGCGCAGAACGCCACGACCATGCAGATGAAGATGTTCCTGACCCGCCTCGGGCAGGGCTCGCGCATGGTGATCACGGGCGACCGCAGCCAGATCGACTTGCCGCGCGGCGTGGCCTCGGGGCTGCAAGATGCCGAGCGGATCCTCGATGGCGTCAAGGGCATCTCGTTCAACTACTTCACCGCGTCTGACGTGGTGCGTCACCCCCTTGTGGCGCGCATCATTGACGCCTATGACCGCGACGATGTTGGAGCCGCTGGTTGATATTCTGATCGAAGACCCGCGCTGGGAGGAAATTGACCTTTCGGCGCTGGCCGAACATGCCGCGCGGGCCGTTCTGGCCGACCGTGGCCTCGACCCCGAGGATTTCGAGATCAGCCTTCTGGGCTGCGATGATGCCCGCATCGCCGTTCTGAATGCCGACTTCCGAGGTAAGGCCAGCCCGACCAACGTGCTCAGTTGGCCGTCCGACGAGCGCGCGGCCGAGGACGACGGCGGCGAGCCCGACCTGCCCGAGCCCTTCGCGCCGGGCATCCCCGAAGCTCTGGGAGATATCGCCATCGCCTATGAAACCTGCGTGCGCGAAGCGGGCGATCAGGGCAAGGCGCTGCGCGATCATGTGCTGCATCTTCTCGTGCATGGAACGCTGCACCTGCTGGGTTTCGATCACATTCGCGAAGGCGATGCCGCCCTGATGGAAGAAATCGAGGTGCGGGTGCTTGATCGGATGGGGATTCTCAACCCATATGGAGAGTAAGGCCGCCACTATGGCCGGTTGTTTGGAAAGGACCGATGGGACAAGTCGCTGACGGAGGAGCCTCCGCCAACGCGTCCGTGTCAGAATCTGACGCGGGCGACAGTAGTACAGAACCGCCGTCGCGCGGATTTCTGGGGCGCATATTCGAAGTATTTTCCAGCTCTGAGGCTGAGCCGACGCCGATGGCGGTTCCGGTCGTGCCTGCGGTTTTGCCCGGGATGGGCAACCTGCGCCGGATGCGGGTGGGCGATGTTGCCATTCCCAAGGTCGAGATCGTTGCCGTTCCCGTCACCGTCGCCCGCGACGAGTTGGTCGAGGTGTTCCGCGCGCAGGGCTACTCGCGCCTGCCGGTGTTCAAGGACACGCTCGACACGCCGCTTGGGCTGATCCACCTGAAGGACCTTGCGCTGGAATACGGCTTTGGTGCCTCGGGCGGGCGGTTCTCGCTGCGCAAGTTGCTGCGGCCGTTGCTCTATGTGCCGCCCTCGATGCCGATCGGGGTGCTGTTGCAGAAGATGCAGGTGCAGCGCATCCATATGGCGCTGGTGATCGACGAATACGGCGGGGTGGACGGGCTGGTGACGCTTGAAGACCTCATCGAACAGGTTATCGGTGAGATCGAGGATGAGCATGACGAGGCCGAGGACGGCTACTGGAAGCTGGAAAAGCCCGGCCAGTGGCTGGTGCAGGCACGCGCTCCGCTGAAGGATTTCGAGGCCGAGATCGGCATGTCGCTTGCGGACCCCGGCGAGGATCAGGACATCGACTCGATGGGCGGGCTTGTGTTCATGCAGATCGGTCGCGTGCCCGCGCGTGGCGAGGTCGTAGTGGGCGAGAACGGCATCGAATACGAGATCGTCGATGCCGACCCGCGCCGCATCAAGCGCCTGCGCGTGCGCCTGCCGGGCGTGGCCCCGGCCGAGTGATCATGCGCCTGCCGCGTTTCCTGCTGCCGCCCAAGCGGCCCGGCTGGCGACAGCTGGGCATCGCTGTTCTTTTGGGTGCGGGCGTTGCGGCGGGGCAGGCCCCTCTTTACTGGTGGTTCGCGGCTTTGCCGGCACTCAGCGCGCTGATCTATCTGGCGGTGCGCTCGGTCAGCCCCGGCTGGATCGGCTTTGCAGCGGGCTTCGGCTACGCGCTGGCCGCGATGTTCTGGATCGTCGAGCCCTTCTTCGTTGAGGCCGAGCGCTACGGCTGGATGGCGCCTTTCGCCCTTGTCTTGATGGCCGCGGGGATGGGCGTGTTCTGGGCGCTGTCGGTCGGGCTAGGCGCCCGGCTCGGCGCCGGGCCTGCAACGCGCGCGCTTGGCGTGGCGCTTGGGCTGGTCGCGGGGGATGCGCTGCGGTCCTACGTCTTCACCGGCTTCCCTTGGGTCCTGCTTGGCCATATCTGGATCGATACGCCGGTCGCCCAAGCCGCGGCCTATATCGGCCCCCTGGGGCTGAGCCTGATCACGGCCGTTCTGGCGGCGCTGCCCGTTGCGGGGCAAAGGCCGCAGGTCGCGCGCATCGGCATTGCCGCTGCGCTTCTGGGCGCGCTCTGGTGGGGCGGGGTTCAGCGGCTCGCCGCGCCCGATCCTGTGCGGGCCGAACCACTCACCTTGCGTCTTGTCCAGCCCAACGCGCCGCAGCATCTCAAATGGCTGCCCGAATACCGGATGGAGTTCTTCCTGCGCCATCTGGCACTGACCGCGACACCGTCCGAACAGGGCCAGCCGCGCCCCGACCTGATCATCTGGCCCGAAACCGCCGTGCCCTTCTTGCTGGAGCGTCCGGGCGACGGGCTTGAGATGATCGCCGAGGCCGCCTCGGGCGTGCCAGTCGCAATCGGCGTTCAGCGCGCCGAGGGGCGGCGCTACTTCAACAGTCTGGCCGTGATTGCCCCCGATGCGCAGGTCACACAGGTCTATGACAAGGCGCATCTGGTGCCCTTCGGCGAATACATCCCCTTTGGCGATATCTTCGCGCGCTTCGGTATCGCGGCCTTCGCCGCGCAGGAGGGTAACGGCTATTCTGCCGGGCCCTCGGCGCAGGTACTCGATCTGGGCGGTCTGGGCCTTGCGCAGCCGCTGATCTGCTACGAGGCCGTCTTTCCGCAAGACATCCGCCGCGCGCCGACCCGACCGGACTGGCTGTTGCAGGTCACCAACGACGCCTGGTTTGGCGAACTCTCGGGACCGTGGCAGCATTTTGCGCAGGCCCGCCTGCGCGCGATCGAGTTCGGCCTGCCGCTTGCGCGCGCGGCGAATACCGGTGTTTCGGGCATGATCGACGCGAAAGGGCGCGTGCTGGCGGAACTTGGCCTGGGGCGAGAGGGCGTGCTTGACGTGCCGCTTCCGGCTGCCCTTGCACCGACACCTTATGCGCGGTTTGGCGATGTGCCTGTCATTGTGCTGATCCTGACGCTTTCAATCATTATTTACCGCCTGCGACAAAGATACCGCGTTGACCCCGGCGCGCAGCGGGTCTAGGCAGTCGCATCGAACCGTCACAACGGCTTCCTGGCGTGGCGGGGTTTTATCAATGGAGCACTTCCCCATGGCACGACAAAATTATGTGTTCACCTCCGAGTCGGTCTCGGAAGGTCACCCCGACAAGGTCTGCGACCGCATCTCTGACGCAATCCTCGACGCTTTCCTCGCCGAAGAGCCCCGCGCCCGCGTCGCTTGCGAGACCTTCGCCACCACCAACCAGGTGGTCGTCGGCGGGGAGGTAGGCCTGTCGGACAAGGCGCGGCTGGCCGAGTTCATGAGCAAGATCGACGGCATCGCCCGCGATTGCGTGAAGGACATCGGCTACGAGCAGGACAAGTTCCACTGGGCGACGCTGCAATTCGCCAACTACCTGCACCCGCAGTCGGCCCATATCAGCCAGGGCGTCGACAAGGACGGGGCAGGGGATCAGGGCATCATGTTCGGTTACGCCACCGACGAGACCCCCGAGCTGATGCCCGCGCCGATCCAGTATGCCCATGGGATCCTGCGCCGCCTGGCCGAGGCCCGCAAATCGGGCGCAGAGCCCACGCTCGGCCCCGATGCCAAGTCGCAGCTCTCGGTGCGCTACGAAAACGGCAAGCCGGTCGGCGTTACCTCGATCGTGCTCTCGACCCAGCACAAATACGAATCCCAGACCTCGGATGATATCCGCCAGATCGTCGAGCCCTATATCCGCGAAGTGCTTCCCGAAGGCTGGATCACCGAGGCGACCGAATGGTGGGTCAACCCCACCGGCACTTTCGTGATCGGTGGCCCCGATGGCGACGCGGGCCTGACCGGGCGCAAGATCATCGTGGATACCTATGGCGGTGCTGCGCCCCACGGCGGCGGGGCCTTCTCGGGCAAGGATCCGACCAAGGTCGACCGCTCGGCTGCCTATGCCGCGCGCTACCTGGCCAAGAACGTGGTCGCCGCGGGTCTTGCACAGAAATGTCTCATCCAGGTCTCCTATGCCATCGGCGTGGCCAAGCCGCTCTCGATCTATGCCGATACCTACGGCACCGGCGAGGTCTCGGATGAGGAAATCGAGCGCATCGTCGCCAAATGCATGGACCTGACGCCCAAGGGCATCCGCACGCATCTCGACCTGTGCAAGCCGATCTATGCGCGCACGGCGGCCTATGGCCATTTCGGCCGCGCCCCCGAGGCCGACGGCGGCTTCAGCTGGGAAAAGACCGACCTGACCGAGGCGCTGAAAAACGCCCTCTGACTTAGCACAAGCAACACAATGATTGGGGGAGCCTCCGGGCTCCCCTTTTTATGCAACTATGCCATTCAACGTGGCGCAAATATCCTCGGGGGTGAATGGCCGAAGGCCAGAGGGGGCAGACAGCCCCCTGATGCCCCCACAACACGAACCGAGACCCCGATGGAAAAAACCGATGTCACAGGCCTGACCCAACTCGGTCAGAATGTCTCCACCCCGCAATCGCCCGAAGAGGCCGTGCTCGAGCGCGTCCCCGCCTCACATCCCGGTGCCGATTACTGCGTGCGCTTCACCGCGCCCGAGTTTACCTCGATCTGCCCGATGACCGGCCAGCCCGATTTCGCCCATATCGTGATCGACTACATCCCGACCGACTGGCTGGTGGAGTCGAAATCGCTCAAGCTCTTCCTTGGCTCGTTCCGCAACCACGGCGCCTTCCATGAGACCTGCTCGGTCGAGATCGCCAAGCGTCTCGTCGATCTCTTGAACCCGAAATGGCTGCGCATCGGCGCCTATTGGTATCCGCGCGGTGGCATCCCGATCGATGTCTTCTGGCAAACCGGCACCCCGCCCGAGGGCGCCTGGATCCCCGATCAGGGCGTCGCTCCCTATCGCGGCCGCGGCTGAGATTGTTCTTCGCACAACCCCGGCCTTGCACAGCGGTGTAATGCGTTGCAGCCTGCCCTCGGGAGAGAGGGAGGCATTCATGGGTGACGGGATTCGCTATGCGGCGATCATGCTGGCTGCCGGGATCGGGATTCCGGTCCTTGCAGCGCTGAATGCGCAGCTTGGCGCGCGGATCGGCTCGCCGGTCGTTGCGGCGGTGGTGCTGTTCTGCGTGGCGCTCTGCGGCGCGGTGTTGGTCATGCTCGTCAGCCACGGCCCCTCGGCCTTCGCCAAAGTGCCCGCGCAGCCGCGCCATCTGTTCATTGCGGGGCTTCTGGTGTGCTTCTACGTCCTCTCGGTTACCTTCGTCGCGCCCAAGTTCGGCGTCGGCAATGCGGTCTTCTTCGTGCTGCTCGGGCAGATGATCTCCGCCGCGATGATCGACCAGTTCGGGCTTTTCGGCGCCATGGTCCGCCCGATCACCGCCCTGCGTGCGGCGGGTATCGGCTTCATGGGTCTGGGGCTTTTCCTGATCCAGAAGGGCTGAGGGCTTGACCTCGCGCGCATCGGGGCGCTAGAGGCCCGCCCCATGAGCGATGAAACCCAGACCCCCGAGACCCCCGAGCCCGAGGCCGCGCGCCCCGAGTGGCGCAATTTCTATGGCCGCCGCGCGGGCAAGACCATGCGCCCAAGCCAGAAGACCTACCTGTCCGAGGATCTCGACTCGCTCTCCCCCCGCGGCATCACCCGCGAGGACAACCCCGAGCGCGAGATCATCGACCCTGCCTCGATCTTCGGCAATGACAACCCGATCTGGCTTGAGGTCGGCTTTGGCGGGGGCGAGCATCTGGTGCATATGTGCGCGCGCTATCCGCAGGTGAACATCATCGGCTGCGAGCCTTTCATCAATGGCGTCGCAATGCTGCTTGGCAAGATCCGCGAGGCAGGCGTGACCAATATCGCCGTGCATCCGGGCGATGCGCGCGACCTGATGGATGTGCTGCCCGAGGGCTCGATCGCCAAGGCCTTCCTGAACTACCCAGATCCCTGGCCCAAGCGCCGCCACCACCGGCGCCGCTTCGTGACGCAAGATCACCTCGTGCCGCTGGCGCGCTGCCTGCAGCCCGGCGCCGAGTTCCGCGTGGCCACCGACATCCCCAGCTATATGACCCAGGCCCTGCGCGAGGCGCCGAAGGCCGGGTTCGAGCTGACCGCCCATTCCGGCACCGCCTGGGATGACTGGATCTCGACCCGTTACGAGCAGAAGGCCTTGCGCGAGGGCCGCACGCCTGATTACGCCACCTTCCGCAAACCCTGAGGTCCGTCGGGGCTTCCGGCCCGCCCGCACATGCGCTAACAGGGGCCGACCAGACGAGGGAGGCAAGCATGTCCGGCCATGGCGATCCTGTTCCGATGATTGCGCGCAAGAGCGCGGCGCTGAAAGGCGTGGCCGAGGTGCCGGGCGACAAGTCGATCTCGCATCGCGCGCTGATCCTTGGCGCGCTGTCGGTCGGCAAGACCGAGATCACCGGGCTTCTGGAAGGCCAAGACGTTCTGGATACCGCCAAGGCGATGCGCGCCTTCGGTGCGACGGTCACCCAGCATGGCCCCGGCGCCTGGACGGTCGAGGGCGTGGGCGTTGGCGGTTTCGCCGAGCCCGAGCAGGTCATCGACTGCGGCAACTCGGGCACCGGCGTGCGCCTGATCATGGGCTGCATGGCGACCTCGCCGATCACCGCGACCTTCACGGGTGACGCAAGCCTGCGCAAACGCCCGATGGGCCGCGTGACCGATCCGATCGCGCTCTTTGGTGCACAGTCCTATGGCCGTCGCGGCGGGCGCCTGCCGATGACCATCGTCGGTGCGCCCGATCCGGTGCCAGTGACCTACACCGTGCCGATGCCCTCGGCCCAGGTGAAATCGGCGGTGCTTCTGGCGGGCCTCAACGCCCCCGGCCAGACCGTCGTGATCGAGAAAGAGGCCACCCGCGACCATACCGAGCGGATGCTGCGCGGCTTCGGCGCCGAGATCAGCGTCGAGGAAACGCCCGAGGGGCGCGTTATCACCCTTCAGGGTCAGCCCGAGCTGACCGGCCAGACCGTTGCCGTTCCGCGCGACCCAAGCTCGGCCGCCTTCCCGGTCTGCGCCGCGCTGATCGTGCCGGGCTCCGAGATTTTCGTGCCCGGCGTCAGCCAGAACCCGACCCGCAACGGCCTCTTCACCACGCTGGTCGAGATGGGCGCCGATATCGCCTTTGAAAATCCGCGCGAAGAGGGCGGCGAGCCGGTGGCCGATCTGCGCGTGCGTTACTCGGCCCTCAAGGGCATTGAGGTGCCGCCCGAGCGCGCCGCCTCAATGATCGACGAATACCCGGTGCTGTCGGTCGTGGCCGCCTGCGCCACCGGCACCACCGTCATGCGCGGCGTCAAGGAGTTGCGCGTGAAGGAATCCGACCGGATCGACGCCATGGCCCGCGGCCTTGAGGCCTGCGGCGTGTCGATCGAGGAAGATCAGGATACGCTGATCGTTCACGGCCTTGGCGCGGGCAATGTGCCGGGCGGGGCGACCTGCGCCACCCATATCGACCACCGCATCGCCATGAGCTTCCTCGTGCTTGGCCTTGCCGCGCAGCAGCCGATCTCGGTCGATGACGGCTCGCCCATCGCGACCTCGTTCCCGGTGTTCGAGGATCTGATGCGCGGGCTTGGCGCCCAGATCAAGCGGGCCTGAGCCATGGCCTTTACCGTGGCCATCGACGGGCCTGCGGCGGCGGGCAAGGGCACGATCAGCAAGGCCGTGGCCGCGCGCTTTGGCTTTGCGCATCTCGACACCGGGCTGCTTTACCGCGCCGTGGGCGCTAAGGTCGGCGACGGGGCCGAGGCGATTGCGGCAGCGAAAAGCCTGAGCACGGATGATCTGGCGCGTGACGATCTGCGCACGCTGGCGGCAGGGCAGGCGGCCTCCAAGGTCGCTGCCATCCCCGAGGTGCGCGCGGCATTGGTCGAATTCCAGCGCCGCTTTGCCCGTCAGGACGGTGGCGCGGTTCTGGACGGGCGCGACATCGGCACGGTGATCTGCCCCGAGGCCGAGGTGAAGCTGTTCGTTACCGCCAGCGCCGAGGTGCGGGCGCGCCGCCGTTGGCTCGAACTGGGTGGCGAGGCGGCCGATCAACCCTTCGAGGCCGTTCTGGCCGAGGTGAAAGAGCGCGACGAGCGCGACATGAACCGCGCCGATGCGCCGCTTCGGCCTGCTACGGACGCTCTGATCCTCGACACCTCCGAACTTAGCATCGACGAGGCCGTTGCCCGCGCCGTGGCGGCGATCGAGGCCGCCCGGGCATGAGCCCGGCCCGCGTCATCCTTAACCTGACGCCACGCCTGCAGGCCCAAGTGACCGAAGGGCGCGTGCCCTCGCTCTATACTCACATTCACGACCTGATCTCCCGGCGCGGTGGCACGGTCGGCTTCGGCCCGCCGCGCTGGATGCGCGAGCCTGACGGCGATCTGCATGTGATCGACAACGCGCAAATCCCCGGCCCCGGCCAGTTGACCGCCGCCACCGCCTATCTTGATAAGTTCTGGCACCTCGACCCCGAGGGCGTGCTGGCGCATTCGCGTATCCGCAACCGGGTGTTCGACGCCGAGTCCGTCCCCCCCCGCAAAGCGCGCCTTTACTACAAGGCGCTGCGCGAGCGGTTCGTGGTGCCGAGGATCTCGCGCTACAACCAGCCGCGCGCGGTGCAGGCGGTTCCGGACGGCGCGATTGCCGTCTTCCTGCAAGGCCCCGCGCCCTATGTCGCGGGGCAGGCCTTTCTGGATGCCGACACGATGCTTCGCGTGGTGGCCGCCGGGGCAGGGAGGCGGCCCGTCGTCGTCAAGCCGCATCCGCTTTTCGTCGAGGACGGGCGTGCCCTGATCGCCGCATTGCGGGCCGATGGTCTGTCGTTGATCGAAAGCCTCGCCAATGTGCATGACATTCTGGCCGCAGCCTCGGTTACCGTCTCGGTTAATTCCGGCGCGGCGATGGAGGGGTTCTTGCATGGCAAACCCGCGATCCTTTTCGGCCAAAGCGATTTCTCGCAGATGGTCGAGACCGTGCGCAACCCCGAGGATTTCGCGCCCGCGCTTGTGCGCGCACTGGCGACAGCGCGGCCCTATGAGCGCTTCATCTACTGGTATTTTGGCACGCAGTGCCTGTGGCTCGACGATCCGGAACTGGATCGCAAGGTGCTGGCGATCTTTGCCGAGGCGGGCTTCGACGCTGAACGGCTTGGCCTGACGCTTTAATAGCGGTCTGCGCCTATTGATGCCCCGAGGGGCCGCACCATATCAGCATCATGACGCGTCTTTTCGCCCTCATGCTTGTTCTTGTCCTGTCGCCCGCCGCGGCGCAGGCCGAGGGGGCGCGACCGGAAGGGTTGCTCTGGAGCGAAACAGACCTTCCGCGCACCTTTCCGCTGGTGGTGCAGACGGCCCCCGGAGGGGACTACCTTCTGGTGCTGCGCGACCCGACCACGGGGCAGGATGTTCTGGGTGCCTATATCCGGGGCGGGGCGTTCTTCCGGGTGCTTGTCCCACCCGGCAGCTACAGCCTGCAATTCGCCGCCGGGACCGAGTGGCAGGGCGAGCAGGCCCTGTTCGGCACCCAAACCCGGCGCTTCGTGCTTGATCCGCCGCTGCATTTCGGGGTCGAGGGCGTGGGGCGCAAGCGGGGCAATATCGTCGATCTGCGCGATCTGGGCGATGTCAGTTCCAAGCCCATCGCGCTGTGCCAGCGGTTCGCGCTGAAGCCCGAGCCATTCGATCCGCAGGCGGGCAGCCCGCCCGATCCGCGCGAAGACCCGTTCACCGCGCCGGAATACACGCTGCGCAGCCGTATCTGCGACTGATCCAGGCAGGCTAAGCACAGTAAAACAAGGCGTGGCGGGGCAATTATGGCTTGCTGCATGGGGGATTCGCGCCTATATCGGCGCGGTCCAGAGGCCCCGGATTGCTCCGTGGGCCGCTTGGGCGTCTTCACAAAAGACCGGCGGAGCCAACCGCATGGCCAGAAAACCCATGTAAAGGAAACTCAGACGCATGTGCGCTAAAGCAACCATGGAAGAATTCGAAGCCCTCTTGAACGAGAGCCTCGAGATCGACACTCCGAACGAAGGTTCGGTTGTCCGCGGCAAGGTCATCGCCATCGAGGCGGGCCAGGCCATCATCGACGTCGGCTACAAGATGGAAGGCCGCGTTGATCTGAAAGAATTCGCCAACCCGGGTGAGGCCCCCTCGATCGCCGTCGGCGACGAAGTGGAAGTGTACCTCGACCGCGTTGAAAACGCCCGTGGCGAAGCCGTCATCTCGCGCGAGAAAGCTCGCCGCGAAGAAGCCTGGGATCGCCTGGAAAAAGCCTACGCTTCGGAAGAGCGCGTCGAAGGCGCCATCTTCGGTCGCGTCAAGGGCGGCTTCACCGTCGACCTCGGCGGCGCCGTTGCCTTCCTGCCGGGCTCGCAGGTCGATGTCCGTCCGGTGCGCGATGCCGGCCCGCTCATGGGTCTCAAGCAACCGTTCCAGATCCTCAAGATGGACCGTCGCCGTGGCAACATCGTTGTCTCGCGCCGCGCGATCCTCGAAGAGTCCCGCGCCGAGCAGCGCGCCGAAGTTATCGGCAACCTCTCGGAAGGCCAGGTGGTCGATGGCGTCGTCAAGAACATCACCGAATACGGTGCGTTCGTTGACCTCGGCGGCGTTGACGGCCTGCTGCACGTCACCGACATGGCGTGGCGCCGCGTGAACCATCCGTCCGAGATCCTGTCGATCGGCGAGACCGTCAAGGTCCAGGTCGTCAAGATCAACAAGGACACCCACCGCATCTCGCTGGGCATGAAGCAGCTCCAGAACGATCCGTGGGATTCGGTCGAGTCGAAGTTCCCGATCGGTTCGGTCCACAAGGGCCGCGTGACCAACATCACCGACTACGGCGCATTCGTCGAGCTGGAAGCCGGTGTCGAAGGTCTGGTGCACGTTTCGGAAATGTCGTGGACCAAGAAGAACGTTCACCCCGGCAAGATCGTTTCGACCTCGCAAGAGGTTGACGTCATGGTGCTCGAGATCGACACCGCGAAGCGTCGCGTTTCGCTCGGCCTCAAGCAGTGCATGCGCAACCCGTGGGAAGTGTTCGCCGAGACCCACCCGGTCGGCACCGTCATCGAAGGCGAAGTCAAGAACATCACCGAATTCGGTCTGTTCGTCGGCCTCGACAACGACATCGACGGCATGGTCCACCTGTCGGATCTGTCGTGGGAGCAGCGCGGCGAAGACGCGATCCAGAACTACCGCAAGGGCGACATGGTCAAGGCCGCTGTCACCGAAGTGGACATCGAGAAAGAGCGTATCTCGCTCTCGATCAAGGCTCTGGACGCCGACACCTTCTCGGACGCCGTTGACGGCGTGAAGCGTGGCTCGGTCATCACGGTGACCGTCACCGCGATCGAAGATGGTGGCATCGAGGTCGAGTACAACGGCATGAAGTCCTTCATCCGCCGTTCGGACCTGGCCCGTGACCGCGCCGACCAGCGCCCCGAGCGCTTCCAGGTTGGTGACCACGTCGACGTGCGCGTCGTGAACGTGGACAGCAAGACCCGCAAGCTGGGCGTGTCGATCAAGGCCCGCGAAATCGCCGAAGAGAAAGAAGCCGTGGAACAGTACGGCTCGTCGGACTCGGGCGCTTCGCTCGGCGACATCCTCGGCGCCGCTCTGAAGGGCAACAAGGAGTAATCCTTGCCCTGACTGGCTTACGCGGCCTCGCCTTCGGGCGGGGCCGCTTTCGTTTTGGCGATTCGGATTCGGGTCAGGCAGGCTGCCCGATCATTGGGCGTTTCTGCACGAGCGAGGGCGGAACGGTGCAGTCGATATGCGCGGGAAGCCGCAAATCGGGTGCTATTCCAAGCCTTTGCTGTTTGTGCCGCCGAAATTTGACCTTATAGTCGCATTGATTAATCAACCCGGCACGAACCGGGAAGCCCGTGGGGGGAACAACAGAATGATCCGCTCGGAACTGATCGCAAAGATCGCCGAAGAGAACCCGCATCTCTTCCAGCGCGACGTTGAGAAGATCGTGAACACGATTTTCGATGAGATCATCGAGGCAATGGCGCGAGGAGACCGCGTCGAGTTGCGCGGCTTCGGCGCCTTTTCGGTGAAGAAACGCGACGCCCGCACCGGGCGCAACCCGCGCACCGGGGATTCGGTCGATGTCGATGAAAAGCACGTGCCGTTCTTCAAGACCGGCAAGCTGCTGCGTGACCGTCTGAACGGGAACGAGGAATAAATCATGTTCCGCATACTGCGCCTGCTGTTTCTCGCCTCTCTGGCGCTGGTTCTGATCGTGCTGGCACTGGCCAACCGCGAGGTGGTGACCCTGCGCCTGCTGCCGCCCGAGGCGGGCGAATTCCTGGGTCTCACCTGGGGCATGCAGGTCCCGCTCTTCCTTGTGATCTTCGCAGGCATTCTGCTGGGGCTTCTGGTGGGGTTCGTCTGGGAATGGATGCGCGAATACCGGATCCGCTCGACCGCGGTGAAGGCAACGCGCAAGGCGGCCTATCTCGAGGGCGAGATGGATCGCCTGCGCGAGAAGACGCATGGCCCGCAGGACGACGTTCTGGCCCTGCTGGAAAAGCCGGCGCGCTGAGATGGTGACGATTGCGGTCAATCGCGGGCGCCCCGGCGGGGTTCGCGTCAAAATCTGTGGCCTGACCCGGCCCGAGCATGTGCGCGCCGCCGCCGAGGCTGGCGCGGCCTATCTGGGGTTCGTGTTCTTTCCCAAGAGCCCGCGCAATGTCTCGATCGCGCAGGCGCGCGATCTTGCGCTTGAGGCGCCGATGGGCGTGGCCAAGGTAGCGCTTCTGGTCGATGCAACCGACGCCGAGATTGACGCGATCCTGGCGGAGGTTCCGCTCGATATGCTGCAGCTTCACGGGAAGGAAAGCCCCGCGCGCGTGGCCGAGATCCGGGCACGCGCCGGGTTGCCGGTGATGAAGGCCGTGGGCGTGGCCGAGGCCGCCGATCTGGCCGCAATCCCGGCCTATGAGGCTGTGGCGGACCAGATCCTCGTCGATGCCAAGGCCCCCAAGGATGCGGCGCTGCCGGGCGGCAACGGGCTCTCGTTCGACTGGCGCCTGATCGCCGGGCGTGAATGGGCCAAGCCCTGGATGTTGGCTGGCGGTCTGACGCCCGACAACGTCGCCGAGGCAATCCGCCTGACCGGCGCGAAGCAGGTCGATGTCTCCTCGGGTGTCGAGAGCGCGCCGGGCGAGAAGGACGAGGCCCTGATCCGGGCCTTCATCGCGGCGGTTCAGCCCGGCTGAGGCCGCGATATTTGTCGCGCCATGCGGGGCCGGCGCTTTACCCGCAGGGGCAATCGCGCTAAGTCGCTTTGATGACTTTGCGCGAGGTGAGACGATGGCCGAAGACCTTCCCAACAGCTACATGACCGGCCCGGATGATAACGGGCGCTTCGGCATCTTTGGCGGGCGTTTCGTGTCGGAGACGCTGATGCCGCTGATCCTCGAACTTGAGGCGCAGTATGAGCACGCCAAGACCGATCCGACCTTCTGGGCCGAGATGGAAGACCTGTGGAAGCATTACGTCGGCCGCCCATCTGCGCTTTACCACGCGCCCCGCCTGACCGAAGAGCTTGGCGGCGCCAAGATTTATCTCAAGCGCGAAGATCTCAACCACACCGGCGCGCATAAGATCAACAACGTGCTTGGCCAGATCCTGCTGGCGCGTCGCATGGGCAAGACCCGGATCATCGCCGAGACGGGCGCAGGCCAGCACGGCGTGGCCACCGCCACCGTCTGCGCGCGCTTCGGCCTGAAATGCGTCGTTTATATGGGCGCGACCGATGTCGAGCGTCAGGCGCCCAACGTCTTCCGTATGCGCCTTCTGGGTGCGGAAGTCGTGCCGGTTACCTCGGGCCGCGGCACGCTGAAGGACGCGATGAACGACGCGCTGCGCGACTGGGTGACCAATGTGCGCGACACGTTCTACTGCATCGGCACCGTCGCGGGCCCGCACCCCTATCCGGCCATGGTGCGCGACTTCCAGGCGATCATCGGCAAGGAAACCCGCTGGCAGCTTGAAGAGCAGGAAGGCGAGGGGCGTCTGCCCGACACGGTGATCGCGGCGATCGGTGGTGGCTCGAACGCCATGGGCCTGTTCTACCCGTTCCTCGATGACAAGTCGGTGCGCATCATCGGCGTCGAGGCGGGCGGCCATGGCGTGGATGAGCGGATGGAGCATTGCGCCTCGCTCACTGGCGGGCGCCCGGGTGTTCTGCACGGCAACCGCACCTACCTGTTGCAGGACGAGGACGGTCAGATCCTCGAAGGGCATTCGATCTCGGCGGGGCTCGATTATCCCGGCATCGGCCCGGAACACGCCTGGCTGCACGACATTGGCCGCGCGGAATATGTCTCGGTCACCGACCAGGAGGCGCTGGCCGCGTTCCAGCTGCTGTGCGCGACCGAGGGGATCATCCCCGCGCTTGAGCCCTCGCACGCGCTGGCGCATGTGTCCAAGCTCGCGCCGACGCTGCCCAAGGACCACATCATCGTGGTGAACCTCTCGGGGCGTGGCGACAAGGATATCTTCACGGTGGCGAAGCACCTTGGCTTTGACATGAAGATCTGAGCCACCCAGATCCGAAGGCCCGGCCGGCGCCGGGCCTTTTCATTGAATTTTCCGCATAAACTCAGGTTTATGCGCCTATCGCAGGGGATTAATGGGCCGGTTTATACCCTCAGCCCTATATCGCTCGGCGGATTTGCATGGTGTCATCCCCTCGACGGCAATTGGTTCCGCCGCAAATCGGGAGACCCACAATGAAACGAACTTTCATCCTGTCAGTCGCCGCCGCCATGTTCATGGCCGGTTCGGCTTTCGCAGAAATCAATACCCAGTCGATTATCGACGATTTGACCTCGAAAGGCTTTACCCGGATCGAGATCACGCGCGGCACGACCCAGGTCAAGGTCGAAGCCTACGGCAGCGCAGGCAAGATCGAGGTGATCTACGATTCCTCGACCGGCGAGATCCTGAAGCAAGAGCAGGAGCGTATGCGCGCTGGCGAAGACATGACGCAGGGCGTCAGCATCCGCGAGCGTGATGGCGACTTCCTCGATGATGATGATGACGACGATGATGACGATCATGACGGTCGTGACGACGACGATGATCATGATGACGACCATGATGACGATGACGACGACGATTCGGATGATGACGACGACGACGATGACTCGGACGACGATGACAGCGATGACTCGGATGACGACGACAGCGACGACTCGGACGACGATTGAGGCTTTTGCCTGATCGGAAAGACGGGTTTGATGAAATGAAAGGTCGTGCCTCGAATGCTCGGGGCGCGACCGTGACGCGTTATGAGGCGTGTGACACGGAAATGCACAGACGCGAGTTGCTGAAATACGGGGCTGCGGCGTTCACGCTGCTGGTGTCGGCTGTGCCGCTCCTTGCGGCGGGGCTCGCCGATCAGTTCTCGGCGGAGTTGAAGGCCGCTGGCTATAAGGATATCCGCGTCAGCCGCACGCTGCTGGGGCGTACGCGCGTGATTGGTGAGCGTGGCGGCTTCAAGCGCGAGATTGTCTTCGACCCCCGCACGGGCGAGATCTTGCGCGACCTGACCGTCAAGGTGAACAGCGGCTTCGGGTGGAGTAGCGGTAACTCCGGCTCGTCGGGCTCGGGAAGCTCTGGCGGATCGAACGACGACGACAAGGACGACGACGACAAGGATGACAATTCCGGGCCCGGGTCGGATGATGACGATGACGACGATGATGACGATGACAGCAGCGACGACAGCAGCGGGGGAAGCGACGATGACGATTGAGGGCTGTGCGCGGGGACGGGCCAACCGCGTATGATGCGACTGGCCGTCCTTGTCGCAGTGTTTGCGTTACAGGGAATCTGTGCGCTGTTTTTCGTGTCCGACATCATCTTGTCGGTGCTTGGCATCTATGTGCCTCCGCTCAGCTGGGAAAGCCGTGAGATTCTGGAAATCTCGGCCGCGCTTGGCCTGTTGCTTGGGTTGGGCTTGGGTGGCGTTCTGATCCTGCGCGCCTTGCGGGAATCGCGTCAGGCGCGCGAGCGGCTGCGCCGCGCCGCGACGGCCTTCAATGAATTGCTTGAGGAGCGTTTTGGCGAATGGGGCCTGACCCCGGCCGAGCGCGAGGTGGCCCTGTTCGCCATCAAGGGGCTGAGCACGCCCGACATCGCCCGGCTGCGCGCCACATCCGAGGGCACGGTGAAGGCGCAGACGGCGGCGATCTATCGCAAGGCCGGGGTGAACGGCCGTGGCCAGTTGCTCAGCCTGTTCATCGAGGACATGATGCACGAAGAGCCGCTCGGGGCCGCGCCCGCCAGCGGTGCCTCAGGCGCGGCTTAGGGTATAGCGCGTCTTCTGGCGCCACTCCTGCCCGGGGCGCAGGGCAATCGACGGAAAATCCGGGTGGTTCGGTGCGTCGGGCCAAAGCTGCGGCTCCAGCGCGAGGCCGGCGCGGGCCTTGTAAGGCTGGCCCGTCAGGCCCGGATAGGGGGTCGAGTCCAGCCCCCGCCCGTCATAGACCTGCAATCCCGGCGCATCGGTTTGCAGCACAAGCGTCACGCCGCGCTCACCCGTCAGGCGCGCGACCGGGCGCGGGGTGTCAGCCGCGTCGAGGCAGTAGTTATGATCCAGCGGCGGCAGGTCGGGCAGCGCCCGCGCCTGACGCAGGTCGTAAGGGGTGCCCTCGACCGGGACAGGCCCAAGCGGTAGGCTCTCGCGCGTCGGCAGGACGCGGCCTGCTGCGACGCTCAGGCTGTGCCCCGAGGTTGTGCCGGTGCCATCGAGGTTCCAATAGGGGTGATGCGCGAGGTTCATCAGCGTCTCGTGGTCTGAATGCGCGCTCAGGGTGATCTCCAGCGTCGCGGGGGGTGCGATCCGGTAGGTCGCGCGGATTATGCGATGCCCCGGAAAACCGCCGAACCCGTGCGCCAGATCGCATTGCAGTGTAACTGCGTCGCCTGCGGCCTCGGCGACCTCCCAGATCAGCCCCGAGATGCCATCATCGCCGGAATGCAGCAGGTTTGGCCCTTCATTCGGAGTGAAGCGGTGGTCCCGCCCATCAATCCGCGCCCGCGCACCGCCGATCCGGTTCGCGACAGGTCCCACGACCGCGCCGCACCAGTTCAGGCTGCTCGTGTAAGCGCCGGGCAGGTCCGAGCCGAGCACCAGCGGCCAGGGCGTGCCCGCCAGCCGCAGATCCTGTAGCGTGGCCCCCAATGTCAGGATGCGCGCGCTCAATTCTCCCGCGCGCAGCGTGATCGCGCGAACGACGCGCCCGTCTGCCAGCTTTCCGAACTCGCGAATATCCGCGCTCATTTTCCACCCCGTGCACGTTGGAGCCCCGCGATCAGGGCGGCTTCGCCGTCGCCGGTAATGACTTCGCCACCCTGTGCCGCCAATGCGCGGGCGCAGATCTCGGCCCAACCGGGCGCGGCGGCGCTGTCGAGCGCGATGACGCGCTGCCCTAGCCACCAGGGCCTGGCTGCGGCAAGCTCGGCCCCCAGGATCGCCCCGGCGGCGGCGCCCGGCTCGGCTGTGCCATCGAGGTAGCGCAGCACTCTCTCGGGGCGGCTGCGGCAGTCGTCCAGCGCGCGGTCGAGGGCAGAGCCTTCGGGGGCGCTGAGCGGCTCATTCAGGGCGAGGAGAAGCCGCGCCGAGGCAAGTCGGCTGACGCTGACAACCTCGCCGGCGCTCAGATGCGCCCAAAGGTTGCTCTGACCGCAGAGCCAGACGACCCCGTCGAACTGCGGTTGTGCAGCCAAGAGCCCGGCAAGGCGCAGCGCCTCGGCGGGGTGAATGCTGACCGGGGGCGACGCCTGCGCAAGGCCCGGAACCTCGTGCACAGGCCCCTCGGGCAATGGTGGCGCGGGCAGGGGGCGGTGCGGGGCATCGGCGCGGACGATCAGTGCCGCGTTCGCCCGGTCGCTCTCTTCGATCGCGCGCGCGGCCAGTTGCGCGCCCGATCCGTCCAGGCAGAGCGTTCGGCTCAGCCCCGGCTCCTCGATGATCGCCAGCCAGTTTGCGTTGTTCATGGCGCCCCCTTTGCCGTCAGAAAGCACGCAAGGGGCAGGGGTGCAAGTCACTGTGCGATCAGGCATCCCGCGATATCGCCGGCAAGGCCGCGCATCAGGGCATCGTAAAGATCCGGGCCATAGCCGAGGCTGGAGCCCGAAGGGTCGAGCGCCGCGCCGAGCCGGGCGGGCGTGCCCTCAATCAACCGCTCGATCAGGCGCGGGTCGTGCTGCGCCTCTGGAAAGACGCAGAGGATACCATCTTCGGCGATATGCGCGCGCAGCTCGGCCAGATGCGCGGCGCCCGGTTCCGCCGCGTCGCCCATGGCGACAGAGCCAGCGTTGTTCAGCCCGAAATGCCCCGAGAAATAGCCATAAGCATCGTGGGCCGCAACGAAAGGACGACCTGCAACATCTTGGAGTTGCGCGGAAATATCGGCTTCCATTCGGTCAATCCGTGCCTGGGCCGCCAAGGCATTCGCCGTGTAGGTTGCCGCATTCTCGGGGTCGAGTTCACCCAGATGGCCAGCGATCAAATCCAGCCAGGCACGGGCATTGGACGGGTCGAGCCAGGCATGGGGGTCGATGCCCTCGTGATCGTGGTCTTCAGCATCTGCTTCGGGGGCGGGGTGATCGTGATCATGCCCGGTCTCCTCGAATTCGCGCCGGAAGGTTTGCGGCGCGTCGAGAAGCTCCAACTCGGCGCCGCTTGCCATGCCCTCGATCGCGCGGGCGAGCCAGGGTGTCATCTCGGGGCCGATCCAGACCACCAGATCCGCCTCTTGCAGCGCGCGCGCCTGCGAGGGGCGCAGCTGGTAGTTATGCGCATCGGCGCCGCGATCCAGAAGCACCTCGGGCGCCGCGATCTCGCCCATGACCTGCGAGACCAGCGAATGCACCGCCGGAATATCGGTCACCACGCGCGGCGCTTCGGCCAGAGCGATGCCGGGCAGGGCGCAGAGGGAAAGGCCTAGAATGAATGCGCGCATCGCGGGTCTCCTGCTTGTGGTTCGCTGGCGATGTATGTATGTTATAGCATAACGCGTCAAGTGGAATGTGATAGAGTAACATGACAGAGCTCCTGCCCGAAGCGCGCGCCTTTGCGGCGCATGACCACAGCCATTGCGCAGGCGATACCCTTGCGCGCGCCGAGGCCGAGGCGTTCCGGCTTGGGTTGCGCCTGACGCCCGTGCGCAAACGGACGCTTGAGATCCTCCTGGAGGCGCATCGTGCCATGGGCGCCTATGAGGTGCTTGACCGGCTGGCCGCCGAGGGGTTCGGCAACCAGCCCCCCGTTGCCTATCGCGCGCTGGAGTTTCTGGTCGAGCACGGTCTGGCGCATCGAGTGCGTCGCCTGAACGCGTTCGCCGCCTGCATGCATCCGGGCGAGGAGCACGCGCCGGTTTTCCTGATTTGTCGCGAATGCGACGCCGTGGCCGAGGCTGCCGCGGCCCCGGTGCGCGCGGCGCTCGATAGCGTGGCGCAGGACCTTGGCTTTGCCATCGAGCGCGCCAATATCGAGGCGCTCGGCCTTTGTCCGACCTGCGCGGAACATCAAGAATGAGCGATAACGCACTGATTGAGGCCAGTAATCTCGGTGTACGCCATGGCGAGACGACGGTGCTGACCCATGTCGATTTCCGCATTGTGCCGGGTGAAATCGTGACCGTCGTGGGCCCCAACGGCTCGGGCAAATCCACCCTGATCCGCGCGCTGATCGGGCTAGAGCCCGCCGCCAGCGGCCGCGTCAGCCGCGCAGCGGGGCTGGTGATCGGCTATGTCCCGCAGAAGCTGCATATCGACGCGAGCCTGCCGATGACGGTACGCCGCTTCCTGTCGCTGCCGCGCCGTGTCAGTGACGCACAGGCCGCCGAGGCGCTGGCCCGCACTGGCGTTTCCGGGATCGAGTTGCGCCCGCTGGCGGGGCTTTCGGGTGGGCAGTTCCAGCGCGTGCTACTGGCGCGCGCCCTGCTGGCCAAGCCGCAGATCCTGATCCTCGACGAGCCGACACAGGGCCTCGATCAGCCCGGCACCGCGGGTTTCTACAAGCTGATCGAAGAGGTCCGTCGCGAAACCGGCTGCGCCGTCCTTATGGTCAGCCACGATCTGCACGTGGTGATGTCCTCCTCCGACCGGGTGATCTGCCTCAACGGCCATGTCTGCTGTGAGGGAACGCCGCGCGTCGTCTCGGCGGCGCCCGAGTATCGCGCGCTGTTCGGTCTGGGAACCGGCGGGGCCTTCGCGCTCTACCAGCACGTCCACGATCATGACCACGATCATGACGAGGGGCATGGCCACGACCACAGCCACCCGCATGCCGCCCATTCCCATAGCCACGACTGCGAGCACGACCATGCTTGACGATTTTCTGATCCGCGCCGCACTTGCCGGGATCGGGCTGACGCTGGCGACCGGCCCGCTTGGGGCCTTCGTTGTCTGGCGCCGGATGGCCTATTTCGGCGATGCGACCGCGCATGCCGCGATCCTTGGCGTGGCGATCAGCTTCGGACTCGGGCTGCCGGTTTATATCGGCACGCTTTTCGTGGCGCTGGCCATGGCGATCACGGTCGCGATGCTGTCGGGCAGGGGTCACGCGAGCGACACGATCCTTGGCGTTCTGGCGCATTCGGCGCTGGCCTTCGGCCTTGTCGCGGCGTCGTTCTTCTCGGGGCTGCGGGTAGACCTCTCGGCCTTCCTGTTCGGCGATATCCTGGCGGTCAGCCGAGGCGACCTCGGCGTGATCTGGGCGGGTTCGCTGGCTGTTGCAGGGCTCTTGGTCTGGCGCTGGCAGGGGCTCTTGACCGCGACGGTGAATGAGGAACTGGCCCAAGCCTCGGGCCTCAATCCGCGGGTGGAGCGCCTTGTGCTGACGCTGGCGCTTGCGCTCACGGTTGCCGTGTCGATCAAGATCGTCGGCGCGCTGCTGATCGCGGCCTTGCTGATCGTCCCGGCCGCCACCGCACGTCAGTTCGCGCGCGGGCCGGAGGGGATGGCGGCCCTTGCCACGGGGCTTGGTGCGGTGTCGGTGCTGTGCGGGCTTTGGGCCTCGCTTGGTTATGACACGCCTGCTGGCCCCTCGATCGTCGCAAGCGCGGCGGTGCTGTTCGCGCTTTCGCTGCCCTTGCGGCGGCGGGGCTGAAGCGGCTTAGCGCCCCACGCTGGTATAGGCCGCAAAACCCGCGGCCTTCGCGTCCTGCGCATTGTAGATATTGCGCAGGTCGGCCATGCGCGGCACCGCCATGCTGGCGGCCAGCTTTTGCAGATCAAGCGCGCGGAACTCGTTCCACTCGGTCAGGATGACAACGCAATCGGCCTTGTCGGCGGCGCCATAGGCATCGCTCAGCCAATGAACATGCGGCAGCAGATGGGCGCCTTCACGCTCGCCCTGCGGGTCCACCGCGCGGACATTCGCCCCGGCCCCGACCAGCGCCGGGACGATGGTCAGCGAGGGCGCGTCGCGCATGTCGTCGGTATTGGGTTTGAACGTCACCCCAAGCACGGCGATGGTCTTGCCGTTGACCGAGCCGCCGCACAGATCGACGATCTTCTCGATCATGCGGCGCTTGACCTCGTCATTGACCTTGATGACCGTCTCGACGATCTGCATCGGCGCCGCGTGGTCCTGGCCCATCCGCGCCAGCGCCTGCGTATCCTTCGGGAAGCACGAGCCACCATAGCCCGGCCCGGCATGCAGGAACTTGTTGCCGATCCGGTTATCAAGGCCCATCCCGCGCGAGACCTGCTTCACATCCGCGCCGACCTTTTCGCACAGACGCGCGATCTCGTTGATGAATGTGATCTTGGTCGCAAGGAAGGCGTTGGCCGCGTATTTGATCATCTCGGCGGTTTCGAGATCGGTGTAGAGGATCGGGAATTCGCGCAGGAAGAGGGGGCGATAGATATCGCCCATTACGCGGCGGGCCTGTTCGGAGGTCACACCGACGACGACGCGGTCGGGGCGCATGAAATCGTCGATCGCCGCACCCTCGCGCAGGAACTCGGGGTTGGAGGCAACGTCGAAGGCGAAACCGGGCCGGACGCGGCTGATGACGTCATGCACGGCCTTGTTGGTGCCGACCGGGACGGTCGATTTCGTCACCACGACGGTGTAGCCGGTCATCGCCTCGGCGATCTCTTCGGCGGCGGCCATCACATAGGTCAGGTCGGCATGTCCGTCGCCGCGCCGGGTGGGGGTGCCCACGGCGATGAAAACCGCGTCGGCGCCGTCCACGGCAGCTTTCAGATCGCCGGTGAACGACAATCGCCCCGCAGCGACGTTCTTGGCCAGCAGCGTATCGAGGCCCGGCTCGTAAATCGGGATCTCACCGCGTTCGAGCATCTCGATCTTGCGCGGGTCCTTGTCCACGCAGATCACCTCATGGCCGAAATCCGAGAAGCAGACCCCCGAGACAAGGCCGACATAGCCGGTGCCGATCATGGCAATCTTCATGGTTCTCTCCTCAGTCTTGCTCTGGTCGAAGCGTTGTTTCGGCGAAGCGGGATGTCAACGCGGCAAAGGGTGCAAATGCACGAAATCAGATAGGAATTCCAGCCACGCAATGGCATGATGTACAAGATTTGAAGCCGTTAGCGCCGACGGTCGCCGGCGCTCTTGCTAAACTGCAACACTTGGCTGCGGCTGATGCGACAGGTGCCAATTTACCCCTTTGCAATCTGTTGCGCATGTGAGAGTCTCGCTCCGAGGCTGCCAGCGTGGCGGCTGTCAACGGTAATTACGGAGATTACTATGAAAAAAATCGCTACCATCGCTCTGGCCCTCGGCCTGTCGGCTTCGACCGCTTTCGCTGGCGGCTACACCGCTCCGGTCGTGGAAGCCGAACCGGTCGTCGTCGAAGGTTCGTCGTCGTCGAACGCTGCTTGGCTGATCCCGGCCCTGCTGATCGTCGGCATCGCGGTTGCCGCGAACGACTGATTTCGACTTCGGTTGAATTTGAAAGATCGGGAAGCGCAAGCTTTCCGATCTTTTTTATTTTGCTCTGTCCGCAAGCCATATTGGTCGGATAGCAGAACGAAGAGTTCATTGACATGAGATGTGTACCCGGGCCAGCTTTGGGACCAGTTTCATTTAATGGGGAAGTTTTCAGGTGACCTTTAAATTGATGCACATGGCTGTGCCGGTGATCGCTGTTGCCCTTCAGGGCTGTGGTGGGGGAGCTGAAATGCAAGCCGCGCTGCGCGACGGTATTCCGCTGGTAAACGTGATCAGGGAGCCGAGCGGTAAAGAAACGGTCCTTACCGGAACAATTCAGCCGAAGATGGACTTCACCAGTACATTTTCCACGCGTAGCGCGGACGGTATCGAGTGCCGCGGCGAATTCAGCAATCGTGGCGTTGGCACGGTAAATTGCACGAATGGCTGGCAACTCGCCTTGCAAATCCCGTCGAACCTATATGGGACCATGAATGGCAGCTATGTCGAGGCTGTGGATGGCATCGGTACTGCTGTCGGCTGGGGAAGCGATGCAGATGCAGAGAAGCTCCGCAAACTGATGTAAGGTCGCGATCATAGCGCTGGTCAACTTGCGCGATCAGTCCCGCAGGGACTGGAACACTACGTAGCCCAGGCTCGGTCCCGCCCATTGGCGCGAGACGAGCACGCGCCCCTTGGTGCTGACCAGATATCCGTTATCCACCACCGCGCCCGAGCCTTCGCAATGCTCGGCCACCTGCACGCCGCTATAGGCGATGCCCGACAGGGTCTGGCTGACCGGCTGGCCGATGCTCACGGCGCAGCGCATCGGTACGGGGCGCTCGGTGCCATCGCCGTCAAGATAGCGTTGCACCCGCTCGGCGGTGCCTGCGCTCCGCGACGTCACCAGTTTGGCGACGCCCTCGGTGTCGGCTGACATCAGATCCTCGCCAAAGCCGCGCGTTGCCGCCAGCATTCCGTTGCGCAACACGATGCCGCGCTGATCGGGGCTGTTGTAGCTGCGCATCGCGCCATTCTCGCCGACCATGCCGAAAACCATCGTGGCGCCCGATGCCTCGAAAGTTGCCAGCATGACCGGCCCCTTGACCGAGGAGAGCGCGGCCTGCGCCAGCGCTTCGGGGTTCTGCGGAGCGGTCTGCGCGGCTTCGCTGCCCGGCATGACCAGCGCGAGGCCCGCTTTCAGAGTGCTGCTGGCGGAGGCGCCGCCTTGGGCCACCCCGGCAGTGTCGCTGGCGCAGGCGCTAAGCGCCACGGCGGCGGCCAGAGCCGTCAGGAGGGGGCGGCTCATCGCCAGAATCTCCCCCAATCCTCATAAAGGGCGCCCATATGGGTGTTGCGCACGGATTGATAGAGGCGGCCATCGACCTCGACGCGCGCACCGCCATCGCCGACATAGGGGCGGATCGTGGGCGTGAAGGTCGCGAGCGAAGGCTTGCCGGTTGCCCAGGACAGCGGGATGCGCAGCTTGACGCCCTTGTCGAAGGCGCCTGGGCCGAACTCGTCCGAGCTCATGTCGGTGATCGTCGCGAAGGCGCTCACGCTCCAGCCGTTCGCCAGTTCGCGATCGACCGAGAAGGTCGCGCCCCAGTCTTCGGCCAGGTAACGACCGACATCGACCGAGCCGGTGACGCCCGCGCCGAAGTCGTAATAGGCCGACAGGTGGCCCGAAACGGTGTCGTAATCGAGGAATTCGAAGCGCTGGTCATAGGCGCGCTGCTTGACCCAGTTTAACTCGCCGCCGAAGGCCAGACGGCTGTCCACGGGTTTCCACAGGATCTCGCCCGAGACCCCGCCATACATCTGCTCGAGATAACCGACGGTGACGCGGCTGTAGAGGTTCTCGGCGGGGCGGCTATACCAGGCCAGCGTCAGGCGTTGCAGCGCCAGATCGCCATGCTTCTGATACTCGGCGATATCCGAGCGGACATGCGGCGCGGTCGAGGTCGAGACCTTGGTTTGTTCGTCGAGGTTGCCGAAGATCTTCTGGTTGATCGCGCCCGACAGGATCAGGCCCGGCGTGATCTCGTAACGCGCGCTCAGCTCGACGCCCATGTCGGCGTAAAGATCGGCGTCTTTCTCGTAGGTCGAGAACTCGGCATAGGGGCGCAGGCCGAACTGCAGGCGCGGATAAAGGCCTTCGGTGGGCACATAGGCGCCAGCGGTCTCGGCTTCGCCGATCTGCGTTGCGGCAAGGATTTCACCCGCCTGGGTGTTTTCGAGGCGCTCCAGATCGGACCGGCGGAAGGTAACCGATGAGGTCGGCATCCCGTTGGAGACCTGCGTGACGGTGATCGTCTCGACCGAGGGCGGCAGGGCACGCGTCAGGACGCGGGCGGTATGGCCGATGGCCTGCGGCGGTGCGGCGTAGATCTGGTTGCGCACGCGCACGTTGACGCTGTCAGCCGACAGCTGCATCGAATCGAGGATCTGCCCGTCCTTGCGAAGCGCATCGGCAACGGCTGTCTGAATCGCGGGTTGTGCGGTGGGGTCGGCGGTCCAGGCGCCCGACCAGCCGTCCGGGTCGGCGGCGGGGGCGGGGCGCGGACGCACCGGCAGCGGCGCTTTCTCAAGCCCCGAGGGTGCCGGCGGGTGGCGCGGATCAAGCGCGACGGTCAGTTGCAGCCCGACCTCGGACCCGGCCAGATAATAACCCGACAGCTTTACCATGCTGTTGATCTTGTAATCCGCGCCGAAATTCAGCGAGGACTTGCGGTCGAACCCGACCGCTGCGGTTTCGGCCTCATAGGCGTCCGAGCTGTATTCCGCCTTCAGCGTCAGCTTGTCGTTGGCCTGCCAGGCAAGGCCCGCGAAAACCGCCGCCGGGCCACGGAACCATGCCTCTGAATTCAGACCGCCGGTGGGGTCGCTCACCGGGCGCGAGCCGCCGCCAAAACCGCCTTCGGAACCCAGGCGTCCCCAGCCAAGGCCCACGGTGCCACGCAGCGAGGGGTTCAGCGTCTTGGTTGCAACGATGTATTCCGAGCCATGGATGCCGCCGCCCATCAGGTCGCGCAGGCCGATGGCCAGTGCCGGGCGCATCCCGTTCTCGTTCAGCACCTGCCAGTGCAGGTCAAAGCCCCGGTCGCGCAGCGCGGTGCCATCGTCGGCCATCCCGTCCTCGGTCGAGACGCGCAGAACGGCGGTCAGCTGCGGGGCGATCTGGAAGCTGAAATTGCCGCGCGCGGTCTTGCCATAGCCATAGACCGAGGTGACCAGCTCGCCATCCTTGATGACTTCGGCGGTGGGCATGTCGATCAGGCCCGGGGCGCCGTAGGTGCCAAGGCTCCAGCCGATGGTGGTTTCGGCATGAGCCGGGGCTTCGAATGCCATGGGCAGGCTGCCCGCGATCAGGGCGAGAGTGCTGATCTGAGCGATCTTCGAGACTTTGCGCGCCACGTGTCCCTCCAGGATTTTTCCCTGTTTATCGCGCACGCGCGCACAACGCGAGAGGAAGCACGCGATTCATCCGCCACTATGGGCGCGAAGCGACACTTTTTTCGCAAGAATTTGCGGAAGGCTGCGGCGCGGGGCCTTCCTGTGGGGCCGGGGCGCGGCGATACGCGCCCCGGCCTGATCGGTTACATGCAGCTGTCGAAGAGGGCGCGGGTGTTTTCGCGCGTCATCTCGATCGGGTTGCCGCCGCAGGAGGGGTCCTCCAGCGCCATCTCGGTCAGCATGTCGAGGTCTTCGGGTTTGACGCCCATGGCCGAGAGGTTCTCGGGGATGCCAAGCTCGCTGCGCAGGGTCATGACCCGGGCGCGGAAGCCGTCAAACCCGCCCTCGATGCCGAGGTAAGCGGCGGCCGCCTTGATCCGGTCTTCGATGGCTGCGCGGTTGTAATCGAGCACCATCGGCATCACGACGGCATTGGTCGTGCCATGGTGCGTGCCGTAGACCGCGCCGACGGGGTGCGAGAGCGAGTGGATCGCCCCAAGCCCTTTCTGGAAGGCAACCGCCCCCATCGCCGCGGCCGACATCATGTTGGCACGGGCCTCAAGATCGGTCGGGTTCGCGTAGGCCTTTGGCAGGTTCTCGAACACCAGACGCATGCCTTCCAGCGCGATGCCCTGGCTCATCGGGTGGTAGAAGGGCGAGCAATAGGCCTCAAGGCAATGGGCCAGCGCGTCCATCCCGGTGCCGGCGGTGATGAAGGCGGGCATCCCCACGGTCAGTTCGGGGTCGCAGATCGTGACCGCAGGCATGAGCTTGGGGTGGAAGATGATCTTCTTCTTGTGGGTGTCCGAGTTGGTCAGAACGCCCGCGCGCCCGACCTCGGACCCGGTGCCTGCGGTGGTCGGCACGGCTATGATCGGTGCGATCTTCGCGGCATCGGCGCGGGTCCACCAATCACCAATGTCCTCCAGATCCCAGACACTGAGCGAGGCCGCCTGACCGGCCATCAGCGCGATCATCTTGCCCAGATCCAGCGCTGAGCCGCCGCCAAAGCAGATCACGCCATCATGGCCGCCCGCTTTGTAAACGGCGATGCCGTCGGTCATGTTCTTTTCGTTCGGGTTCGGATCGACCTCTGAAAACAGCGCGCGGCCAAGGCCCGCCGCCTCCAGCACATCCAGCGCGCCCGCCGTGATCGGCAGGCCCGCGAGCGCCTTGTCGGTCACCAGCAGGGGCTTCTTGATCCCAACGGTCGTGCAGTGATCGGCCAGTTCCTTGATCCGACCGGGGCCGAACTTGATGGCGGTGGGGTAGGACCAGTTGACGGTCGGGGCGGTCATTTCGTCACCTTCTTGAGATGGTAGGATTTCGGCCGGGTGACCGAGTAGAAACCGAGAACCGAGAGCGATCCGCCCCGGCCCGTGTCCTTGCAGCCCGTCCAGCACAGCGCCGGGTCAAGATAGTCGCAGCGGTTCATGAAGACCGTGCCGGTCTGCACCTGTGCGCCCACCTCGGCCGCGCGCTCGGGGTCCGAGGTCCAGAGCGAGCAGGTCAGGCCATAGGGGCTGTCGTTCATCGCGGCGATCGCCTCGGCGTCGTTCGCGACCGACATGATGCCGACCACGGGGCCAAAGCTTTCCTCACGCATGACGCGCATCTCGTGGTTCACGTTCACAAGGATCTGCGGGGCCAGATAGGCGCCGCCGTCATCCTCGGGGAAGAGCGCGGGGTCGATCAGCGCGGTCGCGCCCTCGGCCACGGCCTCGGCGATCTGCTCGCGCACGGTATGGGCAAAACGCTTGTTCGCCATCGGGCCGATGGTGGTTTCGGCATCGAAGGGATTGCCGAGCTTGAGGTTCTTCACCCAGGCCACGGCCTTCTCGACGAAGGCGTCATAGAGGCTTTCGTGAACGTAGACCCGCTCGATCCCGCAGCAGCACTGGCCCGCGTTATACATCGCGCCATCCATCAGGCTGTCCACGGCGGCGTCGAGATCGGCGTCGTCCATCACATAGCCCGGATCCTTGCCGCCAAGCTCAAGCCCGAGCCCGGTGAAGGTGCCTGCCGCCGCGCGCTCGATCGCCGCGCCGCCACCGACCGAGCCGGTGAAGTTGATGAAGCCGAAGGCGCGCGACTGGATCAGCGCCTCGGTCACGTCATGGGTCAGATATACGTTCTGGAACACATCCTCGGGCACGCCCGCCGCGTGGAAGGCCTCAGCCAGACGCTCGCCCACCAGAAGGGTCTGCGATGCGTGCTTGAGCACGACCGTGTTGCCCGCGATCAGCGCCGGAGCAAGCGTGTTGATCGTCGTCAGGTAAGGGTAGTTCCAGGGCGCGATGATGAAGACCACACCCACCGGTTCGCGCGCGATCTGGCGCAGGAAGCGGTCGCTGTCTTCCACCACCATCGGCGCCAGCGACTGCGCCGCGATCGAGGACATATACTCGGTGCGGTCATTCACCCCGCCGAATTCGCCGCCATAGCGCGTCGGGCGGCCCATCTGCCAGGCCAGTTCCTCGACGATCTGCTCTTTCATCTCGCTGAGCTTGGCGACACCGGCCTTGACCAGCGCGATGCGTTCTTCCAGCGGGCGCGCGGCCCATTCGGCCTGCGCCGCGCGGGCGCGCTCGGCAACCATCTGTGCCTCGGACAGGCTCAGCGCCGGCCTTTCCGCATAGACCTGCCCGTCCACGGGCGAGATGCATTGGATCATCTTCGTCATATCGACCTTCCTTGCGCCCCAAGGGGCACCGTTCCTTGCGTCCGACTGGCCGGACGCCGCCATCTACGGGGCCTCAGGCCCGCTCAAACCCGCGCGTGCGTTCCCAATCGGTCACCACGCGCATTGCCTCTTCGATCTCCCAACGCGCGGCGCGATGGTAGTGTGACACAACGTCATCGCCGAAGGCCTTGCGCAGGAATTCCGAGCCGTTCAGCGCCTCGGCCGCCTCAAGCAGCGAGCGCGGCACCTGCGGCGCGGTGTCGTTCTGATAAAGATCGCCCGAGATCGGCGTGCCGGGGTCCAGCTTGCGCTCGATCCCCTCAAGCCCCGCCGCCAGCAGCGCCGCGCAGGCCAGATAGGGGTTCAGGTCGGCCCCGCCGATCCGGCATTCAACGCGCACCGACTTGGTGCTTTCACCGCAGATCCGGTAGCCCGCGGTGCGGTTATCCAGCGACCAGACCGCCTTGGTGGGGGCGAACATGCCGACGCAGAAACGCTTGTAGCTGTTGATATAGGGCGCGAGGAACACGGCGATGTCGCGCGTATAGGCCAGCTGCCCGGCAAGGTAGTGGCGCATCGTGTCCGACATGCCATAGGCCGCGTCCGCGTCGTAGAAGATATTGGCGCCGCCCTGCCAGAGCGACTGGTGGATATGGCTCGACGAGCCCGCGCGCTTGTCGTCGTATTTCGCCATGAAGGTGACACTCGCGCCGTAGTCCTGCGCGATCTGCTTGGTGCCAAGCTTGATCAGGCTGTGCATGTCGGCGGTGTCGATGGCGTCGGAATACTTGGCGTTGACCTCTTCCTGACCGGCGTCGGCCTCACCTTTCGAGCATTCGATCGGGATGCCCGCACCGTAAAGACTGTTGCGGATCGCGCGCATGATCGGCTCGTCGCGGGTCGAGCCCATGATCGAGTAATCGACATTGTAGCGCGCCATCGGCGTAGGGGTGGGGTAGCCGGTGTCGAACAGCTCGGCGAAGCTTTCCTCGAACAGGAAGAACTCAAGCTCGGTCGCCATCATCGGCTCAAAGCCCATCGCGCGGGCGCGCTCGACCTGCTTTTTCAGGATGGTGCGCGGGGCGTGGGGGACAAGCTCATGCGTGTGGTGATCGTACAGATCGGCCATCACCAGCGCCGTGCCATCGGCCCAGGGGATCAGGCGCAGCGTGGCCAGATCGGGTTTCATGATGTAATCGCCATAGCCGCGCGACCAGGACGAGGCCTCGTAGCCCGGCACGGTGACCATCTCCATGTCGGTGGCCAGCAGGTAGTTGCAGCAATGGGTTTCCTCGACCGCGCTTTCGAGGAAGTGCTGCGCGTGGAAGCGCTTGCCCTGAAGGCGGCCCTGCATGTCGCAGATGCACACGATTACAGTATCGATGTCGCCGGAAGCTACGGCGGATTTCAGAGCCTCAAGCGAGAGGTTGGCGGGCATTCTTTCCTCCTGTGAACGGCCCCGCCTTCTTGCGGGCGGGGCTCGGGTATTGCGCGGCGGGGCGCGTGGCCCCGGCCGGATCAGCTGTAGCGATAGGGCGCGCCAGCCTTGACCATGGTATCGTTATACTTGCGGATAATCTCGACAACCTTCGCCTTGAGCGGGCTTTCGGCGGCGATCTCATCCCAGAACTTGTGCGCGGCTTCTTCAAGCTTGGCATAGTCCTCGTCGGGCAGGCTGGTGAGCTTCATGTCCGGCCCTTCGACGCGCAGCTTGGCCTCGCCAGCCCAGTACCACCACTGGCGGCGGTAGTGCGACTGCTCGAAACAGGTCGTCATCAGCTGCTGCAGATGCGGCGGAATCTCGTTCCAGCGATCCATGTTGGCGAAGAAATGCCCGATCCACGCGCCCGAGATGTTGTTCACGAGGAAATAGGGCGCGACCTTCGACCAACCCGAGGTGTAGTCCTCGGTGATGCCCGACCAGGCCAGGCCGTCAAGCTCGCCGGTTTGCAGAGCAACCTCGACATCTTCCCAGGGCAGGGTGACCGGCACGACGCCGAACTGCGCCAGGAACCGGCCCGCGGTCGGGAAGGTGAAGACGCGCTTGCCGTTAAGGTCGGCGAGCGAGTTGACCGGCTCTTTCATGTTGAAGTTGCACGGATCCCACGACCCGGCCGAGATGTGCTTGATGCCCACCTTGGCATATTCTTCCTTCCAGATCTCATCGAGGCCCCAGGTGTTGAACAGCGCGGGCACGTCAAGCGAGTAGCGCAGCGCAAAGGGGAAGTAGCCGCCGAACACGGTCACCTCGGTCGGCGAGGCCATCGAGTCGTCATCCGACTGCACCGCGTCGATCGTGCCGTTCTGCATGGCCCGGAACAACTCCGACGTCGGCACCAGCTGGTCCGAGGTGTAAAGTTCGATCTCCATCTGGCCGTTGGCGATGGCGTTGAACGCATCGATTGCGGGCTTGACCACCTCTTCGGCCAGTGCGGGGCCCGCATAGGTCTGCAGGCGCCACTTGATCGTGCTTTGCGCGCGTGCCGGAGCCGCGAGGCCCGCCGCGGCAGCACCCACCGCACCGGTCGTGAGGAACTTACGTCTTGTCGTCGTCATTTCTCTCTCCTTGTTGGTTCAGCGCCCCGTTTCGGGGTCGTTCGTTATCATCAGCGGCCCAGAACCTCGCGCGGTAGCCAGAGCGCAAGTTCGGGGAAGATCATCACGAGGATCAGTGTCAGCAGCATCAACAGCACGAATGGCGCGACCGAGCGGTAGATGACGGGCAGCGTGAACTCGGGCGGCGCCATCGCTTTCATCAGGAACAGATTATACCCGAAGGGCGGCGTGAGATAGGCAATCTGACAGGTGATCGTGTAAAGCACGCCATACCAGATCAGATCGAAGCCCAGGGTCTTGGCAAGGCTGACATAGACGGGCGCCACGATGACCAGCATGGCGGTGTCGTCGAGAAACATCCCCATCACGAGGAAGCTGACCTGCATCAGCACCAGGATCTGCCAGGGTTCGAGCCCCAGGCTGTTGAGGAAGAAGTTGTTGATCGCGCGACCCGCGCCAAGCCCGTCGAACACGGCGCCGAAAGACAGCGCGGCAGTGATGATCAGCATGAACATCACGGTGATCGCCAGCGTCTGGCGCGTCGCGGTCTCGAATACCTCGCGGGTGAAACGGCGTTTGACGATGGCGGCCAGCACGGCTGCCAGCGCGCCGATGACCGAGGCCTCGGTCAGGCTGGCCCAGCCATTGAGGAAAGGCACCATCATCGCAACGAAGATGAAGACCGGCAGCAGCCCGGCGCGCAGCAGGCGGAACTTCTCGGCGCGACTGACCGAGGCAAGTTCTTCCTCCGACATCGGCGGGGCGAGGGCCGGGTTCAGCTTGGTGCGGATCAGAATGTAGAGGATGAAGAGCGTCGCCATCAGCAGGCCCGGCACCGCGCCCGCCAGCCACAGGTTCGACACCGGCTGACGCGCGATCAGCGAGAACAGCACCAGCACGACCGAGGGCGGAATCAGGATGCCAAGGCTCGAACCCGCCTGGATCACGCCCGATATCATCAGCTTGTCATAGCCGCGCCGCATCAGTTCGGGCAGCGCGATGGTGGCGCCGATGGCCATGCCCGCGACCGAGAGACCGTTCATCACCGAGATCATCACCATCAATAGGATTGTCCCGATGGCAAGGCCGCCCGGCACCGGGCCGAACCAGACGTGGAACATCCGGTAGAGGTCATCGGCCAGACGGCTTTCCGACATCACATAGCCCATGAAAACGAACATCGGCAGCGTCAGCAACGGCGTCCACTTCATCAGCTTCATGACCGCCGAAAAGCCCATGTCCGTCCCGCCTGGCCCCCAGAGCATCAGCGCGGCGGCTACGGCGACAAAGCCGATGGCGCCGAAAACCCGCTGCCCGGTCAGCATCATCAGCAGCATGGTCGAGAACATCAGAAGGGCGATCGTATTGTGATCCATCAGATTTTCTCCCCGCGGACGGTCGCTATGTCGCGGATCAGATGGACCCCGGCCTGCAACAGCATCAGCGCGAAGCTGATCGTGATGATGGATTTGATCGGCCAGAGCGGCGGGCGCCAGGCGGTCGGGTTGCGCTCGTTCACCGAGAAGGAATAGACGGTCGAGTCAAACGCCCCCCAAAGCATCACGCCAAGGTAGAACATCAGGACGAACACGGTGAACACGTCCCACATCGCCTGTCCCTTGGTGGTGAAGCGGGCGTAGAACAGGTCCATGCGCACGTTCGTGCCGAGCTGAAACGAATAGGGCGCGCCGAGCATGTAATAGGCGACCAGAGTGAACTGGGCCATCTCAAGCGTCCAGAGCGCGGGCACATGCATGATCTTGGTCACCGAGGACCACAGCAAGATCGCCATTATCACATAGAGCAGATACATGGCGAAGCGCCCGACGCGGCGGTTCATGCCTTCGACAAAGCGAACATAGGCGTGACACCAGCCGGGCATTAGCGCGCCTCCTCGATCTTGGCGACGGCCGCGAGCAGCAGCGGGGCGAGGCGCTCGGCCATCGTGTCTTGCTGGGCGGGCGTGGCGATCAGGTCGTTGCGCAACTCTATCATGACGTTGGGGATGCCAAGAGGCGTCGCTTGCAGGGCAAGGGTGTGGGTGACCTCGTCGGCGGCCGAGTAGGGCTCGTTCAGGCGGGCATCCATCTGGGTCGCGGCGCGGGCCTCGGCATGGAAGGCCACGGCAAGCGCGGGGTCGGCGTCATGGATCACGCCCAGTTCGACGGCACGGGCCTTGCCGTTGAAGACGGGGGTGAAGCTGTGCACGGTGACCATCACCGGCGCGTGCCCCAAGGCCAGTTTGCGCGCGATCTGAGCGCGCAGCGTGGCGTGGAAGGGCAGATAAAGCGCCTCGGTCCGCGTCAGGCGCTCTTGCGGGGTGATGTCGCGATTGCCGGGAATGTCGTGGATCTCGGAGCGCGCGGGCATCGCGCCTGCCGAATGCGGGGGGCGGTTGAGATCATAGATCAGGCGCGAGCTGTTGGCATGCACGAGAGCCGCGTTCAGCCGCGCCGCCAGACCCCGCGCCAGCCCAAGCGCGCCCGGATCCCAGGCGATATGGGCCTCGCGCTGCGCAGCGCTCAGCCCGAGATCGCCCCAGGGCGCCGGGAAGGCGTTGGACGCATGTTCGCACACCACCACGAAGCGGCCGGGGGTATCCGGCCCTTCGACAGATACGGCGATATCCGCAATCTGATCGGTCATTTTCCCGTCGATTCTCTTTTTATCTTTTGGTCAGGCTCTCTCGCGCAGACCGGTTCTGTCAACATCATTTCAAAAATAGAATTTCTGTTACAATCTGTTCTAAGGCCGAGTCGGCCCATCATGGGGGGAATGCCCAATTTGGCGGCAGTGACGCAAACCATCGAAGAGCAGCTGCGCGGCGGGATCGAGGCGATGACCCGCGCCGAGAAGCAACTGGTGAGCCATATCCTGCGCCACTATCCGGTGGCGCTGCTTGGGTCGGTGACCCAACTGGCCAAGGCCGCCGAGGTGAGCTCGCCAACGGTCGTTCGCCTAGCCCAGAAGATGGGGTTCGGCGGCTATCCCGGCTTGCAGGCCGCCGTGAAGGAGGAGTTGGAGGCGCGGCTGGAAAGCCCGCTGGCCAAGCATGACCGTTGGGCCGAGACCGCACCCGAGGCGCATATCCTCAACCGTTTCGCCGATGCAGTGCTGAGCAATCTGCAAGCGACGCTCAAGCAGATTGATCATGCCGAGTTCGACGCGATCGCGCGGCTTCTGGCGGACCCCGAGCGCAAGGTCTTTGCGACGGGCGGGCGGATCACCATGGCGATGGCCGAGTATTTCGTGACCCATATGAAGGTGATCCGGCCGGAGGTGGAGCTGCTCGCGCCGGTCTCGAACGCCTGGCCGCCCGCGTTGATTGAGATGCGTCGCGGCGATGTGCTGCTGGCCTTCGACATTCGCCGCTACGAGAATAACGTGCTGCAACTGGTCGAGATGGCGGCCGAGCAGGGGGCCGAGGTGGTGCTTATCACCGATCCTTGGGTCAGCCCTGCCGCGAGCCATGCGCGCTATCGGCTTTCGGCGCAGGTCGAGGTGCCCTCGGCCTGGGATTCGACGGTGGCGATCCAGGTTCTGGTCGAGACCCTGATGGCGGCGGTGCAATCGCTGACCTGGGAGCAGACGGCCGCACGGATGAAGCGGCTTGAGGAGCTTTACGCAAGGGCACGTTTCTTCCGGGGGCGCAAGGGGTAGGGGGCGCTGCCCCCTCGGGCCTTGCGGCCCTCACCCCCGAGGTATTTTGGCCAAGAAGAAAGAGCGGATCAGTCTCCGATCACCAGCAGGTCGGTGGCGTTCAGCCCGAGCACGACCTTTTCGCCGATGCGTGGGGGGGAGCTTTGCGTGGTGTTGAACGTGTCGAAGGCGATACTCTGGCCACCGACATCAGCACGTAGCCGGATCACCGAGCCGAGGAAGTCGACATCGGTGATCGTGCCTTGCAGGCCCGTGTCATGTGCGCCTTGTCCCAAGCTTACCATCTCGGGCCGCAGGCCAAGGGTCGCATTGCTGCCGGTCAGGGCGCGATGCAGCAAGATCTCGGTTCCCGCCACATCGACGCGTCCGATGGCCGGGTCGAGTACCTTCGCCTCGAGCGTGTTCAGCGTGCCGACGAAGCCCGCGACGAAGCGCGTGGCGGGGCGGTTGTAGATCTCGAACGGGGTGCCGACCTGATCGGCGATGCCCTGGTGCATCACGACCACGCGGTCGGACATCGAGAGCGCTTCTTCCTGATCGTGGGTGACGAAGATCGTGGTGATGCCTAGCTCGCGCTGGATGGCGCGGATCTCGTTGCGCAGGCTGACGCGAACCTTGGCGTCGAGTGCCGAGAGTGGCTCGTCGAGGAGCAGCACCTGCGGTTTGGGCGCCAATGCACGGGCGAGTGCCACGCGCTGTTGCTGTCCGCCCGAAAGCTGGAACGGGTAGCGGTTTCCGAGTTCGGACAGGCCGATGAGAGAAAGCATTTCCTCGACCCGCGCCGCGATCTCCTTGGTGGGCGCGCCCTTGACCTTGAGGCCGAAGCCCACGTTTTGCGCGACCGTCAGATTGGGAAACAGCGCATAGGCCTGGAATACCATGCCGATGTTGCGCTGGTTGGGGCGCAGGCGGACGACGTCGGCGCCGTCGATGGTGATCTGGCCGGCCGAGGGGGACTCGAACCCCGCGACCATGCGCAGGACCGTGGTCTTGCCGCAGCCCGAGGGGCCGAGGAGCGAGATGAACTCGCCCTGATCGACGGTGAGATTGAAGTCTTTCACCACGCGGTTCGGGCCGAAGCTCTTTTCCAGATGGGAGATGGTCAGAAAGCTCATCGGGCAGCCTTGGTATGTTTCGAGAAGCGGGTGACAAGTTGGATCAGGCCCATGCAGGCCCAGGTGATCACGAAGGCGATCGTCGCGAGTGCGAAGGGCTCATAGGCCTTGTTGGCGCCCATCAGCTGAAGATAGGGGCCGAAGGCGGGGCGGTTCAGCAGCGCGGCCATGGTGAACTCGCCCATCACGATGGCGAAGGTCACGAAGGCCCCGGAGAGCACCGCGACCAGCACATTGGGCAGGATGACGCGCGCGAGCACCGTGATCCACCCCGCGCCGAGGGACTGGGCGGCCTCGGTCAGAGTTGCCACGTCGATGGTGCGCAGACCGGTGTCAACGGCGCGATACATGTAGGGCAGCGAGAGCGTCGCATAGCCGAACATCAGGAGCATGTTGGTGCCGAACGTGGTGCCGGTCAGCGGCAGCCAGCTGGAGGTGTTGAACAGCCGGATATAGCCGAAGACCACGACGATCGCCGGGATCACCAGCGGCAGCAGGGTCACGAACTCGACCACCGGGCGCATGCGCGGCATCTTGAGGCGCACCCAGAAGGCTGTGGGAACGACCAGGAACATGCCAAAGACGATGGTCAGCAGCGCCATGAACACCGAATAGGAGAAGGTCTGGCGGAACTGCGGATCGGCGAGCACCTTGGCATACGCGTCGAAGGAATAGACCCCCCGGCGCATCGAGAGCGAGAACTCGACCATGCCGATCAGCGGCAGGACGAAATAGGTGACTCCTAGGAAGAGGATGGCCCAGGCGGCGGCTTTCTTCATTTCAGCCACCTCTCGGAACGCATCCGCAGCCAGATGTAGATCACGTTCGCGATGCCGGTCACGAGGATCATGCCGAAGGCCATGGCATAGCCCAGATGCGGGTTGCCCAGAACGTCGCCGCGAATCTGCGCGAACAGCATGATCGGCACGATGTTCAGGCTGGAACCCGTGAGGGCGATGGCGGTGGCCACGGCGCCGAAGGCATTGGCGAACAGAAGCGCGAAGGTGCCCAGGATTGTCGGGAACAGGATCGGCAGCGCAACCATGCGCCAGTATTGCGTGCCCGTCGCGCCAAGGCACGAGGCGGCCTCGCGCCATTCACGCTTCAGCCCGTCAAGCGCGGGGGTGATGATCAGGATCATCAGCGGGATCTGGAAGAACAGATAGGTGATCGTCAGGCCCCAGAAGCTGAGGATGTTGAACCCCATGGCGCGCAGGTTGATCCCGAACTGCGTCTTGAGGAACATCGTCACAAGGCCAAGCGGCCCGAGCGTGGCGAGGAAGGCGAAGGCCAGCGGCACACCCGCGAAGTTCGAGGCGACGCCCGAAAACGTCATCAGCGGCGAGCGGATCGTGTTGGGCAGCCCGCCCAGCACCATCGCCGCCGCCATCAGGAAGCCGACAAGGCAACCGATCGCCGAAGAGGCGACCGAGATCTTGATCGAGATCCAGTAGCTCGCGATGATCGAGGGGGTGAAGAGGCCCGCGATATTCTCGAAGGTGAAGGAACCGTCGGCGCGCTGGAAGGCGCCGATCACGATCTTCATCGTCGGCGCGATCAGGAACAACCCGACGAACAGCGCGAAGGGCACAAGGCCCAGCCAATTCAGATTGATCCGCCGACGCGGTGGGGGCAATTGCGTCTCGCTCACGCTTTCTCCGCTCGTTTCTTGGCCCCAAGGGGCGCAGGAGCCGCCCCCGGTGGAAACCGGAGGCGGCAGTCTGTCACGATAGATCGCGTTTACTGAACGTTGGCGCCGACGACGGCATCCCAGCCGCCCACGACGGCTTCCTTGTTGGTGCCTTGCTCCTCGATGGTCGGGAAGTAGGCGGCCTCATAGGATTCGGCCGGGGGCAGGGCGTCCATCAGCTCTTGCGGGATCTTGCCGGCGGCGGCCATCGCGTTGAAGCGCGCCGGGTGGCAGTAGCCCTTGAGCCAGAGGTTCTGGCCTTCGTCCGAATAGAGGTACTCCATCCACAGCTTGGCGGCGTTCGGATGGGGCGCGTGGGCCGAGATCGCCTGAACATAGACGCCGGCGAGAACGCCGGTTTTCGGCACGACGACGTCCACCGGCGGGTTACCCGCAAGGGTGTCGCGCGCGGCAAGGGCGTTATAGTCCCACATCACCACGATCGGGGTCGCTCCCTGCGCGAGCGTGCCGGCCTTGCCGATGACCGGGACGAAGTTGCCCGCCTCGTTCATCGCCTTGAAGTACTCAAGACCCTTCTCGCCGGCTTCCTTGCCGGCCGTGCCGCCATTGGCCATGCCAGCCGCCAGCACCGCAAGAATCGCCTGGTTCGAGGCGCGCGGATCGCCCGCAAGCGCCACCTGGCCCGCGTATTCCGGCTTGAGCAGGTCGGCCCAGTCGGTGGGGGTGTTGTCCACGAGGTCCTTGTTCACCATGAACGACATCACGCCGTAGTAGTCGGCATACCAGTAGCCATCCGGGTCTTTCGCGCTGTCCGGGATCTCGTCCCAGGTCGAGACCTTGTAGGGCTGGATCAGCCCTTCTTCCTTCGACTGCGGGCCGAAAGCCAGGCCCACGTCGATCACGTCGGGCGCCTGCGGGCCGGTGTTGCCCTTGTTGGCGCGGATCGCCTCAAGCTCGTCCGCCGAACCCGCATCCGGGTTCAGCTCATTCACGCTGATTTCAGGATACTTGGCCTTGAAGCCGGCGATCACGTCGCCGTAGCCGCACCAGCTGTGCGGCAGTGCGATCGTGGTCAGTATGCCTTCCGCCTTGGCGGCGGCTTCGAGCGCGGCCATGTCCTCGGCATGGACCAGAGCGGTCGATGCCAGAAGCGCAGCGGCGCCTACCAGCCAGTGCATCGGTTTCGTCGTCATTTCGGATCTCTCCCCGTCAATCGGATCTCTCGGGCCCGGAATGGGCGCCGACTAGCAGCTAGGCGCCTTCTGTGACAGTCTTGCGACGCGGGCGCTCATTGGTCGTCAAACTTTGACCGACTGGGAAAGACTTGCTTGAAAACGCGTGGCTTGCAACATTTCCGTTACTTCCCTGTCATGATTGCTGAAATTTTGAGCGCTATCCGCGATGCTTCGCCATGGGGCAAACGCTCGCGCGACGGCGGGCGTGTCGCGCCGCGCGGCCCGGGTGTCGCGGCTGGCACTGGACAGGCCGGGGACGGGCCGCAATAAACTGACCCGGACAGGAGGAGCCGCCATGATCCGCACCCTTACGCTTGCCGCCCTTTGCCTTGGGCTTGCTGGCCCGCTGGCCGCGCAGGAGGTTACCCTGCGCCTGCACCAGTTCCTGCCCGAAACAAGCTTCGTGCCCGCGCAAATCCTCAACCCGTGGATCGATTCGGTCGAGGCGGCCTCGGGCGGACGGATCGAGGTGCAGCACTATCCGGCGATGCAGCTTGGCGGAAAACCGGGCGATCTGGTCGATCAGGTGGTCGATGGCGTGGTGGACATCATCTGGACGCTGCCGGGCTACACCCCGGGCCGCTTCCCGCGCACCGAGGTGTTCGAATTGCCCTTCTTGGTCGCCGATGCCGAGGCCGCGTCTGCCGCTTTCTGGGATCTCGCTCAGTCGGATATGGTGGCGACCGACTTCGCCGATCTGCACCTGCTGGGCGCCTGGGTCCATGGGCCGGGGGTGATTCACGCCAATAAACCCGTCGCGAAGGTCGAGGATCTGGCCGGGCTGAAGCTGCGCGGTCCGTCGCGTGTGACAACGAAACTGCTGGAACAGTTGGGCGCGATCGCCGTTGGCATGCCGGTTCCGGCCGTGCCCGAGGCCCTGTCGAAAGGCACGATTGACGGGGCGCTCCTGCCCTGGGAGGTCTCGGCCTCGCTCAAGGTTGGCGAGATCGTGCATAACCATACCGAGTTTTCCGGGCCATCGATCTATACCGCGACCTTCATTCTGGCGATGAACAGGGACGCCTACGAAGGTCTGCCCGATGATCTGAAAGCCGCAATCGACTCGGCCTCGGGCGCGGCATTCTCGGCTCAGGCGGGCAAGCTGCAACAGGCCGAGGATGTCCCCTCGCGCGCGGTGGCCGAAAAGCTCGGCAATGCGATCGTCACCATTCCCGCAGCCGAGACCCCGGTATGGGAGGCTGCCGCCGCGCCCGCGATCGACGCCTGGGTTGCCGAGATGGCAGCGCAGGGCATCGACGGTCAGGCGCTTCTTGAGAAAGCCCGCGCGGGCATCTCCGCGCATTCGCGGTAAGTGGCCCGCGCGCTCGATTTCGCTGTACGAGCGCTGGCGTTGGCCGGTGGGCTGGCGCTGCTGGGGCTGATCGCGATGGTCGGGCTGAGTGCGCTTGGCTCGGCGGCGCAGAAGCTCTCGCACGCGGCGTGGCTGGGAGGGACCGTGACGGGTGTGCTTGCGGGGCTTGGGCCGATCAAGGCCAGCTTTGAGCTGATCGAGGCCAGCCTGCCGATGATCGTCTTCGCGGCGCTGCCCTTGGTTCAGCATAACCATGCCCATGCCCGCGTCGATTTTCTGGCCGAGCGTTTGCCGCACCCCGTACGGCGGGTACTGGCCATCGCTTGGCCCGCGCTCACCGCACTTCTGATGGCGGTCATCGCATGGCGGTTGGGGGCGGGGATGCTGGGCAAGATGCGCTCTGGCACGACGACGTTTCTGCTGGGCTGGCCGCTCTGGTGGTTCTACGCGGCCTGCCTTCCCGGCGCGTGGTTGACCGCGCTGGTCGCTGCCGCGCAGACCGGCGCGGCGCTGGCCCGCCCCGGACGGAGCGCGCGATGAGCGATCTGGCGCTTGGTCTGGTCTCGTTCCCGCTGCTGCTGGTGCTGATCGCGCTGCGCGCGCCCATCGGTCTGGCGATGCTGGCGGTCGGGGCAGGGGGGCTGTGGCTGGTCACCGGCAGCCCCGACATGTGGCTTGCAAAGATCAAGAACGAGGCCTTTTCGACCTTCGCCAATTACGACCTGTCAGTCGTGCCGTTTTTCCTGCTGATGGGCCAGTTCGCCACGCAAGGAGGTATGAGCCGCGCGCTCTTTCGTGCGGCCGATGCGCTCATTGGTCATCGCAAGGGGGGGCTGGCGATGGCGGCGATCGGCGCTTGCGCGGGGTTCGGGGCGATCTGCGGCTCGTCGCTGGCCACGGCGGCGACGATGGGCCGCGTGGCCCTGCCCGAGATGCGCGCGGCGGGTTATGCAGGTGGGCTTTCGACCGCCGCGCTGGCGGCGGGCGGGACGCTTGGCATCCTGATCCCGCCCTCGGTCGTGCTGGTGATCTTCGCGATCCTGACAGAACAGAACATCGCCCGGCTTTTCGCCGCCGCCATCGTTCCGGGGCTGCTGGCGATGCTGGGCTATATGCTTGTCGTGGCGCTTTACCTGCGGCGCCATCCACAGGCCGCCGGCACGCGTGCCGCTCAGCCGTGGCCCGTGCGGTTGCGCGCGGTCGTACAGATCTGGCAAGTGGTGGCGATCTTCGTGCTGGTCGTCGGCGGGATCTATGGCGGGCTCTTCTCGCCCACCGAGGGCGCTGCGGTAGGTGCGGCGGGCGTCGGGTTGATGGCCCGGGCTTCGCTTGGAGCCGGTGGATTGCGCCGCGCGCTGCTGGCCACAGTCGAAACCACGGGGATGATCTTCTTCATCATCCTGGGTGCCGCAGTCTATAACGGGTTTCTGGGCATTACGCGGGTGCCGCAGGAACTGGCCGAATTGATCGGCGCTTGGGGTCTGACCCCTCATGCGATTCTTGCGCTGATCCTGATCCTCTATCTCGTGCTGGGCTGTTTCATGGACAGCCTTTCGATGATTCTGCTGACAATCCCGACCTTTTGGCCCATCGTCGCGGGCCTTGATTTCGGCATGGAGGCCGAGGCGACCGCGATCTGGTTCGGCATTCTCGTGCTGATCGTGGTGGAGGTTGGCCTCATCACTCCGCCGGTGGGGCTCAATCTCTTTGTCATCAACGCCATCGACGAGACGACGCCGATGTCGGCCACCTGGCGCGCCGTGATCTGGTTCGTGGCAAGCGACCTGCTGCGCACGGCGCTGATCTTTGCAGTGCCGGGGATCGCGCTTGTGATGCTCTGAGGTCTTTGAAAACGGGTGATTTTCCTGCGTCGCTGTGCAAGCATGACCGCAGGAGGACCCGCCATGACCGAGATCACCAAGGATTTCACCGGACAAACCGTCATCTGCACGTTCGAGATGACGCCCGCCACCGCGATGGAGCTGATGGAGGCACTGACGGATGCCTATGAGAATTGCATCCGCCACCAGCCCGGCTTCATCGGGGCCGGTGTTCACATGAACGACGCCCATACCCGCATTGCGACCTATTCCAAATGGGAGAAGCGCGGCGACTACCAGGCCATGCTGCGCTCGGCCGAGATGATCACCCGCAACAGGCATATCGCTACGCTGTGCCGCAGCTTCGAACCTGTGATGTATGAGGTCTTCGGCGACTATTGACGCCAAAGGACGTGCATTCCATGACGACTCAGCCTATGCTGCGCTGCGGCATAGGAGGTGGGGATGTCTGGACTGGTCATTACGGTTGCGCAGCAAAAAGGCGGTGCTGGCAAGACGACGCTGGCGGTGAACCTGGCAGTCGGCTTCCTGCAACAAGGTCTGAGCGTGGCGCTGCTCGATACCGATCCGCAGGGGTCGCTCGGGCGTTGGTTTCTGGCGCGCCGCGATGTGCTGGGCGAGCCCGGGCTGGAGTTTTCGACCTCCTCGGCCTGGGGCGTCAGCTATGAAGTCGAGAAGCTCAAGCGCAGCGTGGACGTCGTGATCATCGACACGCCGCCCAAGGTCGACAGCGACCTGCGCCCCGCGCTGCGCGAGGCCGATGTGATCCTTGTTCCGGTCGCGGCTAGCCATGTGGACCTCTGGGCGACCGAGGGCGTGATTGACCTCGCCAAACGCGAGAATAAACGGCCCAAGGTTGTCCTCAACCGCGTCAAGCGCGGCACCCGGCTTGACGCCGAGGTGCGCGAATCTGCCGAACAGCTTGATGCCGACTTGCTCGACACGGTTCTGGCCCATCGCGTGGTCTATGCCGAAACGCTCGGGCAGGGGCTTGGCGCGCTTGAGGCCGCGCGCAAGGGCCCGGCGCATACCGAGGTTCTGGCCCTGTTGGCTGAGCTGAGAGACTGAACGGAAGCTATAGATATTCAATAATTCGCATGTTAGTGTTCGCGCGTTACAATCAGGGAGGATGTAATGCGCATTGCTTTGGGTCTTGTTTCAATTCTGGCCCTTTCGGCCCCGGTTCTGGCCGAGAACGCCCCGGTGGGAATCACCCCAGATATCATGAGCGTCACGGTCGAGACCGACTCCGGTCCGGTCGAGATCGCGCGCATTCAGGACAACGCGAATGAGCTAAGCGGCGAATGGGCGCGCACCTCGCGTCCCTGCCCGAATTTCTGCCTTCAGCCGATGATCCCTGCGCCGGGCGTTACCCCGATCGGCGAGCTTGAGATGCTGCAGTTCCTGCAAGACCCGAGTGTGGCGGTCATCGATGGCCGCGTGCGCGCCGATTTCGAGGCGGGCGCCATCCCCGGGGCGATCAGCGTTCCCTATACCGAGGCCGCCGACCGCCTGGGTGAACTGGGCTGCGAGCCTGATTTCGACGGGTTCGACTGCTCGGTCGAGGGCGTGAAGTCCGCCGCGCTCTATTGCAACGGTCCCTGGTGCGGCCAGTCGCCCACCGCCGCCCGTCGCATGATCGAGGCGGGTTTCCCTGCCGAGAAAATCTATTATTATCGCGGCGGTATGCAGGCCTGGCGGATGCTGGGGCTGACGGTGACGCCGCAAAGCTGAAGTAGAGCTGAAGTTGAGACGCCCTATCCCGCCTCTTCGCAGGGATAGGGCGAGCCATCTGGCAATTTGCAGAGTTGGCGAAAGAAGTCGGGTGGCAGGCGCCCGCTGCCGGGCGGGAGATGGTTGCGGTCGAGCTGTTCGAGATAATCGGAACATGCCGCGATGTAATAGCTCTCGCGCCGGATCGGGTTCGCATACCATTGCGTGAACGCCGCGCTGGCAGCGTATGCCGCGTCACCGTTTTGCGTGAATGCCTGCCGGTAAGTCCGCGCGATATCCGCCTGCATTGGCCAGAGTGAGAGAGCCTCCCACAGATCGGGCAGGCCATCCTGCCACAGCTCCCAAGCGACGGTAAGGCTGTAGGCGCTGGAATCGGCCTCCATCGCAAAGATTGCCCGCGCGTTTTCTCGCATCGACAGGTCGGGGGCGGGGCAGGTGCCCGCCGATTGCTGCTGCAGGTGGCGCAGTTCATGGATCAGGATGGCTTGTTGCAGCCGTGATGGCAGGTCGGCTGCGATCACGATGCGTAGAGCGTCTGCCTCAAGATATCCGCGCGCGTCGTGCAAGGTGTCGGCCAGACAAAGCGAGCGCGCCTCCTGGAAAAGTGTCGCGCGTAGAGCGGGGAAGCGCGCCAGGACCGGCTCGACCGCCGCAGCCAGATCCGCGACGCCTTGGTGCGATTGGAAAGGGGGCGGGGCGCAATCCATCCGCTGTGCCTGAGCTGGGAGTGCGCAGGCTAGCAAGGCAGCGAGTATCGGCGTCGCAAATCTCACCGCCCCTTCCTTCTCTTTACCCCTCCGCGCTGACCCGGGCGGCCAGCGGTCGAGCGGCCCTTGACCTTGGTCGCGACCTCGGCAGCCTCTTCGACGGCGGATTGGCGGGCCATCGGGTCGTCATGCACGGCCAGATCGACGGCTTCGAGTCGCTTGATTTCGTCGCGCAGGCGGGCGGCTTCCTCGAATTCGAGGTTCTCGGCGGCCTTGCGCATGGTCTCGCGCAGGCCGTCGATATGGGCGGCGAGGTTGGCGCCCAGCATCGGCTTCTCGATCGTGGCGGTGACGCGCGACATATCGGTGTCGCCCTGCCACAGGCCCGCGAGCACGTCCTCGACGTTCTTGCGCACGGTTTGGGGCGTGATGCCGTGTTCCTCGTTATAGGCCATCTGCTTGGCGCGGCGGCGGTTCGTCTCATCAAGTGCTCGCTGCATGCTGCCGGTGATCCTGTCGGCGTACATGATCACGCGCCCTTCGGCGTTGCGCGCGGCGCGGCCGATGGTCTGGATCAGCGAGGTCTCCGAGCGCAGGAAGCCCTCCTTGTCGGCATCGAGAATCGCGACCAGCCCGCATTCGGGGATGTCGAGCCCCTCGCGCAGCAGGTTGATGCCGACCAGCACGTCGAAGGCCCCAAGGCGCAGATCGCGCAGGATCTCGATCCGCTCGATCGTGTCGATGTCCGAGTGCATGTAGCGCACCCGCACGCCCTGTTCGTGCAGGTATTCGGTCAAGTCCTCGGCCATGCGCTTGGTCAGCGTGGTGACCAGCGTGCGCATCCCGCGCGCCGCGACAAGGCGGATTTCGTCAAGGACGTCATCGACCTGGGTTTCGACCGGGCGGATCTCGACCACCGGATCGAGAAGGCCCGTGGGACGGATCACCTGCTCGGCGAAGACGCCACCAGCCTGCTCCATCTCCCACGCTGCGGGGGTGGCCGAAACGAAGACTGATTGCGGGCGCATCGCATCCCATTCCTCGAACTTGAGCGGACGGTTGTCCATGCAGGACGGCAGGCGGAATCCGTGCTCGGCCAGGGTGGACTTGCGCCGGAAGTCGCCGCGATACATGCCGCCGATCTGGGGCACGGTGACGTGGGATTCGTCGGCGAAGACGATGGCGTGATCGGGGATGAATTCGAACAGGGTCGGCGGCGGCTCGCCGGGTGCACGGCCGGTCAGGTAGCGCGAATAATTCTCGATCCCGTTGCAAACGCCAGTCGCTTCAAGCATTTCCAGGTCGAAGTTTGTGCGCTGCTCCAGCCGCTGCGCTTCCAGCAGCTTGCCCTCATCGTTGAATTGCTTGAGCCGCTGCGCCAGTTCGACTCGGATCTGTTTGATCGCCTGCTGAAGCGTCGGACGCGGGGTCACGTAGTGGCTGTTGGCGTAGATGCGGATTTGCTTGAAACTGTCGGACTTCTGCCCGGTCAGCGGGTCGAACTCGATAATGGATTCAAGCTCTTCTCCGAAAAAGCTAAAGCGCCAGGCGCGGTCTTCGAGGTGGGCGGGCCACAGATCCACCGTATCGCCCTTGACCCGGAACGAGCCACGCTGGAAGGCGGCGTCGAGGCGCTTGTATTGCTGCGCGACCAGATCCGACAGGAACTTGCGCTGATCGATCAGGTCACCCACCGTCAGATCGAGCGTCATCGCCGAATAGGTCTCGACCGAGCCGATACCGTAGATGCAGCTGACCGAGGCCACGATGATCACATCGTCCCGCTCCAAGAGCGCGCGGGTGGCCGAGTGGCGCATCCGGTCGATCTGCTCGTTGATCTGCGATTCCTTCTCGATATAGGTGTCCGAGCGCGGCACATAGGCCTCGGGCTGGTAATAGTCGTAGTAGGATACGAAATATTCGACCGAGTTGTCGGGGAAGAAGCCTTTGAATTCCCCATATAATTGCGCGGCCAGCGTCTTGTTGGGCGCAAGGATGATGGCGGGGCGCTGCGTTTGCTCGATCACCTTGGCCATGGTGAAGGTCTTGCCGGTGCCGGTGGCGCCAAGCAGAACCTGGTCATGCTCCCCCCCCAGAACGCGGCCCGCGAGTTCCGCGATGGCCGTCGGCTGGTCGCCCGCAGGGTCGAATTCGGTTTTCATCACAAAGCGTTTGCCGCCCTCGAGCTTGGGGCGGGTCAGCACCTCGGGGCGGTGCATCGGCATGTTGGAATTGTTGTGCGGCATGGCGAAACCTCCGGGGCCTGCCTAATTTGATCTATTTTTGTTCTCTTGCAAGGTCTGCTATGGCCGCAGCGCGGCAATCGGCGGCAATTGACAGGCCAAGGCGCCCAAAGGGCTTGCGCTTTTGGCCCGATTGACTAAGAAAGGCCAAGCATCCGAGGAGATAAGCCATGCGCGCGCGTATTTATCAGCCGGCCCGCAATGCCATGCAATCCGGCCAAGCCAAGACCAAGATCTGGTATCTGGACTTCGCTCCGGCGACAGCGCGCGATATCGACCCGCTGATGGGCTGGACCAGCTCGGACGACACGCAGTCGCAGGTGCGCCTCAAGTTCGAAAGCCGCGAGGCAGCCGAGACCTATGCCAAGGAGCAGGGCCTCGAGTACACCGTGACCGAACCGCACAAGCGCGCCGCCAACATCCGCACCCGTGGTTATGGCGAAAACTTCGCCTCGGATCGCCGCGCGAACTGGACGCACTGAGCGAACGTTTCCCGTTTCAGGGGACCAGAACCAAAGCGCGCCGAATGGCGCGCTTTTTTGCTTTGCGCCTCGGAGGTTGCGCAAACACTCGCCACAGGGCGAATGCTGGGCTAACAAGGAGTGGCGCAGCACGACCGGAGAGAACCCCATGAGCCGCAAGCCGATCTTTATTCTGAACGGACCCAACCTGAACCTGCTCGGCAAGCGGCAGCCCGAGATCTATGGCCATGACACGCTGGACGACGTTGAGCGGGCCTGCGCCGCCGTCGCGGCCGAGAAGGGGTTCGAGGTTCAGCTGTTCCAGTCAAACTACGAAGGCGGTCTGGTCGAACTGATCCACCGCGCGCGCGACGAGGCCTGCGCGATCGTGATCAACCCCGGCGCCTATACCCATACCTCGGTCGCGATCCTCGATGCGCTGAATACCTTCGAGGGGCCGGTCTTCGAGTGCCATATCTCGAACGTGCACAAGCGCGAAAGCTTCCGCCACCACTCCTATGTCTCGTTGCGCGCGGACGGGGTGATGGCGGGCTTCGGCGTCGAGGGCTACGCGCTTTGCGTGCGCCGGGTGTGTTCGCTTTTGGCGGGCTGAGCGGCCTTACCAGGCGCGATACTGCGGGGTAATTGCCGCTCGTCTCGAGTCTCACGTGGTTGCCCTTGGCGTTGAGAACGCGGGTGACGGTCTGTCGAAGTCGATAGCCGACATGATGCCGTCGCCGGAATTCTCGGCGTGTCTTCTGATAGGACCGGCGCGGCTTCATCCTGTGGGCTGCTATGGATCGGCGACAGGTGAAGCCCGCCAGCACGATGCAGAGCACGGCCAGCGCGAGGATCGCGCCTGCCATATAGGCGCGGATCAGCGTGCCCTTGGTCGACATCAGGGTCTTGGATTCACGGGCTCGATCATCTTGGCGGCGAATTCGGCAGGCTGGACGTAAGCCGTAATCTGTCCCTTCGTCGGAGAGGTCAGAGACCAAGCAGTACGGTCTGACCGTCGAGTTTGACGGGGAAGGAGGCGGTCTGGCCTTCGTCGGCACCCTGCGCGGCGCCGGTTTCGAGCGAGATCACCCAGTTGTGCAGGGGGCAGGTGACGCATCCGTCATGCACGATTCCCTGGCTGAGAGGCCCGTTCTTGTGCGGGCATTTGTCTTCGAGTGCGAACACCCGGTCGTCCGAGGTGCGGAAGACCGCGATGGTCATCTCGCCGTTTTTCACGCAACGCGCACCCTGGCGCGGAATGTCGTTGATCGAGCCGATCGCGACCCAGTTTCTGAGCGGGGCATTCATTCCGCGGCCTCCAGTTTGATTTCTGCCATGTTGCTGAATTCATGCGCTTCGGCGCCCGCGACGCGCTCGGCCCAAGGGTCGGTCTGCGCGAATTGCTGCGAATAGACGAAGCGGTCGTAATAGGCCTTGCGCGCCTCAAGGTCGTTCAGGATCACGTCCTTGATGTGGTCGTAGCCCACGCGCTCGGCCCATTTGTAGATGCGCTCCAGGTAGAAGCCCTGCTCGCGATACATCTGGGTCATGGCGCCGATGACCTCGATCACCTCAGCCTCGGTCTTGACGTTGCCAAGCTTGGTGGTGCCCTGGATATGCAGGCCCGCCGCGCCGCCATAGACGATCTCATAGCCGCTATCGACGCAGATCACGCCGATGTCCTTGCAGGTCGCCTCGGCGCAGTTGCGCGGGCAGCCGGTGACTGCGAGCTTGAGCTTGGCGGGCGACCACGAACCCCAGAGGAACTTCTCAAGCTTGACGCCCAGGCCCATCGAGTCCTGCGTGCCGAAGCGGCAGAAATCCTTGCCCACACAGGTCTTGACCGTGCGCAGGCCTTTGGAATAGGCCGCGCCCGAGATCATCCCGGCGTCGTTGAGATCCTTCCAGACCGGGATCAGGTCTTCCTTCTTCACGCCCAGAAGGTCGATGCGCTGGCCGCCGGTGACCTTGATCGTGGGGATGCTGTAGCGATCGGCCACATCGGCGATGGCGCGCAGCTCATCGGCGGTGGTCAGGCCGCCGAACATGCGCGGCACGACCGAATAGGTGCCGTCCTTCTGGATGTTGGCGTGCACACGCTCGTTGATGAAGCGCGATTGCTGGTCGTCCTGATACTCGCCCGGCCAGTCGCACACGAGGTAGTAGTTCAGCGCGGGGCGGCACTTGGCGCAGCCCTCGGGGGTGGACCACTCCAGTTCTTGCATCACGGCGGGGATCGATTTCAGCTCCTTGGCGCGGATCAGTCGGCGCACCTCGCCATGGCCATGCGTGGTGCAGGGGCACATGCCGGCAGCCTGTGGGATCACGAAGGTATCGCCAAGCGTCAGGCCCATGACATTCTCGACGAGGCCGGTGCAGGTGCCGCAGGAGGCCGAGGCCTTTGTATGCGCGCGCACCTCGGCCAGAGAGGTCAGGCCCTTGTCGCGGATCGCGGCCATGATCTGGCCCTTGGTGATGCCGTTACAGCCGCAGATCTCGGCGTCGTCGGGCAGGCTCGCCACGGCGGCCAGCGGGTCAGCATTACCGCCGCCCTGATAGGCCCGGCCGAAGATCAGCGTCTCGCGCATCCCTTCGACGTCCTCGCCGGATTTCAGCATCTGGTTATACCAGCCGCCATCGGCGACATCGCCATAAAGAACAGCGCCGATGATCTTGTTATCCTTGAGGATTACGCGCTTGTAGCTGCCGCGCGCTGCATCGCGCAGCACGATATCCTCGCGGTTGGGGCCTTCGGCGAAATCGCCCACCGAATAAAGGTTCACGCCGGTGACCTTGAGCTTGGTCGGGGTCTCGGCATGGACGAACTCGGCCTTCGACGGGCCGGCCAGATGCTCGGCGGCGACCTTGGCCATGCGGTAGAGAGGGGCGACGAGGCCATAGACCATCCCGCCGACCTCGACGCATTCGCCCACGGCATAGATCGAGTGGTCCGAGGTGCGCATGGTCGCATCGGTCACGATGCCACGGTTGACGGCCAGCCCGGCCTCTTGCGCCAGTTTGACATTCGGGCGAATGCCCACGGCCATCACCACCAGCGAGGCGTCAATGATGCGGCCGTCGGCCAGCTCCACGCCTTCGACGCGGTCGGCGCCGATGATGCGCTTGGTGTTGGCCTGGCAGAGCACCTCGATGCCGCGGCCTTCGAGCTCGCGTTGCAGCAGGTAGCCTGCGGCGGTATCCAGCTGGCGCTCCATCAGCGTCGGCATCAGGTGGATGACGGTCACCTCCATGCCCCGCAGCTTCAGGCCTGCGGCAGCTTCAAGGCCCAGGAGGCCGCCGCCGATGACAACGGCGCGCCCGCCTTTCGCCGAGGCGGCAATCATGCCCTCGGTATCGTCGAGATCGCGATAGGCCAGTACGCCGGGAAGGTCGGCGCCGGGCACCGGGATGATGAAGGGCGACGAGCCGGTGGCGATCACCAGCCGGTCATAATGCGCGACAGTGCCCTTGTCCGAGACGACCTTGCGCTCGTCGCGGTCGATCTGCACGATTTTCTCGCCCTTGTGCAGGGTGATGCCGCGCTCTGCGTACCAGCCTTCGCCGTGGATGATGATGTCGGTATAGGTTTTCTCGCCCGACAGAACCGGCGACAGCATGATGCGGTCGTAGTTCACGCGGGGCTCTGCGTTGAAGATCGTCACCTCGAAGGCGTCGCTCACCTCGAAGAGATGTTCGAGCATACGGCCGGGGGCCATACCATTGCCGATGATGACGAGTCGCTGCTTGGACATGTGGCACTCCATCTTCGCCAGGGCCGGAAACCGGCCGGGTTGGGGAAAAGATGCAGCGCCGTTGCTGCGGGCCCTTTCGGGCGATCAGTTGGGCCGACACCGTTGCCGGACCCGTTCGCCTTTCATTTCATATGAAGATGCATACCGTGCAATCGCAGCAAAATGCTGCCTGTGCGAAAAAGTCGGTGCTGCACAATTTTCGATCACTTGGGCGCCACGCTGATGAAGTTGAGCGCGTTCTTGTGTCGGACGTGGCCGCGAAGCGGTTGGCACAGGGCTTCGGCGTTGGATCTGAGTGCGGCGCTCAGCCGCCCCAGATTACCGCATCGCGGATGTCGTAGAACTCGGGCCCGATGGTGAGGATTGTCCTGTCGCTCTCACGCGTCACGATCATGGGGGCGTCGGCGTTCGATGCGGTGGGGAGACCGCCCTCGAAGGTGATCTCCCGGCTGCTGCCGTCGGGCCATGAGATGACAACGCGCCCATTGCCATTGCCTGCGCGGATTACGCCGAAGGTGCACTCGGCCGCCATTCCGTCGCGCTGGCAGGGGAGCGGCCCGGTGGCGTGGAACGCGGTGCCGGGGACCATGGCGTCCTGTTCGGCGGGCAGGGGCGTCATGTCGGGCTCGGTCGGGCCGCTGCCTTCGATCAGGAACTCGCCTGCGGCCCACCCCTCCAGTCCGGGGTCGGAAAGCGTCGCGACACGGCACCAGCGCCGCCCCTCGGCCATCCGGCAGCCGAGGTTGCGCAGTTGCGCCCCGTTCGCCGCCTGACCCAAAATCGCAGCGCCCGCGCTGGCGCTCTGCCGTATATTCAGCGAGCCGCCCGGCATTGCGGTGCGCACGGCGTAATAATCCGGGCCACCCGCCAGCCCGTCGGCAAAGTCGCCTTCGACAATCGCTCCGGTCGTGCCGGTCACGGCGATATCGAGCGTATAGGACGCGCTCAGCCCCTGCCGCGCCGCATTGCGCATCTGATAGACAAGCACACGGTAATAGCCCGAGGTGTCCAGCGTCACGTCGAAACGATTAATCTCGGGCACCATGGGGCCGGTCAGGTCGCTTGCGGCCAGACCCGCGCCCCCTGGCGCCTGACCGGGGCCGAACACCGTGAAAAAGGTCTGGTTGTTGGAGGCGTCGAGGCCAAGCACCATGCGCTGCCCGGCTTCCGCCCCGATCATGTAAGAGACCGCATCGTATCCGGTGATCGTGCCGCTCAGGCGCGTTCCTGTCTGACCTGCGGGAAAGGCCACGCTTTCCTCGCGGATCTGATCTTGCGCCTGCGCGCCGCTCGCGGCGGCAAGCAGGGCGCACAACAGGGCGGCGATCTTGAGCTTCATGGCGTTCCCTCCGGTGCTGGACGGGCACATCCTAGCATGGGCTTATGACGATGCGCCCCGCGAATTCTCACGTTAAGCCTTCGGGCCATAGCGATTGCGTGAGGCGGGCGATTTTCGCGGTCAAGGTTTACGCGCCGTGCTAAAGCCGGGCCAGACCCGTCACCAGCCGCGAGTGCCGCATGAGCGCCCCCCAACCCCAGACCGCGCGTATCCATGCCCTTGATCTGGCGCGAAGCTTCGCGTTGGTGGGGATGGTTATCTACCATTCGGTCTATGACCTGACGTGGTTCGGGCTGCTTCCGGCGGGGCTTGCGACGACGGGCTTCTGGTCCTACTTCGCGCGCATGGTCGCGGGCAGTTTCGTGTTGCTCGCGGGGGTCAGCCTCTATCTGGCGCATGGGCATCGGTTCCGGGCGCGGGCCTATTGGCGCCGCCTCGGCGTGATTGCGTTGGCGGCGGCGGGCGTTTCGCTGGCCACCTATGTCGCTGACCCCAGTCGGTTCGTTTACTTCGGTATCCTGCACTCGATCGCGGTCAGCAGCCTGATCGGGCTGGCATTCCTGCGCCTGCCCACGGTCGCGATCCTGATCGGCGCGGCGGTGTTCTTTGTGGTGCCGCAGTACGTTGTCGGCGGGGTGTTCGACCATCCCGCGCTGGTCTGGCTCGGGCTTGGCGCGCAGCACCCGCCCTCGATGGATTACGAGCCGGTCTTCCCCTGGGCCGGGCCCTTCCTGCTGGGTCTTGCGCTGGCCAAGGCGGCGGATGCCGCGGGCCTCTGGCAGGGATTGCGCGGGCGGGGCGAAAGCCTGCGTTGGCTGGCCTGGCCGGGGCGGCACAGCCTTGCGATCTATCTGGTGCATCAGCCGATCTTGTTTGGCCTGGCCTATCTGGCGGCGCGGGCGCTTGCCTAGGCAGCGTCAATCCAGATGCGGCAGGTAAGAGCCTTTCATGGCGAGGATCTCGTCCTGAATGCGTGTGGCAGCCGGGGTCAGGGGCGTGTCGCTCGTGTGCAGGATGTACCATTCGCGGATCAATGGCAGCCCCTTGGCGGGCAGGCGGACCAGCCTGCGGCTGCGCAACTCCTCGATCACGGTATGCTCTGAGATTAGCGCGATCCCGAGGCCGGCGATCACCGCCTGCTTGATCGTCTCGTTACTGTCCATGACGATGCTGCCGTAGCCTTGACCGCTGCCGATCCGGTCAAGATACCGGTTCGCCAGAATGCGTGTGCCCGAGCCTTCCTCGCGCATGATGAAGGTTTCGCGCAGCAGCGCGGCGTCGGGCACTTCGCCGATCCCGGCCAAGGGGTGGTCCGGCGCGGCGATGATGACATGGGGGTGGTTGCCCAGCCGTTCTGCGATGACTGCGGGCGTGCGCGGCGGCCGCCCCATGATCGCCAGATGCAGGGTGCGGGTGTCGAGCGCGTGGATGATCTCTTGCCGGTTGCCGATCGACAGGCGCACGTCGATGCCGGGGCAGCACTTGCGCATCGCAGCCACGATTCCCGGCGCAAAATACTTGCCGGTAGACACGACGCCCAGATGCACGCGGCCCTCGTGCCCCTCCTGAACTGCGACAATGTCGCGCAGGGCGCGCGTCAGCTCTCCCTCAATCCGCGCGGCGGCGTCGAACAGAACCTGCCCGGCCTCGGTCAGCGTCATTGCTTGGCCCCTGGTGCGGTTCAGCAGCGCCGTTCCGACGGTATCTTCAAGCAATTTCAACTGGGTATGGATGGCTGGTGCGGTCAGGTTTAGCCGCTCGGCCGCCCCGGTGATCGAGCCATCCGAGACCACCGCCACAAGGGCGCGCAACTGGCTGAGCTTTATGCGGTCAGGATCTATCATTAGATTTTATTTAAGACGAATTCCTTTCTTTTAAATTTCATAAAAGCAAACCCCATGCAAGCGTCAGCTCAACGAAACGCCGAAAACAGCTTGGGAGGAAGCCATGGGTTCGACGATCGCGCCGATTTCCCCCGAGGGGGTTCCCGCCGCATTGCTGCCTGCGATCAGCGCGCTCTGCTCGGTCGGGCGCAGCCTGTCGCGGCAGATTGCCCGCGGTCCGCTTGGTGCCTCGCTTGGGCGCAACGTGGGCACCAACACCGGTGGCGACGGGCAGAAGGCGCTCGATGTTCTGGCCGATACCGCCTTCGCCACGGCGCTGAGCGGGACGGGCGTGCGCTACTTCGCTTCGGAAGAGCGCGAGGAGATCGTCGAGCTTGACCCCACGGGCCACCTTGCGCTGGCCATCGACCCGCTTGATGGCTCGTCGAACATCGACGTCAACGTCTCGATCGGTACGATCTTTTCGATCTACGAAGCCTGTGGGGGCGCCGAGGCCAGCTTTCTGCGCCGGGTCCGCGACCAGATCGCGGCGGGCTATATCATCTACGGGCCGCAGACCTCGCTGATCGTCACTTTCGGGCAGGGCGTGCGCTACTACACGCTCGACCCCGAAACGCAGGTCTTCGAACTGGCGCAAGACCATCTGTGCCTGCCCGAGCAATCGGGTGAGTTCGCCATCAATGCCTCGAACTACCGCCACTGGCCGGTGCCGATCCGCGCCTATATCGATGACTGCCTGGCGGGCGAAGAGGGGCCGCATGCGCGCAATTACAACATGCGCTGGATCGCCTCGCTGGTGGCCGAGACGCACCGCATCCTGACCCGTGGCGGGTTGTTCCTCTACCCCGGTGACGCGCGGCGTGGCTATAAGCGCGGCCGCCTGCGGATGCTTTACGAATGCGCCCCCATCGCCTTTGTCATCGAACAGGCCGGGGGCAAGGCCAGCGACGGATTGCTGGCCATCATGGATCAGCGCGTCGAGGACCTGCACGAGCGTGTGCCGCTGATCTTCGGGTCGCCCGCCCAGATGGACCGGGTCACCGTCTACCACGATCTGCCCCCTGCCGAGACATCGGCGCTCTTCTCTGAACGCAGCCTTTTCCGAGTCTGAGGATCAAAAAAGTGAGCAAGAAACACCCTGTCATCTCGGTGACCGGCTCGTCGGGGGCTGGCACCACGACGGTCAAATCGACCTTCGACCAGATCTTTCGCCGCGAGGGGATCAAGGCGGTTTCCATCGAGGGCGACGCCTTCCACCGGTACGACCGCGCGGCGATGAAGGCCGAGCTGGAGGCCCGCACGGCTGCCGGCGACGCAACCTTCAGCCATTTTTCCTACGAGGCCAATGAACTGGCCAAGCTCGAAGAGGTTTTCCGCACCTATGGCGAGACGGGCCGGGGCGAAACGCGCCACTACGTCCATGACGACCGCGAGGCCGAACGCTGGGGCACCGCGCCGGGCAAGTTCACCAAATGGGAGGCGTTCGAGGATGGCTCGGACCTCTTGTTCTACGAGGGCCTTCATGGCGCCGTCGTCAATGACGATGTGAACATCGCCTCGCATGCCGATCTCAAGATCGGGGTCGTGCCGGTCATCAACCTCGAATGGATTCAGAAGATCCATCGTGACAAGGCCAGCCGGGGCTACTCGACCGAGGCCGTGACCGACACGATCCTGCGCCGGATGCACGCCTATGTGCACTGCATCTGCCCGCAATTCACTGAAACGGATGTGAATTTTCAGCGCGTGCCGGTCGTTGATACCTCGAACCCGTTCATCGCGCGCTGGATCCCGACGGCGGATGAAAGCCTTGTGGTGATCCGCTTTCGCAACCCGCGCGGCATCGACTTTCCCTACCTGACCTCGATGATCCAGGGCAGCTGGATGAGCCGGGCAAATTCCATCGTGATCCCCGGCGGCAAGCTCGACCTCGCCATGCAATTGATCTTCACGCCGATGATCCACCGCCTCGTCAATGACGCGCGGCGCGCCTGAGGAGACAGCCATGAACGAGATCGCCCAGCTTTCGACCCCTGCCGAGACGATGATGGCCAATGCCATCCGCGCGCTGACGATGGATGCGGTGGAGGCCGCGAAATCGGGCCATCCGGGGATGCCGATGGGCATGGCCGATGTGGCGGCGGTGCTGTTCAAGCGTTTCGTCAAGCTCGACCCCTCGGCGCCCGGCTGGGCGGATCGCGACCGCTTCGTACTGTCTGCGGGGCATGGCTCGATGTTGCTTTACGCGGTGCATCACCTCTTGGGCTATGCGGACATGCCCATGGGCCAGTTGCGCGCGTTCCGGCAGTTCGGCAGCCGCACGGCGGGGCACCCGGAATACGGCCACGCGGCCGGGATCGAGGTCACGACCGGGCCGCTGGGGCAGGGGATCGCGACCGCCACCGGCATGGCGCTGGCCGAGCGGATGCTGAACGCCCGTTTTGGCGACGATCTGGTGGACCATTTCACCTATGTCATGGCGGGCGATGGCTGCCTGATGGAGGGGATCAGCCATGAGGCGATCGATATGGCCGGGCATCTGGGTCTGGGCCGGCTGATCGTTCTGTGGGACGACAACGGCATCACCATCGACGGCGGGACCGAGCTGTCGACCTCGACCGACCAGCTTGCCCGCTTCGCCGCAAGCGGCTGGCATGTGCAGCGCGTCGATGGCCACGCGGCCGAGGAAATCGCTGCTGCGATCGAGGCCGCTCGCGCCGACGCGCGCCCCAGCCTGATCGCCTGCCGCACGGTAATCGGCTACGGCGCGCCGACCAAGCAGGGCAGCCACGACGTGCATGGCGCCCCCCTCGGCGCGCCCGAGATCGCGGCGGCGCGCGAGGCGCTTGGCTGGACAAGCGCCCCGTTCGAGATCCCCGAGGCGGTCTATGCGGAATGGCGCGCCGTTGCCGAACGGGGCCGTGAGGCCCATGCAGCTTGGGTCGCACGTCTGGCCAAGTCGTCCCTGCGCGACGAATTCACAGCCTTCCACACCGCGCCGGACGCCCGCGCGCTTGATGCCGCCATCGGCGCCTACAAGCACAGCCTGATCCAGAGCGCGCCCAACGTCGCCACCCGCAAATCCAGCGAGATGGCGCTGGAGGTGCTGAATGAGACCCTGCCCAATACCGTTGGCGGCTCGGCCGATCTCACCGGCTCGAACAATACCCGTAGCAAGGGGATGACCTCGGTCCGCCCCGGCAACTTCGGCGGGCGCTATATCCACTACGGTATCCGTGAACACGGCATGGCCGCCGCGATGAACGGGATCGCGCTGCACGGGGGGCTGCGCCCCTATGGTGGCACCTTCCTAGCCTTCGCCGACTATGCCCGCGGGGCGATCCGGCTTTCGGCGCTGATGGGGGTGCCGGTCACCTACGTGTTGACGCATGACAGCATCGGGCTGGGCGAAGACGGGCCGACCCATCAGCCGGTCGAGCATCTGGCCTCGCTGAGGGCGATGCCGAACCTGAACGTGATCCGCCCGGCCGATGCGGTCGAGGCTGCCGAGGCCTGGCAGATCGCCGCCACCGCCGAGGCTAGGCCGTCCGCGCTGATCCTGTCGCGCCAGAACCTGCCGATGATCCGAGGCCGCCATATCGACGAGAACCTGACCGCGCGCGGCGCCTATCTGCTGCGTGACCCGGTCGAGGGGCGCGACGTCACCCTGATCGCCACGGGTTCGGAGGTGCAGATCGCTGTTGCTGCCGCCCGCCTGCTCGAAGCGCGTGGCCTCCGTGCCGCCGTCGTCTCGGCCCCGTGTTTCGAGCTTTTCGCCGAGCAAGGCCCCGCCTATCGGCTGCGGGTGCGCGGCTCGGCCCCGCGTGTGGGTATCGAGGCTGCGATCCGCCAGGGCTGGGATCTGTTCCTCGAACGCAATGACGCCTTTGTCGGCATGACGGGCTTTGGTGCCTCGGCCCCGGCGGCCCGGCTTTACGAACATTTCGGCATCACGCCCGACGCCGTCGCCGAGGCGGCTGAACGGGCCATCGCAAACAACCGCAAGCAAGAGGAACTGGCATGACCGTTACAGTTGCCATCAACGGCTTTGGCCGCATCGGGCGCAACGTTCTGCGCGCGATCTCGGAGGCGGCGCGCGACGATATCGAGGTCGTCGCTATCAACGATCTGGGTCCGGTCGAGACTAACGCGCATCTGCTGCGCTTCGACAGTGTGCATGGCCGCTTTCCGGGTGAGATCACCGTCGAAGGCGACATGATGGATGTCGGCCGCGGCCCGATCAAGGTCACCGCCCTGCGCGACCCGCGTGAGCTGCCCTGGCAGGGTGTCGATGTGGCGCTGGAATGCACCGGCATCTTTACCGACCGAGCCAAGGCCGCGCTGCACCTTGAGAACGGATCGCGCCGGGTGCTGGTTTCCGCCCCCGCGAGCGGCGCCGACAAGACCATCGTCTTCGGGGTGAACCACCGCAGCCTGACGCATGAGGACCGGATCGTCTCGAACGCGTCCTGCACGACCAATTGCCTCTCGCCCGTGGCCAAGGCGCTGAACGATGCCATTGGCATCAACAAGGGCTTCATGACCACGATCCACAGCTACACGGGCGACCAGCCGACGCTGGACACGATGCACAAGGATCTTTACCGCGCGCGCGCCGCCGGTCTGTCGATGATCCCGACCTCGACCGGTGCCGCCAAGGCCGTGGGTCTGGTGCTGCCCGAGCTGAACGGCAAGCTTGACGGTGTAGCGATCCGGGTGCCGACGCCCAATGTCTCGGTTGTCGATCTGCTGTTCGAAGCCGCGCGCGACACCACGATCGAAGAGGTGAACGAGGCCATCCGCGCCGCTGCCGACGGGCCGCTGAAAGGCGTGCTTGGCTATACCGAGGCGGCCAATGTCAGCATGGATTTCAACCATGACAGCCGCTCGTCCATCTTCCACATGGATCAGACCAAGGTCATGGATCGCCGACTCGTGCGGATCCTGAGCTGGTATGACAACGAGTGGGGTTTCTCGAACCGCATGGCCGATACCGCCGTGGCGATGGGGAGGCTGAACTGATGGCGCTTCCATCGATCCTCCAGGCGGATGTGCGCGGCAAGCGCGTGCTGGTGCGGGCTGATCTGAACGTGCCGGTCGAGAATGGGCGCGTCACCGATACTACGCGCATCGACCGTTTCGCCGCCGGGATGCGCCCGCTGCTGGCACGGGGCGCGCGGCTGGTCATCCTGACCCATTTCGGCCGCCCTAAGCGCGGCGAGATGAACCCGGCCTATTCGGTGGACAAGCTGCGCCCGGCGCTCAGCCGTGCGCTTGGGGTAGAGGTGCGCTTTTCCGATGTCTGCGCCGACAACTCGGCCGTGATCCTGTCGAATGCCCTGCGCGATGGCGAGGCGCTGCTGTGCGAGAACCTGCGCTATAACGAGGGCGAGACGGATAACGACCCCGCCTTTGCCGCCGAACTGGCCAAGCTCGGGGATATCTACGTCAATGATGCCTTTTCCTGCGCGCATCGCGCCCATGCCTCGACCGATGCGCTGGCGCGCCTGCTTCCGGCCTATGCCGGGCCGCTGCTGATCGAAGAGATCGACGCGCTGTCTGCCGCCCTTGAAGCGCCGCAAAAGCCCGCCGTCGCCATCGTGGGGGGCGCCAAGGTGTCCTCGAAAATCGCCGTGCTCAAGAACCTCGTGCGCAAGCTCGATCACGTCATCATCGGCGGGGGCATGGCCAATACTTTTCTTTTCGCTTCTGGGGCGGCCATGGGCCGGTCGCTTCACGAGGCCGACCAGGTCGGGACCGTCAGGGAGATCGAAGCTCTCGCCCGGGTGCATGGCTGTTGCCTGCACCTGCCACGCGATGTGGTGGTCGCCCGCGAATTCAACGCGCATGCCGCCCATGAGGTGGTGCCCGCCGATGCCTGCCCACAGGATGCGATGATCCTGGACGCTGGCCCCGAGGCCGTGGCCGAGTTCGCAGCCGTGCTGGAGGATTGCCGCACCATCCTGTGGAACGGCCCGCTTGGCGCCTTCGAGATGCAGCCCTTCGATGCGGCGACCGTGGCGCTGGCACAAAAGGCCGCCGAGCTGACCCGCGCGGGCCGTGCTGTCTCGGTTGCGGGCGGGGGCGATACCGTCGCCGCGCTGAACGCGGCCGGGGTCGCCCAGGATTTCACCTACGTCTCCACCGCCGGGGGCGCCTTCCTCGAATGGCTTGAGGGCAGGGAGCTTCCCGGTATCGCGGCACTTCACGCCGCCGAATGTGCTGCCTGAGGGAGGACACGATGGCACTGATTACCTTGCGCCAGCTTCTGGATCACGCCGCCGAGCAGGGCTACGGCGTCCCGGCGTTCAACATCAACAACATGGAGCAGGGGCTGGCGATCATGGCCGCTGCCGCTGCCTGCGACGCGCCCGTGATCTTGCAGGCCAGCCGCGGTGCGCGTTCTTACGCCGGCGACATCATGCTGCGCCACATGGTGCAGGCGCTGGCCGAGACCTATCCCGATATTCCGGTTGTCCTGCATCAGGACCACGGCAATAACGAGGCCACCTGCCTCTCGGCCATCCGTCACGGCTTTACCAGCGTGATGATGGATGGCTCGCTCGAAGAGGATATGAAGACCCCGGCGAGCTATGACTACAACGTGGCCATCACCCGCCGCGTGACGCAGGCCGCCCATGCCGTCGGCGCCTCGGTCGAGGGGGAACTGGGCGTTCTTGGCAGCCTTGAGACGGGCGAGGCGGCCGCCGAGGATGGCTCGGGCGCGGAAGGCAAGCTGAGCCACGATCAGCTGCTGACCGATCCCGATCAGGCGGTGGATTTCGTGATGGCCACGAAATGCGATGCGCTGGCAATTGCCTGCGGCACCTCGCACGGGGCCTACAAATTCTCGCGTAAGCCCGATGGCGAGATCCTGTCGATGAAGACCATCGCCGCGATCCACGAAAAGCTGCCCGACACGCATCTGGTCATGCATGGCTCTTCTTCGGTGCCGCAGGAGTTGCAGGACCTGATCAACGCCTATGGCGGCGAGATGCCCCAGACCTATGGCGTTCCGGTGGAAGAGATCGAGCGCGGCATCCAAATGGGCGTGCGCAAGGTCAATATCGACACCGACTGCCGCATGGCGATGACCGGCCAGTTCCGCAAGGTCGCCACCGAAAAGCCGCGCGAGTTCGACCCGCGCAAGTTCCTGATCCCGGCGATGAAGGAACTCGAAGCTCTCTGCCGCGACCGGTTCGAGCGCTTCGGCACAGCCGGGCAAGCCGGAAAGATCAAACCGGTATCGCTGGACGAAATGGCCAAACGCTACGCCTCGGGCGCGCTCGATCCCCGGATCGCAGCCGCGCGCGCCGCCTGAAACACCAATGGGAGGAGAAACCAGATGAACGACATGTCCGAATCCAAGACCGTCACCGGAGCCAAGCGCTACTCGGCCGGCGTCATGAAATACGCCCAGATGGGCTATTGGGAGCCTGACTACACCCCCAAGGATACCGATGTGATCGCGCTCTTTCGCATCACGCCGCAAGACGGGGTGGACGCGGTCGAGGCCGCAGCCGCCGTCGCGGGCGAAAGCTCGACCGCGACCTGGACTGTGGTCTGGACCGACCGCCTGACGGCTTGCGAGAAATACCGCGCCAAGGCTTACCGCGTTGACCCGGTGCCGAATTCGCCCGGCGAGTTCTTTGCCTATATCGCCTATGACCTCGACCTGTTCGAGGGTGGCTCGATCGCGAACCTGACGGCCTCGATCATCGGCAACGTCTTCGGCTTCAAGCCGCTCAAGGCGCTGCGCCTTGAGGACATGCGCCTGCCGGTGGCCTATGTGAAGACCTTCCAGGGCCCCGCGACCGGCATCGTTGTCGAGCGTGAGCGCCTGAACTGCTATGGCCGCCCGCTTCTGGGCGCGACCGTGAAGCCCAAGCTGGGCCTTTCGGGGCGCAACTATGGCCGCGTGGTCTACGAGGCGCTCAAGGGCGGGCTCGATTTCACCAAGGATGACGAGAACATCAACTCGCAGCCCTTCATGCACTGGCGCGACCGGTTTCTCTACTGCATGGAGGCCGTCAACCGCGCCTCGGCCGCGACGGGCGAGGTGAAAGGCACCTACCTGAACGTCACCGCCGGCACGATGGAAGAGATGTATGCCCGCGCCGAATTCGCCAAGTCGCTCGGCTCGGTCATCATCATGATCGACCTGGTGATCGGTTACACGGCGATCCAGTCGATGGCCAAATGGGCACGCGACAACGACATGATCCTGCACCTGCACCGTGCGGGGCACTCGACCTACACGCGCCAGCGCAGCCATGGCGTCAGCTTCCGCGTCATCGCCAAATGGATGCGCCTTGCGGGCGTCGACCACCTGCACGCGGGCACCGTCGTCGGCAAGCTCGAAGGCGACCCGGCCACCACCAAGGGCTACTACGACATCTTCCGCGAGGAATATAACCCGATGGCGCTGGAGAACGGGATCTTCTTCGACCAGGACTGGGCCTCGCTCAACAAGATGATGCCGGTGGCGTCGGGCGGCATTCACGCGGGCCAGATGCACCAGCTGCTGACCTACCTGGGCGAGGATGTCGTGCTGCAATTCGGTGGCGGCACCATCGGCCACCCGCATGGCATCGCGGCGGGCGCTACCGCCAACCGCGTCGCGCTGGAGGCGATGCTTTACGCCCGCAACTCAGGACGCGACATCTGGAACGAGGGTGAGGGCATCCTGCGCGATGCCGCCAAGACCTGCACGCCGCTCAAGCAGGCCCTCGATACCTGGAAAAACGTCAGCTTCGACTATGCCTCGACCGACGCGCCGGACTTTGCGCCGACGCCCGGCGTGTCGATGTAACCGATTGGGAAAAGGAGAAAAGACATGCGTCTCACGCAAGGACAGTTCAGCTACCTGCCGGATCTGACGGATGAGGATATCCGCGTTCAGGCCCAATATGCCATCGACAAGGGATGGGCGGTTTCGGTCGAGTTCACCGACGACCCGCACCCCCGCAATACCTACTGGGAGATGTGGGGCCACCCGATGTTCGACAACCCGGACGCCGCCGCCGTGGTCTACGAGGTCAACGAGTGCCGTAAGCTGCATGGCGGGAAATACATCCGCGTCATCGCCTTCGACGCCAGCCCCGGCTGGGAGTCGATCCGCATGAGCTTCATCGTCAACCGCCCGCAATCCGAGCCCGGTTTCCGCGTCGTGCGGCAAGAGGGCGAGGGCCGCGTGGTGCGCTACACGATCGAAAGCTACGCGGTGCGCGAACCCGAAGGCCAGCGTTACGCCTGACCGTTACGCGGCCCGGGGGATTCCCTTGGGCCGCCCATGACACCCGAAGGGATCCGCCATGACCGAAGACGCCCCGACCCGCCCCGCGACCGTGGACCTTGCCGCCGCTTATGAGGAAAGCGGTGTGCGCGAGGTTCTGGAAGAGTTGGACCGAGAGATGATCGGCCTAGGTCCGGTCAAGCAGCGCATCCGCGAGACGGCGGCGCTTTTACTGGTGGACAAGGCCCGGCGCGAGTTGGGTCTGGCCAGCGAAACGCCGACCCTGCACATGAGCTTTACCGGCAACCCCGGCACCGGCAAGACGACCGTCGCGCTCAAGATGGCCGAACTGCTGCGCAAGCTTGGCTATGTGCGCAAGGGGCATCTGGTGACGGTGACGCGCGACGATCTGGTCGGGCAATACATCGGCCATACCGCGCCGAAGACCAAGGAAGTGCTCAAGAAAGCGATGGGCGGGGTGCTGTTCATCGACGAGGCCTATTACCTCTACCGCCCCGAGAATGAGCGCGACTATGGTCAGGAAGCGATCGAGATCCTGCTTCAGGTCATGGAGAACAATCGCGACGATCTGGTGGTGATCCTGGCGGGCTATGCCGACCGGATGGATCGCTTCTTTGAATCGAACCCCGGTTTCCGCTCTCGCATCGCGCATCACATCGAGTTTCCCGACTATAGCGACCCCGAGTTGCTCAAGATCGCCGACATCATGCTTGGCCAGCAGAATTACACCTTCGATCCAGCAGCCCGCGCGGCGATGGAGGAATATATCGCGCTGCGCCGTGGCCAGCCGCATTTCGCCAATGCCCGCTCGATCCGTAACGCGCTTGATCGCGCGCGCCTGCGTCAGGCGAACCGGCTGTTCTCCGAGGCCAAGGGGCCGCTGACGGCTTCCGATCTGTCGACGCTGACCGAGACCGACCTGCGCACAAGCCGTGTGTTCCGCGGCGGGTTGGACGTTGACCGTGCCCGCCGTGCACAGGCTGCGGAATGACAGAGGATGTCATGAGCTTCGATCGCTCGCTGAAGATCGCGCCCTCGATCCTGGCCGCCGATTTCGCCGATTTCGGGCGCGAGGTCCGCGCGGTTGAGGCCGAGGGGGCCGACTGGATCCATATCGACGTGATGGATGGCCATTTCGTGCCGAACCTCACCTTCGGCCCGCCCATGGTCAAGGCGCTGCGCCGCCATGTGCGAACGGTGATGGATGTGCATCTGATGATCGCGCCCGTCGATCCCTATATCGACGCCTATGCCGATGCGGGCGCCGATATTCTGACCGCGCATTTCGAGGCCGGGCCGCATACTCACCGCACGTTGCAAGCGATCCGCGGGGCAGGGATGCGGGCGGGGCTGGCGCTCAACCCCGGCACTTCGGTCGAGGTCGCGGCGCCGCTTCTGGATCTGTGCGATCTGGTTTGCGTGATGACGGTGAACCCGGGTTTCGGCGGGCAGCGGTTCATCCATTCGCAGGTCAGCCAGATCGCACGACTACGCGAGATGATCGGAGATCGCCCGATCCATATCGAGGTCGATGGCGGGGTGGATGCCACGACCGCGCCGCTTGTCGCGGCGGCAGGCGCCGATGTTCTGGTTGCCGGATCGGCGGTCTTTCGGGGCGGTTCGGTCGATGACCCGTCGCCTTATGGCACGAATATCCGCGCGATCCGGGGCGGCTGAGGGGCCTCAGCCCTTGGGGCTGGCCGCCAGCAGCAGCGCAAGCGTGCGCGGATGCGAGAGCGCCGCATCGGCAAGGCTGGAGCGGTTCAGGCTCTTGTAGAAATCGCGCTTTGCCTCGCGCAGCGTTTTCGTCAGCCCGCACGAACCCTGCAACAGGCAGCCCGTGCAATCCACCATCTCTCCATCGCCCTCCATGAACTGAACCAGATCGCCAATCCGGATCTCGGCGGCGGGGCGGGATAGCTGAACTCCGCCAGCGCGCCCACGGGTGCTGACCAGAAACTCTCCTTCGACAAGGCGCAAGACGACCTTCAGCAGGCTGCTCTGCGGCAACTGATGCGCTTCGGCAATCTCCGAAACCGGGACAACCTTGTCTTGGTTCGCCACCAGGTAGAGGCAGAGTCGCAGGGCGTAGTCGGTAAACTTGGAAACATTCACGATAGTACTCGTCGTCTTATTGTTACATTTCGGATGGCACATTACTGTTGCTGTAGGTGTCGCCTGTAAAGTGCTAAAAACACGATATTTTTTCCGATTACCTTGGGTAAACTGTACGGATTGGGGGGCTGGCATATCCTTTTGGATACGTTTCAGGGGCCGCTCCCTGTCTTTCTCGGTCGATGGCTTGTCGTCAGGGCACTCAGAAACAATTCACCGTTGAGGAAGCTTTTCGATCCGAGAATCACGAACGGCGAGAATGATCGATTCATCCGCTGGTTGGGTGCCGCGCTGAGCGGTCACGAAGTGGCCGCATTTAGTTGCCTTGCGCAGCACAGATCATCAACGCGCACAGCCGCGTATTCAGCGAAATGTTCGTAGCAAATTGAAAGATAAACATAAAATTTGAAACGATGTGGCTTTCGGCACGAGGTACCGGTTGCGTCACGTGACCTAAAATTGCCTGACCAAAGCGCTTCGAAACGGCAATTTCCCTGATTTTTCCAAGTGTTCCTAGGGAGGGTGTCGTCACCTTTACGCCCGAAGATTGGCCAAATACTCCACGGTGACGCCCCAATTTGACCAGATTGTCGCTGTTAACAATACAGCAGTGGTTAGCCATGTGCGCCAGCCGATTTGACACAATCTCGAAGGTTACACGGATGAAATCTGGTTTCTTCTCAACTCTCCTTACGGTTGCTCTTCCGTTCGCATCTTCTGCGATGGCTGCCGATGTCGAAAAGCCGGATCTCGTCTTCGGCTTCATCAAGCTGACTGACATGGCTCCGCTCGCCGTCGCGCTGGAGAACGGCTATTTCGCCGACGAAGGGCTGAACGTTACGCTCAAGGCGATGCCGAACTGGACTGCGGTGTCCGAGGGAGTCGCGGATGGCTCGCTCGACGGGTCGCACATGCTCGCGGGTCAGCCGCTGGCGGGGCGCATCGGGATCGGCGTGCAGGCGAATTTCGTAACACCCCTGTCGATGGATCTGAACGGCAACGGCATTACTGTGTCGAACGACCTTTGGGCGCAGATTGCGGGTATCGTGCCGCGCGACGATTACGGCCGCCCCAAGCACCCGATCTCGGCCTCGGTCCTCAAGGACGTCGCCGCCAAGATGAAGGCCGAGGGCAAGCCCTTGCAGATGGGCATGGTTTACCCGGTCTCGACCCATAACTACGAACTGCGTTACTGGCTGGCCGCTGGCGGGCTGAACCCCGGCATGTACAAGGCCGAGGATCTTACCGGCATCACCGGCGGCACCGAAAACGCCGATGTGGAGCTGTCGGTGACCCCGCCGCCGAAAATGCCCGAGACGATGGCTTCGGGGGCGATCGCGGGCTACTGCGTGGGCGAACCCTGGAACCAGGAGGCGCTGTTCCGCGGCGTGGGCGTTCCGGTGATCTCGGATCACCAGATCTGGAAGAACAACCCCGAGAAAGTCTTCGGCATGACCGAGGAGTTCATCTCGGCCAACCCCAAGACCACGGTTGCCATCGTCAAGGCGATGATCCGCGCGGCGAAATGGCTTGATGATGGCGGCACCTTCAACCGCCCCGAGGCCGCCGACATGCTGGCGCGCCCCGAATATGTCGGAGCCGATGCCAACGTGATCATCAACTCGATGACCGGCACCTTCGAGTTTGAGCCCGGCGACAAGCGTATCATCCCGGAATTCAACACCTTCTTCGCGAATTATGCGACCTATCCCTACTATTCGGACGCTATCTGGTACCTGACCCAGATGCGCCGCTGGGGCCAGATCACCGAGGCCAAGCCGGCCGAGTGGTATCACGACATCGCCAAGGCGACCTATCGCCCCGACATCTACATGGAAGCCGCCAAGGCGCTGATCTCCGAGGGTCATCTGACCGAGGATGAAATCCCGGCAGGCACCGACGGCTACCGCGCGCCCACGGCCGAGTTCATCGACGGGGTGGAATACGACGGTCACGATCCGCTCGGCTATCTCTCGCGGATGGCCATCGGCAACACGAACTGAGGGCAGGAACATGCGTCACTTCTTTAAAGGAATGTTTGCAGCCCTCGCGGTCACCGCCGCACTAAGCGGAACCGCGAAGGCCGAAGAGGAACTGCCGTCGATCGGCGTCATGGCAGGCGAATACGGCAGCTCGTTCGCGACACTGGGTGAAGAACTGGGCCAGGCACTGAACGGCTGGTCGGGCACCGAGGTCCGCACGATGCTTGGCAAAAGCTCGCGTCAGACGATCGACGATCTGCTCTATCTGCGCGGCGTGGACCTAGGCTTCGTCAACGCCGACCAGATGGCCAACCTTCAGTTCACCGAGCCGAACCACCCGGCGCTGGCCCGTCTGGCCTACCTTGCCAAGGTGTTCGACAGCGAACTACACCTGATCGTGCGCAAGGATGGCGACGCGGACTCGCTGCAGGATATGAACGGCAAGCGCATCTCGGTCGGCACGACCACCAGCGATACTGCGCTGACCTCGCGCCTCGTGCTGCGGATGCTCGGAGTCAAGGTCAACGCCGTGTTCCTCTCGACCGAGGCGAGCATCGACGCGCTCAAGCGGGGCGAGATCGACGGGATGTTCTACGTCGGCCCGGCGCCCTCGCCGATCCTGACGCAGATCCTGCAGGAAGACGCGCTGAAGCTGGCCAACGTGGGCTATTCGGACGCCTTCAAGGGCATCTACAACCCGGCGGAAATCTCGGCCGAGACCTATCCCGACCTCGTGGACGACAAGTTCGTCGAGACGATCTCGGTGCCGACGATCCTCGCCGTTTACAACAAGTTCCCGCCGTCGAGCGCGCGCTACCAGAACCTCACGCGGTTCACCGACGCATTCCTGGCAACGGTTCCGCGCCTTGGTCAGCCGCCGCGTCACCCGAAATGGCGTGAGATCGACCTGACCGCGAAAGTCGATGGCTGGACCCAGTTCGAATACTTCCGCAACGCCGTCACGCGCCCGTCCAACTGATGCGTGGCATCCGACATAGATAAGGACTCAGACAATGAAACTTACTTTCTCCAAGTTTGTCCGGTCGGCCTGCGTGGGATTGATGATGGCCTCAAGCGGCGTCACTCCGGTCAACGCCCAGGGCGCGGCGGTGCGCGATGCGAATGCGGGGCGGCTCGGCCTCGTCTCGGAAAGCTCGGTCGGTACGGCGGTTCAGATCGGCGACCAGATCGCCCGCACGCTCGACGGCCGCTCGAAGCTGCGCGTGGTGCAATATCTCTCGACGGGTAGCCAGAAGAACCTGCGCGACCTGATGAACTTCCGCTTTGCCGACGTCGCGGTGATCAACTCGGACGTGCTTATTTCCGAACGCCTGCGTCATCCCGATGATGAGCGGCTGAAGAATGTGAAATTCATCGCCCGCGCCTTCACCAGCGAGCTGCATGTGCTGGTGCGCGAAGACAGCACCTTCGACACGGTCTACGACCTGTCGGGCCGCAACGTCGCGATCGGAGAGACCGGCTCGGGCACCTCTCTGACCTCGCGGCTGGTGATGCGCGCGCTCAAGGTCAGCCCGCGCGCCGTCGAACTGCCGATGACCGACAGTATCCAGGCGCTCAAGCGCGGCGAACTGGACGCGGTCTTCATGCTCTACGGCAAGCCCAACGGCTTTCTGCGCAGCCTCAAGCCCGAAGACGGCCTGCGTCTGCTGGAAGTGCCGCTGAGCGAGGAGCTTGGCGCGATCTACCGCCCGGCCGAGTTTACCGGCGATGACTACCCGGCGCTGGTGTCGGACAAGCTGACCCAGAGCCTGGCCGTCGACGTCGTCTTCGCGATCGAAGAGGGCCAGCGCATGGGCCTCGACGATCGCGAGAAGATCGGGAACTTTGTGCGCGAGATCAAGGCGAACGAGCAGGTTCTGCGCAGCGGTCCGGGACACCACCCGAAATGGGCCGAGTTCAGCTTTGACGTGGAAGTTCCGCATTGGGAACGCGCGTCGCTGGTGGCCGAGGTGCTGGAAGGCGCCCCGAAAGCCGAAGCCGACGGCCCGAACATCTTTGATGTGATGAAGACGTTGAACGAAGAATGAGCGTTTGCCTCGAAGAGGGGGGAGACCAATGAACTACGCTGAAAGCCTTGAACCCGGTGACGATTTCCTGCCTGTCGGGACCACGCTTCTGAATGGCACCTATGCGATTACCGACCATCTTGGGTCGGGTGGTTTCGGGCTGACCTATCTTGCGGGCGACCAGATCGGCCGCAAGGTGGTGCTCAAGGAATGCTTCCCCGCCAGCGTGTGTCTGCGCCGCTCCAAGCAGGTGCGCCCGCAGACCCGCTCGCACGAGGATGATTTCGAGAAGCTGATCCAGAATTTCGTGGGCGAGGCGCGCCAGCTGGCCAAGCTCAAGCACGAAAACGTGGTGCCGGTGCTGCATTTCTTCGAAGAGAATGACACCGCCTATATGGCGCTGGAATATGTCGATGGTGTCGATCTGACGACCCATGTCGATGAGAAATCCGGCTACCTGACCCCGCGTCGGATCATGGATCTGGCCCGGCAATTGGTCGGCGCGCTGGATTATGTGCATCGCCATGGCGTGCTGCACCGGGACATCGCGCCCGACAATATCATCGTGTCGAAGGATGACACGCCGGTGCTGATCGACTTTGGCGCCGCGCGCAACGTGGATGCCGCGCTGGCACAGTCGATCTTCGCGGTGAAGGACGGCTTTTCTCCGCCCGAATTCTACCAGCCGGGCGAGAAGCATTCAGCCGCAAGTGATATCTATTCCTTCGGCGCAACGCTCTACACGCTTGTCACCGGGCACGTTCCGGTCGATGCGCAGCGCCGCGTGGTTGCGCAACAGAACGATCAGGCTGATCCGCTGGCCCCTCTGGTCGGCGCGGTGCGCGGTTTCCCCGAGGGGTTCCTGCGCGCCATCGACAAGGCCATGGCGCTTTCTCCCGAGGATCGGCCGCAGCGCGCCTCGGAGTTGCTGGAACTGATGCAGACCACCTATGACGCCGACGGCCAACCGGTCAGCCCGCGCAAGCCGCATCTGCATGTCGTCGGGCAAGAGGCGAATTCCGCCCCCGCGCGGCGAAATCCTGCAAGCGAGCCGCGCATTCCTGTGCCGACCCGTCCGGCGGTGCCCGCAGGTGCGCGCACGACCGAGCGGCCCGGACAGGCCTGCAAACCGGTAACGCGCCCGGCCTGTGCGCCCGCGCAAAAAGCGGCCTGCGCCCCGGGTCGACCGGTCACCAAGCCCGCGACGCGCCAGGTCGAGCGCACCGCAACCGCCGTGCATGACCCGGCGTCCGCCGAGGCCAGTGCCCGGGCCAAACGCGCGGGGGCCGAGGTGCTGCCGCCATTGGTCAGCGCCGGCCCTGATGACATCTCGGCTTTGCGTCCGAAAACGGGGGGCAAGTCGAACCTCGGGATGATCCTTGCTGCGGCAGCGATCGCGATCGGTGCGGCGGGTGGGTATTTTGCTTTTGCAAACAAGGGGGAGGAGGTCGCGGTGAGTGAACCTGCCGTGGTGGAACCCGCCGCGCAGGCGCCTGCTGCCGTGGCGCAGGCCCCGGCTCCCGCAGCGCAAGAACCCGCGCCCGAGCAGATCACGACACCCGCGCCCGCAGCCGCCCCTGCGGCGGAACCCGCATCCCCGGCGGCGCTCTTTACTCCGGCTAAACCCGCTGCGGCCGCGCCGGATGCGGGGCAGGGTGGCTGGCATATCGATATCGAACTCGCCCTGACGCAGGGTGCCGATGCAGCGGGCAAGCCCGCGGTCGTCTTCTCGGGCGGCGAGCATAGCCCCTATCCGGCTGGTACGATCCTCGCCGCCGTTGGTGGTGCGCCCGTGGGCGGAGACCCGGCTGGTGTCGCGGCGCTTGCGGCGAGCTATTTCGCGCTGAGCGATCCGGCCTCTGCCGGGCTTCCGATTGAGGTCACCAACCCGCTCTTTGGCACCACGACCGAAGCCGAACTGCCCGTGCAGGTCTCGCGCGAGGTGAGCATGGGGATCTTTGATGTGGTGCAGGAGCGCGACCGCGACGCATGGCGTGTGCGGGTCAGCGCGGCCTCGGAGGCCAGTGGCCTGATCGCGGGCGACATCCTGCTGTCCGAGCGCCAGTCCGGCCGCCGGATCGAGCGTGCCTCGGACCTGTCCGGTGTCCTCGAAGGCTTCAGCCGTCTGGGCCAGCCCTCCTACGAGCTGATCGTCCAGCGCAACGGCGCCACCAAGATCATCGGCGTTGGCCTGAGCACGCCGTAACGACGTTCCCGGCAGAGTTTCTCTCTTCTCTGCAGGCGCCAGGGGGCATCGGTTCCCTGGCGCCATTCACAATGGCGATGCGCAGGGGCGGCGCACGTTCGAGCGGGGTGTTCTGTCACTCGGGCTGCCCGTCGATCAGGCGCTGGCGCAATGCGTTGCGGATGATCTTGCCTGTCGTCGTAACGGGCAGATCGGCCGTGAAGTAGATCGCGCGCGGGTATTCGTAAGCGGCCAGCCGGTCGCGGACATGGGCGGCGATTTCAGCCCGCAGCGCTTCGGTGGGGGCGAAGCCGGGACGCAGGGTGATGAAGGCCGCGACAATCTCGCCGCGCAGCGGATCGGGCTGACCAACGACGCCCGCCATGGCGATGGCCGGATGCGCAATCAGGCAATCCTCGATTTCTGCCGGACCGACGCGATACCCGCCGGTCGAGATGATATCGTCGTCACGCCCCTTGAAGCGCAGCCGCCCGTCGGCGCAGCGCTCGCCCCGGTCGCCCGTCACGAGCCAGCGCCCCTCGGGTCCCGTTACGAATTTTGCTTCCGTGGCAGCGGGTTGGCGCCAGTAGCCAAGGAACATCACCGGGTCGGGCGAGAGGATGGCGATCGCGCCTTCCACACCGGGGGGAAGGCGCAGCCCGGTCTTCTCGTCGATAACGTCGACCTCATGGCCGGGGACGGGCCAGCCCATGACGCTCGCTGCCGAAGGGGCAAGGGCCGCACAGCTGGAAACCACCATGTTGCACTCGGTTTGCCCGTAGAACTCGTTGATCGTGACGCCGAGTGCCGCGCGGCCCCATTCAAGCAACTGGGCGCCTAGTGGCTCCCCCCCGCTTGCGACCGAGCGCATCCTGATGCCCCAGTTCAGGCTCTCCGGGTCGGCCTTCATCATCTTGAGCGCGGTGGGCGGCAGGAAGGCGTTGCGGATCTCCAGCCGCCGGATCAGATCCGCCGCCGCCCTGGCCGAGAACTTGCGAAAGCGGCAGGCGACCACCGGCACACCGTGATGCAGGGCAGGCAAGAGCACATCAAGGAGCCCGCCGATCCAGGCCCAGTCCGCCGGGGTCCAGATCCGATCGCCGGGCTGGGGCAGGAAGTCGTGGCTCATCTCGACCCCCGGCAGATGGCCGAGCAAGACACGATGCGCATGGAGCGCGCCCTTGGGGTTGCCCGTCGTTCCCGAGGTATAGATCAGGATGGCTGGCGTTTCGGCCCCACTGTCCACCGGCGTGAATAGGGGCGAGGCGTTGGCGCAGGCGGCCGCGAAATCCTGTGTTCCCGCATTGGCACCATCGACGGTGAAGATCGTCTGCAATTCCGGCAGCGCGTCGTGGATGGCCCGGATCATCGGCAGACTTGCGCTGTCGGTCACCAGAACCCGCGCGCCGCTGTCGCGCAGCCGCAGCAAGAGCGCGTCGGGGCCAAAGAGCGTGAAGAGCGGAAGCGACACGCAGCCCGCCTTGAAGGCCGCGATATGCGCGATGGCGGTCTCGCGCTGTTGGGGCAGCAAGATCGCCACCCGGTCACCGGCCTCCTCCCCATTCGCGCCCAACCCGAGACCCCGCAGCACATTGGCAAAGCGGTTCGAGGCATCGCGCAACTCGGCGTAGCTGGTTTCGCGCATCGCGCCGTAGCCGTCATCCGCGACCTCGATCAACGCGACGCGGTCGGGTTCGGTCGCGGCCCAACGGTCGCAGACATCGACGCCGACATTGTAGCGCGCGGGAATATCCCACTGAAACGCGGCGCGTGTGGCGGCATAACTGCCCTTGGCCGACAGCATGATGATCTCCCCTGCGAGGCCCGGAAACCAGGCTCGCCTCCTCCGCTCACAGAAAAGCGCGCGTGGCCTTCGCTGTCCACCGGGCATGAAGGTGACGCAGGGTCGCATGGACAATCTGTCCAGCCGGAAAGCCGAGTTTGGGCAGTCGGTTCGCGCAATGTGCCGCTGGCGGAAAACCTGTCTTTATAGGCGGGTTAGACGCGTTTCCCTGTGTCTTGCGCGCCCCGACGCGCTACACTTTGCCCACGCGTTTTCGCGGTCGGAAAAAGACAGGGGGGACTGCACAATGGCCGAACAGGGTATTCGCACGACGCATGGGCGCGGGCGGCTTTACGACAGCATTCTGGATGCGGTCGGGGATACGCCCGTCATTCGCATCAACAACCTCGCGCCCGAAGGCGTACGCATGTATGTGAAGGCCGAGTTCTTCAACCCGGCCAGTTCGGTCAAGGATCGCCTTGCGCTGAACATCATCGAGGCGGCCGAGCGTTCGGGCGCGCTCAAGCCCGGCCAGACGGTGGTCGAGGCCACCAGCGGCAATACCGGGATCGGCCTAGCGATGGTCTGCGCGCAGAAGGGCTACCCGCTTGTGGTGACCATGGCCGACAGCTTCTCGATCGAGCGGCGCAAGCTGATGCGGATGCTGGGTGCCAAGGTGATCCTGACCCCGCGTGCCCAGAAGGGCACCGGCATGTATCGCAAGGCGGTTGAACTGGCCGAGCAGCATGGCTGGTTTCTGGCGCGGCAGTTCGAGACCGACGCCAATGCCGATATTCACGAAAGCACCACCGCGCGCGAGATCCTCGCCGATTTTGCGGGTGACCGGCTTGATTACTTCGTCACGGGCTATGGCACCGGCGGCACCGTGACGGGCCTTGCCCGCGTTCTGCGGCGCGAGCGGCCCGAAACCAAGATCGTGCTGTCCGAGCCTGCCAACGCGGCACTGGTGGCCAGCGATATCGCGCAGGAGCGCGGTTCGGATGGCTCGCCCGCGGTCAGCCATCCCGCGTTCGAGCCGCACCCGATTCAGGGCTGGACCCCGGATTTCATCCCGCTCGTGTTGCAAGAGGCGCTCGACAACGGCGGCTATGACGAGCTGATCCCGGTTGCCGGCGCCGAGGGCGTGGCCTGGGCCCGCAAGCTGGCGGCGCAGGAAGGCATCCTGACCGGGATTTCCGGCGGGTCGAGCTTTGCCGTCGCGATGCAGGTGGCCGAGCGCGCGGCGCCCGGCTCGGTCATCCTGGCGATGCTGCCCGACACCGGCGAGCGTTACATGACCACGCCCCTGTTTGACGGGATCGTCGATGACATGGACGCGGAAGAGCAGTCGATCTCGCTCTCGACGCCTGGCTTCCAGATGGGCTGAACCGCTTAGGCGGAGAGGGTCTCGAGGCTGACCGAAACAGTCCCGAGACCCGAAATCTCGCCCCTGACCTCGATATCGCCGGGGACATAGGTGAGCGGGTGGATCGTGCCGGTGATGACGATCTGGCCGGGTTGCAGCCCGCCGCAGTGATCGCCGATCGCGCGGTGCAGCGCGTGCAGGGTGCCAAGGGCCGAGCCGCCGGGCACCTCGGTCGCGCCTTCCAGCAGAACCTGCGCGCCTGCCTGCATCCGGCCCGTCAGGTGGGTGAAATCGCCGCCGTCCCAATCGGTCAGCGGGGCGCCAAGGATCAGCCCGGAATTGATCTGGAAATCCGCGAGTTTCACCAGTGGGTCGGCCGCCGCCGGGCCGCTGATGCGCGTATCGACCAGCTCGATCACCGGCAGGGGCACGATGCAGGATGTCACCGCGCGCAGGTAGTTGGGCTGCGCGGGATCGGGCAGGGGGGCGATGATCTTCCAGCCGACCTCAAGTTCGACCCCGATACGGTCCGAGACGGGGTAGCGGCTGCCCGAGGGCTGACAGCGCGCGGCCATGATCGGCGCCATGATCGGCGGCGCGTCAGGTTTCAGGCCCACCTTGAAGCCACCCGCAGGGCCAAGTGCTGCCAGCAGATGCGACTGCACCGCATAGGCCTGCGCCGCCGAAGTCGGCAGCGCCCCCTGCGGTGCGATCCGGGTTCCCGCGCGATAGGCGGCCAGAAGCTCTTCGGCGAAGGTGGTCATCTCGGTCATGGGCGGTCCTGTCATGTACGCGGTCGGGCAATATGACCCGAGCGCCCGCGAGGGTGCAAGCCGGACGGGCTGCCTCAGGACTGCCGCAGGCCGTGCTGATTGTCGCAATACCAGCGGTAGGTTTGCGCTAGGCCATCGGGCAGGGCGATGCGGGCGCGCCAGCCCATCCCGGCGAGGCGGCTGACATCCAGCAGCTTGCGCGGCGCGCCATCGGGGCGCGTGGGATCGAACACGATCCGCGCCGCGAAGCCGGTGACCCCCGCGATCATCCGCGCCAGATCCGCGATGCTGATCTCGGACCCCGTGCCGACATTGATATGGCTGCACGTGGGTTGTGTCTGTGCGCGCCAGACCTCGGCCGGCAGCGCCATCGCGAACGCCGCGGCCTCGGCCAGATCGTCTACATGCAGGAACTCACGCAGGGGGGTGCCGCTGCCCCAGATGGTGACATCATCCTCGCCGCGCAGCGCGGCCTCATGGAAGCGGCGCAGCAGGGCGGGCAGGACATGGCTGTTCTCGGGGTGGAAGTTGTCGCCCGGGCCGTAAAGATTGGTGGGCATCAGCGCGCGAAAGTCGGTGCCGTGCTGACGGTTGTAGCTTTCGCAGAGCTTGATCCCGGCGATTTTCGCGATCGCGTAGGGCTCGTTCGTGGGTTCGAGCGCGCCGCTCAGCAGTGCCTCCTCGGGCATGGGCTGCGCAGCCGCGCGCGGATAGATGCAGGATGATCCGAGGAACAAAAGCCGCCTCACCCCCGCCGCATGGGCCTGATGGATGACATTCGCCTCGATCATCAGGTTTTCATAGAGGAACTCGGCCGGGCGCGTGGCGTTGGCATGAATGCCGCCGACCCGCGCGGCGGCCAAGATGACCTGATCGGGGCGTTCGGACTGCATGAAGCGGCGCACAGCGGCCTGATCGGTCAGGTCGAGCGCGGAGCGCTCGCAGGTGATGACTTCGGCCCCGTCGGCCGACAGTCGCCGCAATATCGCGCTGCCCACCATGCCCCGATGACCCGCAAGGAAAATCCGCATTCCGGCCTCAGCTTGCAATCGAGACCGGCAGCCCAAGGCCGTTTTCCATAAGCAGGCGCTGGCGCCGTGCCGCGCGCAGATCCTCGGCCACCATTTCGGCGCAGATCTGCCGGGCCGAGACCTCGGGCATCCAGCCAAGTTTTTCGCGGGCTTTCGAGGCATCGCCGAGCAGGGTCTCGACCTCGGCGGGGCGGAAATAGCGCGGATCGATTCGCATCACCACATCGCCGGGATGCAGAGCCGGGGCCATGTTGCTTGTCACGCGCTCGACAACCGCGACCTCGTCTACGCCATCGCCCTCAAAGTGCAGCGCCACGCCCAGTTCGGCGGCCGACCAGCGGATGAAGTCGCGCACGGAGTGCTGCTGCCCGGTCGCGATCACGAAATCCTCGGGCGCATCCTGTTGCAGCATCAGCCACTGTGCCCGCACATAGTCGCGTGCGTGGCCCCAATCACGCCGGGCGTCGATATTGCCCATGAAGAGGCAATCCTCGATCCCTTGCGCGATATTCGTCAGTCCACGCGTGATCTTGCGGGTCACGAAAGTCTCACCCCGGCGCGGGGATTCGTGATTGAAGAGGATGCCGTTGCAGGCAAAGAGGCCATAGGCCTCGCGGTAGTTCACCGTGATCCAATAGGCGTAAAGCTTGGCCACGGCATAGGGCGAGCGGGGGTGGAAGGGCGTCGCCTCACTCTGCGGGCTGTGCTGGACCTGCCCGTAAAGCTCGGAGGTCGAGGCCTGATAAAAGCGCGTCTTGCGCTCCAGCCCCAGAAATCGGATCGCCTCAAGCAGGCGCAGAGTGCCCATGGCATCGACATCTGCCGTATATTCGGGCGCCTCGAAGCTGACCGCCACATGGCTTTGCGCGCCGAGGTTATAGACCTCGTCGGGCTCCACCGCCGCCAGGATGCGGGTCAGGTTGGAACTGTCGGTAAGATCGCCGTAATGCAGGTGCAGGCGCGGCGCGTCCTCATGCGGGTCCTGGTAGATATGGTCGATGCGCTGCGTGTTGAATGACGAGGCGCGGCGCTTGAGGCCGTGCACCTCGTAGCCCTTGGCCAGCAGGAATTCGGCCAGATAGGAGCCGTCCTGTCCGGTGATGCCGGTGATCAGGGCTTTCTTCGCCATCACATCCCTCGGTTGCGTTAATGCAACCTTTACGTGTTTGACGAATTTGGGCAAGGCCCTTGGAGTGAAAACGGCGGGGCCGGGGCCCCGCCGCTTCGTCCCTTAGGGGATCAGCTTGGCGATGATCAGATCGGCCGCCTCTTCGGGCGTCATCTGCGTGGTGTCGATGCGGATCTCGGGGCTGTCCGGCGCCTCGTAGGGCGAGTCGATTCCGGTGAAGTTCTTCAGCGCGCCCGAGCGGGCCTTGGCGTAAAGCCCCTTCACGTCGCGCCCTTCGGCGACGGAAAGCGGGGTGTCGATGAAGACCTCGACGAATTCGCCCGGCTGCATCATCGCGCGCACCATTTCGCGCTCGGCCCGGAAGGGCGAGATGAAGGCGGTGATCACGATCAGGCCCGCGTCGGTCATGAGCTTGGCCACCTCACCCACGCGGCGGATGTTCTCTACCCGGTCGGCATCGGTGAAGCCCAGATCCTTGTTCAGCCCGTGGCGCACGTTATCGCCATCCAGCAGGAAGGTGTGGCGGTTCATCCGCGCCAGTTTCTTCTCGACGATGTTCGCGATCGTGGACTTGCCCGAGCCCGAAAGGCCGGTCATCCACAGCACGGCGGGCTTTTGGTTCTTCATCCCGGCATGGTGATCACGGCTAAGATCGGTTGCCTGCCAGTGGATGTTCTGCGCGCGGCGCAGCGCGAAGTGGATCATCCCGGCGGCGACCGTGTGGTTGGTCATCTTGTCGATCAGGATGAAGCCGCCCAGATCGCGGTTCTCGGCATAGGGCGCGAAGGGGATGGCGCGGTCGGTGGTGATATTCGCCACGCCGATCGCGTTCAAATCCAGCGTTTTCGCGGCCAGATGCTCCATCGTGTTGACGTTGATCTGGAATTTCGGGTGCTGCACCGTCGCCGAGACGGTCTGCGTGCCGATCTTGAGCCAATAGGCGCGGCCCGGAACCATCTCGGTCTCATCCATCCAGACCACTGTGGCCTCGAACTGGTCGGCGACCTCAAGCGGCTCCTTGGCGGCGACGATCACCTGCCCGCGCGAGCAGTCGATCTCATCCGCGAGCGTGATGGTGACGGATTCGCCCGCAACGGCCTCGTCACGGTCGCCGCCGAGGCTGACGATCCGCGCGACCGTCGAGGTCTTGCCCGAGGGCAGCACGCGCACCTCGTCGCCCGGGCGGACCGAGCCGCTGGCGATCAGCCCCGCAAAGCCGCGGAAGTCGAGATTGGGGCGGTTGACCCATTGCACCGGCATCCGGAACGGGCGCGCCTGATCCGAGGTCGCGTCCAACTCGACCGTCTCAAGATGCGGCAGCAGCGCGGGGCCGGCGTACCACGGCGTGTTCTCGCTGAGCGCGGTGATGTTGTCGCCCTTGAAGCCCGAGATCGGCATGGCCACGAAATCTTCGATCCCGATGCTGGTGGCAAAGGCGCGATAATCGGCGACGATGGCGTCAAAGGTCGCCTGATCGTAGCCCACGAGGTCCATCTTGTTGACCGCCAGCACGATGTTGCGGATGCCGAGCTGATGCACCAGGTAGCTGTGGCGGCGCGTCTGCGTCAGCACGCCCTTGCGCGCGTCGATCAGGATCACGGCCAGATCGGCGGTCGAGGCGCCGGTGACCATGTTGCGGGTGTATTGCTCGTGGCCGGGGGTGTCGGCAACGATGAACTTGCGCTTTTCGGTCGCGAAGAAGCGGTAGGCCACGTCGATGGTGATGCCCTGTTCGCGCTCGGCCGCGAGGCCATCCACCAGCAGCGCAAAGTCGATCTCTTGCCCCTGCGTGCCCACGCGCTTGCTGTCGGCCTCAAGCGCCGCCAGCTGGTCCTCGAAGATCATCTTGCTGTCGTAAAGCAGCCGCCCGATCAGCGTCGATTTGCCGTCATCGACCGAGCCGCAGGTGATGAAGCGCAGCATGGTCTTGTGCTGATGCGCCTCAAGATAGGCGTCGATGTCCTGGGCGATCAGCGCGTCGGTCTTGTAAACGGGGTCGGTCATGGTCGTGTCTTCTCGCAAGCGGCCTGGGCCGGATGGGGGGAGGGGCTCAGAAATAGCCTTCCTGTTTCTTCTTCTCCATCGACGCGGCCTGATCGTGGTCGATCGCGCGTCCCTGGCGCTCGGATGTGGTGGTCAGGAGCATCTCCTGAATGACCTCGGGCAGGGTCTGCGCTTCGCTTTCGACGGCGCCGGTCAGCGGGTAGCAGCCAAGGGTGCGGAAGCGGACCGAGCGCATCACAGGCTCTTCGCCCTCGCGCAGCGGGAAACGCGCATCATCGACCATCAGGATCAGCCCGTCGCGCACCACGGTCGGACGCGGGGCCGAGAAGTAAAGCGGCACGATCTCGATCCCCTCAAGGTGGATGTATTGCCAGATGTCCAGCTCGGTCCAGTTCGAGATCGGGAAGACGCGCACGCTTTCGCCCTTGGCCTTGCGCGCATTGTAAAGCCGCCAAAGCTCGGGGCGCTGGTTCTTGGGATCCCACCGGTGATTGGCCGAGCGGAACGAGAACACGCGCTCTTTCGCGCGGCTTTTCTCTTCGTCGCGGCGGGCGCCACCGAAGGCCACGTCAAACCCGTAGTGATCGAGCGCCTGCTTCAACCCTTCGGTCTTCCACATGTCGGTGTGCAGCGAGCCGTGGTCGAACGGGTTGATGCCCTTCGCCTTCGCCTCGGGGTTCTGATAGACCAGAAGCTCCATCCCGGCCGCCTTCGCCGCGCGGTCGCGCAGCGCATACATGTCGCGGAACTTCCACGTCGTATCGACATGCAGGAGCGGGAAGGGCGGCGGGGCCGGGTAGAAGGCCTTTTTCGCCAGATGCAGCATCACCGCGCTGTCCTTGCCCACGCTATAGAGCATGACGGGGTTCTCGGCCTCGGCCACCACCTCGCGCAGGATGTGGATGCTCTCGGCTTCGAGGCGTTGCAGATGGGTGAGGTTCTTTGTCATGGCGGCGCTTTGCATCCCTCGGGTTCGTCTGGCGCTTTTCTATCAGCGGTCGCGGCGGAACGCACCTCTGTTTGGGGGGAGAGTTTTCAAGATTAACCGTTAACGTCGGGATAATGGCCGCCTTTGCATCCGAAACTTCGGAAGGTCGTTCCTGCCCGATTTTTGTGCGCGTTTGACTCGGCGGTAAAGGGTGCACTCGGAAAAATTGTATCGACACATGCGATTTCGTGAATTGAAAGGTTGCGCTGCAGCAAGCGCCTCAGCTAAGTTCGCCTCGTATCAGTGCTTTGTAGTAATTGAACCCGCGCGAAACGCTTCCTCCCTCTGCTGGCGTCAGAGGGCCAGAGGTGTCTTGGCGCGTACAGCCCCGCCGGATCGGGGGGCGTCGGCTGCCTGCAGGGGCCGATCGGGTGATGTGTCTAACGACAAGGCAATCCGACATTTCTGTAGGGAGCAGACTGTGAGCAGAGCTAGCAGAGCCATGTTTGCGACGGTGGCACCGATCGCGCTTTTTTCCATACTTCCGGCACCGCTTTGGTCGGGTACCTTCGATGATCTTCCGGTGATCGAGGTAACCGGCGACGGCTATATTTTCGCTGATCCGGCCGAGGGGGTGCTTGAGCCTGGTCTGAAGGCGGTCACGCTGACGCCGAATGGCGATTTCGACAACCCCGACAATCCGAAGGGCGTGGACAACTGCCTGATGGCGAACAACCCAGACATCCTGTGCACGGCCTCGCAGGGAGCGGGCAAGCGCATCAAGACGCGCCTGACCGGCAAGGATGGGATGGATATTCGCCTGAGCACGCAGCCGAGCGAGGGCATCACCGAGTATTTCCTTTATGGCAAGACCTCGAACCTGACCGGCGCGCGGATCACCGGTTTCACCATCGAATTCGGCACCGGAACGGGCGCGGATTTCGTGCCCATGGACCCGAGCGATCCGGCGACGGCCGCGCTTTTTGATCCTGACTTCAACCCCTATGCGAACCTGCCTGACGGTCTGTTCGGCGACGGTGGCCAGGAAGGCACCGGCATCGGTTTCTTTGACGGCTCGGGCGCTGACATGACGGTCGAGACGGTCAACCCGGCGCTGAACCTCAGCGCGCTGTCGAACGCCACGCACGCGACCTATTTCGGCGATGCGCTGCTTGATGACAGCATGGTGCCCGACGCCTATTTCTGGGACGTCACCGGCACCGAGATCGAATCCGACGAACCGGTGTTGATCGCCTGGCACAATCTGAGCGAGGGCGCCTGGCTTTACGGCAACCTTGGGCTGGAAGAAGGCGATCTGGACCTGCGCCTTGCAGCGCTGGCCGACAGCCTTGGCGTGGCCGTTGACGATTTGGCCTATGCGCCGGGCGGTGAACTGCCCGAGCATATCGTGGCGCTGATGGAGGGCAACGCGCTCTTCGAGGTCGCTATCATCGAGGACCTGCGCAACCTCAACCTCAACTTCATGATCGACCTTGGCGATGTTGCGGGCAATGAGGTGACGCTGCGCCTGTCCCCGATCTTTGCCGATATCGTGCAGGAAACCCAAAGCGACTATCAGTTCGTGACTGCGGCGCAGCTCGATGCGGCGGCCAACGTGCCCTATTTCGATCTGGGCAATGCCGAGGAATACCAATCCGCCATCGCCGCGATCCTCGCGCTGGATGCGCCCGAGCAGGCCGAGGCGCTGGAGCGTACGGGCTTCAGCTTCCTTTCGGCCTTCAGCGGGCTTGGCTTCGAGATGGGCCGCGCGCAGGTTCTGGCCTTCGACGGGATTGGCGCGGAAAGCGGCTCTGACGGGGCGGTTCTGTCCTCGAAAGGCCTGCCGAACGGCTGGATGCTGGGTGCCGACACCTATGGTTTCGTCAGCCTCCAGGGCGCGGCCGCAAGCTATGAAAGCACCGCCAACAGCATCGGCTACGACGTGGACAGCTTCGGCGTCAGCGGCGGTGTCGAGCGGATGATCGACCCGACCCTGTCGGTGGGCGTCATGCTCGGCGCGGCCAACGCCACGAGCGAGGCCTATAACGACCGCGGCGAGATCGACGCCAAGGGCTATTCGCTCGCGCTCTTCGGTCGCAAGGCCTTTGGCGAGGGCGGTACCGTGCAAGCGATCCTGGGCTATCAGGATCTGTCCTTCGATACCTCGCGCAACGTCATGGACCTGACGGCGAAGGGCGAGACCGACGGCTCGCAGATCTTCGCGGCGATCAAGGCCGATTACATGTTCGAGCGCGGCGCCCTGCGTTGGGGCCCGATGGGCGGGATCGAGTATTACCACCAGAAGGTTGACGGCTTCACCGAAACCGGTGCCGACGCCTGGAACCTCTCGATCGGGGATCAGTCGGGCGACGTGACCGTGGCGTCGCTTGGGGTGAAGGGTGACTATCGCCTGAACGCCTCGGACAGCCGCCTGACCGCGAGCCTGTCTTACAACAACGCCTCGGGCGACGATCAACTGATCCGGATGGGCTTTGTCGGCCTGCCGGGCGGGTTGGCGCCGGTCGATGGTTTCGATCAGGACTGGGTCGATGTGGCGCTTGGCTTCTCGTCGTCGATGCCGGGCGCGAACGGACGCGGCGCGCGCATTCAGGGCGGATATGTCGGCTCGTTCGGCGACGACTACGAAAACCACGCCGTGCAGGTCGCGCTGAAAATGGCGTTCTGATCCCACAAGAAACACAGAGAACGGGCCGGAGAACTCTCCGGCCCGTTCTCTTGGGCGCCCCTGCCTGCGCCCAAGCCCTTGTGACGGCGCGGGCTTTCATGTTTTCTGCGCTGCGACCGAAGAAGGGCGATCCTATGGCTATTCCCGCAAAACGGCGGCAGCGCGCCGCGATCCGCCTGTTCTGGTGGAAGCCAGAGGTGGGGATCAACCTCGGCGATGAGGTCAACGAGAAGATCGTCGAGTACGCCTCGGGCCGCGCGGTGATCCGCAAAGGGCTGTGGCGGAGCGATCTTTTCGCAATCGGGAGTATTCTCGACCAAGGCCGCCTGTCGAACGTGTTCGAAAGTCGGACCGCGCCTTTGCATGTCTGGGGCTCGGGCACCATGGCGCGATCCACGATCGGCTGGAGCGAGCATCTGCGCCTGTCTGCCGTGCGTGGGCCGCTGACGCGTGGTTTGGTGGCAGGGCCGTCGTCGGAACTGACGCTCGGAGATCCCGGCCTGCTGGCGCCCCGCGTCTGGAGCACGAAGCCTGATCGCAAGCGTTTCTCCTGGGGTCTGGTTCCGCATTGGTCTCAGATCGAGCAGCCATGGGTCAAGCGACTGCTCGCGGAAACGCCCGAAGCGGTTCTGATCGACGTGCGCGACCCGGATATCGCCACAACCTTTGCCACGCTCGCCTCCTGCGAGGCCATTGCATCCTCAAGCCTCCATGGTCTGATCTTTGCCGATGCCTGGCGCATTCCGAACATCTGGATTGATGCGGGAAGGTTGCATCGCGGCGGCGCGTGGAAGTTCAGGGACTATTTCGACGGTGTAGGCCGCCCGTGGTCTGGCCCGATTGCGGTGGATCAGGTCGCGTCACTTGCGACGATTGATATTGCCGCGCTGGAAACCGCCTATTTCGCAACCCTGGATTCCTTGGCCGATGCGCTGGAAGCCGCGTTTCCGACCGAGTTGAAGGCCGCCTGATCCGCCAAACCTTACCCAGTGATAGCAAATAGCGGCATTTGCCCGGTATCAGGGGATAAAGCCCTTGATTGCGCGCCGTTGCGGTCGCTAGGACTGTGAGCGGCAGATCGGGATTGCCAGTCAGAAGGGCGGGGACGGGCTATTGGCGGAATACGAGTGGTATCGAACCTGGATCAGAGAGTCGACGGGAACCGCGCAGGCGGATTCCGAACTGGTCACCGTGTGGTTCGACACCGTCGCTCCGAGCAATCCGTCGCTTTACGATCTGGTGATCATCGACAGTGATGGTGACGGCAAGATCTCTCCAGATGAATGGGAAGACGCCACCGGTAGCAGCGGCACCAAGCTGCGCGGCGACAATGTCAATGACCGGCTTTACAATCCAGATCCGTCATTGGGCAAATCCGATGGCTATCTGTATACGACCTATCCGATTGACGCGGGCGAGACCGGCTTGCTCGACGATATGGTCAGCGATTTCCTTCCCGTCTATCCCAATACGCTTGACCCCAACATGCCCTGCTTCGCGCGCGGCACCTGGATCGAGGTTCCGGGCGGGCGTTGCCTGGTTGAGGATTTGCGCATCGGCGATGAGGTTCTGACTGCCGCCGGGCGCGCGGCCGAGATCCGCTGGATCGGGTCGCGCCGCCTGACGCGCGAGTTGCGCGAACGTCCGCACCTGCGGCCGATCCGCATCTCGGCCGGTGCCCTGGGGCCGGGCATCCCGTCCGAGGATCTTATCGTTTCACCCCAACACCGGGTGCTTGTTCGCTCGCCCATCGCGCAGCGCATGTTCGAGACCGATGAGGTTCTTGTGCCGGCCAAGCACTTGCTGGGGTATCCCGGTGTCGGCATCGTGGAAGACCTCGACATGGTCGAGTATTTCCACATCCTGCTCGATACGCACGAGATCCTGATCTCGAACGGGGCCGAGACCGAGTCGCTTTATCTTGGGCCGCAGTTCGTGAAATCCGCGGCAAGCGCCACGCTGCGCGAGATCCGCGAGATCTTCCCCGATCTTGAAGATGAGATCCCGCCGCTCGCCCACCCGGTGATCGGCGCGCGCCACGGGCGCAAGCTGACCGAACGGCATCTGCGCAATCGCAAGCCTCTGACCGTTCCGCGTGGCTAAGGCGCGGGCGCTGCGCGCCATCCTTTGGCCCGTTCGGACCCGGCCGGTAATTCACATTTGCCGCAGTTGCACGCGGGATGCGGGCGCCTATGTTTCAAGGGCCTTGACGGCACCCCCGCTACAGGAAAGAAACAGGTCCGATTTCCGCGCCGCGGCGGCCGGAAACGAGGGGGGGCTGGAACGTGTCACCGCACTTTGATTTCCCCGACCGCTGTTTTCCGGATAGGAGACTCCCATGAAATTTCGCTTTCCCATCGTCATCATCGACGAGGACTTCCGGTCGGAAAACTCGTCAGGTCTGGGTATTCGCGCTCTGGCGGAAGCCATTGAGAACGAAGGGTTCGAAGTGCTGGGGGTGACCAGCTACGGCGATCTTTCCCAATTCGCGCAGCAGCAGTCGCGCGCCTCGGCCTTCGTGCTTTCGGTCGATGACGAGGAGTTCACTCCGGGCCCCGAGCTTGACCCCGCGATCATCCGCCTGCGCGACTTCATCGAGGAAGTGCGCTGGAAGAACGCCGAGGTGCCGATCTACGTGCATGGCGAAACCAAGACCGCGCGGCATCTGCCCAACGACATCCTGCGCGAGTTGCACGGCTTCATCCACATGTTCGAGGATACGCCCGACTTCGTCGCCAAGCACATCATCCGCGAGGCGAAGGGCTATCTGGAGGGCATCCAGCCGCCGTTCTTCCGCGCGCTGCTGGATTATGCCGAGGATGGCTCGTATTCTTGGCACTGCCCGGGGCATTCGGGGGGCGTGGCCTTCCTGAAAAGCCCGATCGGCCAGATGTATCACCAGTTCTACGGCGAAAACATGCTGCGCGCCGATGTGTGCAACGCGGTCGAGGAGCTCGGCCAGTTGCTGGACCATAACGGCGCCATCGGCGCGTCCGAGCGCAACGCCGCGCGGATCTTCAATGCTGATCATTGCTTCTTCGTGACGAACGGCACCTCGACCTCGAACAAGATGGTCTGGCACCACACCGTCGCGCCCGGCGATGTGGTCGTGGTGGACCGCAACTGCCACAAGTCGATCCTGCATTCGATCATCATGACTGGCGCGATCCCGGTCTTCCTGCGCCCGACGCGCAACCATTACGGCATCATCGGCCCGATCCCGCACGCCGAGTTCGAGATCGAGTCGATCAAGGCCAAGATCCGCGCCAACCCGCTGCTGGAAGGCTACGACGCCGAAACGGTCAAGCCGCGCATCATGACGCTGACGCAATCGACCTATGACGGGGTGCTTTACAACACCGAGGTCATCAAGGGGATGCTCGACGGCTATGTCGAGAACCTGCATTTCGACGAGGCATGGCTGCCCCACGCCGCCTTCCACCCGTTCTACGGCACCTACCACTCGATGGGCCGCAAGCGTGGGCGCACCAAGCATTCGGTGACCTACGCGACGCAGTCGATCCACAAGCTGCTGGCGGGGATCAGCCAGGCGAGCCACGTGCTGGTGCAGGACAGCCAGGACACCAAGCTCGACCGGCATCTGTTCAACGAATCCTACCTGATGCACACCTCGACGAGTCCGCAATACTCGATCATCGCAAGCTGCGACGTGGCCGCTGCGATGATGGAGCCGCCGGGTGGCACCGCGCTGGTCGAGGAAAGCATCCTTGAGGCGCTCGATTTCCGCCGCGCGATGCGTAAGGTCGATGAGGAATTCGGCGAGGACGATTGGTGGTTCCAGGTCTGGGGCCCCGAGGCGCTGGAGGAGGAAGGCATCGGGCGCAACAAGGACTGGGTTCTGCGCCGCACCGACGAGGACGGCGTTCAACTGGCCGATGGCGAGGATAGCTGGCACGGCTTTGGCGACATGGCGCCGGGCTTCAACATGCTCGACCCGATCAAGGCCACGATCATCACGCCCGGTCTCAACCTCGACGGACGTTTCGAGCAGACCGGTATCCCGGCCTCGATCGTCACCAAATACTTGGCCGAACATGGCGTCGTGGTCGAAAAGACCGGGCTTTACAGCTTCTTCATCATGTTCACCATCGGCATCACCAAGGGCCGCTGGAACACGCTTCTGGCGGCGTTGCAGCAGTTCAAGGACGACTACGCCAAGAACCAGCCGATGTGGCGCGTCATGCCCGAGTTCTGCGCAAGCCAGAAACGCTACGAGCAGATGGGCCTGCGCGATCTGTGCGATCACGTGCACACGCTTTATGCGAAGTATGACGTGGCGATCCTGTCGACCGACATCTACCTGAGCGACCACACCCCCGCGATGAAGCCGAGCGATGCGTTCTCGCATATCGCGCGGCGCACCACGCAGCGCGTGCCGATCGACGAGTTGGAAGGGCGCATCACCACCAGCCTCGTGACCCCGTATCCGCCGGGGATCCCGCTGCTCATTCCGGGTGAGGTCTTCAACAAGAAGATCGTCGAGTACCTCAAGTTCAACCGCGAATTCGCGCGCGAATGCCCGGGCTTCGAGACGGATATCCACGGCCTCGTGCAAGAGGTCGGCCCTGACGGGCAGGTGCATTACTTCGCCGATTGCGTCGCCGAGTGATCGCAGTGACAGACCGCATCCCGCCTTCGCGGTGGGGTGCGTCTTTCTTTGTCGCCGCTGTCGCGACTTGCTAAGATAGTCGCCAGAACAGTCGCCAAGGGGCATCCATGGATATCGGTTGGCTCGAAGATTTTCTCGCACTTGCCGAGCTGCGCAACTTCACCCGCGCCGCCGAGTTCCGAAATGTAAGCCAGGCCGCGTTTTCGCGCCGTATCCAGTCGCTCGAACACTGGCTGGGCACGGGGCTGATCGTGAAGGGCTCGCAGCCTGTGCGCCTGACCGAGGCGGGCGAGCAGTTTCGCGAAACCGCGCAGGTCTCGGTCGAGCGGCTGCTCGAAACCCGCGCTTCGATCCGCGGCAGTCAGTTCGACGCCATGAGCCAGATCCGCCTGGCCATGCCCAACGTGCTGGCCCGGTCCGAGTTCAAGCGCATTCTGGGGGTCATCGGGCCGCGCACCAAGACCTCGTTCTCGGTTATCGTCGGCACCACGAGCGAGGTAACTGCGCGCTACCTCGCGGGTGATGCCGAGATCCTATTCGCGCATGACGCGCCCGCGCTGCCCACGCATGAGGCGCTGGCCAGTCACGAACGCCTTGCGCTGCGCCGCGACCGGTTTCTGCCCTATGCCACGCGCGACGCGGCGGCGCGCGAGCGTTTCGGCTTTCCGGGCGCTCCCGAGCGCGCTTTTCCCCTGATCGCCTATTCGCAGCGCGCCTATTTTGCGCGGCTTTTTGAGCATGTGCTGGAACGCGCATCACACCGCCCCAGCTACAAGGTGACCGTGCAATGCGACATGTCGGATGTGCTCAAAGAGGTGATCGTGGCGGGCTACGGCGTCGGCTGGCTGCCGCAAAGCACGGTAGATGCCGCGAGTGCCGAGCAGATCGCGCCGGTCGATGACAAGGACTGGGCGATGGAGCTAGAAATCTGCGCCTTCCGCCCGTGCCACCCGCTTGGCCCCAAGATCGAGGCCGTGTGGGAGGCCCTTCGTGCCTCGGTCCCGCAGGGGTGATGCAAGGCCTGCATGGGCCATGCGGCATCGGCATTGGACTTGCGCGCCCGCGTGACGCTTTTGTGTCGCCAAGCTGCACCGTGCAGCGCGATACAGGAGAAAGACATGCATCACGCGATGCGCATCGAAGAGGACAACCTCGGCCAGATCACCCTGCCCAGCACCTGCCTGTGGGGCATCCACACGCAGCGGGCGATCGATAACTTCCCGATTTCGGGGATCAAGCTGAACCTCTTCCCCGAGTTCATCCGGTCACTGGCCTGGGTCAAGACCGCCGCGGCACGGGCGAACCGCTCGCTTGGAGTGCTTTCGGGCGAAAAGGCGCGGGTGATCGAAGAGGTTTGCGCCGATATCGTCGCGGGCCGCTATCACGACGCCTTCCGCGTGGACATGATCCAGGGGGGCGCGGGCACCTCGACCAATATGAACGCCAATGAGGTCATCGCGAACCTCGGCCTGATGCGGATGGGCCATGCGCCGGGTGAATATGACTATCTGCACCCGAACGACGATGTGAACCGCTCGCAATCCACCAACGACGTCTATCCCACGGCCATGCGTCTGGCGATTGTGTCGCAATGCGACGACTTCCGCGCAGCCCAACTGCGCCTTGTCGAGGCCTTCAAGGAGCGCGCGGAGGCCTTCGCCCACATCCGCAAGATCGGCCGCACCCAGTTGCAGGACGCCGTGCCGATGACCTTGGGCCAGGAGTTCGCGGGCTTCGCCGCGACGATCCTTGAGGATGTCGAGATCATCGGGCGGCTTTCGCACCTGCTGCTGGAGGTCAACCTCGGCGGCACCGCCATCGGCACCCGCGTCAACACCCCCGAGGGCTATGCCGAGGCCGCCGTACGCGAGCTTGCCATCGTCTCCGGGCTGGACGCCAAACTGGCCACTGACCTGATCGAGGCCTCATCGGACACCGGCGCCTATGTCACCTTCTCGGGCGTGCTCAAGCGCATCTCGGTGAAACTTTCCAAGATCTGCAACGACTTGCGGCTGCTGTCGTCGGGGCCGCGCTCGGGCTTCATGGAGATCCGGCTGCCAGCGGTGCAGGCGGGGTCGTCGATCATGCCGGGCAAGGTCAATCCGGTGATCCCCGAGGTGGTGAACCAGGTGGCCTTCCAAGTGATCGGCAACGACCTGACCGTGACCATGGCCGCCGAGGCCGGGCAGCTTCAGCTGAACGCCTTCGAGCCGGTGATCGTGCTCAACGTGCTGCAAAGCATGCGTATCCTGATGCATGCGATGGACACGCTGGCCGAGCGTTGCGTGAAGGGGATCGAGGCGAATGTCGCCGAATGCGAGGGCGCGCTGGAAAACTCGCTGGTGCTGGCGACGATGCTGGTGCCGCATATCGGCTACAGCAAGGCTGCCAAGGTCGCCAAAACCGCGCTGGCCGAGGGCGCGCAGGTCATCGAGACCGCCGTCAAGCTGGGCTATGGCACGGCCGAGGAAATCGAGGCGATGATCCGATAGGAAAGGGGGGCTTCGGCCCCCTTTTTCAATTCAGCCACAGTTCGATCAGGGCGGCCTCGGGCGTTTCGGCGCCGCCATTTTCGACCCCCGCCGCCCAAAGGGCTGCACCTGCGGCATAGGCGCCGGGGGCAAGCCCGCCAGCCTCGCACTGGCTGACCGCGCGGATACGTTTGCCCGCCCGCACGGCTTCCGCCAGCGCCCCTATCAAAGCAGGATCGCTCATCGCCGTGCCCGCCCCGAACACACGCAACACCGCCCCGTCCAGTGTGCCCAAGGCCGCACGCAGGGCCTCGGCCGGAAGCCCGGGCGAGAGGCTGAGGATCGCCAGACGCTGCGCGCCAAAGCGCCGCCGCGCGGGCAGGTGTAGCGGCGCCTGTGGCTGGCTGCGGAAGCTGTCCGAGGCGTGGCTGTCGTGCTTGATCAGCCCCGCTGCGGAATGCACACGGCCGGAAAACGCCAGATGCACCCCTTCGCCCGGCAGCAGAACCGAGCGCAGCGCGAGGTCAAGATTGCCCTCGGCATCGCCGCCCTGCGCCAGCGGCACCATCGAGCCGCAGAGCACCACGCGCCGCCCCGATCCTGCCAGCGCCCGCGACAGGGCCGCGCCGGTGAAGGACATCGTATCCGTGCCATGCGTCACGATCACCGGCATCGCGGCATGCGCGTCGATCTGGTCGAGCATCCGGTTCCAGTCGGCGGGGCCGACATTGGCGCTGTCGAGCAGCGGATCGAAGACATGGCTGGTCAGGTGAGTGTTTTCGGGCAGACGCGCGGCGATAGCGGCCTCGACAAGCCCCGGCCGGGGCGTCAGGCCCTGCGCGCCCGGCACCATACCGATCGTGCCTCCGGTGTGGATCAGCAAGAGCTTCATGCGCGGCCTCCAGAAGTTCGCAACTGGGCCGGCTCAGTTCGTGACATGCGCAAGCAGCAGGCAGCTTTCGCTGTTCAGCACGCCCGGCACCTCGCGAATCTCACGCAGGACGCGGTCGAAATTGACGAGGCTGTCGGTCTTGATCTCGACCACCAGATCCCAGGCGCCGTTCGTGGCGTAGACGGTGGCGACCTCGGGGATGCGGGTCAGGGTGCGGATCACGTTGCGCGACATCTTGCCTTGCAACTCGACCATGGTAATTGCGCGCACCTCACCCTCGACGTCGGTGTCGGTCTCGACGGTGAAGCGGCGGATGCGGCCTTCGCGCACGAGCGCCTCAAGCCGGGCCTTGGCGGTGGTGCGCGAGATGCTGACGCGATGCGCCAGTTCGGTGATCGACATGCGCGCATCGTTGCGCAGCGCGGCAATGATCGCGCGGTCGGTGGGGGAGAGGGGCGTGCTCATTACGCGTCTTGTCCTGGACGGTGTTCAATTTGCGCAGAATAGACGTCAATCGGGTCAATTTAGCAATCAGTTTCTACATCGGATTCACGAATTCTTGTTCGCCATAAGGGAGAACAAGATGAGCCGTAGCTGTTCGATTCTCGGCGCGCCGATCCAGACGGGCGCGTCGCAGCCGGGGTGCCTGATGGGACCGGCCAGCCTGCGCACCGCAGGCTTGGGCAAAACTCTGGCCGATCTGGGCTGGAGCGTGCGTGATCTGGGGGATCTGTCGATTGCCCCGCAACAGGCGCTGAGCCACGCCAATGCCGCTATTCATGATCTGGCCGAGACCCGCGCCTGGATCGAGGTTCTGGCCAGCGCCGCCTTCGATGCCGCGCGCGATCATGACTTCCCGATCTTTATGGGCGGGGATCACTCGATGGCCGCGGGCACGGTCGCGGGCCTTGCGCGCCATGCGGCGGGGCAGGGGCGGCCGCTGTTCATCCTGTGGCTCGATGCACACCCCGATCTGCACACGCTGGCCACCACCGAAAGCGGCAACCTGCACGGCACGCCCGTGGCCTATTTCACCGGTGAGCCGGGCTTCGAGATCTACCCGCCGCTGAGCCACGCCGTCGATCCGCGCAACATCTGCATGATGGGTATCCGCTCGGTCGATCCGGCGGAGCACGAGCTGATCCTGCGCAGCGGGATCGAGGTGCATGACATGCGCGCCATCGACGAAACCGGCGTTCTGCCGCCGCTGCGCGCCTTCCTTGAGCGTGTGCGCGCCGCAAACGGGATGCTGCACCTCAGCTTTGACGTCGATTTTCTTGACCCCGACATCGCGCCCGCCGTGGGCACGACCGTGCCGGGCGGCGCCACCTTCCGCGAGGCGCATCTGATCATGGAGACGCTGTGCGACTCGGGTCTCGTGACCTCGCTCGACCTCGTCGAACTCAACCCCTTCCTCGATGAACGCGGTCGTACCGCCAAACTGATGTGCGACCTGACGGCCAGCCTGTTCGGCCGCCGCGTTCTTGACCGCATGACCCGGAGCTACTGATGAAACCGACCCCTTCGCACCTGGCCTATGTGCCCTTCGTTTCCGTCGAGAACATGATGCGCCTTGTGAATGCCACCGGGCCCGAGCGCTTCATGGCCGAGCTTGCCGGCTATATCGAGGAAGACTTCAAGCGCTGGCCCGAGTTCGACAAGACGCCGCGCGTGGCCTCGCATTCGCAAGATGGCGTGATCGAGCTGATGCCGACCGCCGACAGCGAGAATTACGGCTTCAAATACGTCAATGGCCACCCGAAAAACATGCGCGAAGGCTATCAGACCGTGACCGCTTTCGGCGTGCTCTCGTCGGTGGCCAACGGCTACCCGATCCTGTTCACCGAGATGACGGTGCTGACCGCGCTGCGCACGGCGGCCACCTCGGCGCTGGTCGGCAAATACCTTGCGCCGAAGGGCGCCGAGGTCATGGCGATGATCGGCAACGGCGCGCAATGCGAATTCCAGGCGCTGGCCTTCCGCGCGATCTGCGGGATCAACCGGCTGCGGCTTTACGATATCGACCCGGCGGCCACCGAAAAGGCCGCGCGCAACCTCATCTCGCAGGGCTTCGATGTTGTGAAATGCGCCTCGGGCAACGAGGCGGTCGAGGGTGCGCAGGTGATCACCACCTGCACCGCCGACAAGCAGTATGCCACGATCCTGACCGACAACATGGTCGGCGCGGGTGTCCACATCAACGCCATCGGCGGCGATTGCCCCGGCAAGACCGAGTTGCACAAGGACATCCTGCTGCGTTCGGATATCTTCGTGGAATACCCGCCGCAGACCCGCATCGAGGGTGAGATCCAGCAATTGCCGGAAGACCACCCGGTGATCGAGCTTTGGCAGGTGATGCGGGGCGAGCTGCCTGCGCGCCGCGACGCCAAGCAGATCACGCTCTTCGACTCGGTGGGCTTCGCGATCGAGGATTTCTCGGCGCTGCGCTATGTCCATGACCGCATCAAGGGCACCGATTACTTCGCGCCGCTCGACATGCTGGCGGACCCGGACGATCCGCGTGATCTGTTCGGCATGGTGATGCGCGCGGCCTGATCGCCGCCCCCTCGCTACCACAGGTGGAATCTACGCCATTCGCGCATCGAATTGATCACTTCGAGCAGAAGGATCTTCACGATGCGCGAATTGGCAAGTGTTTTTGGGCGCTGCCCAAAGGGATGACCTTGACGCGCTTCTCGGGAGGAGAAGCGCCCAACGGGAAAGGGAGACTAGATGAGCGCCGATGCCATCATCGACGTGCGCGATCTGCACAAATCCTACGGCAATCTCGAGGTGCTCAAGGGCATCAGCCTGACGGCGCGCACGCATGACGTGATCTCGCTGATCGGGGCGTCGGGGTCGGGTAAATCGACCTTCCTGCGCTGCCTCAACCTGCTTGAGATCCCGACGCGCGGCGAGGTCTTCGTGCATGGCAAGCGCATGCCGCTGTCCGACCCGGACCCGTCGCGGGGCGAGCGCCGCGTGACCTCGGAGCGCGAGCTGCGCGAGATCCGCACCCATCTGGGCATGGTGTTCCAGCAGTTCAACCTGTGGTCCCACATGACCGTGCTGCAAAACGTTATCGAGGCGCCGATCCGCGTGCGTGGCATGGCCCGCGCCGAGGCCATCGAGCGCGCCAAGGACCTGCTTGACCGTGTCGGACTGTCGGCCAAGGTCGACAACTATCCCAGCCAGCTTTCGGGCGGCCAGCAGCAGCGCGTGGCGATCGCGCGCACCCTTGCGCTCGACCCCGAGATCATCCTGTTCGACGAACCGACCTCGGCCCTCGACCCCGAAATGGTCGGCGAGGTTCTGGCGGTGATGCGCGATCTGGCCTCGGAAGGACGCACGATGATGGTCGTGACGCATGAGATGGGCTTTGCCCGCGAGGTCTCGACTGAGGTCGTCTTCCTCGAAAAAGGCAAGGTCGGCGAGCGCGGCGCGCCCGAGCAGATCTTTGGCGATCCGCAGACCGCCGCCTGCAAACAGTTTCTGAACAAGGTCCTCTGACCGCAATACCCAGGGAGAATCCAATGAAAAAGACCCTTATCGCGCTGGCCCTGCTGGCCGCGTCGCCCGCCGCTGCCGAACCGCTGCGCATCGCCACCGAGGGCGCCTTTCCGCCCTTCTCGGAGATCAACGCCAATGGCGAGGTCGTGGGCTTCGACATCGACATCGCCAAGGCGCTCTGCGCCAAGATGGAGCGCGAATGCGAGATCATCGCGATGGACTGGGACGGGATCATCCCGGGCCTCGTGAACGACAAATACGACGCGATTGTCGCCTCGATGTCGATCACCGAAGAGCGCAAGCAGACCGTCGATTTCACCAATCCCTACTACAGCAACTACCTTGTGCTGCTGGCCAAGAAGGGCTCGGGCCTGACCGTTGACGGGATTGCGCAGCAGGCGGTGGGTGCGCAGCGCGCCTCGATCTCGTCGTCCTGGGCCGAAGAGCAGGTCGGCGCGCGCGGCGATCTGCGCCTTTACGACACGCTGACCGCGTCTTTCACCGACCTCGAGGCCGGCCGGATCGATAGCATCGTGTCGGATTACTTCCCGGCGCTCGACTGGCTCAAAGATCACCCCGATTTCGAAGTCGTGGGCGATCGCATCGACATCGGTGACCAGATCGGCATCGCCGTGCGCAAGGATGACGCCGAGCTGCGCGATGCGCTGAACGTGGCGCTGGAGGGCATCGTGGCCGACGGCACCTATAGCCAGATCTCGACCGGCTATTTCGGCACCGACATCCACTAAGGCCGACTGCGAGCGGGCCCGCGCGGCCCGCCGCTTTCCGGGGGAGGCAAGATTATGGAACTCTTGGGTTTCGGCGCCGAGGGATGGGGCGACGATCTGTTGCGCGGCGCCGCCCTGACGGTGCAACTGGCCGTGGTCTCGCTGGCCATCGGCCTGACCTTCGGGATGTTTCTGGCGCTGGCCAAGCTGTCGCGCTTCGCGCCGCTGCGCTGGCTTGCGCAGGGCTATACGCTGTTCATCCGCGGCGTGCCCGAGTTCCTGATCCTGCTTCTGGCCTTCTTCGGAACGGAAAAGGCGGTTGCCGCCGGTGCAGCGCTGCTGGGGCTTGAGGGCGGTATCGAGGTGCCCAAGTTCGCCGCCGCCGTGGGCGGCCTGTCGGCGATCTTCGCGGCCTATGGCTGCGAGGTGATCCGCGGCGCCTGGCTTGCCGTGCCCAATGGCCAGATCGAGGCGGGCCACTCGGTCGGTCTCAGCCGCTGGCAGATCTTCTACCGCATCCGTCTTCCGCAACTGTGGCGCATCGCGCTGCCGGGTCTGGGCAACCTGTGGCTCGTGATGCTCAAGGATACATCGCTGGCTGCCGTGCTTGCGATCGACGAGCTTTTGCGCGTCGCCAAGGTCGCGGGAGAGGTCACCCGTCAGCCGCTGATGTTCCTGCTGGCGGCGGGGGCGATCTATCTGCTGCTCACGGCTATTTCGGACAAGATGCGCGCCTCCTTCGAGGCGCGGGCGAACCGGGGGATGGCGCGATGAGCCTGTATCAGGATCTGAAATACGCGATCTCGGACGGGGTCTGCTATGCCGCGCAGGGCATGACGCCCGAGGGGTTTGCCGCCTATTGCCCGCGCTACATCGACGGCTTCCTCGTGACGCTCGAATTGCTGCTGCTGTCCTCGGCGCTCGGCTTGAGCATCGGTACGCTGGTGGCCGTGGCGCGCGTGTCGCGGCAGCGCGCACTGCGCACTGCGGCGTGGGCGTGGTCTTACGTTTTTCGGGGCACGCCGCTGCTCGTGCAGCTCTGGATCGTCTATTACGGCCTTGGCAGCCTTGGGCCGGAGAAGCTGGGCATCCTGTGGCCGTTCTTCAAAAGCGGTTGGGCGGTGGGGCTTGCCGTGCTGACCATCAATACCTCGGCCTATATCGCCGAGATTCTGCGCGGCGGGATCGGAACGCTCCCTCCGGGGCAACTTGAGGCCGCGCTCAGCTGTGGCATGTCGCGCGGCATGGCGATGCGCCGGATCCTGTTGCCGCAGGCCTTCCGCGTGGCTTGGCCTGCCTATGGGAATGAGTTGATCTTGCTGATGAAAGGCTCGGCGCTGGTCTCGACGATCACGGTCATGGACCTGATGGGGCAGACCCGCTCGGTCTTTGCGCGCGGCTACTCGCTCGAGACATACATGTATAGCGCGGTCCTTTATGCGTTGCTGGCGCTCTTGCTGACGGCGGGTTTGCGGGCGGTGGAAAAGCGTCTGCGTGTCGCCTGAGGCACGTCGGAAAATGACCAGTAAGGCCCGCGCATCTGCGCGGGCCTTTGTCGTTGCGCATCCCGCGCCTCCGTCAAAGGCATTGATCTTTCCCGAAACACTAATATCATCGAATTCGAATATGAATTCATGTCTGGGGGAGGCGCATGATCGAGAAACCACAGCCATTTTGGTCGCCCGTCGCTGCGGGTGTCGCACTGGGCCTGGCCCTGCTGCTGACATTCGTCATTACTGGGAACGGGCTTGGGGCCTCGGGCTTCATCACCCGTTTTGCCGCGCAGACCAGCGCATGGGTCGCCCCCGAGGCGACCGCGACCAACGCCTATTTCGGGCCCTTCATCCAGGCGGGCAAGCCGCTCGTGTCGTGGATTACCTGGGAAGCGATTGGCGTTCTGATCGGCGCCTATTTGGGTAGCCGCAATGCTGGCCGTATCAGTGTTCAGGTTGAGCGCGGTCCGAGCATCGGGCGTGGCGAACGTATGGTCTATGCCCTGATCGGTGGCGCGCTTGTGGGCTTTGGCGCGCGGCTTGCGCGCGGCTGCACCAGCGGCCTTGGCCTGTCGGGCGGCGCGACGCTTGCCGTCGCGGGCTTCGTCTTCCTGATCGGGTTCTTCGCGGCAGGCTTCCTTGTCAGCGCCGTCTTCCGGAGGGCCTGGCAATGAGCTTTCCGCTTTATGACTACGGCATTGCAAGCGGCCTGATCTCGGGCGTTCTGTTCGGCTACGCGCTTGAGGCGGCGGGCTTTGGCAGCCCGCGCAAACTGACGGCGCAGTTCTCGTTGCGGGACTTCTCGGTGTTCAAGGTGATGTTCACCGCCGTTCTGGTCTGTGCGGTGGGCCTGTACCTGCTGCGGATGGGCGGGATCATCGCCGACAACGCGGTCTTTGTGCCCACGCTTTTCTTCTGGGCGATCCTGGTGGGCGGTCTGCTGATCGGTGGCGGCTTCGCGCTTGGCGGCTATTGCCCCGGCACCTCGCTGGTCGGGATTTCGTCGGGCCGGATCGACGCGGTGGTCTTCACCATCGGCATGATTGGCGGCACGGCCGCCTTCGCCTTCGTCTATGAGCCGCTGCAGGATTTCTACTTTGCGGGCAAAGGCCCCGACGCACAGCGCCTGCCGGATCTGCTGGGCATTCCCGAATGGGCGGTGCTGGTGATCCTGGGGGTGTTTGCCCTTGCCGGGTTCGCCGTCGGCTCGCTGCTCGAACGCGCGCGTGGTGGCCCGCTGACCGCAGAGGAGGTCTGCACCCCTGCGGAAGAAGAGCCCCTGTCGGCCTCGGGCCATGCGATGAAAATCTGAAGATCCTAGGGAGGAGATCGTTCCATGAAGACCAAGACCCGCAAGAGCCTGCTTCGTGCGGCGCTGGTGCCGGTGGCCGCGCTGGCCGTTGGTTCCGCCGTTCCGGCCATGAGCCGCGCTCAGGGCACCAACCCCTGTGCGCCCGCGATGGCACCCGCCAACCCCTGCGCTCCGGCGATGAAGCCGGCGAACCCCTGCGCTCCCGCCGCCGCACCGGCCCCGGCCCCGGCCACCTCGGCCGAGGCCGCCGCGATGCCCTCGGGCCCCTATGATACGACGACCAAGTATCCGCAGGCGGTCTATGGCAACGAGATGCCCAATATCGTTTCCAACTACATGCGTGCCACGCCCTATGTGGGGACGGGCGGTCTGATCGACCCCTCGGGGATCGGGATGCTGGCCGGGATGGGCTTCAAGACCATCGTCAGCCTGAACACCTCGGAAGAGGGTGCCGACACCGAGCAGCCGATGATCGAGAAGGCGGGCATGACCTTCATCGGTATCCAGGTGCCGACCAAGGCCCCGACCGCCGAACAGGTTGCCGAATTCGCCGCTATCGTCGAAAATCCGGCGAACTACCCGATGCTCGTGCATTGCGAATCTGCCAACCGCGTGGGCGCGATGTGGGCGCTGTATCGGGCCTCGAAAGGCGTTCCGGCCGAGGTTGCGGTGGAAGAGGGCCGTGCCATCGGCCTCAAGACCAGCCGCGAGCCGGCGGTGCGCGAACAGCTTGGCCTGCCGCCGCTCTGAGCGGTCAGCGCCATGCACAGCGGGGTCGCGCCGCCGGCGCGGCCCGACACGGGAGGAGACATGGCGGATCACCGAGCAACCCCCGACAAGCCGCTGTCACGGCGACTGGCGCCGCTGGATCTGACCGCGCTGCCGGTCGAACGTCTTGAAGACATGCATGACGCCGCCGCGACCGTTCTGGAATGCGAGCACGCGTTGCAGAAATCTGGCATGAGCGTGATTTCCGAGGTGCTGCGCGGCCAGGGCGATTTCGTCATATGGGAGCGGTATCCCAAGGGCGACATCTTCGACTCCGAGACCCACAGCCACTACTTCTACCACTCGCACACGCCCGAAGAGATGGCCGATGGCGAGAATGGTCACTTCCACCTGTTCATTCGGCCCGCGGGGCTCGCGCCGGGGCTGAAGCCCTGGGCCTTTTCGGGCGCGGTGATCCCCGAGGATGAGGCCGCGCGCTTCATCCATATCGGCGCGATCAGCGTGGATGGCTATGGCCGCCCGCTTCGGCTGTTCACGACGAACCGGTGGGTCACGGATGAAACTCTCTATCGCGCCGCCGATATCGTGCCGCTTCTGGACCGCTTCGCCATCGAACTTGCCCACCCGAACTGGGCTGTCAGCAAATGGCTGACAGCGATGGTGCGCCTGCACGTGCCGCAACTGGCCGCGCTGCTGCACCTGCGCGATGCGGTGATCATGGATTGGTCCTCGCGCCACGCTGCCGAGACGCTGGAGGATCGCCGCTTGCAGAATACCAGCGAGGTCGCTCTGGATATCCCGGCGCAGATCGCGGCGGTTGAGGCGGCACTTGGGCTGTAAGCGCCGCCTGCCGGTTGCTCAGTAAAACACGAAGCTGCGCATCGAGACCGAGGCGATATCGATGCTTTCGTTCATGAAGATTAGCTGGTCGCGCTCGTCCGAGGCCCCCGCAATCGTCAGCGCGGGCAGGTAGTGATCCAGCGAGGGATGCGCCATCTGCAACAGCGGGCCAAGACCCTGACGGTCGGCCAGTGCGGCCATGTCACGCTCACCCAGACGATTGGCGAAATGGGCGTCGAACTCCTGCGCCCAGTCATAGGGCGAGCCGCCCCACCGCATGGTGCGCAGGTTATGCACCACATTGCCCGAGCCAAGGATCAAAACGCCCCGGTTGCGCAACTCTGACAGGGTCTTGCCGATCGAGAGGTGCCAGTCCATGTCTTTGGTCATGTCGATCGACAGCTGGAACACCGGCACGTCGGCCTCGGGGTAGAGGCGCGCAAGGACAGACCAGGCGCCGTGATCAAGGCCCCATCGGTCATCGCCCTCGGCATGGTGGCTGGCCAGTAGCGAGATCACCTCTTTCGCGACCTCCGGGCTGCCCTCGGCCGGGTAGCTCTGGGCATAAAGCTCGGGCGGGAAGCCGTAGAAATCGTGGATCGTGCGCGGCATGGCCGAGACATCGACCAGGGTCGTGCCATGGGTCATCCAATGCGCCGAGACGACAAGGATTGCCTGCGGGCGCGGCAGGCTACGGCCAAGGGCGGCCCAACTGCGGGCGTAATCGTTATCCTCGATCGCGTTCATCGGGCTGCCGTGGCCAAGAAAGACGACCGGCATCCGGTCCGAGGCCTTGAGGCTGTCTTTCAGGGCCTGAAGTTTCTGTGCAACGCTCATCTTCTGTTCCTCCTGGCGGTTGGCCCGCCGCAGGGGATGCGGCGGGCGTATTGTCTCAGCGACGGCGCAGCGGGTAAAGAGCGTGGGCGCCATCCCCCAGCAAGGCAAGCGTGGCCTGAACCAGCGCCCACATCGCGGGATATTCCCAACCGCCGCCCGGGTTGCTCCATCCAAAGCCATTGCCGAAGTGGGCAACGAAGGCCGCACCAAGCAGCACCGGCACCAGCGCGGCTGAGACGTAGCGGGCGGCGAGGCCAAGGATCAGCGCAAGGCCGCCGCCGATCTCGGCAAGCATGGTCAGATAGCCTAGCGCGCCGGGAAGGCCGATGGATTCAAAGTAGCCGGCGGTGCCCGCAGGGGTGAAAACGAAAAGCTTCACAAGCCCGTGGTAAAGGAAAAGGGCGCCGGTCGTGACGCGCAGCAGTAATACGGCGTAGGGGGCAAGTTTGAGGTCGATCATTGGTCTGTTTCCTGTCCTGAATTAGCCGACCCATTTCGGAGCAATGCCGGCGCCTTGACCGAGCATGTAGCCGAACTGGATGTTCATGTAGCCGAGCGGCTCGAGGTAGCGGGCGTTGCACAGCCCGCCCGCGTCGCGGACCTCAAAGCCCGCATCGGTCGCGAGAGCGGTGACCGTTGCTTTCGCCTCGGCGTCGTCGCTGGCGACGAATGTCTGGATCGGTGCGCCACCGATCTTCAGATCGCCTGCGTAATGCTGCGCGAAGACCGTGTTGAAGGCCTTGACCACTTTCGCGCCGGGCGCGAGGCGGGCGATCTCTTCGGCGGCCGAAGTGGTGTGGCCCAGTTGCAGTGCCGAGAAATCCTCGGTCACCGGGTTCGACAGATCGACGACGATCTTGCCGTTCAGGTCCGCTTCCGCCACGATCGTGGCCGAGGCGCCGTAGGGCGTGGCCAGGATCACCGTTTCGGCCGATTTGATGGCGGTTGCCACGTCGGTGGCCTGAACGCGCACGCCCTCGGCCTTGAGCTTGTCGGCAGCGGACTGGCCGCCCTCGCGGTCCGCGACCACGACGCCATGTTTCGTTTTGCCAAACACCCGCGCGAGACCCGCGCCGATGTTTCCGGTTCCAATGATTGCGATGTTCATGTGCTCTTCCTTTTGTCGCCCCGGCTTGCCGGGGGTGTCATTCGTCATGAGCGGAAGATGCGTCATTGCGTTCGACAACAAAATGGCGATGATAGCGAATGACTATCGCCATTTTGTTCTTAATTGGTGTCGTATGGATCTACTCGAAGGGATCAGGGCTTTTGTCGCAACCGCTCAGACCGGGTCGTTCACCGCGGCGGCCGAGCGGTTGGGCGTGTCGAACCGGTTGACCTCGAAATATGTGGCCGAGCTTGAGCTGCGCCTTGGCGTGCGGCTGTTGCAGCGCACGACGCGCAAGGTGGGGCTGACCCCGGCGGGGGAGGATCTGCTGGCCCGCGCGCCCGTTCTGCTCGATGAGCTTGACGATCTGGTCGCGGGACTGGGTGAAGAGGGGCGGGGGCTAAGCGGCATCTTGCGCGTCTCGGCGCCGGTGACCTTCGGCGAGGTCTTTCTGCAGGATATGCTGCGCCGCTTTGCCGAACCCCATCCCGATCTGACCATCGATCTGCGCCTGAGCGATCGCTTTGTTGATCTGGCGACCGAGGGGATTGATCTCGCCTTCCGGATTGGTGTGCCGCGTGTTTCGGCCCTGCGGGCGCGTAAACTGGGCGAGGTGTGCAGCCGTATTGTCGCCTCGCCCGACTACCTGGCGCGCAACGGTGCCCCCGAACACCCCGCCGATCTGACCAATCACGCCTGTATTCTCGACACGAACCGCGCGGTCGCCTCCCGGTGGGAGCTTCTCGATGCTGGCCAGGTTGTCCCGGTCGAGGTCAAGGGGCGCTTTCTGGTGAACAGTGCGCGCGCGGCGCGCGATCTGGCGCTGGCGGGCTGTGGTATCGCCTTTTGTCCCGATTTCGTTCTGGCGGACGATCTGGCGCAGGGACGCCTCGTGGCCTTGCTGCCGGGCTATGAATCCCCGCGCCGCCCGCTCAATGCGATCTATCTTGATGGGCCGGTTCTGCCGCGCAAAGTGCGTGCACTGATCGACTTCGCCGTGCGCGAGTTGGGTTGAGATTCAGACCGCGCGGCGTGCGGACTGCTCGGGGCAGTCGGCATCCAGCCACGCGGCGATGGCGTCGCCGGTCGGGTCGAGGCGCTCCGCGAATGCGCCCGCGAAATCTGCGAATGCGTCGATGTTCAACCCGTTCAGGCCGACGATCACGGGAATGCCGCGCATCAATGCGCTGCCGATCAGCTCGCGAAACCCGCGGCCCTCGGCTTCGTGTTTGCCGAACTTGTTGACGATCATCAGATCGGCGCCGCTTTCCAGCGCGCCTTCGGTCAGGCGCACGGCTTGCTCAAGCGCAGATGGGTCGAGGCGACAGCCCCGCGACTGTGTGCCAAGCGACTGCGAGATGCGTAGCACGGGGCCGTCGGGCAGGACGCGGACGTCCATGTCGCAATGCTTGCCGTCGGTCGGGTCGTGATTCACCTGGACCGTCCCGACGACGCGCAGCCCGCGCTGCGAGGCGCGGGCTGCGAGGTCGGAGAGCAGGCGATTGGTCTCACCCCGGCCCGTCGCCAGAACGGATGCGAGTCTCATTGCCTGCAAACCTTCAGTTCGTCTGTTGGATATTAGTCGCGACATCCTTGCCATTGTTCGGCGTCTGCGGCGGGATGGCCCCTTCGGCCTCCAGCTTCTTGACGACTTCGCGATAGCTTTCGAGGTAACCCGCCGGCAGTTCATGCGCGATGCCCTGATGGCAGTCGATGCAGGTCTTGCCCTCATCCAGCGCCTTCTGGTGGTTCGTCGCCGCGCGGTTTTCCTGGAGCGTGAAGTCCATGAACTCGAAGCTGTGGCAGTTGCGGCATTCCTTGGAGTCGGATCGCTTCATGCGTTCCCACTCGTTGCTGGCGAGATGAAGGCGGTTCTCCTCGAACTTCTCGCGCGTCCAGATCGACTTGGTAACGAAGTGCCCGTACAGCTCCTTCGTGGCCTTGATCTTGCGGATCATCTTCGGGCCCCAGTCCTTCGGAACGTGGCAATCGGGGCAGGTGGCGCGCACGCCCGAGCTGTTGTTCTGGTGAACCGAGCCCTGATACTCCGCGAAGGCGTTGTCACGCATCTCGTGGCAGCTGGTGCAGAACTTCTCGTTGTTGGTCATTTCGAGTGCGGTGTGGAAGCCGCCCCAGAACAGAATACCCGTCAGGAAGCCGACGATCAGCAGTACGCCAAGCGAGATGGCGCCGGCCGGGCTCCAGAAAAAGCGCCACATGCGCCGGATGAGGCCCGGGCGGGCGGAAGGATTGGTGTTGGACATGTTCTTGTTCCTCTCGCCTCGGCCTTACTTGTCGGAGCTCTGGAAGGTGTTCTGGACCAACTCGGGGGCGTTGACCTGCGGAACGTGGCACTGGTTGCAGAACCAGCGGCGCGGCGCAACGTTATCGGTCTGCGCGCCGTCACGGCTGACGTAGTGCGTCATCGACAAGGTGGGAGCAGCGCGATCAGCCGCATTCTTCCAGTCGTGGCAGGCCAGACATTCGTTGGCCTTCACATCGATCTGATACTTGTCGATCGTGTGCGGGATGATCGGCGGCTGCAGGCGGTAATTGCGGTCCTGACGGCCCTCTGACTGATGATAGACCGGGGCAAGCCCGATGTCCTGATCAGGCTGGGCGCCGCGCAGCGAGGTCACCGTGCCCGAGGAGGTTCCCGCGGACTGGGCAAGCGCGAAACTGGCGGCGAACCCGAGCGAGGCCGCGGCGATGGCGCTGAAGAGAGTGGCGTTTTTCATGGCTTGGTCTCCGTAGGATCTCAGGCGGCACGCGTTTGCTGTGCCGGGGATTTGCGGGCTGCCTCGTCGCGGCCCGGAGCGGGGGCCTTGTCGAAGCGGTTGGTGAAGCGGAAGACATCGACCGAGCAGACGTCGATGCAACGACCGCAATTGGTGCAGTCGGGCGACAGGATCAGAGGGGTGTCCTCTGTCTTGCCGCGCAGGGCGGGGGTGATGACATGCATTTCGGGGCAGACGGCGAAGCAATCCATGCAATCGTCGCAGGCAGCGCGGTTCGTGGCCGAGACACGCAGCAGCGCCTTGTTGCCGACAAGGCCGTAGAAGGCGCCAACCGGGCAGAGGTGGCTGCACCAGCCGCGGCGCGAGACGAACAGGTCGAACAGGAAGATCCCGAGGACGAGTGTCCAGCCAAAGCCCATCCCGAAGACCAGTCCGCGCTGAAGCATGGTGATCGGGTTGACGAACTCCCACGCGACGGTGCCGGTTGCCGCCGAGACGATCAGCAGCATCGCAAGCAACCAGTAGCGCGTCGATTTCTTCGGCTGCCAGCCTTTCGGCACGCCAAGCTTGTTGTGCAGCCAGTACGCGCCATCGGTGACCGGGTTGATCGGACAGACCCACGAGCAATAGACCCGTCCGCCGATCAGCGCATAGACGGCCAGCACGATCAGCGCGCCAAAGATCGCCGTCATCTCGGGCCAGTGCCGGGCGACGATGCTTTGCAGCAAAACGAGCGGGTCGGTCAGCGGCAGCGTCTCAAGCGTCAGCGAACCGGCCAGGTTGCCCTTGACGATCCACAGCCCGAACCAGGGGCCGATCAGGAACAGACCCAGGAAAAACGCCTGCGACAGTCGGCGCAGCAGCAGCCACTTATGCGCACCGATCCAGCCCTTGGTGGCAATGGCTTCGGCGCCAATCGGTAGTTTGGTCTTCTCGCTCATTCGCTCGCCCCCGGGATCTTGAAGGCGGGCTCGAAGCCACCCGGAGCGGCCAGGTTGTCTGTGCCGGGGCCGGGCAGGCGGTCGGGCAGGTCGATGATGCCTTCAACCACCGGGCCGCCCTTCTCCTGCATTTCTTCCCAGCCAAGGCGGTAATGCTCGCCCAGTTTGCCGCGCGCCAGGCGTTCGGGCAGCACTTTGATGGCCGCCTCAGGGAGCACACAGGATTTCTCGCATTTGCCGCAGCCGGTGCAGTATTCGGCATGGACGGTCGGCATGAACATCGCGTGGTGGCCCGAACGCTCGTTATGCGTGAGTTCGAGCGTGATCGCCTCGTCGATGACGGGGCACACGCGGTAGCAGACGTCGCAACGCAGACCGAGCGCGTTGAGGCAGTTTTCGCGGTCCACCAGAACCGCAATGCCCATGTTGGCGTCGCCAATATCGTCCAGCGCGGGGTCGAGCGCACCCGTTGGGCAGGCTTTCACGCAGGGGATGTCCTCGCACATCTCGCAGGGGATGTCGCGGGCGGTAAAGAACGGGGTGCCGGTGGCCGGGCCTTCGCCCAGTTCGGCCAGTGTTAGTGTGTCATAAGGGCAGTCGCGCACGCACAGCCCGCAGCGAATGCAGGCGGCGAGGAAATCGCCCTCGGGCAGCGCACCCGGCGGGCGCAGGGCCTCGGCCGGTAGGGCGCGGGCCTGTCCGGCATAGGCGCCCAAAAGCGTGCCCGCCACCGCGCAGCCGGCCGCAACGCGCGCAGCATCCAGAAGGAAGCGACGGCGGTCGATCGGTTTGGCTTTGGCGGCGGCGGGCATCACTTGTCTCCTTGGGAGGGACGGGCGTTACGCCCGTTCCACCTTCACGGCGCACTTCTTGTAGTCGGTCTCTTTCGAGATCGGGCAGGTCGCGTCGAGCGTGAGCTGGTTAACCAGCTGGCTTTCGTCGAACCAGGGCATGAACACGAGGCCTTTCGGCGGTTTGTTCCGGCCGCGGGTTTCGACGCGGGTCACGATTGAGCCGCGACGGGTGCTCACACGGACTTCCTGACCCCGCTTGAGGCCGCGCTCGGTCGCGTCATCGGGGTGCATGAAGAGGACCGCCGACGGGAAGGCGCGGTGCAGTTCCGGCACACGGCGGGTCATCGACCCCGAGTGCCAGTGCTCAAGCACACGACCGGTCGAGAGCCACAGGTTGTACTCTTCGTCCGGGCTTTCGGCCGCCGGCTCGTAGGGGGCGAAGATGATCTTGGCCTTGCCGTCCTTCTGACCGTAGAACTTCACGCCCTCGCCAGCCTTCACATAGGGGTCATAACCCTCGCGGAAGCGGTAGAGCGTTTCCTTGCCGCCGACGACGGGCCAGCGAAGACCGCGCGCCTGGTGGTAGGTGTCGAAATCCGCAAGGTCGTGGCCGTGGCCGCGCCCGAAGATCGCGTATTCCTCGAACAGGCCCTTTTGCAGGTAGAAGCCGAAGTCCTTGGATTCGTCGTTGTCAAAGCCCGCATAGGTGTCGGTGAGCGGATACTTGTCCACCACGCCGTTGGTGAAGAGCAGCTCGTAAAGCGTCTTACCCTTCAGCTCGGGCTTCTTGTCGAGCAGCTCGGCCGGCCACACCTCATCGGTGGTGAAGCGCTTCGAGAATTCGACCAGCTGCCAGACGTCCGACTTGGACTCGCCCGGAGCGGCAACCTGCTGGCGCCAGAACTGGGTGCGGCGCTCGGCGTTGCCGTAGGCGCCTTCCTTCTCGACCCACATCGCGGTGGGCAGGATCAGGTCGGCGGCCATCGCGGTGATGGTCGGGTAGGGGTCCGACACGACGATGAAGTTCTCCGGGTTGCGATAGCCCGGCCAACCTTCCTCGTTCATGTTCGGCGCGGCCTGCATGTTGTTGGTGCACTGCACCCAGTAGGCGTTGATCTTGCCGTCTTTCAGCAGGCGGTTCTGCAGAACGGCGTGGGCGCCGACCTTCTCCGGGATCGTGCCTTCGGGCAGGCCCCAGATTTCCTCGGTGAGCTTGCGGTGACCTTCGTTGGTCACCACCATGTCGGCCGGCAGGCGGTGGGCGAAGGTACCCACTTCGCGCGCGGTACCGCAGGCCGAGGGCTGACCGGTCAGCGAGAAGGGCGAGTTGCCCGGCTCCGAGATCTTACCGACCAGCAGGTGCACGTTGTACATCAGCGAGTTGACCCACGAGCCGCGCGCGTGCTGGTTGAAGCCCATCGTCCAGAGCGACATCACCTTGCGGTTCGGGTCGGCATACTGCTGCGCCAGCTTGAGCAGCTTTTCCTTCGGCACGCCCGAAAGCTCGGCGGTGTAGTCAAGCGTGTAATCCGCGACCATGGCCTTGTAAGCCTCGAAGTCGATCGCATCCATCTTGCCCGTGGTCTTCGGGTCAACGCCTTCTTCAAGCTTGTGGGTCGGGCGCAGGCCGTAACCGATATTCGTCTGGGTCTTGGCGAAGTTGACGTGATTGTTCACGAAGTCCCAGTTCACCGCGTTGTTTTCAATGATATAATTGGCGATGAAGTTGAGGATCGCGAGGTCCGTCTGCGGCGCGAAGATGATGCCGTTATCGGCCAGTTCGAACGAGCGGTGCTCGAAGGTCGAGAGCACATGCACCTGGCAGCCCGGCTTGGTCAGGCGGGTGTCGGTGAGGCGCGACCACAGGATCGGGTGCATCTCGGCCATGTTCGAGCCCCAGAGCACGAAGGTGTCGGCGTGCTCGAGGTCGTCATAGCAGCCCATCGGCTCGTCGATGCCGAAGGTGCGCATGAAACCGGCCACGGCCGAGGCCATGCAGTGACGCGCGTTCGGGTCGATGTTGTTCGAGCGGAAACCGGCCTTCATCAGCTTGGCGGCGGCATAGCCTTCCCAGACCGTCCACTGGCCCGAGCCGAACATGCCGATTGCCTCGGGGCCCTTGGCCTTGAGCGTGGCTTTCCACTTCTCGGCCATGATGTCGAAGGCCTCGTCCCAGGAAACCGGGGTGAATTCGCCGTTCTTGTCATAGACGCCGTTGGTCTTGCGCAGCATCGGCGTGGTCAGGCGGTCCTGCCCATACATGATCTTGGACAGGAAGTAGCCCTTGATGCAGTTCAGGCCGCGGTTCACCGGGGCCTCGGGGTCGCCCTGGGTGGCGACGACGCGGCCATCCTTGACGCCTACCAGAACCGAGCAGCCCGTGCCGCAGAAGCGGCAGGCGGCCTTGTCCCAGCGGATGTTGTTGTCAGCGGCGGCCGCCGGGGTCGCCATCTGAATGCCGGCTGCCGAAGCGGTCGCTGCGGCGGCGGTGGCCTTGAGGAAGGTGCGGCGCGTGGTGTCGAGCGTCATGGGTCAGTCTCCCGGATCAGGAAAGGGTTGCAGGCGCTTCGTCTTCGAGCGCTTCGAAATGGTGGTAGGTGAGGGTCACGCCGATCACGCCCGGGATCTGGTGCATATCCATGATCAGATCAGAGGCGAGGCGTGTTTGGGTGTCCTCGACGGTCACGACGATCCGGCCCTTGTCATGGGCATGGACCTCGCTGCCTTCGGTCGCGTTGAGCGCCTCGATGACGCTTGCGGTCCGGTCGGGGGCCGTCTGGACGAGGCATCCGCAAATATTCAGCATTGGGCAGGCTCCGTCGGGTTGAAGGGGTGTAGGGCGATGGCCCCGGCAGGACAGGGCGCCACGCAGGCGCCGCAGCCGGTGCAGGCGGCATCGTCGAACAGCGGTTGCGCCGATCCGCCGGGCATCAGCCGGAAACGGATCGCGCTTGCATCGCATTGGTCCTCGCAGGCGCGGCACTGCACGCCGTTGAGTGAAAGGCAGTTGGACTCGGCGGCGGCGCGCCAGGGGAAAGGCTGCCCCGCGATCAGCGCTCCGGTTTCGCAGGCCTCGGTGCAGGCCCGGCAGAAGGTGCAGGCGCCAGTGCGCGCGTCGAGCACGGGAAAGCCCTCGGCATCGCGCAGGATGATTTCTTCGGGGCAGGCGCGTGCGCAATCACCGCATTGGGAGCAGGCATCCTCGAACGCCATCGGCGCAAGCGCGCCGATCGGGCGCGGGTGCGGGCGGGCGTTGACCTTGCCGCGCAAGATCGCGCGCCGGGAAGGCGAGGACGTCATCGGCTTGTGGGCTCCGGGTTGAATAGGTGACGCTATCTGAACCATAGCAAAGTCCCTAGCATCACGTCCGGATGATTCCGTTGATCTGCGTCAATTAGCAGAATTGACTTCGAGGAAGAAAAGAACGTGGTGACGCTTTCAGTCTGGCGGGGCAAGAAGGGTAAAACCGCTGACATGGCTATTGCTTTGTTGGCCCGGGGCCCAAGGCGTTCGCTTCGTTCAGGCGGTGGATACCAAGGTGAAGTTTGCCGCACCTTGACCAAAGTCATTTGCATGCCGCTTTGCGGCATCGAGAAATCCGTGAAATTTGTGAAGCTTGCTATGCGGTCGATTCTACTGACCAGGCAACGCCCCGCGCGCCGTCGATGAACCCGTCGCTGAGCCGAACCTCGGGTGTCAGCGCGGTAAGTTGCGCGATTGCGGCCTCGGGCGCGACAGAACCCTCGAGTATCGCCCGGTAGATTCGGCACAGATCGGCGAATCGCTGCGACTGCGGCGAGAGCCGCAGGGCTGCGACACCTGCGTCGCGCAATGCGTCGATCTGGTTCAGTGTGCAGGCATGCGTGTCCGAGAGCGTCTGCACCCCGTTGATCGCCAGAAATGGCTGCTGGTCGAGCGTCTCGACCGGGCGGCCATCGGGGTCTTCCTCGCAGGCATATTGGCAATTGTCCTTGGGCCGACCGTAGAGGCGCGAGTGGTAGCAGCGCCCCGAGATCGCCAGCGGCAGCCGTCCGTGGCCCCAGACCTCGATCTGAACACCAAGCGCCTTGGCGGCTTGTGCGAGCACCCGGATCGAGCCAAGCGGCAATTCGGGCGGCAGGCTGATCCGCGTGGCACCGCGTGCGGCAAGCCAGGCAAGCGTGCCCTCGTTATAGACATTGACGAGCGGCCCGACCGAGAAAGCCGTACCTTCGGGCAGATAGGCCAGCGCGGTCAGGTCGTTGATCTCAATCTCGACGCCCATCTCGGCCAGTTCCGCCATCAGCTTGCGCTCGCGCCGCAGGGTGATCAGAGCAAGGCTGGTCAGCACAACCTCTTTGCCCGCAGCCTGCAACGTCGCCACGGCCTCGGGGATCAGATCCTGGTAGAAGGGCAGGCGTTTCGAGCAGACAAGCTCGCCCAGAACCACCCGGTCCACCGGAGCATCGGCGAGATCGGCGTGAAACTGCGCCCAGAATTCCGGCTTCCAGAAAAACTGCACGGCACCGACGGTCAGTTCCATAGTCATCTCCAGGTCTTGCGATAGGCGCCGGTGGTATTGGCCTGCCCCTCGGACAGGCGCACCAGCATCCCCTCGGGCATGGCGCGCCCCGCGTCGAGCGCGTCCACCGCGGCGCGGAAGTTGCGCACCACCTGCGAGACATAGGACACCGAGCGTTGCCGCCCCTCGATCTTGAGCGCGGTGACGCCCGCTTTCTGAAGCTGCGGCATCAGCGCCTCGGCGTTCAGGCTGACCGGGTCTTCGAAGAGGTGGCCGGTCTTGCTGCCCGCGCTGAAGCAGCCCTTGCACAGGGTCGGGTAGGGGGCGGGTTCGCCCTTGCCGACGCGGTGGATCGTGTAGCCGCCAAGGCGCGCATCCAGTTGCCCGTCCTGTTCGTGGTATTCCACATGGCTTGCGGGCGAGCAGACGCCGTTCATGTTGGGCGACTTGCCTGTCGCGTAGGATGACAGCGAACAGCGCCCCTCGGCCATGACGCACAGGCCGCCGAAGACGAAGACTTCGGTCTCCACCTCGGTCTCGGCATTGATCGCTGCGATCTCGGGCACGGTCAGGACGCGCGGCAGCACCACGCGCTTTACCCCGAAGGTGCGGCCGTAGAAATTGACGATGTCGGCGTTCGCGGCAGCGGCCTGCACCGAAAGATGGCGACGCAACTCGGGGAAGTTCTCGTGCGCGAAGGCCAGCAGGCCGATATCGGCCAGAATGACCGCATCGGCACGGCATTTCGCGGCATCGGCAACGGCGCGATGCCACAGCGCCTCGTCCCCGGCGCGCGGATAGGTATTGATGGCGATCAGAACCTTGGCGCCGTGATCATGGGCGAAAGCGATGCTGTCGCGCATTTCGTCGCGGTCGAAGTTCAGCCCAGGGAAGTTGCGGGCGTTGGTCTCGTCGGCAAAGCCACAATAAACGGTATGCGCCCCCGCCTTGACTGCCGCGCGCAGCGCCGCCGGGGTGCCTGCCGGGCAGACGATTTCCATTACCAAGTCTCGATCTCCTCGTGTCGGCTCAGGGCAACGCCGGTGCGCCGCTCGCCGAATTCGGTCAGTCTGCGCACGAGGCCCGATGCAGGGCCAAGCGCCTCGGCCAGTTCCGCGCCCAGATCCAGCTCTGCCGCGTCGATCGCATTGCGCAGCGCCAGAACGGCCGAGGTATCGCCCTCGACGGTCAGGTCGCGCGAAAAGAACAGTGCATCCCCGTCATAGGCGCCGTGGACCATTCCCAGCAGGGCCGCCAAAGGCCCTGCGATGCGTGCATCGCAGGGCTTGGGCTGACGTGACAGCGCGACAAGGGGAGCGCCGCCACGTGGCTCGATCACGATGACGAAGGGTAGGTCTGTCGGATCGATCTCGAAGCGCGCATGGGCATAGTTGCCCATGCGGCGAAACATGGAAGGGTGAGTGCGCGCCACGCGCCGCGCAAAGCGGTTCAGCGCGAGGGCGACGGGGGCCAGTGGGGCCACACGCAGGAAGCGCGCCGGAAGGCGCGGAAAGATCGGAATGTCGTCGAGGGGCTGCGACAAGGGGTGGTCCTGATGGTCTGGCACCGGTCTGTGCCGGTCTGGGGCGTTAATAGCGCGCCGCGACTCGGGGCGACTTGACCATTCTCAAGTTGCCCGCATCGGCGCGCTGCTATGCCGCTTGGAACAGGAACGGATACAAGATGCGCCAACTTCCCGCCTTCCGCACGCTGCGCGATTTTCTCGATTGGTGCGCGGCCCAGAACCAGCTTGCGGCGATCTCTGAGCCGGTTTGGGTGCGCCATCGCATGACCGCCGTTCATCGCGCCGCGCTGGAACGCGGCGGCCCGGTGCTGCGCTTCGATACGCCGGTGCTGGCGGATGGGCGGGTCTCGGGCATTCCGGTGGTCACCAATCTCTTTGGCACGACAGATCGGGTCGCCGCGGGGCTTGGCGTAAGTGCCGAGAGCCTGCCCGATCTCGGCGAGTTCCTGGCGGCGCTGCGCGCACCGACCCCGCCAGAGGGGATGCGCGATGCGCTTTCGCGCTGGCCGATGCTGCGTGCGGCACTGGCAACGCGACCCAAGATGGTCTCGCACCCGGCGGTGCAGGAGGTGGTCGAGGAAGGCGGCGCGATCGACCTTGGCGGCTTGCCCGTTCAAACGCACTGGCCGGGCGATGCTGGCCCCCTGATCACATGGCCTGTGGTGCTGACACGCCCCTATGGCACCGAGGCAGATAGCGTGTCGCGCTATAACGCAGGGGTTTACCGGGTGCAGGTGATCGGGCGCGACCGGCTGATCATGCGCTGGCTGGCGCATCGGGGCGGGGCCGCACATCATCGAGGTTGGGCCCGCGCGGGTGAGCCTATGCCCGTTGCCATCGTCCTTGGCGCCGCGCCGGGGTTGCTTCTGTCCGCCGCGCTGCCGCTGCCCGAGACGGTCTCGGAACTTGGGTTTTCCGGTGTTCTGGGGGGGGCGCGCCCACGCCTGACCCCTGCGCGCACCGTCCCGCTGCTGGTTCCCGCCGACGCCGAGATGGTAATCGAGGGCTGGGTCTCTCCCGCGGAAACCGCGCCAGAGGGGCCGTTCGGCGATCACACCGGCTACTATAACGCGGCCGAGCCCTTCCCGGTGATGCAGGTCAGCGCGGTTACGCGACGCGCGGATGCGCTCTATCTGTCCACCTATACCGGCCGCCCGCCGGATGAGCCTGCGATCATCGGCGAGGTCTTCAACAAGCTTGCGCTGCCGACGATCCGCGCCCAGATCCCCGAGATACGCGATCTGTGGCTGCCGCCTGCCGCCTGTTCGTACCGGATGGCGGTTGTGAGCATCGACAAGCGCTATCCGGGGCAGGCGCGGCGCGTGATGATGGCGCTTTGGGGGATGTTGCCGCAGTTCAGCTATACCAAGGCGATCATCGTCGTGGATGATGATCTGGACCCCTCGAACTGGGACGACATCGCCTGGGCGCTTGCGACGCGCATGGATCCGTCGCGCGATGTGATGATCCTCAATGACACGCCCATGGATTACCTCGATTTCGCGTCGCCCCAGCCGGGCCTTGCCGGAAAGATGGGGATCGATGCGACGAACAAGATCGGCCCCGAGACCACGCGCGACTGGGGCACGGTGATGCGCATGACCCCCGAAGATGAGGCCGCCGCGCTGGACATTCTCGCGCGCCATCTGCCGGAGGGAATGCCATGAGCGCACCGCGCGTCGTCTTGGGAGTATCCGGCGCGTCCGGCGCGGCGCTTGGCCTTTGGGTCGCGCGCCATCTGCGCGCGCTCGGTGCGGAAATCGATCTGGTAACGAGCTCCGCAGCCGCGCGCACCTTGGCCACCGAATGCGGACCTGCCGCGCAGGAGGAATTGCGCAGCCTTGTGGATCGCCATCACCCGATCGGAGATATCGGGGCGTCGATTGCCTCGGGCTCGGCGCCTGTCGCCGGAATGATCGTGGCGCCCTGTTCGATGCGCAGTCTCGCGGCCATCGCGCAGGGGCTGGACGACAACCTGCTCACCCGCGCGGCCTCGGTGCAACTGAAAGAGCGGCGCAGGATTGTGCTGCTGGCGCGCGAGGCGCCGCTGACGCTTGCGCATCTGCGCAACATGACCTCGGTGACCGAAATGGGGGCGGTGGTAATGCCCCCGGTGCCCGCGTGGTATCTGATGCCCGAAAGCGTCGATGACATCTCGCGCCAGATTGCGGCGCGGGCGGTCGATCTGCTCGGGCTTGGCGCGCCTAGGGCGAGCGCCTGGACGGGGTGAGGATGACGGTCTTGTCGGCCCCCTGGCGGGTGCCCCACCTGAGCTTGTTTGCTCTGGCCGGTCTTTGGGCAGCCGTGGTGCCGCTGGTCTGGGTGCTCGATCCGGGAGGCTGGCCTGCCGACCCTGTCGCATGGCACCGCCATGAGTTGATGTTCGGCATGGGGGGCGCGGCAATTGGCGGCTATCTGCTGACTGCTGCCACGCATTGGACGGGGCGACGGTTCACGCCGGGGCTGACGCAGGCCGTGGTCGGGGCATGGTGCGCGGGGCGCATCGGCTATTCGGCAGGCTGGGGCTGGCTTGGGCTACTTTATCCGGCGTTGCTTGCGGCAATTCTTCTTCAGGCGGTCTGCGTTGCGCGGCGTTGGCGACGCTTGCCCATTGCGTCGATGCCGCTTGCGCTGTGTGCCGCCGAAGCGGCTCTGCTGAGCGGCCACGAACCCAATGCGACGACGTTGATCTTTGGTTTCGGTGCGCTGATCGCTGTGGTCGGAGGGCGCATTGTGCCCGCGTTCTTGCGTGCCCGCGCGGGGGGCGATGGTGGACGGGAATGGTCTTGGGCGAATGCCTTCGCAGACTCGACGGTGCTGGCTCTGCCGGTCTTCGCTGCCGTGGGTGTAGGCCCGCAAATCCTGGGCGTGGCAACGATACTGGCGGCCTGCGCGCAGATCTTGCGCATGCTGCGCTGGCCGATGCGGGCGGCGTCAGGGCAGGGCGATCTGATGCTCTTGCTGCTGGCGTGGCTTTGGCTGCCTGCGGGAATGGCACTGGCGGGAGGTGAGCTGTTGTTCGAGGCGGGCGGTTCACTGGGCCGCTACCTGCATATGCTGGCACTGGGCGCGATGGGGGGAATGGTTTTCGCCGTTGCCGGGCGCGCCTATATGCGCCGCGCACCGGGACGGCTGGTGCCGGGGCGCTGGCTGCGCGCCGGGTTTGGTCTGATCTGGTTGTCAGTGCCCTTGCGGCTGGCGCCCGAGTTGCTGCCCGAAGGGTTGCGCCTGTCCGCGCTGGTCTGGTGCGCGGGTTGGGGCTGCTTTCTGTGCGCGGCGCTGCCAGCCCTGTGGCGCGATATCCCCCATCCGGTCCTGAGTGCGCGGCGCGCGGGTCAGACCCTCAGCATCACGTAATAGGCCAGCCCCCCTGCGATCAGCGCGACCAGCGTCGCCCCGGCCAGCGGTACCCAGAACTTGCGCGGACCGGCCATCGCCGCCAGAAACAGCCGCCCGAACGCGTTCGAGCTTAGCGCGATCAGGATCGCAGTCGCGATCAGGTCGGTGCCGATCGGGCCGCCGCTCAGCCGCACCGCGCCCAGAACCGCGACATCGACGTCGAACATGCCCGAGAGGGCCGACGTGGCCAGCAGGCTTATCTCGCCGAACCAGTCCACAACCGCAGCGTTCGCCATCGAAACAAGGGCAAAGAAGCCGGCGAAGGCCAACAGCGCGCGTAGCTCGAACGGGTTGCGGATATCGCCTTGCTCGACCGAGGAGGTGCCGTCTTGCGACAGCGCAAGCCCGCCCAGAAGCGCCATCACCAGCGCTGCGGCAAGCGTGCCGGGCAGGATCTGCACCGCGATCTGCGGTGCGAGGAACCCCACAATGATGCTGACGCGCAGCAGCGAAACCGTTGCGGCCAGCGCGGCCGTGCCGGCAAGTCTGCGCGGGTAGGGGTTGGCGCGCGCCATTCGGGCCAGCGCGACCGTCACGGCGGTGGAGGACACGACTGCCCCGGCAAGGCCGCTCAGCAGAAGTCCGCGGCGTGGCCCAAGCATCTGAACCGCGATGTAACCGGCAAAGGAAATCGTGGCGATCAGAACCGTGAAGAACCAGATCTCCCACGGATTGAGCCCGCCCCAGGGGTCGATCGTGCGGTTGGGCAGCATCGGCAGCACGATCACGGTCATCACCGCCAGAACGACAGCCGAGCGAAGCTCAACCCAGGACAGCTTGCGCAGCACTGCATGCAGCCATTCGCGGCTGGCTAGCACGGCGGTCAGGGCGGCGCCCGCGGCGGCGGCCACCTGATAATCGCCCACCACCGCCAGTGCCCCCAGTCCGAAGACACCCAGGCCCGCCATCAGGCCGGTTGCGCTGAAGGTGTCCTCATGGGTGGCCTCGTGATACTGGAACGCGCCGAACAGCAGAGCAAAGCCCAGGTAGGCGGCGGCCAGAACGATCGGGGCATCCATCGCCGCGCTGATGGCGGCAAAAATCCCGCCCAAAAGACCGAAGATGCCGAAGGTGCGCAGCCCGGCGGTGCGGCTGCCCTCGGGCTGATCGCGCTCGCGCCAGCCGCGTTCGAGCCCGACCAGCAGGCCGATCGCAAGGGCGACGGCGAGTCTCAGGATGGTGTCGGTCATCTCGGGCCCTCGGGATAGCGAATGCCTGTGCCTAGCTAGACAGCCAGCGCGCGCGATAGTCAACGTGGCCAAATGACAGGGTTTTTTGTGCCGCGCGTGGCAGCGAACGCTCCGTTCAGGGAAAATGCAGCGGTTTTCCCAATGATTTGTCGCGCAAGGCCTATGGCCAATGGATCAAATATCGAGGAACCGACAATGCGTAACCCCTTCGAGAATCGCGCCCCGGCGCTGCATGGCCCCGCGCTGGACATGGTGCCGGTGAGCCCCGCCGATGGCGCCGATCTGACCGATGTCGCCTCGGCGCTTTACGTCGAGACCGGTGGCGCGGTCAGTTTCGTGACGCTGGCGGGCGCGGTGCGCACCGTCTCAGTCGCTGACAAGTCGATCCTGCCGGTTGCGGTCCGGCGGGTGCGGGCCACGGGCACCACGGCCAGCGGCATCTTCGCGATGGTGCATGTCTGATGCTGTTTCCCGGTCTTTCCCTTCCGGCCCGGGCGGTGGCGCGGTGCCGCGCCACCGTGCCGGCATGGCTGGTGCCCTACCTGTCAGGCGCGGGGGCGGTGCCGTCCCTTGTGCTCGATTATGCGGCGGGGCTTTACGCGGTGGGCGGTCAGCAGGTTGCGCAGCCCGTCACCGGGGCGCGGCTTGGCCCGCGCGCCGTCGATGGTCTGGGGCAGGGCGTGATCGTCGATCCGGCGCGCAGCAACCTTGTGACGCAGTCGGTCGCGACCGCTGCGGGCTGGTCAATCATCGGCAGCACGCAGCGCGCCCAGTTGTCGGAGAATGCCCACGGCCTGTTTCCGGGCCTTGAGGTCGTCTCGGAGGGCCAGAACTGGCATCGGGCCCAACCGCCGAGCGGCAATTTCGCGGCCAACGTGCCTTATGCCGTGTCAGTCTGGTATCGGGCCGGATCGTCCGGGCGGATGCGGTGCATTCTTTACAGCGGGGCGACCAATCCGGTGACCTCGGTCGCACTGGCCGGCACGGCGGGGGCGGTGACGCTGAATACCTCTTCGGGCGCAACAATCTCGAATGTCGAGAATCTTGCGTTGGGCGGAGGGTATCACCTGCTGCGTTTCGTGATGGTGCTGGCCAGCGCGGTCAGCGCCACTGCCTTCGGGGTCGGGCCGGACAGCACGGTTTCGGGCCAAAGCGTCATCGTTCACGCGATGCAGGTCGAGCAAGCCGTCGCGCTAAGCGGATACATCGGCACCTCGGGCAGCGTCGTCGCCCGTGCGGCCGATACGGCGGGGCTCGCGGGGGGCGGCTGGCTTTCGGCCCCCGAGGAGGGGACGCTGCTTCTCCGCGCGCGCCTGCGCTGCGCGGGCGAGGTGCCTCTGGCGCGCCTGTCCGGGGCGGGGGATGCGCTGGATCTCTACCGAACGGCGGGTGGAAAGCTGCGCGCGCGGTTCGGCGGCGCGCCGGGGTTGTTGCTCGACAGCGCGGCCAGCGTCCCAAGCCACAGCGACGTTGCGGTCGCGCTTGGCTGGTCGGGCAGCGGCATGTCGCTGTGCCTGTCGGGCGGTGTCGTGGCGACGGCAGGCGGGGCAGTGTCATCCGCGCTCAACCGGCTTGATTTCGCGGTGCCCGGCGTGGGGGCTGGCGCTGGCCCCGCGTTGATCCGGGCCGTCCGGTTCTACCCCAAGCGCCTGAGCGACGCTGAGCTTCAGGGCCTGACCGCCTGATCGGACGTGCCGTGTCGCCGTTCCAGCGCCTCGGTATAGCAGCGCTCAAGCAGCGCAAGGTTGGTCTCGTCTGAATAGGCAAGCGCATATCGCCGTTGCGCGGCCGCCGATAACCGGCCCGGATCGGCCCCATAGACCTCGCGGACCTTGTCCGCGAGGTCTTGTGCATCTCCGGGCGTGAAGAGGGCGCCGAACTCCGGGGAGACAATCTCGGCGGCAGCCCCGATCCGCGCAGCGACGACGGGCAAGCCTGCGGCCATCGCCTCGACAAGGGTCATGGGGAAGCCCTCATACCAGATCGAGGGGAACACCAGCAGCCGCGCCCGTGCCATGCGTTGCAGGACCGCTTCGCGCGGGAGGGCGCCGGTAAAGGTGACATTGCCCGGTGCTGCGCGGCGCAGGGCCACCTCAAGCGGGCCGCTGCCGACGACGGTCAGCGGGATCTCGGGTAGGGATCTCCACGCCGCGATCAGGCTCTCGACGCCTTTTTCCGGTGCGAGCCGCCCAACGAACAGCGCGCCCTCGCGGTGGCCGGGCGCGGGAATGTCCGCGCGCGCCAAGAAGTTCGGCTTCACGAACAGACGGTCAGCCGGCAGTCCGGCCTTGGCGAAAACCTCCCGGCTGAACCGGGTGAGGACGATGAAGCGGTCGATCTGTTCTCGCCAGTCACCCCGCGTGGCTGATTGCATCGCCAGAACTGCGGCGGCACCCGGCAGCGAGCCGCGATAGCAGCGACGCATCAGGGCGACGGCGCGGCTACTCTCCAGGCAATCCGTGCACAGCTTGCCATCCCTTAGAAACATCGCGTTGGCGCACAGCAGGCGGTAGTTGTGCAACGTCTGCACCACCGCAGCCCCGGCCTGCCGCGCGGCACCATGTACCGCAGGCGACAGGAGCGGGAAGAAATTGTGGACATGTACGATCTGCGCCTGCGTTTCGCGCACAAGATCCGCCACCTGCCTTGCCGTGTGGCGGTTATGGGCCACGCGCGCCAGCGCCCCGAAGCGCGCGCCAACCCCCTCGATCTGCTGGTTCGAGACCTGATGCAGATGGACCTCGTGTCCGGCGCGGCGCAGCAATGCGTTTTCAGCCTCGACCACCGCATCCTCGCCGCCGCGCTGACGATAGGCGTTATGCAGGACGAGGATCTTCATCGGGCACCCGCAGCAGGGCAATCGCGATCACCCAGTAGTAGAAGTATGTCAGCACATTGTCGGTCAGGAAAATCGGCGCGGTATAGGTGGCGATTCCGCGAGCCACGGGCGTCGCGCGGGCCATGCGCTGAAACGCCCAGAAGGCACCCGCAAGGCCCAACAGCCCGAAATCGCTGTAAAGCCGCAGGATGTCGTTATGCAGCAGCGGGAAATGCTTTTGCGACAGGTCGGTGCTCTCGGCCAGAAACCGTGTCGAAAACCCCGGCCCGTGACCGACGAGGCTGCTGAACAGCCCTGACTGCGCCCCAAGCCAATCCTGAAACAGCAAACTCGCGAAATAGCGCCCCGAGGAGACCTCATCGGGCGTAAGCCGCAGGTCGAACAGTGAAAGCGCGAGGGCGGAGAGTTGCTCATAGATCAGTGCCGAGTTCAGGCCACACAGAAAGACCGCCGCTATCAGGGCCCCGCGTAACACCGCGCCCAAGCGCACGAAACGCCCGGATTGCAGCACTTCCAGCACAATCACGATTGCCAGCGCCAGCAGGGCGATGCGCTTGAACATCAGTACACTCAGCAGGAGGCTGAGCAGGAAGACCGGCCGCCTCCCGGTCGCATAGGCGTGGATGGCGACAAGCGGCAGGGCCAGCCCGAGCGAGCTTTCCCCCGCCGTCTGCGCCGAGCGCAGCAGATCAAACCCGGCAAACAGGCCCGCCGTGCTGCGCAGCGCCGAGATTAGCGCAACGCATCCCCCGGCAATCAACAGCGCAATCGGAAACCGCTGCGGGGTTTCGAAATGGAGTGCCAGCACCAAGAGCGAGGCGGCAACGAACAGGGCCTCATGCACACCCGCGCTGCCATTGGGTAAGGACAATGGCAGCCAGAGCGCCAGAAAGCACAGGCCGATGAACGCCGTGCCCCGGTGTAGCTCGGTGCGCCCGCTTGCCAGGCTTTCGGCGATGAAAAGCAGCGGGAAAGCATAGATCAGATCGCGCGCGTCGGCGCTTTCGGGCAGGCAGAAATAGACCGCAAGGCCGGCTGCGAACAGATAGAGACTGCGCAGCGGCGGGGGCGCGGGGATGGCGCAGGCGGCGGTCATGATACGCGCTCTCTGTCCAGCCGTATCAACGGATAGCCATAGCGCCAAAGCAGCGGCGCGGTGAGCAACGTGACCAGCAGCCACCGCACACCGCGAAACTCGGTCAACCATCTGCGGTCAGGCGCAAGGCGTCGTGGCGCCGTATCGAAGCGAAGCGGATTACCCGAGACGGAATGGACAAGCGCCGCGCCTTCGGGCCGCGCAAGATCGGCCAGAAACGCGCGGCCCTCCGCCAAATCCTCGTAGCGCAGCAGCTGGTAGCCCGGCGTCCCGGCGAAAAGCCGGGCGGTTGCGAAATTGATGAAAAGCCAATCGAGGGCGGCCCGCAGCGCACCGATCCGGGGCATGTATTCCTCGGCCCAATGCACCTCGGGGCGGCGCTTTGGCTGCCCCCAGGAATGGGCGACGGCGCGGCTGTCGCGCACGAGGTGCAGGATCGTCGCCTCGGGGGCCAGTTCGCGGATCAGGTCAATATGGGCGGGGTCTTTCGAACTGTCGATGATCACATCCTGCCCCGAGACGGCGGCGATCGCTTCATGGACCCGGCGCAGGATGGCCAGGTATTCGGCACGGTCTTCGGTGTAGCGCGCCGAGGGCAGCCCGATCAGCCGCCGGAGCATCAGGATGCGGTGGCGCTCGACCCGGCGACGCAGGGCCTCGATCCGCTCGGGGTCCAGCCCGTCAGGGAAGGCGCGCGCGATGACCTCGGCCCAGAACGGGCATTCGGGTGTGGGGCGGCCGCAGCCGCACAGCTCGCCGCGCATCAGCCCGCGCGACCAGAGGTATTTCAGCTCACCAACGGCAATGCCGCCCCGCGTTGCGATCATCCGCTCCAGAATGGTGCTGCCCGAGCGTCCGGTGCCCGCGATGCAGATGATCCTCATGATGCTGCCTCGGGTCTTGGGGCGGCGAGTGCGGTTCCGATCATCGCGCCAAGCGCCCCGGCGATCTGCCCGAGAACAGCCGCGACGGCGCCGAGCGGAGAAAGCAGCACAAGCGTTACGCCAATCGAGCACACCGTTCCGAAGGCCGTCGCGCGGGTGATGACCTGCGGGCGGCCGAGCGCGAGGGTCCAGCTTGTCAGCGGCAGGCGCAGCAGAACGATCAGGTTGAGCAGGCAATAAAGCAGCAACTCGGCCGAGCCGCGCGGCACATCGATCTGCATCCATCGCGCGGACAAAACCGGCCAGAGCGCCAGCAACGCCGCCATGGCGAGGGCAAACAGGCCGACGGTACCAAGGCTCAGGCGCAGCAACGCGCGCCGCAGGCCGTGGACGCCAAGCCTGGCATGGCTGCGCGCGGCGATTGAGGGCGCGATCTGGGACAGCGCGTTGAAGGGCAGCGCCAGCAGGTTCGTCACCTGCTGCAGCGCCCGCAGAAGGCCAAGCGCGCCATCGCCCAGGATAAATCCGGCGATCAGCAGCGGGGCGTTGCCCTGCACGGTCTCAAGCAGCGTCGTCGGCAGCTGCCAGCGCGCGAGATCCCAGAGCTTCGGGCCAAGGCTGCGCGCGAACCGGGGGCGCAGCGTGGCGCGGCCGAACAGCGCAAGACCAAAGGCCACACTCGCGCTACTGCCTAGGCACAGCGCCCAAAGCGCCTCGATCTCGGTCATTTCACTGGCGGAGAGGATCAGGACCGCGATCGCTCCGATCTGCGTGGCGTGGCGCAGCACATCCTGAGCGCTGGCCGCACGGGCGCGCTCGAACACCAGCAGGTGGCGGCGCAGGAAATCGGCGAGCGTGCCGAGCAGGTTGGCCAGCGCCAGCGGAAGCGCGACCTGCGCCGCCCAGGCATAACCATCGGCCTGCGCCAACAGCGCGAACCCTGCGAACAGTGTCAACGACCCGACGGCGCCAAGGCAAAGCGCCAGCGCCCGCGCCAACCCGCGAAAGGCGGTAAGCGAGGTGTTGCGCAATCTTGGCCCGATCAGCGCCAGCGGCGTCAAAAGCACCGCACCCAGCAGGTTGCGCAAGATCATCAGCGCGATGAAACACAGCGAATAGCGCCCGAACCCCTCCAGCCCCATCGCGCGCACCAGCAGGACCGAGGCCGCGAAGTTCCCGCCGCTGGCGACGACCTGCCCGATCAGTGTCCAGCGCGCCTCGCGCGTTTGGCGCAAAAGACCCGCCCATGGCGCGGGGCTGTGCAGCGCGGCCATCATGCCTTGGCCCCCGCGTTGCGCAGGATCAGCCAGACAAAGCGGGGCGCAAGGATCAGGTAGCGCCGCCACAACCGGCGCGGCTCTGAGATCAGCCGGTGCAGCCATTCAAGCCCCGCGCGCTGCATCCAGCGCGGGGCGCGGCGCACGGTGCCTGCGTGGAAATCGAAGGCCGCGCCGACGCCGATCAGGGTGGCGGGCAGGGCCGCGACATGCTCGGCCATCCAGATGTCCTGCTTGGGCGAGGACAGGCCGACCCAGACGATATCGGCGCTGCTTTCGCGGATCAGGCGAATGACCTCGGCGTCTTCCTCAGCGGTCAGGGGGCGGAAGGGCGGGCAATAGGTGCCGACGATGCGCGCACCGGGGGCGCGGGCGCGAAACACCTCGGCCACGCGCTCGGCCACGCCGGGCTTGCCGCCGTAGAGGAAGTGCCGCAACCCGTCCTGCGGCGCCTCGCTCAGCATCTTTTCCATCAGGTCAGGGCCGCAGCTGCGCGTGACGGGCAGGCCGCGGCTGCGCCCGATCCACACCAGAGGCATCCCGTCGGGCAGGTTCATCGCCGCACCTCGCGCGATCCGGGTCAGCGCCGGATCGTCGCGCATCGCCATCAGCGAGGGCACCTCGCGCACGCCGATATAGCGCCCTTGGCGGTCATTGGCCCAGAAGCGCAGGCTTTGCGCCGTCGCCTCAAGCGTCGTGACCGAGATCGGAATGCCTAGCACGTCGTAGCTCGGTGCCGGTTCGGCGGGCGCAGGGGCGGTCGGGGCAGGGCGAGAATCCATCATTCGGGGCCGCGCAGGAGTTCATCTTGCGCAACCTTAGGATGAATTATGGCGCCTCCGCAATCGCCATGGTTAATTGAATGCGGAGGGCGTCAGTGCTCCGCCTCGGGCTTCACCTTGAACACCGCGCAATACAGCGCGGGCGCAAAGAGCAGCGTGATCAGCGTTCCGGCGATGATGCCGCCCATCATGGCAAAGGCCATCGGCGCCCAGAACACCTCGCGCGAGATCGGGATCAGCGCAAGGCTTGCCGCCGCCGCCGTCAGCAGGATCGGCCGCGCGCGGCTGTCCGAGGCCTCGAACACCGCCTCCCAATGGGATCTGCCCTTGGCCAGAAGCTCGGTCACCTCGTTGATCAGGATGATCGAGTTGCGGATCAGAATGCCGACCAGCGCCAGCACCCCGAGGATCGCAACGAAGCCAAGCGGCGCGCCTGCGGGCAGAAGGGCCGCGACAACACCCACCAGCCCCAGAGGGGCGACCGCCAGAACGATGAACATCAGCCGGAAGCTTTGCATCTGGATCATCACCAGCGTCAGCATGATCAGCACCATCAGAGGCACGACCTCGGTGATGGGGCCCTGGCTTTCCGAACTCGTCTCGATCACACCGCCCTTTTCGATGTGGTAGCCGGCGGGCAGGCGGGCGGCGATCTCGGCGATCTGCGGGTCAAGCTGTTTGACGATGGTCGCGGGTTGATCATCGCCGTTGACGGCGGCCTTGACGGTGATCGTGGGCACGCGGTCGCGCTGGTGGATGACCGGGGGCTCCATGTCCCACTCAAGGCGCGCGAAGCTGAACAGCGGGATCGGAATGCCCGTCGGGCTGGGGATCTGCAAGGATTGCAGCGAGTTGATCGAACTGCGATCCGCCGCGCCACCGCGGGCGATGACGTCGATCAGCGTATTGCCGCTGCGCAACTCGGTGACGGCGATGCCGCTGAACAGGGTTTGCAGGGCCTGCGCCACATCCTTTTGCGTCAGGCCCAACTGGCGCAGTCGCTCCTGATCGAGGATTACGCGGGCGACGCGCGCAGGCTCCCCCTGATCGAGTGCAATATTCGACAGGCGCGGGTCGGTGGCCATCAGCCGGGCAATCCCGCGCGCCTCGCTCAGCAGCAGGTCGCGATCCGGGCCAGAGATGCGGAATTGCACAGGCTTGCCCACGGGCGGGCCAAGTTCCAGCGTCTTGACGAAAAGATCGACCCCCGGGATCTGCGTGGCGTGTTTGTTCAGCGCGTCGCGCAGGGCGTTTCGTTCGTCCAACCCCTTCGACATGATGACGATCTGCCCCATGAAGGGCGCGGGCGTGGGCGCATCGAGCGACAGCAGGAAGCGCGGCGCCGAGCGCCCGACATAGGTCGTCCAATAGGCGGCCTCGTCGCGGGTCGCCAGCCAGTCCTCGATCCCGGCCATGGCGCGGTCGGTCTGCTCGATGGTGCTGTTCTGGCGCAGGTTGATATCGACCAGAAGCTCGGGGCGGTCGGAGGCGGGGAAGAACTGCTGCTCGACAAAGCGCATCCCGAAAAGCGACAGGCCGAAAAGCGCGACGGTGACGCCGATGGTCAGCCATTTGTGGTGCATCGAGGCCCGCAGCGCCACGCGAAACCCGCGCCGCAGACGGCCTGCGCGATGCGCGTGATGCGAGAGTTTCGCGGGCAGGAAGGTCACCCCCAGAAGCGGCGCGAACAGGACCGCCACGATCCACGACAGCAAAAGCGAGATCGCCAGCACGTAGAAGAGTGACAGCGTGTATTCGCCCGCCTGGCTCGAGTTCAGCCCGATCGGAATGAACCCTGCCACCGTCACCAGCGTGCCCGACAGCATCGGGAATGCGATGGAGGACCACGCATAGGAGGCGGCCTTGCCAAGGCTCTCGCCCAGTTCCAGCCGGGAAATCATGGTTTCGATCGCGATCATCGCATCGTCCACCAGCAACCCAAGCGCGATGATCAGCGCCCCGAGCGAGATGCGTTGCAGCGTTACGCCCATCATGTCGAGAATGACGAAGGTCATCGCCAGCACCAGCGGGATCGACATCGACACCACCAGCCCCGCACGCCACCCGAGCGAGACGAAGCTGACGAAAAGCACGATGGCCACCGCCTCGGCCAATGCCTTGAGGAAATGGTTCACCGATTCCTCGACGACCTTGGGCTGATCGGCGACCTTGTTCAGCGTGATCCCGACAGGCAGTTCCTGCTGGATACGCTCCATCAGCGCGTCAAGATCGGCGCCGAATTCCAGAATATTCGCGCTTTGGCGCATGCCGATGATCAGGCCGATGGCATCTTGCCCGTTGTAGCGAAAGATCGAGCTGCGCGGGTCTTCGTAGCCATCGCTGACGGTGGCCACATCGCCAAGCGTAAAGAAGGCGTCGTTGACCCGCAGCGGCGTCGCCGAAAGCTCGGCTGCCGAGGCGAAACGCCCCGACAGGCGCACGGCGATCATCTCATCTGCGGTGCGGATGATCCCCGAGGGCACGATCGCGTTTTGCGCCGCCAGCGTGTTCAGCACGACGGTTTTATCGAGACCAAGCGCCGCCAGCCTGCGGGCCGAGAACTCGACATGCACCACCGGGTCGCGGGTGCCAATCAGTTCGACCTTGCCGGTGTCGCGCAGCGTCAGCACCGCCGAGCGGATATCCTCGACCCGGTCTTTCAGTTCGCGCGGGGTGAACCCGTCCGAGGTGATCGCAAAGATCGTGCCATAGACATCGCCGAAGCCGTCGTTGAACGAGAACCCGGCGAACTCCGCGGGAAACTCTCCGCGGATGTCGTTCATCATGTTGCGCACCTTGAGCCAGGTCTGGGTGACCTCCTCGCCGCGCACCTGGGGTTGCAGTTCCAGATAGACGATGGCCTGTCCGGGGAAGGTCTCGGAACGCGTGAACTTCAGCCGCGGCAATTCCTGGAGCTTCTTCTCGATCCGGTCGGTGACCTGCTCGCGCGTTTCCTCGGCGGTGGCGCCGGGCAGGGCGGCGGCGATGGTCATGATCTTGATGGTGAACGAGGGGTCTTCCTCGCGGCCCAGATTCATATAGGCCAACGTTCCCGCGACAAGCGAGACGATGATCATGAACCACACCATCGAGCGGTGGCGCAGCGCCCAGTCCGAAAGGTTGAAGCCGCCCATCATTGCTCGCGCTCTCCCAGAATCTCGCCTTCGCTGACCGAGTGGATGCCCCGGATCAGGATCTCGTCGCCCTCGCTCAGCCCTTCGCGCACGGCGATGCGGCCGCCGACCCGTGGGCCGGGCAGGATGGTAACCTGTTTCGCGATACGGTCTGGGCCAATGCGCCAGACCGAAACCACGCCCTCGGCTTCCAGCAGCGCCTCGACCGGCAGGGTCAGGATCGGAGTGTCGGGCTGGTCGAGGCGGGCATCGACCATCGTGCCCAAACGCGGCGGCTCGACGTCGGGCGAGAGGGTGATGTGCAGACGCCGATTACGAATGCTTTTGTCGGCGACCGGTTCGATCAGCCGCAGGGAGCCACCGAGCGGCGCCGCGCCAAGCGTGCGCGGCTCGATTACGAAGCGTGCGGCGGGGGGCAGAAGGCTGATCACCTCCTCGGGCACGTCGATCACCGCCTCGCGACCCTGATCGGTGGCCAGCATCAGAACTGGCGTTCCGGCCGAAACCTCGGCGCCGGGTTCGGCAAGGATCGCGGTGATCACGCCGCTGGCGGGTGCGCGCAGCGCGCCGAAGCGTTCGGCATCAAGCGCGCGGGTCAGGTTGGCGCGTGCCGCGCGCAGCCTGCCCTCGGCGCTTTCGGCCTGCGCGGTCGCGGCCTCAAGCGCTGCCTGCGAGGCCACGTTGCGTGCTTGCAGCTCACGCGCGCGGGTCAGCGATTGCTGCGCGAAATCCAGTTGCGCCTGCGCCGAGGCCAGCGCCGCGCGCGCCGTGCTGACATCCTCGTCCAGGGTGATCTGGTCGAGCGTCGCGAGCACATCGCCGGTCACGACGCGATCGCCGAGCCGGACCGGGCGGGTGGCGATCCGGCCCGAAGTCTGGAAGGCCAGCGTGGCTTCAACCTCGGCGGCGATCTGGCCGGGGTAGCTGCGCAGGGCCACGGTTTCACGCGTCAGGATCTCGGACACGACCGGGCGCGGCTGATCGGCCAGTGCGGAGGTGCACAGCAGCGCGGCAAGCATCAGGGGCAGCAGGGGGCGGATCATGGTTTGCCTCCGGCGCTGGTCACAACGCGCCCCGGGTACAGCAGCTGCGCGCCCGAGGTCACGACCTCGGCGCCCGCCGCCAACCCCTCTGACAGCTCGACCGAGCGATCGGTGAAATGGTCGATCTTGACCGGCACAAGCGCGACCTGCCGCGTCGCCGGATCGACGACCCAGACCGCCGGCCCGCCTTCGGCGCGCATCAGCGCGCCCGCTGGAACGCCGATGGTTGCGGGCATGGCGAAGGAGACCTCGCTTGCCACCGCGGCCCCGAGGCTGGCGCCACCGGCGGGAGTGTCGAACCGGGCCTTGACCATGATGGTCCCCGATTGCCCGAAGATCATCGGCGAGATCTCAGAGATCGTCGCCGCAAGCCTGCGGTCGCTGCCGTCAAGGATGCGTAGCTCGATCTGTTGACCCAGCAGATCGTCGATCTCGGCAAAGTCGGGGGCGTGGAACACGGCCTCTCCGGCGCCGTCGCTGGCGATCGTCAGCACGGTCTGCGTGGCGCCCACGATCTGCGCGGGTTCGGCGGTGCGCGAGATCACGATGCCCGCCGCAGGCGAGCGGATGACGGTGTCGCGGCTTGCCTGACGTGCCTTGTTCAACTGTGCCTCGGCCTGATCGCGGCCCGATTGCGCCGCCAGCAGCGTTTGCGTGGCGGAGTCGAGCGCGGCCTGCGTCGCGGCCCCGCGCTCGGTCAGGGCGGCGATGCGTTCCTGCGCCTGCCGGGCCTGAAGCAATACCGCCTCGGCAGCGGCGAACTGCGCCTCGGCTGCGGCCTCGGCGGCCTTGGCCTGCGTGTCATCCAGCCGCGCCAGGATCTGACCTTGCAGCACCTGATCGCCCATGTCGGCGACGATCTCGGTGATCCGGCCACCGCTGCGGAAGCCCATCGGCACGGCCTCGGCCGCCTCGACAGAGCCCGACAGTTCAACCGTCATCGCGGTGATGCGCTCTTGTGCGATCACGGTCTGGACGGAGAGGGGCACGTCAGCCCCCGCCGGGGAGACGGGGATGAGCACGGCCATCAGGAAAAATGATCGAACAAAACGCATATCGGCACCATGTCGCCCAGCAGGCTGCGCCACAATGTTCCGAAATCGAGGCGGGAAACAACAGCATCCCCGGATTCCGTGGCGTTACCCCAGGCTGAGCCGGGAAAGGGTGGCATTTCACCTCCGAGTTGTAACTGCGGCAAATGAGCTTTTCGCGCAAATCGTTAATATCAGGCTATCTTATTGAAGTGATCAATATTTACGATTTTTTCCTATGGCGCGGAGTTGCTAAACGATATGAAACTGAGAGGAGAACGAACCCATGCCAAGCCCCCTGTGCAGGCCGCGCCCGCTTGATGGCGATTACAGCCTTGGGTGCGGGCATATCTGAATTCAACGGTGATGCGCGTGGCTCGAGGGAAGACCTTCGGGCCGCGCGCAGCGCCCAATCCATCCACCAAGAATTGCTCTGGGAGAAAGATAATGGACGGTAATGATGTCGCGAAATCGGGCAAGTGCCCGGTTCTTCACGGGGTGAACCCGAACGTGACCTTCAAGGCACGCTCGATCCGGGACTGGTGGCCGAACCAGCTGAGCCTCAAGGTGCTGCACCAGAACTCGGCCCTGTCGAACCCGATGGGCCCCGATTTCGATTATGCCGAGGCGTTCGGCAAGCTCGACCTGAACGCGGTCAAGCAAGACCTCTACGCGCTGATGACCGACAGCCAGGAATGGTGGCCGGCCGACTGGGGGCACTATGGCCCGCTCTTCATCCGCATGGCTTGGCACAGCGCCGGCACCTACCGCACCGCCGACGGGCGTGGCGGCGGCCGCACCGGCACGCAGCGTTTCGCGCCGCTCAACTCCTGGCCCGATAACGTCAACCTCGACAAGGCGCGCCGCCTGCTGTGGCCGATCAAGCAGAAATACGGCAACAGCCTGTCGTGGTCGGACCTGCTGATTCTGGCGGGCAATGCCGCGCTGGAATCGATGGGCATGAAGACCTTCGGTTTCGGCGGCGGTCGCCCCGATGTGTGGGAGCCCGAGGAGGACATCTACTGGGGCGCCGAGAGCGAATGGCTCGCCCCGTCGGACAATCCCGACAGCCGTTACTCGGGTGAGCGCGATCTGGAAAACCCGCTGGCCGCCGTGCAAATGGGCCTGATCTACGTGAACCCCGAAGGCCCGGACGGTAACCCCGACCCGGTGGCCTCGGGCCGCGACGTGCGCGAGACCTTCGGCCGCATGGCAATGAACGATGAGGAAACCGTGGCGCTGGTCGCTGGCGGCCACACCTTTGGCAAGTGCCACGGCGCGGGCGACGCGGGTCTTGTCGGCCCCGATCCCGAAGCGGCGGGCATCGCCGAGATGGGCCTGGGGTGGAAGAACGCGCTCGGCTCGGGCGTCGGTATCGACACGATCTCGAGCGGCATCGAGGGCGCTTGGAAGCCTAACCCGACGACCTGGGATATGGGCTACCTCAAGGTGCTGTTCAAATACGACTGGGAACTGGTGAAGAGCCCGGCAGGCGCGCATCAGTGGCTGGCGAAAGATGTGGAAGACGAGGACATGATCGTGGATGCCCACGACCCCTCGAAGAAGCATCGCCCGATCATGACCACGGCCGACCTGTCGCTGCGTTTCGATCCGATCTATGGGCCGATCTCGCGCCGCTTCCTCGAAAACCCCGAGGAGTTCGCCGACGCTTTCGCCCGTGCATGGTTCAAGCTGACCCACCGCGATATGGGGCCGAAGGCGCTCTATCTCGGCCCCGAGGTCCCGACCGAAGATCTGATCTGGCAAGATCCGATCCCGGCAGTGGATCACGCGCTGATCGACGCCGAGGACATCGCCGCGCTCAAGGGGCAGATCCTGGCCTCGGGGCTCAGCATTGCCGAACTCGTCTCGACCGCCTGGGCCTCGGCCTCGACCTTCCGCGGTTCGGACATGCGCGGTGGCGCGAACGGTGCGCGCATCCGTCTGGCCCCGCAAAAGGACTGGGAAGCGAACCAGCCCGAACAACTGGCCAAGGTGCTAGCGGTCTATGAGGACATCAAGGCGGGCTTCGACGCCACCGCCTCGGGCGGCAAGCAGGTCTCGCGGGCTGATCTGATCGTGCTGGGTGGCGGCGCCGCGATCGAGGCTGCGGCCAAGGCTGCCGGCCACGCGGTCGCGGTGCCCTTCACCCCGGGCCGCACGGACGCGACCGAAGAGCAGACCGATGCTGAGTCCTTCGCCGTGCTCGAGCCGCAGGCCGATGGCTTCCGCAACTACCAGAAGAAATCCTACTCGGTTTCCGCCGAAGAGATGCTGGTGGATCGCGCGCAGCTGCTGACCCTGACCGCGCCCGAGATGACCGTTCTGGTCGGCGGGATGCGCGCCCTTGGCGCCAATCACGGCGGCTCCGCGCATGGTGTGTTCACCGCGCGCCCCGGCCAGTTGACGAACGACTTCTTCGTCAACGTGCTCGACATGGGTACGGTCTGGACGCCGGTGTCCGAGGCCGAGGATCTCTTCGAAGGCCGCGACCGCGCCACCGGTTCGGTCAAATGGACCGCGACGCGCGTCGATCTGGTGTTCGGCTCGAACTCGCAATTGCGCGCCCTGTCCGAGGTCTATGGCCAGAATGACGGTCAGGCCAAGTTCGTGGCGGATTTCGTCGCCGCCTGGACCAAGGTGATGAACGCCGATCGCTTCGATATCGCCTGAGCGCGGCTCTGAAAAACGACTGCGGCGCCCCGGTTTTCGCCGGGGCGCCGTTGCCATTTTCTCCGCCCGGTCACATCTTTGCGCGGCCCTGTCCAAGTGCCTTGGGCGCGGGTAATACTGCTGCCGGACAGACCGGCACGGCCGCAAGGAGCAGACCATGATCACGATCACTCTCGAACATCCCGTGCAGGAGGATCTGGCCCTGCTGCATGCGCGCCACCACGCGGCCATGCATGCCGACACCCCGCCCGAGTCGATCCACATGCTACCCCCCGATGCGCTGGCTGCCCCCGGCATCACCTTCTTCGTGATGCGCGAAGAGGGGCGCGCCGTGGGAATGGGGGCCTTCAAGCGCATCGATCCGAGCCATGCCGAGATCAAATCCATGCATGTGCTGATGGAGTTGCGCGGACGCGGGCTGGCGCGCATGATGCTGGCGCATCTGATCACCGAGGCGCAGGCTGCGGGTTATTCGCGCCTCAGCCTCGAGACCGGTGCGCAGCCCTCGTTCGAGGCCGCGCGGGCGCTCTACCTGACCGCCGGATTTGTCGAATGCGGCCCCTTCGAGGGTTACGGCCCCGACCCGAATTCGGTCTTCATGACACTTGCCGTCTGAGGTCGTGCGGGGCTTGCACGCGCGCGTCCAATGCCGCAAAAGGGATGCCAGCGGCCCCTTAGCTCAGCTGGATAGAGCATCCGCCTTCTAAGCGGACGGCCGAGGGTTCGAATCCTTCAGGGGCCGCCAGACAACTTCCCGAGCTTGAGTATTGGGGCTGACATGGCTACCGCGATTGTATCCATGTCAATCGTGGGCTTTCGGCCCCGCGCGCGGCGTCCTAAACAAGAGACAGGGAGGCGCTGCGGGAGTCGGTCATGCGCATATTCATCAACGGGTTCGGTCGGATCGGGCGCTCGGTTCTGCGCGCGCTGATGCTGGAGCGTGCGCGCGGCGGCGTGCGCTGGCCGGGGCTGGAGGTCGTGGGCATCAACGATATCGCCGCGCCCGAGATGTGCGCCTACCTGTTCGAATACGACAGTGTATTCGGGCCTTGGCGCGGCTCGGTCGCGCAAGCGCCGGGTGCGCTGGTGATCGACGGGCAGCGCATCGCGCTGCACCGGGTTGACGATCTGGGGCAGCTCGATCTCTCGGGCGTGGATCTGGTGTTGGAATGCACCGGGCGCGCGGATCGGGCGGGAGTGGCCGGGCAGGGGTTGGCTGCCGGGGCGGGACGCGTGCTGATCTCGGGGCCGTCGCAGGCGGCTGAGTTCACCGTAGTGCTTGGCGCCAACGATGAAGGGCTTGATGCGCAGCGCATCGTGTCGAACGCAAGCTGCACAACGAATGCGCTGGCGCCGCTGATCCGGCTGCTCGATGACCGCTGGGGGGTGGTGACCGGGTCGATGACGACGATCCACTGTTATACCGGCTCGCAGCCGACGGTCGATGCGCCTGCCGCGGATTTCGCGCGCTCGCGCGCGGCGGCACTGTCGATGGTACCCACGACGACCTCGGCGGGGCGGTTGCTGGATGGTGTGCTTCCCCAACTCGCTGGGCGTATCATCGCCCAGGCGGTGCGGGTGCCGACCGCGAGCGTCTCGGCGGTGGATCTGGCGGTGATGACCCGCGTGCCGGTGACGGCGGAGCAGGTCAACGTAATCTTCCGCGCCGAGGCTGCTGGCGATGGGGTGATCGGTGCCACCGATCAGGCGCTGGTCTCCACCGATCTGCGCGCGCGCCGCGAAAGCGTGATCATGGCCTGCCCCGAGACCCGCGTGACCGAGGGCGGGATGCTGCGCGTCTTCGGCTGGTATGACAATGAATGGGGCTTCTCGAACCGGATGCTCGATGTGGCCTGCCTTATGGCCGGGGAGTGAGGCGCGGGGGGCCGGGGCGATGCCCCGGCCCCCCGCGCCCCCGGGCGCCCCGCAAGCGGGGCGCAACGAAAAAGCCCCGCGCGATGCGCGGGGCTTTTCCTTGTCAGGTCGCTCTGTCTGGTTACTCGCGATTGCCGAGGAACTGGAGCAGGAACATGAACAGGTTGATGAAGTCGAGATAGAGCTGCAGCGCACCCAAGATCGCGGCCTTGCCCAGGAAGTCGCTGTTCGACTCCGCCATCTGGAGATAGGTGTTCTTGATGTTCTGCGTGTCATAGGCGGTGAGGCCCGAGAACAGCAGCACACCAATCACCGAGATCGCGAATTGCAGCGCCGACGAGGCGAGGAAGATGTTCACGATCGAGGCAACGATCAGGCCCACCAGACCCATCATCAGGAACGAGCCGAAGGCCGACAGGTTACGCTTGGTCGTGTAGCCGTAAAGCGACAGGCTCGCGAAGGCGATGGCGGTCACGAGGAAGGTCTGCGCAATCGACATGCCGGTGAAGACGACGAAGATCGACGACAGCGACGCGCCCATCAGCGCGGCATAGCCCCAGAACACCAGTTGCGCCGTCGAGGTCTGCATCTTGTGCAGCGTCGCCGAGAAGGCGAAGACCACGATCAGCGGCGCGAACATCAGCACCCATTTGAGCGGCGTGGTGTAAAGCGTGACCCCGAACGAGGTCAGGTATTTCGACGCGCCAATCTGCATCGCGGCGGCCGAGGGATCGGTCGTCATCGCCATGCTGGCCAGTATCCAGGCCACCGCGCCGGTGATCAGCATACCCACCGACATCAGGCCATAGACCTTGTTCATATGGGCGCGCAGACCCTCGTCGATCAGTTGAGCGCGCGTTCCGGCGCCAGCGCGCATGGTTTGGAACTCAGCCATTCATACCTCCGTGCATGTCCCTTTGCAGCGCCCTGGCGCCGCTTTCCGTTCGAATATTGGGGCGCCGCGCTTGGCTTTCAAGAACTTGCACCCCGAAAATCGGTCTCACTCCATCGTGACCACGACCTTGCCGGTCGAACGCCGCGAGCGCAACATCTCCAGCGCCTCGGCGGTGCGCTCCAGCGGCATCCGGGCCGAGATATGGGGGCGCAATCCGCCCTCGGCAAACCAGCCAAAAAGCGTGCGCATCGAGTCAGTCAGCACGGCGGGGTCGGTCTTGAGATAGCCGCCCCAGTAAAGCCCGTGGATTTCGAGGTTCTTGACCAACGCATGGTTGAGCCGCAGCTTCGGTTGGCTGCCGCCGGCAAAGCCGATCACCAGATAGCGCCCGCAGGGCTTGAGCGCGCCAAACGCGGCCTCACCGGCCTCGCCACCAATCGCGTCATAGACCACATCCGCCCCGCCTGCGGCCTTCAGCGCGGCCTTGAGGTCGGGCGTCTCGCTGTCGATCAGCACATCGGCGCCCGCCTTGCGCGCAACCTCCAGCTTGTCGGCGCCGCGCGCGCAGGCGATCACGCGCGCACCCATCCGCTTGCCGATCTCGACCGCCGTCAGCCCAACGCCGCCAGCGGCACCCAGAACCACCAGCGTTTCACCCGCAGCCAGTCGGCCGCGCGGTCCAAGCGCCACATGCGAGGTGCCATAGGCGATCTGGAAGGCCGCCGCCTCGTCAAAGCCCATCGCGTCGGGAAGGGGGGTGCAGCGCGCCTCGGCGAAGTTGCCCGCCTCGGCCAGCCCGCCCTGACCCGAAAAGACCGCAACCCGCGTGCCGACCGGGGTCGAGGTGCCCGGCCCGGCAGCGACGACCGTGCCCGCGAGTTCCATGCCCATGACAAAGGGCGCCTCGGGCGTGTCTTGATACTTGCCCTCGGTCATCAGCAGATCGGCGAAGTTCAGCCCGCAGGCGGCAATGCGCACCTGCACCTCGCCGGGTCCGGGCGCGGGCAGCGGCAGATCGACGAGGGCGGGAGTGCTCCCAATGGTGGTAAGCTGATAGGCGCGCATCGGGGCTCCTGTAGGGTCGGTGGTCCGTTCGGCGGCGACATTAGCGGCTCGTCCGGCCACGGACCAGCCCGATGGAGAGCGGAAAGCTCAAATCAACCATAACGCTAATTTTTCGCCCGGAAGGTGTATCTGATTCGCGAAATTTGGTGCAGAATGCGACACACGCAGGGCGCGAGTGTCCTTTTGGACAGTCTCGCTCTGGTCGCGGAGGGGAGTTTTTCCGCTTTTTGCCGATTTGCGCGCGGGTCGGTCGCCGCGCGACCTGTCTTTTTGGATAGGTTGGTGCATTTCGAACAAAAATTCCCGTCATGCGCGTGTTAGCTTGACCGCAGTTGGTGGTTTGAGGACGATTTTTATGAAACATCCCGTAGATGTCCACGTGGGGAAGCGCATCCGTCATCGTCGCTGGATGATCGGCATGACGCAGCAACAATTGGCCGACAAGGTCGGCATCAAGTTTCAGCAGATCCAGAAATATGAAACCGGCATGAACCGGGTTTCGGCCTCGCGTCTTTGGGATATCGCCGATGCGGTCGACGTCCCGATTTCTTTCTTCTTCGAAGGTCTGGCGGGCGACTCCGCTCCGGCGCGCGAAGTCTCGGGCGACATTCTCGCCGACAAGGAGGCGCTGGCGCTCGTGCGGTCCTATTACGCGATCCCCGAGGCGCAGCGGCGTCGGCTGTTCGAGCTGGCCAAGGTGCTTTCGGACGCGGCCTGAACATTACGAGTATCGACGGGTGCTTGACCCGTATGAAGGGGGCGGTTACCGCTCCCTTTATTCATTTCCGAACCCGGAGGATGCGATGAGCCAGGTCCTGAGCGCGGCTGAAAAGGCCGAAGTGATCGAAATTGCGCAGGAATTGGCGGATGTTGCGCGGATTGAGACGCTGCGCCACTTCCGCGCCGATGGCGGTCTGGATGCCGAAAACAAGGAGGTCGCGCGCTTCGATCCGGTGACCGTGGCCGACCGTGCCGCCGAGGCGGCGATGCGCGAGATCCTCGTGCGGCGGCGTCCGCAGGACGGCATCTATGGCGAGGAATTCGGGATCGAGCGGGGGCGTTCGGGGCTGACCTGGGTGCTCGATCCGATCGACGGGACGCGCGGCTATATGTCGGGAACGCCGACCTGGGGGGTGCTGATTGGGCTTGCCGAAGAGGGCGAGGGTGCGCCCAAGGCTCCGCTGCTGGGGGTGATTGACCAGCCCTATATCGGCGAGCGGTTCATCGGCGGTCTGGGGCTGGCGCAAAGCATTGGCCCGATGGGCGAGCGCGCGTTGAAGGCGCGGGCGACGCGCGCGCTTTCGCAGGCGACGCTGTTCTCGACCTTTCCCGAGGTTGGCACGCCCGAGGAGGGCGCGGCCTTTGCGCAGCTTTCGCGGCAGGTTCGGCTGACACGCTATGGCACCGATTGTTATGCCTATGCGCTGATTGCCGCAGGTCAGATCGATTTGGTGGTCGAAGCCGGTTTGCAACCCTACGATGTGCAGGCGCCGATCGCGGTGATCGAGGCCGCCGGTGGGATCGTCACCAATTGGCAGGGCGGGCCTGCTTGGGCGGGCGGTCAGGTGCTGGCGGCCGCGAATGCCGAGTTGCACGCTGCGGCCATGGCGGTGTTGAACGGCTGAGCGGGGCAGGGGGCGCTGCCCCCTCGGCCTTGCGGCCTCACCCCCGAGGTATTTCGACAAGGAGAAGGGCTGTGATGCGCGAGGTTCTGATCCGGGGTGCCGAGGTCGTGGTGACCATGGATGGCGCGCGACGGGAGTTGGCCGGGGCGGATGTGCTGATCCGCGACGGCGTGATCGCGGCAGTGGGCGTGGGGCTGGTGAGCACGGGTGAGGTGGTGCTGGCGCGTGGCTGCGTCGTGACGCCGGGGTTGGTGAATACCCATCACCATCTTTACCAGACGCTGACGCGGGCGGTGCCGGGCGGGCAGGATGCGCTGCTCTTTGGCTGGCTCAAGACGCTTTACCCGATCTGGGCGAAGATGGGGCCCGAGGAGATCCGGGTCTCGGCCCTGATCGGTCTGGCGGAACTGGCGCTGAGCGGCTGCTCGCTGAGTTCGGACCACCTCTATCTTTACCCGAACGGCGCGCGGCTGGAGGATACGATCCATGCGGCGGGCGAGATCGGGCTACGCTTTCACCCCACGCGCGGCGCGATGAGCATTGGCGAGAGCGCGGGGGGATTGCCGCCCGACAGTCTGGTCGAGCGCGAGGCCGATATTCTGAACGACTGCATCCGAGTGATCGACGGCTTCCATGATGCCTCAGAGGGCTCGATGTGTCGGGTGGGGGTGGCGCCATGCTCGCCCTTTTCCGTATCGCGCGGCTTGATGAAGGATGCGGCCGATCTGGCGCGCGACAAGGGCGTGATGTTGCACACCCATCTGGCCGAGAATGACGAGGATATCGCCTATTCGCTGGCGCAGTTCGGCTGTCGGCCGGGGCAATATGCCGAGGATCTGGGCTGGACCGGGGACGATGTCTGGCACGCGCATTGCGTCAAGCTGGATGGCGCCGAGATCGACCTGTTTGCGCGCAGCCGCACGGGCGTCGCGCATTGCCCCTGCTCGAACTGTCGACTTGGGTCGGGGATCGCGCCGGTGCGCGCGATGCGGGATGTGGGCGTGAAGGTGGCGCTTGGGGTGGACGGGGCGGCCTCGAACGACGCAGGGAACCTGATTGCCGAGGCGCGGCAGGCGATGCTGTTGCAGCGCGTGCAGAACGGCGCCGATGCGATGAGCGCGCGCGAGGCGCTGGAGATTGCGACCCTTGGCGGGGCGCAGGTGCTGGGGCGGCCCGATTGCGGCAGTCTTGAGGTCGGCAAGCGCGCCGATGTCGCGATCTGGGATGTGTCTGGGCTGGAAGCTGCCGGGGCCTGGGATCCGGTTGCGGCGCTTTTGCTGGCCGGGCCGCCGCGCGTGCGACACCTGTTTGTCGAGGGGCGGCAGGTGGTGCGCGACGGGCAGATCACCACCCTCGACCTGCCGCGCGTGATCGAGACGCAGAACCGTTTGGCGCGCCGTCTGGCGGGTTAACGCAGCTTCTTGCCGTTCACCCAGACGCTGGAGATGGCGCGGTCGTCGCCCATCATGATCATCTTTCAGCGGTAATTTGGCATTAAAATAAAGAAAATAAGGGGTTCTGTTCGAACCCCTGAGGGACGTGGTAGCACCGTGGTAGCACGTTCAAAATAGGCACTCCTGGCTCTAAATCTCCAGCCACTTGAAAGGCGTCGAACGGGCTTGGAAGGCTCTCTCGAAACATTTCGTCGATCTTCGTTGACGAGGCCTCCACCACCTATGGTATGTTATGAAGGCGGGTCGACTGTATGTCCCCGTCAGGCCCGGTGGCTCCTTGCGAGCCGATAGACGGGAAAAGGCGCGGGTGGCTTTGCCGCAAAGACGCGTGGAGACCGAGGGCGCGCAGGCCTCAAGGCTATAGGCGCGATTGACTGGATTTATCACATGACAAACACACCTTGGTCGCGGCCTGCGTCATAGCCCCACGCAGCCTTCAGCGACCACCGCAATGCGTGGGGCGCTGGAGACTGCGATGCAGCATGATGACGACCTGCGGGCGATTGTGTCCGCACTGCCACCCGAACTGAAACTCGACGGCGCGAAGTTCGAGGAGGTGCTCCGCAAGTTTGCGGAACGACGCCCTGGTTATTTCACCCAGCCGATCAGCAACGCGGAGTGCGCGGCGCTTCTGGGCAAAACGCCGAACGCCCTCGCTATGATGCGCCAAAGGGGAGAGGGACCACCCGGTTTTACCAAGATCGCTGGTGGGTACGTCTATCAATCCCGGCTCCACGTACTTCGTTGGGTGAACGATCAGATCGCGCGGGCTGCCTTGGAGCCATCGAAGCGGGGGGCGGCGTGATGTTCATCGATGCGAAACACAAGGACAAGCATTTCGCCGCGTTTACGGTCATCTCCTCAGAGAACCCAAGCGTGCTGACGAAGAGCTTCAGGCTCGTCGGCGATAAGCTAAGAAAGGAACCTGGTGGCACACTCCTTCAGGGGCGTGCTGTGGTTCGACGAGTGAGGGACCTGACAGAATTTGCCAGTGTGCTCGAAACTCTGCAGCCTGCGCAGGCGTTGACCTACGGTATCACGGGGCAGGACGATGTCGGCATTACGACCAACCGCTCTTGGCAGAAAATGAACCGTCCGAGCGACCCCATCCCGAGGACGAAAGATCACTTCTTCTGGCCGCAAGGGCGCGGCATCCTCATGATCGACTACGACCCGGAGGCGGGTACGGCTCCGTTAACGGTGGACAAGGTCATCGAGGCATTGCGTGCCGTTGCACCCGCTCTCGGTGATGTGGAGATGCTTGCCTGGCCGTCGGCGTCCTCTTGGATCAAGAACCGCGACACTGACCTTTGGCTTATGGAGGCAGGCGGACTGCGCATCTATGTTATTGTCGATGATGCCACCGATATACCTCGCGCTGGTCAGGTCCTGTCGGATCGTCTCTGGCTGGCGGGACAGGGCTACATAAAGGTCAGTTCTTGCGGAAGTCTCCTGGAGCGGACGATCGTTGATGGCTCCGTTTGGCAGCCGAGCAGGCTCGACTTTGCCGCGGGAGCGCTCTGCGAGCCACCGCTTGAGCAACTGCGCGGCAAGCCGCGCCTGATTGGGGGGACGCTGAAGACTGCAGATACCCGAAGCATGATTGCTGATCTGGATGTGGAGGAGCAGGCCAAAGCCTCTCGGATCAAACAAAGCGCTAAGGCCGATCGGAGGGGCGCCGCTCAGAAGATTCGGGCCGACTGGATCGAGGCGCGTGCACGCGAGATCGCGGGTGACGATGCAGATGACGCTGCCGTCAACGATGCGAGACGGGCGGCCCAGACGGCGCTGGACAGTGCGATCCTGCCGAAATCGTGGGTGCTCGAGGTGATCGGCGCGGACGGTCCAGTGACGGTGACCGTAGAGGAGGTGATCAATGATCCGGATAGGTTTGATGGCTGTGATACACTCGACCCCATCGAACCGAACTACGACTATGGGCGCGTCGTCGGCCGGCTATACCTGAGCAAGTGGCCGAAGACACTGCATAGCTTCGCCCGTGGAGGCCGCACGTTTCGCCTGGCCGATCAGGAGAGCGTCATCACGTATGTCTATGGCTCACTCGACAAAGCAGTTGAAGAGACGCTGGAGGTCCTTCGCACACACGAGCAGTTCTACGACTTCGGCGACGTCCTGGCTTATGTCGATAGTGGCCGCGTGTATGCCGTGAACAACTTCTTTTATGAGCAGATGATCTCCGGTTCGATCCGCTACATGAAGCCGGGTAGAAAGGGTGCCCTTATACCGACTGAACCTCCGAGCCAGGCAACGAGCCGCATCTTGTCTCTTGGGCGTGTCCGCAAGCTGAGATTACTTGCGGGCATCATCACTGCACCGACCGTAAGGCTTGACGGCTCGATCATTGAGCAGCCGGGCTACGATGCGGCGACGGGCCTCTACCTACACTTACCGGAGAAAGAACGGCTCGCGCCGATTCTTCGAAACCCCACCAAGGCCGAGTTGCGTGATGCACTAAGCCTTATGATGAAACCCTTCCGAGAATTTCGGCTGGCATCTCCGCAGGACTGGGGGGCACTTCTCGCCGCACTGCTAACCGCTGTAGTACGACGCGTCCTGCCTTCGGCCCCGGCGTTTGCTTTTGACGCCCCGGTTCAGGGTAGCGGAAAGACTCTCTTGGCTCAGTGTATTGCCGTTTTGGCGGGAGCGGAGGAGCCAACAGTCACGCCTCCGCTGTCAGGCCGGGACGCTGAAGAAGAGACCCGTAAGCGCCTGCTGACTTTCTTGAGGAGCGGTGTGCCGGTGCTCATCTGGGACAACGTCACGGGCGTTTTCAACAGCGCGACCTTGGCGGCATCGCTCACATCACCGGTGTTCAGCGACCGCGTTCTTGGTGCTAGCGAGAGCGTGACCCTGCCTAACCGCATGATGCACATCTTCACCGGCAACAACTTTCAGGTGAAAGGTGATATGGCGCGCCGCGTGATCCCCTGTCGGATCGACACGGGCTTGGAGGCACCGCTGGAGCGGTCCTTCGCACTGAACCCGCTGCACTTGGTAAAGGAACACCGCCAGGAGATGGTCGCTGCTGCGCTGTCGTTGATCCGCGCCGCGATCGAGAAGGAAGACATGCTGGAGAAGGCTCGGCCACTCGCTTCATTCGAAGACTGGGACCGCATCGTGCGATCGACGGTACGCTGGGTCAACGAGAAGCTGGCGCCTGGGGACTACAGTGACCCCGTGATGCGTCTGCGCGAAGCGGTGATCGAGGACCCGGAAGCAGAGGTCTGGCGTGATGTTCTGGAGGCCCTTTGGACGATCTTCGGCAGCAGGCGCTTCACTGCCGCAGACGTGATGAAGGAGTTGCCTTCCCGGGGGGCGTTCAAATCCGAGGCCGGGCGCGGACTCAGGGACGCCTTGGATGCCCTTACGAGCTGCGAGGATATATGGACCGCGCGGAAGCTGGGGCAGGCGTTCGGGTACCGCAAGGATCGGCTTGTCGGCAGGCTAAAGCTCCGAGTTGCCTCGGAGGCTGGGAAAGGGGCGAAAACCTGGGAACTCGAGCGCGATGGGAAAACCGGGGCCGACTTGCGCAGGGAAGCACGGGTGATAAGGATCCCGAGCCATGGAAAACGACCCGGAGCCCGGGATGAGGAGGTGTGATCGTGGGAGAAACCCTTCTTCGTCGCACCATGCAAAAAAAGCCTCAGGGCGTAGGACGCGCCACCTGGGATGTCCTGCGCGTCTTGAACGCTATACCGTCAGGCACGTTCCGACACCGCCATGGAACTTGGGTGAGGGGGCGGCGGCATCAACTGGAGCGGCTCTTGGCAAGCCGTCAGCAGTCCGTTCTCGCGGCAAAAGCCAGTACCAGCGGCTTTGTCGCAACCCTTGGATCCGGTGCTCATGGGTTACGGATGTGAACACTGGATCCACGCGATGCGACATCTGTTGAACAGTCTCAAGGCTGAGGTCTACGCACATCAGTCACCCACATGCCCGTCTCCATCTTGGTCGTTGGCAACCATGAACCGGCGGAATTGATGACGCAGGGCTTCCCGAGAGAGCTTGTGGTCAACCTTGCGATCTTTCAGGGATTTCGCATAGCGCGAGCTGTCCAGCGCAGAACTGACGACGAGCTTGCTCGTGCGAGGGTCGATTGCGATCAAATTGGCATCGAAAAGGGCGTGGATGTCACGACGCAGCAACAGACAGTTTTCTGCCACCTCGAAGGCGGGATTGCCGGTGTGCGGTATGACATGTGCGGCTTCGAGCGCCGCAGCGACGCCGACCCCAGTGAACACGCAGCGCCCGCCATGACGTTTCATTGCCTCTTCGCGGAATTTCTGCTGCCCAGGGCGGGCTTTTACCACCGCCATCTTGCGCTCGTTCTCTGCCTGCAGGATATCCTCGAGCTCCTCGTTATAGGCCCGCTCGAGCGGCGAGAGATATTTTGCCTCCGCCGCCGCCTTCCTTGCAGCGGCTTCTGAACCGAACTCCTGAATAAGCCCGTCGATGCAGTTCTTCTCCGTAGCGTCCATCTGCCATGCCCGCAGGCCGCGGTCGGCTTTCATGCATTGCAAAATGACCGTGTCTTGCACCCTTGGGCCGAGGATCTGGAAGCCGAATGGGCGGGGCAGGAGAATAACCTCACGCAGCCGTATCGCAAGTTCGTCCTCCTTCGCTTCTACCTCGTCCGCGAGCGCCGTAGCCGTGAGACCAAGGCCGTGCCCGTAGTTCCTATCCTCGTGCGTCCAGATGTAGAGCCGATCTCCGACCGCGACCCTGTCGCCGGGATCTTTGTTGCTTTTTGAAGAGGCGCGTTCGCCCCTCCATGGCATCTGCAGGGTTCGACCTTCCCAGTCTTCGGCGGATTTTGGCCGGCAGAGTCCACCCGGAGCATGGTCTTCTCCGTTGATCTTCAGAATGTACGCGGCGCCGACCGCGCCGGCCCGCCGCTCGTCGGCAGAGAAGCCAGCCGGATCGCTACCGGTGATTGCGTTCAAGATTTGATGAGCATCTGCGACCGTTCTGACCCCGAGGCGCGTGATCGGTCGTCCCGCAAACTGGCGGTAGTGCTTCAGATTATGATTGGCACCATCGTTCTCCGCGTCGGTCCAGCCATCTCTGGTCGGCTCCTTGTCGGCCCGCGTCACGCCCGAGGGAAGATTGTGCGGAAGATCAGAGCGGAGAAGCCAGAAATTGACGAGCGTGGAGTGGCCCAATTCAAGACCGACCGGCAACTGCGTCAGCTTGTTGCTCCAGACTTCGAGGTGGACCCGGTTGCCTTGGCCAGAAGCGGTCGGCACGAGATCGAAATCTCGCGTCATCACCTTCCGGGTGATGCTCTTGATGGCATCGATCTCGCTCATGTGACCGCGTCCTTCTCCATAGCCCGACCAGATCAGGTGGCGGGCTGATTACTCTTGGCGGTGAGACCGCACAGCGCTCTTCTTTCCCGGATTTCGGTGCGCCTGCCGGGCCTATACGTTCGTCATGAAAATCTATTGGGAATCGCCTCGACAGGACGCACGAATATTCCTAGCCTTCCTGGGTGTCAAACTCTGACAGGCTTGTGAGGCGAGGATGTCGTTTTCCAAAGCACAGGATCTGATCAGGCTCGCGCAACTGGCGGTGGCCCGGCGTGGGGGCATCAGCCTTGAAGAGATCTGCGCCGAGTTCAGCGTCTCGCACCGTACCGCACAGCGCATGACGGAAGCACTGGAGGCGACCTTCGGTAATGTCGAGAGTGAGGACGGCGAAGACCGCAAGCGGCGCTGGCGACTGGTGGATTCTGGTCTCTCGCGGTTGCAGTTACGACATGAGACATGCGTGGAGGCGCTCGAAATCGCCGCCCGCACGGCCGAAGCCGAGGGAAGACTGCGCCATGCCCGTGCGCTCCATGATCTGCGTGACGGGATGCTGGCGCGGGTTCCGGCACGCGCCAGGGTCGAAGCCGATGCCGAAGCTGTCTTGATGGCGATGGGCCAAGTCACGCGGCCTGGGCCGAAGGTCAGCCTGTCACCGGACATCCTCGACGCAATCATCGAGGCGCTTCGCGGTCCATTTCGGTTGCGAGTGCGCTACAATCAAGACGCCTCTCCGAGAATTCTTGAGCCACACGGGGTGCTGCTTGGGCATCGCACCTATCTCGCCGCCCGCGACCCGGCGAAGTCGGAAGATGTGCGTAATTTCCGTATCGATCTGATCCATGAGGCGGATGTTTTGCACGAAAGCTTCGCCTTCCAGAGAGGCTTTTCCATAGCAGACTACGCTGCGCAGGCCTTTGGCGTCTGGCAGGACCCCGCGCAGTTCGGCGAGGTTGTCTGGAGGTTTGCGCCCGAGGCAGCAGAACGCGCTGCAGGATTTCGCTTTCATCCGCATCAGAAGCTGGAACCGCAGAAGGACGGCAGTCTGATCGTGCGCTTTCACGCGGCAGGCTGGCTAGAGATGGCTTGGCACCTGTACCAGTGGGGGGGAAAAGTTGAAGTGATCGCTCCGCAAGCGCTGCGCGATATGGTCAAGGGTTACCGACGAGCGGATTTCTCGGCGATGCCCTAGCTGATTTCGAAGGGATATTTTGAATGACCGATACTTTGAATTTCGATGCGCTGAAGACCAAACAACGTGCCCTCCGTGAGGGCTTTCCCGAGACGATGGGGTTGCGCGTGCATCGCGCCATCAGCTGGATCGGCAGAGCCGAGGACTTCCGAGAGGACGACGACTCCCGCTTCATCTTTCTTTGGATCGCCTTCAATGCTGCCTATGCCGACGAACGCGAGTTTCAGGCAATACCGCAGGGCGAACGGGCCACTTTTCTGGAGTTCTTTGGGAAACTGAGCGCGCTCGACACGGATCGGCGTATCTACAAGGCTGTTTGGCAGCGGTTTTCTGGCCCGGTTCGGCTTCTCCTCGAGAACCGCTACGTCTTCAATCCATTCTGGCAGCATCACAACGGGATCGAAGGGTTCGACGACTGGCAGGGGCGCTTCAGGGCCTCGTCTCGGTCCTTTGCTCAGGCGTTCCAAACCGGCGACAGCGCGCGCGTCCTGAGCGCCGTGTTTGACCGGCTGTATGTGCTGCGCAACCAGCTGGTTCACGGCGGAGCGACCTGGAACAGCGGTGTCAATCGCTCCCAGGTGCGCGACGGGGCGGCAATCCTTGGCTTCCTGTTGCCCATATTCATCGACCTGATGATGGATAACCCGCACGAAAACTGGGGTCGCCCGTTTTATCCGGTGATTGGCGGTCAGGCTTGATTTCAGAGGGTGTCACATTTTGACATCTTAAGCCGCCATCATTTTGCCATAGCCAATGGATTTGTGGATTTCATGAGACTCACTCCTTTGCAAACTGCCGCACCCGTCACGGGTGCTGTGCGCCCCGTGACGACGGGGCTCTTGCGCGACACCTATCTTGTGCCGGTCGAGGTGTTTGATTTGGCGCCGATCGATGAGCAACGGGATGCGCCTTGGTCACAAAGTCTCGCCGTGGCACGGGATGAGACCGTGTTTGCGGTGACCCGCGCCCTTGATGCTGTCGCCCGTGCGACCCAGACCCTCTTGCCTTCCGAGTTGCAGCCCGAACGCCTGCCCGAGGGCCGCGCGCGACGCCACTTGAGCGCGTTACGCGACCTTTGGTCCGATCTAGGCGGATCCTTGCCTGAAGACTTGCAGGTCTGTCGAAACGTGATTGGATCAGATGCAGCAGACGCGCTCGAACCGCTGCCTCTGCTTGCCTCGATCGATTGCCCCTATGCCAATTCATCGGAGGATGCGCTGGCGCGCGTGCTCCGACATCACCACGGAACGGCTCCCGACGCGATCACGCGTAGTTGGCAGGCGCTGCATCCGCCGCTCTCGGGCATCGCCCAAGGTGCACTAGGTCATGTCCAAAGCAATCTGACTGGTCGCGCCGCGCCTGTTGTCGCAGATGCCAGCCTGCAAGTATTCGGTCTGCGTGATCCGATGGAAGAGGCCGAATTTGCCGCTGCGCTGGTCCAGCGTTGGCTTGATGCTGGCGAAATCGATACCGCTGCCGAGGCGGGGCTGCTCTTGCCCGATGATCCAGCCTATGGCCTGGCTCTGACGGAGGCCTTTGACAGGGTCGGTCTGCTGCTCTCAGGCGCACCGGCGGTGGCCGCAGAGCGCGACTCGGTGTCGGAGCTGATCGCGGCCCTGCTGCCGGTCCTGCAAGGCCCTGCACCCCGAACCGCGCTGGCCACGGTCGCCCTATCACCATTGATGCCCTGGTCGGCCGCTACCGGGCGCGCAATCGCGCGGGAGGTGATTGCGCGCGGCTACTCGCGACTCTGGCGCAGCCTTGACGGACCGGCTGCTGCGCTGGCGGAGGCCCTGCGCCCGGTGACAAGCGTCGCCGCGCTTTTCGCGCGACTTGGCGAAATCGACAGGCTGCTTGCTGTCCCGGGCCGCTTGGGTGCTCGGATTGCGCTCCTGCGCGCCCAGTCAGGTGAGGAGCCGGGCTGGCAGAAGCTGCAAGCCTTGGTTGCGCCGCGCCCGTTGCAGGGCGCGGCACCCGCGCGGACAATCGAAGGCGTCAGCGTTTTTGCGGAACCCGACTTGCCGTGGCGAAGCGTGCGGCGGCTGGTCGTGCTCGGGATGAACGGGCGTGGTTGGCCGAGGCCGCAACCGGCGAACCCGTTCTTCACCGAAACCGAGATCGAGCTGATCCACGCGGCCACCGGGCTGCAGTTGAGTAGTCGCGCCCGGGTGAACGCGCGACGGCTCGAGCTTTTTCGCCGCCAGCTTTGCGCCGCGACCGAGGCTGCCGTGCTGCTCGCCCCCGCCAGGGACATGGCCGGCACTGAGTTGCCACCCACCACAGGCTTTGCACTGATTGGACGACTGCTGGGATGCAAGGATCCGACAGAGCTGGCGATCGATCCTCGACGACTTCCCGCAGAGCAATATCCAGTGGGTCTGACCGCTCGGCTCCCTGACCACGCCGCGGGCCAACCAGTCTTGCCGGAAAACGGGGTCGTCAAGCTCGATCGCGACCTTCTCGCTCTGAAAGCCGAGGCAGGAGGTGACCCACCGGCGCAGTCGCCCACGCAGCTTGAAACCCTGATCATCTCGCCGCTGGCGTGGCTCTTGGGAGAGGTCGACGCAAACGACCGCACATGGAAGCCCGAATTGCTTGATGTTCGGGTGCTCGGAACATTGTTGCATGGGGTGATAGAGCGGGTCTTTCCTCCCGATGCAAAAGTGCCCGAGGCGGCGGAACTTTCGCGCATGACAGAGGCGGCACTCGGCGAGGTGATAGCGCGAAAGGCCGGTTGGCTTGCGGAACCGATCTGGGCCGCCGAGCGCGCCAGTCTCGTGCGCGAGGCCTTGCGCATGGTTCGGGCGTGGGCGCGATTCCTGTCCGACAATGGCGCGGTAACTCTGGGCAATGAGCTTTCACTTTCGGGAGATCATGCTGGGCTGATGATCGCTGGGCGCGCCGACAGCCTGCTACAGCTTCCTGACGGGCGATATATGGTCATCGATCACAAACGTTCATCGGCAGCCAAGCGGCGCAGTCGGATGGAGCTGGGCTGGGATCTGCAGGTGGCGCTTTACCGCGTCATGCTGGAGAGATCGAACGCCCATACCGCGCTCGCCGAAGCCACCGCATCGGGTGCGACCATCGTCACGGCCTATCATACGACGCTCGACGGCGCGGTGCTGGCTGATGGGGCGGGCAGGGGGCTCGCGCGGGTCGAGTGCCCCGCCGACGATCCAGCGCGGGAGGCATTAAAACATCTTCAAGCAGTGGTGTCAGAGGTTCGCAATGGATGCGTGACCCTCAACCGTGCGGGAGATGCAAAGCGCTTCGGAAAGGAACGCGGCATCACCGCCTATGCGCTCGAGGGTGACGAACTTGTGGGGGCGCTTCTGATGCCCGAAGAGCAGACCGATGAGGTGCAGGATGACTGATCTCACACTCGTCCCCGCCGGCGCCGGGGCCGGCAAGACCACCCGCATTCAGCGCACCGTTGCGGGCTGGGTAGTCGATGGGGACGTCCATCCGGGACGTATCCTTGCAGTCACCTTTACCGAGGCGGCCGCCGCCGAGCTCAAGGCGCGGATCCGTGCCGAGTTGATCGCACGCGATCGCATCGAGGAGGCACTCGAACTGGAGCGCGCCTATATCGGCACGATCCACAGCCTTGGGCAACGGCTGCTCACCGAGCACGCTTTTGGTGCGGCGCGCGCACCGTTCAGTCGCCTGCTAACCGAAGCTGAACGCGACCTGTTGATCCGGCTGCAAATGGGGACTTGTGCCGAATTGCAGGAGGTCATGGTCGATCTGGCGCGGTTCGGCTACCGCTGGAACCCCCAGAGCGAAGCCAGTGCCGAGGATCAGTTCCGCGCCGATGTGCTGCGGACTATTGATCTCTTGCGCGGTCTCGGTACGCGAGGGCAGCAACGCGAGATTATTCTTGGTGCGCTTGCGGAGCTCGATGCCGTTTATGGCGCGCGCGTGGATGACCACGAGCCTCTCAACGAGACACTGCGCCGTGCGGCGCTAGCACTACTTGACCGGTTTCCCGAGGGTATCGCCGGTCATGCCACGAACCCGACGGCAGCCAAGGCTTTTCGCGAGGATCATGCGCGCCTTCGTCAGGCCGCGGAAACCGACGCGCTCTCGAGGGACTGGGCGCTCTGGCAGAAACTGAGAAAGCTCCGCGTTACGATGAGGGGTGCCCCGACACCTGTCGGCTACGACGATCTCGCGCAGGCGGTAATGACGGCTGCCGAAGGGCTTCTCGTTCATCCCGGCCCGCTTGCTGATGCAAAGGCGCATCTGCAGGCGCTGATCCATGGCGCGCAGGCGCTCATGACGGGCTACGACGGGGCAAAACGCGCGGGCGGACTGATCGATTTCACCGACATGATCACCGAGGCCGAGGCGCTTCTGGCGAGCCGGCCAGATATCCTCGCCTCTGCGCTGGGAGAAATCGACTGCGTCGTTATCGACGAGTTTCAGGATACTAACCCGGTGCAGTTCTCCCTCCTTTGGCGGTTGGCCAGGGGCGCACCGCGCGCCCTGATCGTGGGTGATACGAAACAGGCCATCATGGGTTTCCAGGGTGCGGACCCACGGCTTTCCGAAGCGCTGCACACCGCTCAGCCGGAGGCCGTCAAGCCGCTCGATCGCAACTACCGATCCGACCCGCGGATCATGCGCTTCGTAAATACGCTCGGTCGGGTGCTGTTTCCCGAGGGCTATGATCCGCTCGAACCGGATCGGAGCGAAACCGGTACCACCGCAATTGAGGCCCTGGTTCTTCCTGGGGGGCGGAAAGACGTCAGCGCCTCCTGCATCGCCGCGCATATTGCGGCGCTGCTACGGGAGGGTGCCGAGGTGATTGACCGTAAGACTGGCAGTTTGCGACGCGCTCAGCCCTCAGATGTCTCGGTGCTGTGCTATACCGCCGCCAAGGCATCCGCCGTGGCACAGGCCTTGCGATCCGAAGGGTTGAGAGTACGAATTCAATCCGACGGCTGGCATGCGGCGCCAATCACCAGAATTGCCCGCGCAGCGTTGGCATTCGTCGCCGATCCGGACGATATCCATGCCGCGTTGCGCTTCCTGACGCTCGGTCCAGCGCATTTCCCGCTGAACGATGCACTGCAACTGGCAATCGATGGTGCGCTGGGCACGCACGAAGACCTCGTGTCTTTGGCGCGCCTCGTGCCTTCTGAGACGTCGCTCACCGTTTCGGCACTGCTCGCGCGGGTTATTGCGACAGCCGGTCTACGCGACTGGGCCGCCACGCTGGTGGAACCGGCTCAGGCGCTCGCAGATCTGGCGAGGCTCGAGGCCGAGGCGCTCGCTTTTGATGATCTCGCGGCGGACCTGAAGGCAGCCGCGGGATTTCACGGCACCTCGGCGCAGGTCTTTCTTGGCTGGATTGCCGCACAAACCGGGCGTGATGTTGATCGACACCCCGACCCCACTGGCTGGTCCGCTCCAGGTATCGAGGTCTGCACCTGGCATGCCGCCAAAGGGCGGGAATGGCCAATCACCGTCGTTGCCGGACTCGATTACAGTTTTGTAGAGCGCCCCAACACGCTGCGCGCCGAGTTCGACGGCTTCGCGGACCTCGATACGGTGCTCGATCGCGCCGGGCTCGGTTGGTTGCCGGACTTTGCGGCGCCCGAAAAGCAGTCGCCGTTTTCAGAGGCGCTGATTGATGCGGACGAGCGCGATGCTGCGCGTGAACTTTACGTAGCGCTGACGCGGGCGCGGGACCGGTTGATCCTTGCGCTGCCGCCAGCGCCGTCCAAGGACAAAGCCCGGCCTGAACGGATGGTCGATCTGCTGCGCGCCCGTAGCGGGTTGAGCACGGCGGCCGACGGCAGCGGCCTGACCATTTGCGGCGAAAGCTTTCCCGCCCGCGTCGTGGTGGCTGCCGCCCCCGTCGATGACGCTGCGCCCGAAGTCGAGTCCATCCCGGTGCCCCGCTTCGGTCTGGCGCGCCGAACCCCTGAAGCCCCCACACGTCCTTGGCGCAGTACGCCCTCCGGGCTGGTGGCATCGTCTGATGCACCGCGTCCGATACTGCGCAATATTGTTCTGGGGGCAGCCATCCGTCGTATCCCTGATGCCTTCGATCTGGCGACGGAACGCGGCTCAGCCTTGCATCTTGGCTTTCGAGTGGCATCTGAACGGCCTGATAAGTTGGAACCGCTTGGTGCTTTCAGCGGGTTGGCCCCGGACACGATCGCCGAGATCGCGGTTCAGGCCCGGGTGGTCAGAGACTGGCTCGCCGCGCAGGGTTTTGATGCGTTGCATTTCGAATTGCCGCTCCAGGAAATCGCGGCTGATGGTTCCGCCGTCAACGCCATCATTGACCTTCTTGCCGAAGGGCCGGATGGGCTTCTTGTCGTCGATCACAAATCCGGGGCCTGCCCAGATCCGGAGGCACGGTTCACCGGCTATGCCCCACAATTGCAGGCCTATGCGGATCTGGCGCAGCGGGCGTTCCGCAAGCCAGCGCGAGGTCTTGTCATCAACTGGATGAATGAAGGGCTGGTTTCCGTGCTTGATCTGCAGGAGGAGAACGTCTGATGGCTGGGCTGGCGTGGATCGACTTTGATCAAGCTGACCGTGACCGCACGCGTCGGATCATCGACCTTTTCGACGAGAAGGACACGCGCGACGAGCTTGGCCTTGGTGCGGTCCGCGATGCGCTTTCCGATCTGCTGTTTCCGGGCACTTCGACCATCCAGACCCGGTTGCGCTACATGCTCTTCGTGCCATGGGTATACCGGATCGCGGCGCAGGAGCGTTCGGGCCGCGCCCCTGCAGAGCGCGCCCGGGCACTCGAGATCAATCTGATCCGGGCGCTCGAGACAGGGGGCGAGAGCAATGGGGTAATCGGCAGCGTTGCGCGCGAAGGGCTCAAGCGTCTGCCAAGTGACGTCTACTGGGCGGGGCTTTTTACCCTCGGCATCCGCCGTCTTCCCGGTGGCCGCAGTGCCTATCTCGAGGCGCGTGACCCCACGCCGCTCTGGGCGGCAAACCTGCCTGCGCCGCAGGAGGGGTTTCTGACGCAGACCTCATTCCGGCTGCGCGGAGAGGAAGCCGATTTCTTGCGCGATCGTCTGCGTCTTTCTGTGCCCGGAACGCTTTTTGATGAGCTCGCACAGGCCCATGATGTGGCTCAAACTGAGACCATCTGGAGCCATCCGGGACGTGAAGGGTTCTCGGCGCAGAATCGTGCGATAGTGAAACAAGCTGAGCGGTTTTCGGCGCTGATGCATGGGGCGGCCCTGCTTTATAACCTGCTGTTGGCCGAACGCGCCCAAGCGTTGCATGGCGCCACTGCAGGGGATGGCGGGGCGCGCGTGGATGACTATCGCCATCGTCTTGAAGCCTGGCGCGCAGGGCTCGATCCGCAATTGCTGGCAGATTGGGATCTCGACGTGCTTTGGGAGCTCAGCGGGTGCACGATCCACCGCGTTTCGGTTCTGACACGGCAGTTTGTAGAAGACTGGCGCAATCTGGTGCAGCAAGGCGCAACCGAGGGCGGCGGCTCTTCCGACGCTCGACAGTTGATCGCGACGCGCGAACGCAGGCTCAAGGGCGCCAAGGCGCGACTTTCCAACGACGCGGCATTGGCGCGCTGGGGTGGCGCCTCGGGGACACAGCCGCTTACGTTCCGCTGGCGCGAGGCCCGCATGCATCTGAAGGACCTAGCCGATGCCTGAGCGCACCGCCCTCGATCCGGCCAACCGAAGGCTCTATTCGGATATCCTGCGTGCCCCGCCTGGTTACGCGTTCGATGCTGCTGTCGCAACGACCTATTCGCTCGATTTCGAGACTGCTCTGACCGTCCCCGCGACGCTCGCCTTTCAGGCCGCCGAGGCGCGGGCGCAACTGCTTGACACGCCGCTTGCGCTGCTCGAAGGCCTTGAGAGGCTGGCGGGACGGATGGCTATCTTCTGCGAAGCCGGGCGCATCAAGGCGGTGCCGAAAAATCCCAACTGCCTGACTGCGCTACTCGAGGACACGATCACCGAGGTGCTGGCCCCGAAAGGAGGTGCCTTCCATCCCAAGCTCTGGCTTTTGCGTTTCAACGCGCTCGACGATCCCGGAGCAGTTGTTCTGCGCCTTGCGATCCTGTCACGCAACCTCACAACCGATCAGTCCTGGGATCTTTCGCTCGTGCTCGACGGCCGTATCTCCTCGGAGCCAGACGATAATCGCGCGCTGGTGCTGCTGCTTTCGGCCTTGCCGGGTCTTACTCCGCGCGGCGCAACCCCGAAGCGCAGCCGGGATCTGATCACCAGCATGATCGAGACGTTAGAGCAGGTGCGCTGGACACGCCCCGAGGGGGTGAGCCGGATTGCCTTTCACGTGAATGGCCTTGGCGCGACGCCGTGGCGTCCGCTTGCCGGGCGTGGTCTGACAGTGATCTCGCCTTTTGTCAGCGCCGACGCGCTCGAGCATCTCACGCAGGGTGTGGCGCCCGAAGCGGCACAACTGGTTAGCCGGGCCGAGGAGCTTGCGCGCATCCCCGGGCCGGTTCTGGCGCGGTTCGGCAAGGTACTGGTTCTTGATGAGATGGCTGAGACAGAGGATGGCGAGGAGTGCGAGGCCGAGGATGCAAGCCTTTCGGATCAGCCCCCGCGTCGGGGGCTGCATGCCAAGGCCTTCGTGACTGAACGGTATTCGAGCACCGAAATCACCATGGGTTCGGGCAATGCTACCAACGCCGCGCTGCTCAGTGGGGCGAATGTCGAGATTTTCGCGACCCTCACCGGGTCCTCGCGTGCGCTTGGCGGCAGGGAAGAGCAGCTTGACGCCAAGGCGGCTCTGGGCAAGTTCCTTTCGGACTATCAGGGCATCTCGCCGACCGACAGGACCGGTCAGAATGCGGCCGAGAAGCGGCTCGATATGGTGCGGGCTGAGATCGTGCGGGCGGGGTTGACGCTTGCTTGCACAAGCGATGGTGACGAGCGGATCGCACTTCGGCTGTCGAGCGCCCATGCTCTGGTCGTGCCCGAAGGGATCGAAATGATGTTCTGGCCGCTGATGGCCGGGGCGGCGCAGGGCACAAAACTCATTCGGGTCGGGCCTGAGGCGCAGCCGCTGGGCGCACTCACGCTGCGCGATGTGACCCGCTGGCTGGGCGTACGGCTGCGCGATCTGGAAACGGGACTCGCGCTTGAATTTTCTCTTGGGGCAAGGCTCGAGGACCTCCCGGAAGGACGGGACAAGGCAATTCTTCGCGCGAGAATCGCGGATCGCGGTGCCTTCCTTCGTTATATGCAACTCCTGCTTGCTGATCCCGGCGGCGCTGCGCAGGCATTTCTGAATGCCACAAAGGATGGTGCGAAACGCCCTGGCTTCGGAGCCTTCGGGGAGGTGCCGCTGCTTGAGGCGATGGTCAAGGCGCTATCGGGGGAGGGGAAAGCGCTCGATGATGTGGAGCGGTTGATCGCCCGGTTGGGTGATGCTTGTGATGCCGCTGGAGATCCGTTGATCCCGCCTGAGTTCCTGACGCTGTGGGAAAGCTTTCGTACCCTGCGCCAGGCCTCGGCGCGCCGAAGCAGAAAAGGGTCAAGACAATGATCGGATCTTCGCCTGAGCGTTTTGACGCCGAAAGCGCGCTGCGTCCCCTAAAGGCCTTTCAGCGCGCCACGGTAGACCATGTTGCGGCCCGGCTACTGACCGATACCGATCGAGTGACACAGTTTCTCGTGGCCGATGAGGTGGGGCTAGGCAAGACCATGGTCGCGCGCGGAGTGATTGCGCGCACGATCGAGGCGCTGCAAGGCAAGGTTCCGCGTATCGACATCGTCTACATCTGCTCGAATGCCGCAATCGCGCGGCAGAACGTGAAGAAACTCGATGTCCTCGGTGATGGCCGCGCGCACGTGCTGCCGACGCGGCTGACGATGCTGGCGCTGGAACTGGCGCGCGTGGGGGGTATCCGTCCAAGCGGCGTGAATTTTTACTCACTAACGCCGGGCACATCGCTCGACCTCAAGGAGAGCGGAGGGCGGAAGGAAGAACGGGCGCTGATCTTGCGCATGCTGTCCCCCCTTCTGCGTGATGCCGAAGCGGCGAACGCCCTTTTTCAGGGATGGGCGGGGGTGCAGGGATGGGCTACGACGCGATCACGGATCGATGCTCGGGACATTGAGAAAACCATCGAAGCGGGATTTCGTGAGGCGGTGCTTCGAGAACCAGAGTTGCTTGATCGTCTCGAAATTCTGGCCTCAAAGGCAACGGGGCCGACCGACAGCACGTTCAATTCCGAACGCGAGGCACTTGTCGGGCGGCTGCGCACACTCCTTGCGCAGGAAAGCGCCCATGCGCTGAAGCCGGACTTGATCGTGCTTGATGAATTCCAGCGCTTTCAGGGGATTTTGACAGGTACGGATGAAGCGGCGGACCTCGCGCGCAGGCTTTTCGGTTTTGAAGACAACGATGGTAATCGAGCAAAGACCCTGCTGCTCTCCGCGACCCCCTACCGGATGCTCAATCTTGAAGGTGATGCGGATCGCGGCGAGGAAGAGTTGGAACCTGGCGACCACTACCGCGAGTTTCTGACGGTGCTGGAGTTTCTCTACGGTCCGGAGAGGGCGCCCGGCGTGCGTGCCGAACTGGAGTCAGAGATGCGGCGCTACCGTGCAGCGCTTGGGCAGCTTCCTCTGGCGCAGGCCGAAGCGCGGGGCGCGGCACGCCAGATCGAGGCCAACCTGCGTCAGGTGATCGCCCGAACCGAGCGCGTGAGCGAGACGGCGACGCGCGATGGCATGGTATGCGCGGTTACTCCTGAGCTTCGGGTGACATCCGAAGACCTGTATGACGCTCGCGCGATGAATGACCTCGCCCGGGCATTTGGCGCCGCCGACGTAACGGGATTCTGGAAATCGGCGCCCTATCTGCTGAGCTTTCTGCGAGATTACGACCTCGCAAAGCGTATCGACGCGGCGAAGGACGCACCCACGCCGGCACAGCGAAAGGCCTTGCGTGCTGCTCTTCGCTGCCAGCTTTCGCGCGAGGCGGTCGAGGCCTATGAACCGATCGATCCAGGCAACGCTCGTATGCGGGCGCTGATGGAGTTGGCGTTTGCCGATGGCCTCGGGCAGCGGCTCTGGATGCCACCGAGCTTGCCCAGTTTCGGCGCAACCCGGCGCGGCAGTAAGCTGCTGATCTTTTCTGATTGGCAGATGGTGCCCGATGCTATCGCGGCCCTTCTTTCCTATGAAGCCGAACGCCGCATGGGTCTGGGGCAGCCGCGCGGAGCGGCACAGGCGCATTCATATTCGGATCCTCCGACCGCGCGCCCGCTGCGCTTTGCCGTGACGGACGAGCGTCTTGCCGGGTTGCGAGTCCTGCCGCTCATGGTCCCCTCACCCCATCTTGCGCGCGCAGTCGATCCGCTCGCGCTGTCGCAAGACGGCCCGCTCGCCGACTATGCCGCTCTACGCGCACAGGCCCGCACCTGCTTGGAACCACTTGCCGAGGGGATCATCGCGCGGTCCGTTCCTGCGGACCGCGAAGTTACGTGGGACTGGGCCGGGACCACTGGAGAGGATCTATCGAAACCCGACTTTGCCGCTTGGCTTGCCCCTTGGGGTGCGGCGGAGAGGGAGGGGGACGAGGCGGGTTGGCGCGAGCACCTGAGCGCATTGCGTACGGCAGGCCGTGGGTCGATTCTAGGTCAGCAGGAGCGCACCGTGCTGCTCGATCACCTGACCGACCTGGCTCTGGGCAGCCCCGCGACTTGCGCCCTGCGCGCGCTTGCGCGGCATGCGCCCGACCTGGCGCTCGATGATCCATTGCTCCTTTCGGCGGCAACGAAGGTCGCGATGGGATTTCGTCGTCTTTTCAACATGCCGGATGCGCAGGCGCTGCTGCGCTCGGAAGGAGATGAGACCTATTGGCGCGCTGTGCTCGACCACTGTGCCCGCCATGACCTGTCAGCAGTTCTTGACGAATATCTCCATGTGCTGCGAGAGGCTGAGGGCTTGGCCGAGTACCCGTCGGCACAAGCCATTCCTAAACTGGCCGAAAAGGTGGTCGAAGCACTTTCGCTCCGACCCGCGCAGATCGATCTGCGGCGTTACGAGCTGCGCGGCAACCGCATCGTGATCGACCGGCAAGAACGCCGGCGCACCAATTTTCGAATGCGCGGCCGATTTGCGACACGCCTCGTGAAGGGCGGCAGCAGTGAGGATGGGACGCAGCGCGTCGATCAAGTCCGGCAGGCCTTCAACTCGCCCTTTCGCCCCTTCGTTCTCGCTTCAACCTCGATCGGTCAGGAAGGGCTCGATTTCCATCTCTACTGTCATCGGGTCGTGCATTGGAATCTGCCCGGAAATCCAGTGGACATTGAGCAGCGCGAAGGGCGTGTAAATCGCTACAAGAACCATGCTGTACGACTAAACCTGGCTCAAGCGCAGCGCGGCACATTGACTAGTGGTGATGCCCGTTCGGACCCCTGGGTGCGCATGTTCGAAGCCGCGCGCGCAGGGACCGAAGCAAGTGGCGACATGGTTCCGTTCTGGCTCTTGGAGGGCGATCACAAGGTCGAACGCCATGTGCTGTCGTTGCCCTTCAGCCGCGAGAGCACGCGCCTTGGCTGGCTCAACCGCACGGTCGCGCTGTACCGGCTCGCCTTCGGTCAACCGCGGCAGGATGATCTGCTGGCAATTCTTGACCGCGCGGCGGCGGAACTCTCCCCGAGCGATCTGGATGCGCTGCAGATTTCGCTTCGTCCGAACTCAGAGAGTAGCCAAGGCGCTGGCGCCCAGGGTACTAATTTTGATGGGAGTTTGGGTGGTTTAGGGTAGTTTGCGGCGATTTCGGAAGGAACCTGCGTCCATCTTGAGAAAATATCGGGGTGGATCTGCCAAGAAAACTACCCTCGACTACCCTTCTTCCCCGAAATTAGTACCCTATCAAGGCGATGCGCATCGGCTGGGCCTCCTCAAGGGCTGCCAGCAGTCCCAGAGGTCTTGACGATCTAGCACGCGTCGATCCTACGATGGACTGCTCCGTTTGCCGCCCTGCGTTATAATTGCGACCTTTAGCCCCTCCTGCGTGGTGACTATCGTGTCCGAGCCGCAGCCACTGGGTACGCTGCCCGAGCACCTTTGGAGCGTAAAGACTTGGGGTTTGGTCCAAGCTGCAGTGCGTGTGCTGCCATCTGCGCTACCATATTGTCCTATGGTGCTGGTTCAAATGATGTGGATGTTGTTTAACATATTGAATTAAAGCGAATTTTATGCGGTTCATCTATCTTTGCGCCTATCATGGACGGAGATGAACGAGCAATTTCAGCGCTTCATATGGCTGAAAGTTGCCTACACCAACGCAGGATGTGATCTCCCCGCGGGTGTTGGGTAGAACCCCAATTGGTGGAAGGTCGTCTGGCGCGCGTCGCGTCGCGCCTCTTCCCCCCGATGTTTGAGAAGACTTGGCTCCCATCGTTCAGGGCGCGGCGATGTCGTCTTTCAGGAAGCGCTCGAGAAGCGCGACGTGATCAAAGTTCGTGTCGGTGCGCAAGACTTCAACGCGGGCCATCGCGAGGTCTCGGGCGAGTTCTACCACCTCGTCAGCCGCGAACTCCACGCTCTTCGGTCTGGGATAGATGTAAGGCAGTATGCTCTTCCAGGCTCCGATCGCCTGGCCAAGATCGCCCTCATTCTCGGCGCGCTCCGCGAGGCGGATCAAGGCATCGACCGGGCACAGTCCAGCCGCAACGATCTTCTCAGCCAAGGCATCACTGCGCCGCATCCGGGAGCCCTTCGGTCGCCCGGCCCCCTCGCGCTTGCCTCCATGCCCCGTTGTGCTCGTCATTACCTTGAATTTCCTGCGTTCTTTTTCAAGCTCATGTCAATTTTACCCGGGACGATGGGCAGCGCACAAGCTGATCCGTGCCTCGTTACCTATTGATTTCAATGACGGCGTTCGGTATCGAGGAGACCTGCATCAAGAGTTGGGTTCATGCCCACACCAACCTGCTTTCCCAGCAAGGTGGTCTCCTCCGGGAAGATGCGGCCAAAGATGAGGCAATTATAGGGTTAAAGCCATGTTCGCCATTTTACGTATCAGGAACACGGTCCGGGGGATCAATTCTCCGCTCCTCTGCAGCTTGGCTCGGATGGGGGAATGACGATGCAACAAAACATCCCGCCAAAGTTTGACGAAACCGCCCAGACCGAATTCTTGAAGCGGACCCTTGCACGCGCCATGACCGAACGGGCCTTGAAACGTGCTGTCGCCTTGAAGCAGATGGAAGTGCTTCTGGGGCGCGTTGCACGCGGGCAGACTCTTGGCGTTCAGGGTTTCTTGCTGAGCTCCATTGCGCGCGAATACCCAGTCAGCCATCGCGCGATGGACCTCGAACTTCGCGGAAAAGGGCCGCAAGGGCTCGTCGAGGTCGCAGAGCAGATCGAACTGAAACTATGGGTCGCGCGCTAGTCGAGTTGATGACTGGGCGATGACGCTGACTTCGGGTCACTCCGCCCGACGGATTGACGTCGGGCGGAGGACTGTTTCAGGTCCGGTGGCAGCCCTCTCTCGGTCCGAGCATCGCTTGCTTCAAGTCACGTCACGCGTGAGTTGAAGCTCTTTCGGGCGCGGGATGACGAAAATCGCTATGCCGAACAGAAGCACGATCAACCCGAGAAGATACCCACTCGGTGAGCCGAAAGACGCCCAAATACCACTCCAGTTGGCTGCTATGAGAACGAACAAGAAATTGCGCCATCTGTAGAGTTGGGGCTTTTCACGCCTGATCCCGTACCAAGCCACGGCCCAGATGGTGAGGCCAGCAAGCTGACCTAACAACGGTCCAAAATCTTGGTTGACCGAGAAGCCTACCACGATGCCGCCGAACATCGCGGTGGTCGCGCTCACAATGCCCCACAGCCAGATCAAATTGAGATGGCCGAACCTAAGTGGCATTTTTCCGCCGTTCGGGTCGCCTGTGAGCCCGTAGGCCACCGAAAACACGCCCCACCATAAGATGATGATGGTCATCGCAACCTCTTCACCGCTCCGCGCGTGACTGGCGACGAAACACAAGAAGCCCGAAGCGAGCGTAATGACGGCGAGGTGAAACCATCGGTATCTTGCGCCCGGAAAAACCCAGTCGTGAATGACGGCGATGAAGGGCGAGAGGGCAAGAAACACGAAGGAGAACAGCATGTGAATTATCTCTTCGTCGCCAAGCATAACGTGAGAGAAGGGGCCAGACAGGACAAGCGACAGCAGTATCCACAGGCCAGCAAGAACAATCCAAATGCGTTTCCGTGTGGTGTCAAATTTCATTGTCGAATTTACCTTTTTCTGGCGCTGTTCACGGCGCGATCAATGCGCTGTGGTGAACCGCACGCTGCATTTCAATGTCTAGGGCGTAACCACTGATTTAGTCGCTTGTGTGGCACCCCAAGAAGGTGATCGACAAGGCTTCCTTTACCGCCTGTCTCAGTAATCGTTCCCGCGAGTTCCTTCGCTCGGCCGGCCCGGTCAGCTCGCTGTCCACTCAAATGATGGCGCCTTGCCATGCATCGACTGCACGTCCTGTCATGGGGCGTTCATGCGTTGCAAAGTGGGACGCCCCGTATTTGCACAACCCTGCGCGCCGCCGTTCAAGTAAGGTGTACGGCTTCCGGGTGTCTCCGATGGTTGATTGTTCAAAAGCCTGCGGCGCCAACCGGTCCGGCGGCGCGAGCAAGCGGGTCTCAGAAGCGCCAGGATGGGGTCCAGGCGGCCTTGATCTGCTCGGCGGCAATCAGCGCGCCGCGCTTTTCCTCGGCTTCCATCCCGGCAAGATCAGCCCGCGCCGGAATTAAGCGCGCCCGCTCGTCCGCGTAGTCCGGCGCACCGGCCTGCGCCTTCGTCGCCTGATCGCGCAGATAGCGGAAATAGCCGCGCACGGAACCGATCAGGTCGTATTGGCCGCGCTTTGCCTTCGGGATCACGCCCTCGCGGCTCAGCTGCTGGACCCGGCGTTCCGGCAGATCGAGGAGCCGCGCGATCACGCCGATGGGTTGCGAGGCTGACGACATGAGATGATCCGCGCGATCGGATTAAAGCCATGTAATTGCAGAGATTATACTGGATGATGTGCTCCGGCAGAGCGAAGCTGATCCTACAAGAGCGATGGACCTCGCGGAGCCTGCCATGACCCAGCTTTCCGATGCCCAAGCCATCATCCTCAGCGCCGCCGCACAGCGGCCCGAGCACATCGCCCTGCCGCTGCCCGAGAGCCTGCGGGGCGGCTCCGCCGCGAAGATCGTTGGCGCGATGCTCGCGAACGGCTTCCTCGAATAGGTCCAAGCAGACATGCGCAAGGGCGAGCCCGTCTGGCGCGAGACCGGCGACGGCCACGGCGTCACGCTGGGTTGCCACCGATGCGGGACTTGCCGCCATCGGCATCGAACCGGACACCAATGCCGCCCGCGAACCCGCACCCAAGACGCGCACGCCACGCGAGGGCACCAAGCAGGCCACGCTGATCGCCATGCTGCGCGCGCCGGACGGCGTGACCATTGAGGAAATCATGGCCGCGACAGGCTGGCGGTCGCACACGGTGCGCGGCGCGATGGCAGGGGCGCTGAAGAAGAAGCTAGGGCTCGAGGTGACCTCGGAGAAAGTCGAAAACCGGGGGCGCGTGTGCAGCTTACGCAACCGAGCAATACAGCCAATCTCAGATTGACTTCAGGATTCTGAGAATGTTTAGGCCAATGAAAGAAATGTCCTAAAGAATAAAGGAACCGCTCTATGACAAAGTACCTTCTCGTCCTCGCGATGCTGATTGTCGCATCTCCAGTGACAGCTCAAGAAAGATTAGCCTTAGGCTTTGATCCTTCCATCAATGGGGAAACAATTTTGGCGGACGGAGAGATTCTGGCGTCGCAGTGGATCAACGATAGCAGTCAGAACTGGTACTTTGTGGTTCGTTATGCGCGACGGATCTGGAAGTGCGAAGAGCGCATTGGGTATATTTCGTGTCGTCAGATGGGAAGACGCTAAGTATCGAGTGTGCGATCAGTCACGATAATGCTTTGCCACGGCCTTCAAAGGCCAAGGCTTTTTGTTTGACCCAATCCGGATCGCCTCGAACATCCGCCGCAAGGCGAAGGACCGCACCATGCTCACCACGGTGAACACCGCACCCGTCTTCAGGTTCTGCGCCAGCGTCGTGTGCAGACCGAAGTTCGGGAAGATCAGGATTCGCGTGACCACCGTAATGCCGTAGCCTACGATCACGTTGGTGACGGCTTCGACCAGCGACATGAGGCGGGACTGCTTCACGCCGCTGCAACATCCATCGGCCAGCAGTTGAGCTGCCAGAGTTTTAAGCGCATGCGCCGCAACCAAGGGAACGACGCCGTTACCACAGAGGCCAAGCCGGTCCACCCGGTGGGCCAGCCCATCAGCGCCTCGACGAACAGCGGGTTCAAGGTCCGGCGCGCATCGGAGGCATCGCGCCCAGCCATCCGCGTCACTAGGATCTGGCGGCCAAGCATGCCGTTCACCGGCCTATATGCCAGCGTCGTTGCCCCGTCCTGGTGATCCCGCGCCGTCGGCGTCATCCAAATCTGACTGGCATGGGTGAAGTCCGGGTCTGGTGTTTGCCCGCGCTCGGATTGTTGCCGTCCGTTGCCTTTGGCGTCGGTCAACCCCGCGCCATCCGGTTGAGACCTTTCTCGTCGTGCCGGTAGCCGCCCTAGCTCCGAAGGCTGTCGCTCTGTGGCGTCGGCCACATCGCGGCCGTCGTCGCGAGGTCCATCCTTCGCTGCCCCGCTTCCTGCGACGGCGACGGTTTCGTCTGCCGGTTCTCGTCGGCGGTCGCCCTGGGCGTCGGCCAGAGCCGCAGCAGTTCCGTCTGGTTCCCGCCACTCGACCTCTCACCCGAGCCAGCGCACGGGGTCGACACATGGATACTATGTCTTGCCCGGCGGCTGAGCCTCTGATAGCTTAACGGTATAAAATTATTGGAAAAAGGCGAATTGAATGTTCTTCCGTATTGTCGGCGTAGTTTTTGCGCTCGAGATTTTGTCGGGCCTCACTAATTCAGTTTCGGCTCAGTCGCTTACATGCAGAACAGATAGCTTTGGGACCACGCGTTGCAGCGATGGAACGACCTACCGGACAGACAGCTTCGGAACCACTCGTGACAACAATGGCAATAGTTGGCGAACCGACAGCTTTGGCACCACGCGCGGGAGTGATGGCTCGACCTATAGGACGGACAGCTTTGGCACTACGCGGGACAATAAAGGCAATAGCTGGCGGACCGATAGCTTTGGTACAACGCGCGGTAGCAACGGGACCACGTGCCGAACCGATAGTTTCGGGACGCTTCGCTGCAACTAGTTTCGACTGGCGGTAGCTGAAACTTCTCCGATGTTAGCCAACAGCAATCCTAGCAGCGCAGGAGCAGAGCGAGAGGCCGAAGAGGCATTCGTCGCCTGTTCCGTCAGGCAGGCCTGCGGAAGGTAAAGCCAGGTCATCCATCTCTCAGCGATCTTTGGTCTAGAGGTCGTCGTGGGGCGTTCCATCCCCGTCGAGGACGGCCTGTTTCCCGGTGAATTTCTGCCTGCGCTGGACGGCCGCATCGACATCGGCCGGGTTCAGCTCGATGCCGTGGCCGACGCGGCCCGTGGTTTCCGCCGCGATCAGCGTAGCGCCCGAACCCATGAACGGCTCGTAGATCGGCGATTTTACCTTGGAGGCAGGGCGTGTCACGGGCCTTCGGTGAGAAGCAGTCCTTCGACTAGGTTTCCGCATCGCGCTGGGTCGGCATCACCGCCATGATAAGCGCAGGATCCTGATCGATGTGATAACCGCAGGCGTTGTTCAACACCGCAATCTTGCCGACCTGGGCGGAGGACATGATGATCACCGTTTCGGTCGAGGCGTCCGAGATCGCTTCCAAGATCCCGCGCTGATATTCGGCCCGGCTCGTGCGCCATTGCCCGGGTTCGGCGCGGGTCTCAGAGCTCAGCCGTCGGCTCTGATCCGCCTAAACGCCGATCATCAGTTCCGGTGGTGGGCGCAGCACCTTTGGCGCCGTCTCCACCGCCCGCTTCAGGATCGGTGAGCCCATCAATTTCAGCGCTAGCTTCGAGTTGGACATCTGGCTGCGCGAGATCATCGAGCACCTCGCGGATGGTCGTGCGGATCAGGTTCGCTTGCTCTTGCAAAACTACTGCGCTCATGGCTCTCAGCCACAGTTCGTTGCTGAGCTTGGAAACGGGAGAGACTGGACATTAACCCATTGCTCCCTCGGCATAACTGCGCCAAAGTCAATCAAACGGTCAGCATCCTGTGAGTGATTTTCTGGTCGATTGTACAACCGATGGGGAAATTATGCGCGCGAGAGAAACGGCGCTTGTCGCGGCGCCGGGCACTAGGGCACCTCAAGGTCATTCGGCTGCAAGGCCGCCAAGGGATGCGTGTTTCAAGGTGTACGTCTCTGAAGAAACCATGCTCCTACGCATCTAGCAGGCATTTCGATGAAAGCATTTGAGTTTGACCATCATCTCGTCGGTTCCTACGAGCGCTTTTCTCGCTCGTTCAGCTCGATCCGTTCCGATGATCTCAGCAAGCGTATTGACGCGGAATATGATGCCGGTCGCTTTTGGCCGGATGCGCTTCTCTCGCTAAACCCAAGGTTTCTCGCGGGGCCATCCGTAAATGAACTCGTTGCATCTGGTGACCTGGATGAGGGTACTGGTCAGGTGTTCCGGTTCGGTGAGGTGCCGTTGCGCTTTCATCGCCACCAGGCCGAAGCGATCGCGAAGGCGAAATCCAGCAAGAGCTACGTCGTCACGACGGGAACCGGTTCAGGTAAATCGCTGTGCTTTTTCGTTCCCGTAGTCGATGCGATTATCCGCGCTCTGCGCGCAGGAAAGCCGCGCAAGACCCGGGCCATCATTATCTATCCCATGAACGCCCTGGCAAACAGCCAGATGAAGGAGATCGACAAGTTCATCAGCCAATCCGGTCTGCCGGATCGCCTCAAGCCGGTGGTCAAACGCTACACGGGCCAGGAAAGCCAGGAAGAACGACAGAGGATCGCCGCCAATCCGCCGGATATCCTTCTGACCAACTACATGATGGCCGAGCTTTTGCTCACGCGCCAGGACGCTCTCGATACGCAGGTTATCAACAATGCTGCCGGTCTGGAGTTCATCATTCTCGACGAACTTCACACCTACCGTGGGCGCCAGGGCGCTGACGTTGCCGTTCTCGTCCGAAGGCTGAGAGACCGGTGCGCGCCGGAGAAAGCCCCGATTTGCATCGGAACCTCAGCGACGATGGCTTCAGAGGGCTCTGACGAGAGCAGGGCGCTTGCCGTTGCAAAGGTGGCGACGCGCCTGTTTGGCTCGGAAATCGGTCCAGACGCAGTCATCGATGAGGCTTTGCAACGTGCAACCGATGACACGATAGACCTGGAGCGCGCAAAAGCGAGATTGGCGTCGACGCTGAATGGCCCACTGCCGGATGTGCTAGATGACGGGACCCTAAGACGACATCCGCTGGCCGTGTGGGCGGAACTCGCTCTGGGGCTCGATGATGGGTTGGAGCTAAAACGCAAGAAACCCATTCCCTTTGAGGATGCGGTGGCCCTGCTCGCCGCCGATAGCGGCGTTGCCGCCGAACATTGCAGAGAGAGGTTGGAAGCTTTTCTGACCCGCGTGAGCCTTCCCGAGAAGCATCGTGGTGGCTCTGGGGACGGAGCCTTTCTCGCTTTCAAGCTGCACAGGTTCATTTCGGGTGCGGGGGAAATCTTCACGACCCTGGCAGAGCGCCCTCGGACCGTTCTCTTTGAGGGGCAGCTCGAGGACCCCGACGCGCCCGGCAATCGTTTGTATCCAACCCGTTTCTGCCGCGGCTGTGGGCATGAATACCATGTCGTCACGAAGACCGAGGATGACGGCCACATTCGCTTCCTGCCACGCAACATCGACGATACCCCGCTCGAGGCTGAGGAGGACGATGACGTCGCGGGATACCTCTGCCCGATCCCAGAGGGCGATCTGGAGTTTGCCTTCAACGGAGAGCTGGACGGCTACCCGGAGAGCTGGCGGGAAGAGCGAAACGGGGTGGAGCGCCTGCGTTCTTATCGCAAGAAACGCGCACCTGTTTCCTATGTCATCACCCCAGATGGCAAGCATGGTGCCGGCGGGCGAGATTTCTGGTTCATCCCGGGGAAGTTCGCGTTCTGCCTTTGCTGTCTGGATGAGCCAAACCAGGGGATGCGCGAGCGCAGCAAGCTCGCGGGTCTCTCAGGTGAAGGTAGAAGTTCAGCAACAACACTTCTCGTCGCAAGCGCACTTGAATGGATGAACCACCCGGAGAGCGGGGTTCCGAAAACCAAGCGAAAACTGCTCGGGTTCACCGACAACCGCCAGGACGCAGCGCTACAGGCAGGGCATTTCAATGACTTTCTGTTCGTCAGCCTTCTGCGCGGCGCGATCCTGCGTGCGATCATCAGCGCCGGCGAGGAGGGCCTGAGCGAGGACGAGTTCGGTTTGAGAGTGGTGAGGGCGCTGGGGTTCACATCGTCGAATGCGGATGCCCGTGCGCACTGGATGCTCGAACCGTCCGCGGGTGCAGTCATTCGAGATGATGCCCAGAGAGCCCTGGCGAAAGTTCTGGCGCATCGCGTCTGGACCGACCTTCGGCGCGGTTGGCGGTACACCAATCCAAGCCTGTTTGTCCTAAACCTGCTCGACGTCGACTTCGTCGGTGTGAAGGAAATTGCAGGGGATCGCGAAAGGCTGATGACGGTTCTTCCCGAGCTTGGAGATCTCTCCGAGGACCAGCGCTGCGACGTCTTGAAAAAACTGCTCGGAGCGATGCTGGAGGGGCTGGCGGTCAATACCGAAGCTCTTGACCTCGCCGTTCTCGACGGTGTGGCGCAGAAGTCCCGATCCCTGTTGCGCTCGCCCTGGGCGATTGATGCCAAGGAAAATCCAAGAAGCTGGTCTTGCCTCCTTCCACGTGCGCCGGGCAAGGGTGTCGTCGGCTTGCGCGAAGAACAAACCTTCCTGCGTGCAGGTCACAATTCCCGGATTGCTCGCCTGATCAACAAGCGCAGTGTCATCGGGACCAAGCTCGGCAAGCAGGATTACCTTGAGTTCATCGACCGGCTGCTTGCCCTGCTGGCAGACGAGGGATTGGTCGTTCCCGTTCATCTGGATGCCGACGTGGTGGGCTGGCGTCTGCGGCCCTCATCTGTTCGCCTGGTCCCCGGTGCTGCTCTGAAGGACGAGACCAAGCGTGGAAACCGGTATTTCCACGATCTCTATGCGTCGATCGCCGATGAGCTAGGCTCGGGCCGAAGCGCGTATTGGGGTCTGGAAGGTCGGGAGCACACGGCACAGGTGTCCCAGAAACAGCGTGAATGGCGCGAGTGGCGCTTCCGGTTCGAAGACGACGATCAGCAGAATCTCGGCACATCGGAGTACCGCTCGGAAATCGCCGCAACGGGTGAAAGTGACCAGTTTCTTCCCGCGCTCTTTTGTTCGCCGACGATGGAGCTTGGTGTCGATATCTCAGCCTTGAATGCTGTCTACTTGCGCAACGTTCCGCCGACACCGGCAAATTATGCGCAACGTGCGGGGCGCGCTGGGCGCTCTGGCCAGGCCGCAGTTGTGTTCACCTATTGCGCATCCGGTTCTCCCCATGATCAGTACTTCTTTGCGCGCCGCAACGATATGGTCGCGGGCGTGGTGCGTCCGCCCGCGCTTGACATCACAAATGAGGAGCTCGTTCGCTCACACCTGCATGCGGTGTGGCTTGCCGAGACCCGGCTTGCCCTTGCCGCGGACATTCCCGAAATTCTTGATCTTACCGGTGCTGGATATCCTCTGAAGGAGGAAATTCTTGCCGTGATATCACGGACTGATCTCGTTTCGCGTGCACGCGTGCCGATGAAGCGCGTACTTGCGCAAATCCTGGCCGGGGAAAGCACGGCAGCGCCGACCTGGATGGGCGATCCGGAAGAGTTCCTGCTGCAGGTTGCCATGACGGCACCCAAGGCGTTCGACCGCGCGTTTGATCGCTGGCGTGAGCTCTACAATTCTGCGCGTAATCAGTTGGCAGAGGCGAATGCACGTTCGGAAATCACGGGGCTTTCCGCTGCCGATCGTCGTAAGATCAAAGCCGCGCAGATGCAGGCCAGCGATCAGCTTGCGATCCTGGAGCAAGGCAAGGCGTCGAACGGTTCGGATTTCTACTCCTACCGGTACCTCGCGACCGAAGGGTTCCTGCCAGGCTACAACTTCCCACGATTGCCCTTGTATGCCTTCGTGCCGGGAGAGGGTAAAAGCGGCTCTTTCCTGTCGCGGGCGCGTTTTCTGGCGATATCCGAGTTTGGCCCGAGAAGCCTCATCTATCACGAGGGGCGCGCGTATCGCGTGATGAAGGCGAAGCTTCCCCCAGAAGTCCGCCAAGGCGACGGGTCGGAGCTCGCGACGAAGGACATATACATCTGCCCGAATTGCGGGGCTTGCCATGAGGGCGAGGTCGAGCGTTGCCATGGCTGTGATACACATATGGCCGGCGAGGTCCCGGTGAAGCGTACGCTGCGGATCGACAACGTGGAGGCTGCTCCGATCGAGCGCATCACGGCCAACGATGAGGAAAGGGTGCGCCAGGGGTTCGACATCCAGACCATCTTCGCCTGGCCGCGAAAGGATGGTCAGCTACAGGTCACGAATGCAGAGTTCAAATGTGGCGAAACATCACTGTTGGCGCTTCAATATGCCAATAGTGCGGAGATCAGCCGCCTCAACAAGGGCTTGAAACGACGCAAGGATCAGACCGTTCTGGGCTTCAATATCGACCCAAGGACGGGCTATTGGGCGAAGTCGGAAGACGAAGACGCGGAAACTGAAACCCCGCCTGATGTCGTCAAGCCGGTTCGGATCGTGCCGATCGTCCGGGACAGAAAGAACGCTCTGCTGTTCCGCTTCAAGTCGCCGGAGAAGTTCGAACCTGAAACGATCACGACCGTCCAGCACGCGCTCATGCGGGGCATCGAGGTCGTCTATCAGCTCGAGGAAGGAGAAATCCTAGGCGAGCCGCTGCCGGCGCGCGATAACCGCCGCGCGATACTTGCCTACGAAGCCACAGAAGGCGGTGCTGGGGTTCTGACCCGCCTGATCGACGACCCCAAGGCTGTCGGGGAAGTCGCTCGAACGGCACTCGCACTCATGCATTTCGAAAACATCGAGGCGGCGATCTCCGCCGGCGATGCGAGCCTGCTCACCGAAAAGGAGGGCGAAGCCTGTATCCGTGGCTGTTATCGATGCCTGTTGTCTTATTTCAACCAGCCGGACCATGAGAAGATCGATCGAAGCAGCGCGGAAGTCGCCCAGCTGTTGATCGATCTGGCACGGGGTACGACCATATTGGAAGCACGCTCAGCCGTTGATGGAACGTCTTCTCCGTGGCTCAGAGCCTTTGACGACGCTGGGTTGCCACCCCCCGACACGCTGCCCGCCAAATTTGCGGGAGTTGAGGTGGAATTCGCCTGGCGCAGCCATGGGGTGGCCGCGACCGTCCAGAGCATTTCGCCTGAAATGGTCATGGACGCTTCTGGCAAAGGGTGGGAGCTGGTCAACCTGCCCGCGGAACCGGATGGCGGTGTTCCGGATGAACTTGTGACGCTTCTGAAAGGGTAAGCCATGACGCTGAACTTTGCTCCTGGCGATCTGGTGCGTGCCCGCGGGCGTGAGTGGGTCGCGCTGCCATCGCCGCGGCCTGGGGTGCTTGCCCTGCGCCCGCTTTCAGGCAATGAAAACGACGTTGTCCTGCTTGATCCGGCGCTCGAGATTTCAAGCGTCGAGGCGGCAAGATTTGATCTGCCCGACGATGCAAGATCGACCGTCCAGGCCAAGGCCGCACTGCTTGCAGATGCCTTGCGCCTCACACTGCGGCGCGGCGCGGGTCCTTTTCGATCTGCTGCGCAACTTGCGTTTGAGCCTCGGACCTATCAGCTCGTCCCGCTGCTGATGGCCCTCCGCCTGCAAGTCCCGCGCCTGTTGATCGCGGATGATGTCGGGATCGGCAAGACGATCGAGGCGGGGCTCATCCTGCGCGAATTCATGGACCGCGGTGAACTCGATGCCTTCTCGGTGCTGTGCCCGCCGCACCTGGTGGATCAATGGATCATCGAGCTCAAGGACCGGTTCGGGATCGACGCGGTCCCCGTGACCTCAGGCACCGCCGCGCGGCTCGAGCGCAATCTGCCACTCGCGCAGACCCTTTTCGATGCCTATCCCTTCACGGTTGTCAGCCTCGACTACATAAAGGCCGAGAAGCGCCGAGAAGGCTTTGCGCGGTCCTGTCCCGATTTCGTCATTGTCGATGAGGCGCATGCTTGCGTCGGGACGCACAAGGGCAAGCAACAACGCTTCGACTTGTTGCGGGGGCTCGCGAAGGACGCGGAACGGCGGATCATCATGCTGACAGCGACACCGCACTCTGGAGACGAGGAAGCGTTTGGGCGCCTGTTGTCGTTGATCGATCCGGAGTTTGCCTCGATGAACTTTGACAGCACGAAGTACCGTGAGCGTCTCGCGCGACATTTCGTGCAGCGTCGGCGTGTGGACCTGATCGAGGGCGACTGGGACGAAAACCGCTCATTCCCTAAGCACGAGACCCGGGAATTTCCATATCGCCTGTCGGTAGATCATCTGGGGTTCCAGGAAGCGGTCCTGGATTACTGCCTGTCAGTCGTCTCAAAAGCAGGAGATCACAAGAAGGATCAGCGACTGGCATTCTGGGGCACGCTCGCCTTGATGCGCTGCGTGGGGTCTTCTCCCGCCGCAGCACTCAGCGCCCTCAGGAACCGCGCCAACAATGAAGCGGAACGTCTGGAGCCGCAAATCTATGACGAAGACGGCGATGACGAGGACGCCGTCGACGTTGAACCGAACACGATCTTTACGAACGATCCCGCCCTCCAGGGCCTGCTGCACCAAGCATCGGACCTCCTCAACAAGCCGGACCCGAAACTTGATGCACTGATCAGCGCCCTGAAGCCACTGATCAAGGCTGGGGCCAACCCGGTGGTGTTTTGCCGATATCTCGCGACCGCTGAGCACGTCAAAGACGGGTTGCGCAAGGCGTTTCCGAAGTTGAACATCGCATCCGTGACGGGAGAACTGACGCCGGATGAACGTCGGGACCGCGTTGCGGAAATGGCCATCGAAGACGACAGCCAAGCTGTTCAGCGTATTCTTGTCGCGACCGATTGCCTTTCGGAGGGGATCAACCTTCAGCAGCTGTTCGATACGGTCGTGCATTACGACCTGTCGTGGAACCCGACCCGGCATCAGCAACGAGAGGGAAGGGTCGATCGCTTTGGCCAGCCGGCTGAATTGGTCCGGTCCATCATGATGTACTCTCCGGAAAGCGCCATCGATGGTGCGGTGCTCGATGTCATCTTGAGAAAGGCCGCGGAAATTCGCAAGGCAACCGGCGTTACGGTGCCCTTGCCAGACGAGCGCGGCCCCGTGACCGATGCCCTGATGGCGGCGATGATGTTGCGTCGTGGGGGGCACAAGCAGCTGACATTGGACTTGCGGCTCGACGATGGTTCGCACGCGATGGAGGCACGTTGGCGGGATGCCAGTGAAAACGAGAAAAAGTCTCGTGCGCGCTTCGCACAGAATGCGATGAAGCCTGCAGAAGTTGCTCCTGAGTGGACCAAGGCCAAGGCTCTCCTGGGCTCGCCGGATGACGCACAGCTATTCGTTGAGCGCGCCATGTCCCGGTTTGGTGTGCCTCTCGAGAAAAAGCGCTCGGTGTTCCTGGCACATGTGCATGCGCTTCAGGACAGCTTGAGAGAAAAGCTGGAACAACGTGGACTCGAGAAATCAGTAAGGCTCGCCACTGCCGAGCCCGCGCCCTCGGGCGCCTCGCTTCTGACGCGGACCCATCCGCTGACCGCATCGCTTGCCGAGAGCCTTCTTGAGGCCTCACTTGATGCGGAGGCGCTTCCCGACCTGGGCATTGGCCGTGTCGGCGCATGGCCGTCGACGGCGGTCCCTGCACTGACCCGCCTGGTACTTTTGAGGATACGTTACAAGTTGACCATCCATGCCCGCAAGGAACGGCTGCTGCTGGCAGAGGAGGCCGCGCTGGTGGCCCTGCAGGGGGGCAGCGTCATCGCGTCAGGGGACGCCGCTCGAGAGTTGTTGAATACCCCTGCGACGGCCGATCTGGCTCCAGTCGCAAGGGACCGGATGATCGAGGCCGCGAGGTCCGATCTGGCGGCTCTTCTTTCTGGACCTCTCGCGAGTTTTGCGAAAAGCCGTGCCGAAGAGCTGGTGGCCGATCACGCGCGTCTTCGCGCCGCGGCCGGTTCCGCTTCGCGCGTCAGCGTGGAGCCGGTGCTCCCGACCGATGTGATCGGATTGTTCGTAATGATGCCCGGAGAAGTTTAATCATGGCCCGCAAACCGATTACGGATATGTCCGCGTGGCCGTCGGTCAGCCTCGAAGGGAACCTGATCGCGCCCGCGATGATCGCAAAGATCGATCAGCGAACCGCTCCCGAACAGGCACCAGAGGATTATGCCGTCCGCAAGGGTCTCACGATCCGGGAGGAGATCGCGACCGCATTTCGCGTGGCGCAGTCCCACTTCGACGCGTTCGCAAAGCTTGAACATCCTTCACAAGATGCAACGCGCAGGTTTGTCGCGGGCTTTCTCAAGGAAGCCTTTGGCTATGACGATCTTGGCTCTGCAGATGCTCCTGTCACCTTGATCGCGAGTGATCGCGTTCCCGTCGTCGTAGTTCCGCCAAGCGAGGCGCTGGATCGACGTAGTCCTACCCTGTCAATAGATCGGTCTCGTTCACCGGCGTTTGCGCTTCAGGACTATCTCAATGACAAGGATGAGGCGCTTTGGGGTATCGTCACCAATGGTGCCCAGCTTCGCCTCATGCGGGACAACGCCTCTCTGACCCGGCCGGCCTATATCGAGGCTGATCTCGCCCAGATATTCGTGAACGAAGACATCGCCTCCTTTGGCGTTCTGTGGCTCCTGCTGCACCGAACGCGCTTTGGTCTCGCGGGCGCTTCGGCAACGGATTGTGCCCTGGAACGCTGGCGGGACGCCGGATCGAAAGAAGGGGAGGCGGCACGCGATCGACTGGCGGGGCAAGTTCAGATCGCGCTCACGGTCCTGGGCTCAGGATTTCTGGAGGCCAACCCCGATCTGGCCGCCAAGTTGAAATCCGGGGAGGAAAACCTCACAACGTGGTTCAACGAACTTCTGCGCCTCGTCTACCGCCTGATCTTCCTCATGGTGGCCGAAGACAGGAACCTTCTGCATCCAACGAAGGCCAAGCCCGAGGCCCGCGCCCTCTACGCCCAGGGCTATTCGCTCCAGTCGCTGCGCAAGCAATGTTACCGCGCCGCCACCTGGGACAAGCACCATGACCGCTACGAGGGGGTAAAGATCGTCTTCCGCGCCCTCACGCATGGCCAGCCCGCCCTTGCGCTGCCGGCGCTTGGCGGTCTATTCGCCGAAGACAGGTTGCCCCACCTCGAAACCGCCCGCTTGCGCAACCGCGCCTTCATGGAGGCGCTCTATCGCCTCTCCTGGCTTGCCGACAAGACCGGCATGGTCCCCGTCAACTGGCGCGCGATGGAGACCGAGGAACTGGGCTCCGTCTACGAATCCCTCCTCGAACTGCAGCCCCAGCTGGGCGACGACGGCAAGACGCTCGTCTTCGCGTCAGAGGCGGCCGAGCAGAAGGGCAACCAGCGCAAGACCACCGGTTCCTACTACACGCCCGACAGCCTCGTTCAGGCGCTGCTCGACACCGCGCTCGACCCCGTGCTCGACAAGACCGAGGCCGAGGCGGACGATCCCGCCAAGGCGCTGCTGAAACTCTCGGTCATCGACCCCGCCTGCGGCTCGGGTCATTTCCTGCTGGCCGCCGCCCGCCGCATCGCCACGCGGCTCGCGCGCATCCGGGCCGAGGGCACGCCCTCTCTCGCCGACTTCCGCCATGCCCTGCGCGATGTCGCGCGCTGCTGCATCCACGGGGTGGACCGCAACCCGATGGCGGTGGAGCTGACCAAGGTCGCGCTCTGGATCGAGACGGTGGACCCCGGCCTTCCCCTCGGCTTCTTCGACGCGCAGATCCGCTGCGGCGATGCGCTGCTCGGCGTGTTCGACCTGCAGGTGCTGCAGGACGGCATTCCCGATGCCGCCTACAAGCCGCTGACCGGCGACGACAAGGAAACCGCGAAATACTACCTCAAGGCCAATCGCGATGCGACGGCGGGCCAAGGCGGGTTCGACTTCGGCACCGGTCAGGCGTCGATGCCCGCGATGAAACCGCTGGCGCTGGATTTCTCGGGCTTCCGCGACCTGCCCGAGGATACGGTCGAGCAGATCGGCGCCAAGGCCAAGCGGTTCAAGGAACTGCGCAAGGGGCAGACCTTTGTCCGCGCCAAGGCGGCGGCGGACCTTTATGTGGCCGCTTTCCTGCTGCCCAAGGTGGGCGGCGCACCGGCGGGGGCATCGGCCCGCACCGTGCCGACGACCGAGGAATTGTGGATGGCCCTCAATCAGGGCAAGATGCGCCAGGCGATGATCGAGGCGCCCAAGGCCGCCCGCAACGCCCGCGCCCTGCATTGGCCGCTGGAGTTTCCCGATGTGATGCAGCGCGGCGGGTTCGACGTGGTGCTGGGCAACCCGCCGTGGGAGCGGATCAAGCTGCAGGAGCAGGAGTTCTTTGCGTCCCGCTCGCCCGAAATCGCAAAGGCATCAAACAAGTCTGCACGAGACAAGTTGATCAAAGCTCTGGGTAGTGCCCCGGCCGGGAGCCAAGAAGCTGATCTTTTCGCCGCCTTTTCAAACGCCAAACGCGAGGCTGAAGCTTCAAGTGAATTCGTCCGCGTGCCAAGCGTTGATGGCGGACGCTTTGCGCTAACTGGGCGGGGTGATGTGAACACATACGCGCTCTTCGCTGAACTTTTCCTAAAGTTGGCGAACCGTCGCGCGGGCGTTATCGTTCCAACGGGGATCGCAACTGACGACACTACCAAAGTCTTCTTTCAGGCTCTGATCGAGAACGAGCGTCTTGTTTCCTTGTTCAGCTTCAAAGAGGTTCGCGCCCATTTCCTTGCAACAGATGATCGCAAGTCATTCTGCTTGCTAACGATGGGTGAAAGCTACGCGAAGCCAAGGTTCTCTTTTTCGTTGGATGCAACAGCGGAAATATCTGACGCCAGGCGAAATTTCTCTCTGTCCCAAAATGAGATAGCCTCAATCAATCCCAATACCAGAACGGCACCTGTATTTCGGTCTCGGGCTGACGCTGAGATGACTGCGAAAATTTATTCTAACGCAGCAGTCTTAATTGAAGAAAGTATGGGGAAGGACGGAAACCCTTGGGGTGCATCGTTTGTCGCGATGTTCCATATGTCGAACGATTCCGAGCTGTTTCGCACCAAATCGCAGCTAGATGATGAAGGGTTTTCTCTGGTCGGGATGAATTGGACCAGGAGAGATGAATTTTATGTGCCTCTATACGAGGCAAAAATGGTTCATCAGTTTGATCATCGTTTTGGTGATGCCAGGACTCTTGAAGAGCGTCCCTCAAACTCGCCATGGCCTCGCTTTGAAAAAGTTGGAAGCAACTGCGATAGCTCTGAAATACTTCCTTGGTATTGGGTTCCGGAATCAGCAGTAGCTGAGAAGCGCTCTAAGGCAGAAGGCAAGGCTTACTGGATTGTTTTTAGGAGCATCGCTCGAACCGGTGATGAAAGAACCATCATTTCGTGCGCTCTGCCTCAAATTGGCTTGAGCGGCAAGCTCCCAGCATTGCTGACCGATCAGCCGCCGGTGAAAGATGCAGCGCTTCTCGGTTCGCTCAATTCGCTCGTAATCGACTATGTTGCTCGATTGAAACTTGGCGGCACGGACTTGGCTTTCCACTATGTAAAGCAGTTTCCTGTCCTGCACCCCGACTTCTACACTGAACCCCGTCTCGCCTTCATCACCCCGAAGGTGCTGGAACTCACCTACACCTCGTACAGCCTGGCCCCCTTCGCCCGCGATCTGGGCCATGACGGCCCGCCCTTCGCCTGGGACGAGGACCGCCGCGCGCACCTCCGCGCCGATCTCGACGCCTTCTACGCCCGCGCTTACGGCCTGACCCGCGACGAGCTGCGCTACATCCTCGACCCCGCCGACGTGAAGGGCCCCGACTACCCCTCGGAAACCTTCCGCGTCCTCAAGGAAAAGGAAATCCGCCAACACGGCGAATACCGCACCCGCCGCCTCGTCCTGGAAGCCTGGGACCGGATGGAAGCCAACGGCGAATTCACGGCGATGGGGATGTAACGCCGTGCCCCATGTAGACGATGAAAGGTACTGGACGCTCCGAGAACGCCTGCGGGCCGCCGAGATCAGGTTCTGTGATCCTGACAATATGTCGTTTGAGGGCGCCCTGCATTCGTTCAGCCAAGGGCTTCGCAGCGTGGTGCGCGTTCATGGACGTGATGTCGACATTGTCGAAGCAAAGCGTTGGTTCCGAGTCCATCTAAAAGAGCAAATGTACACCCACGAGCTACCGGAGCCCTCTACGCCCGGAACTCGCCTCGTCCGCCCATTGATGGACCGTGCGGACATTATACCGGATGAGGATATTTTGGCGCTTGGCCGCGCATTCTCCAAACCACTCGCCACGGTTAAGAGGGACTTGTTTGAGGCTGCAGACGAAGCGGAAGAGGAACGCAATCGAGCACTCGTCGACCAGTTGATCGCGGACACGCGGCTCTACGACACGGCAAAGGGCGTCAAGGAGCTCCTAGAGTTCACGGCCCGGATGCGGCACATCGCACCATTCAACGCCATGCTGTTGCACATCCAGAAGCCAGGCTTGAGTTTTGCGGCTCGACCAAAGGACTGGCTGGATCGCTTCCTTCGATGGCCTAAGGCCCACGCGCGCCCACTTGTCGTCCTGCGGAACTTTGGACCGGTCGAGTTCTTCTACGATATTCTCGACACTGAGGGCGAGCCACTACCCGACGCCGCACTCTCATTCCCCACATCGGGTGATGTGCCCGAGCGCTGGCTGTCCTTGGTAGAGCAGAGGCTTCGCGAAGTAGATATCCACATCGTGTGGCTTGATCGTGGGGACTATACAGCGGGACATGCACGCCGCCTGACCAACCACGGAGAGAAGCAACGGCTGGAACGCTTTGAGGTCGGTGTGAACCGAAACCACCCACCGGCATCGCAACTCGTCACGCTGGCGCACGAACTGGCGCACATCTTCCTCGGTCACTGCGGCGGCGATGAGAAGCGTGGTGTAAAGTTCAATCGGCCCGAGGCCCTGGCGCTGCGGGAGGTTGAAGCCGAGACAGTGGCTTATCTAGTGGCCAAGAGAACGGGTCTGTCCCCACGTAGCGAAAGCTATCTCGATCGTTACCAAGGGGGATTTGATCACCTGGACTTTCATCGGATTTTCAAGGTCGTCAGCAGGGTCGAGAAGCAATTGGACCTCCCGTTTCGCGAGATGCGGATATTCCAATGACGCTCGAGAACCCCCAATCTTTCATCACGCGCCAGGAATGCGACAAGGTCGCGTTCCAAAATGGCTTCCGCCGGCGTCACGACGAGTGTAATGGCTGGAAGCACTACAGTTCAACGACGGCGCAAGGCTCGATCTGGCTCGCGCGCGATGCTGACGACCTTTGGCTTCTCGCCATCGACCATGGGGGCGTGATCAAAGAGCTCGGCATCCCCAGCGTGGCTATCGAGGGGCCAGGCTTAGCGCGCTATTCCTTCGCTACACTAGCTCAGCTCTATGCCGTAATGCCACGCCTCTATCAGCTGGCAAACAGTCTGCCTGATGCGCCGTTGCAGGATTATCTCCACCGTACGATAAACCTTCCGAACACGACTGAGGCAGAACGTCTCGTTATCCAAAGGGTAGGGCAGGAGGTCTTTCGCGAGCGTCTCGTTGATTACTGGCAAGGCGAGTGCCCACTGACCGGTATCACTGACGGTGCGCTCCTTAGAGCATCGCACATTAGACCATGGGCGGACTGCACCAGCGATGAGGAGCGGCTGGATGTGCACAACGGATTACTTCTGTCCGCGCTCTGGGATGCCGCCTTTGACCGTGGGCTCGTGAGTTTCGGCGACGATGGCCATCCGATGTTTTCATCGACGCTCGGAGAAATGGCTCGTCGCGCTCTTGCTTGGAGAGAGCCGATCCCCTTGAGCGAGGGGCACAGAGAGCGACTTTCCTGGCATCGCGATAACCTGTTCATTCGCTAGAGTGCTGATCTATGGTTTCGATTTGTGCAGATTGTAATGCGCCTCTGCTCAGAGCCCCCATGTCTTGGGGGGCGCTCTACGCCGCATGAAGGCTTGTATCTCCACAAGAATATCCAACTCGGAGGTGTTACCGTTTTGGGCTAGACCCAGCTTCCCCGTTCGACGGTCACGCCCTCCCGCTCAAGGAGCGTGGCCAGGTGTTGGAAGCCCAGGGGTTCGTGCTGATTGAAAGCATACTGAAAGAGTACACGCATCAGTGTCGCGGCCTGCGCCCGCGGCACAACAAGCCATTGTTCATAGTCCCAGTCGCCGTAGGTACGCTCGACCGATGCGCCTGTATCGCATTGATCAATGCGAATATCCCATGCATCCGTAAATGTCAGGCTGACGTGGGTCCCTTCGTTCTGGCCGTCGAGCTCCCATTTCTTGCTGAAGATTTCAAAGCTTTGCATTTCGCTTTCCCATCGCGCGCTTGTATTCCAATCCCGATCTTATGAGCCTCGCAGGGGTGCACAAGCATATTGATCAATCACTTAAATCCATGCAGGCGATGGTTGAGCCCCGCGATTGCCTGGAGGCAAAGCGCCACACGTTCAAACGGGATCTCGATGCGGGTTGAAGCTTGATAGAGCTGAGCGATTTGCTCAGTGCCCCTCAACTGAGTGCTGGTCGGCCCGCAAAGGCGCCCTGTTTGATGGTGTTCCCGTCTGTTCGTTAGGAGGAGAACACCAGCATGCAGCGGGATCGAGCGTCTGGCGGCTCGTTCGGTGGCGCCTGTAGAGAGGATGATCCTGCGACCGGGCAGTTAGAGCATCTCTGCGTCACCCGGGCGATCGACCCTGGCGAGTTTCTGCTCCTCGGTCGCGCCGTCCCGTGCGTAGTGTCGAATGAGCGTCGCCACATCGCTGCTTCCGATCATGTGGGCGATCTCGCTCGGCGGTAAGGCAGGCTCGCCTGTCGCCCATTCGGTTACCCGGCTCGCACGAAGATCGTGGATGCAGAGGTCGCTCGTGATCCTGGCAACCTTCTTCACTTGCAGGAAGGCATCTCGAAGCGTCGTCTCGCTGAAGGTGCCGAAGACGAGGTCATCGTTGCCAACGGGGCGGCCTTCCGCTCTGTGCCTTTCATGGATGCGCTCCAGGATCGGGAGAGTGGCGGTTGGCAGTTTCATCGTATGTGCTCCGTTCTTGCGGTTCTCATCAGGGCGATCCCACTCGCGGACCGTAGGGTCGAGGCGGAGGTGTCCCCAGCGAGCCTTCAACCACTCCCCCTTTCGTGCTGCGGTAAGATAGATGAGGCGCAGCGCGTCAATCTTGTCTTTGACAGCCTCACGGTGGCGCCCAGTCGCCGCTCCCCTGGATGCCTCGACGGATTTGAGCGCCCTGAAGAACCGGTCACGTTCCTCGGCATTCATCACCGTCGTCCTTGGCTGAGCCGCGAAATCCTTCTTGTTGATCTCCATCTCGGCGAAGATCGTCGCGTCCACCGACTTCATCGACCGGCGGGCGTGCTTCAACATCGGTTGAAGTAACCCACGCGCCTTGTTGGCAGCCTGAGGGCCATGGTTTTCACGAATGTAGACCATCAGGTCTTCTGCATCGCTCGTCGTCAGGGCAGCGAGCGGCTTGTCGCCCCACACCTTGGCCGCTCGTTCGACGGCAAGTTCCGCTTGCCTGGCTTCTCGCCCCTTGTAGGGTTTCGTCTTCGTCCGTCTGGCCAGGTATTCCTTGCCCAACTGAGTGATGGTCTTCTCCGCTTCTGCCCGGGCATCCCGCGCGGCCTGCTCGACCTCGGCTGCTGCTTCCTTGGCTTCTTGCTGTTCGGTCGTCGTCAATCCGGACTTCTGCGCGGCGGCAACGAAATTTCGGGCTTCCTGGCGTAACTCGTCTATATTGCCACTTTTGGCGAGCCACGCGCGAAGGCTTCTGTGCAGGACCTTCTTTGATTGCTTGGCTTTCCGGCCTTCACCGACCCGATAATACACCAAGATGGTGGCATCGCCGGAAGTGGCGACCCGAACGCCTAGGCTTCCGAAGCCACGCCCGTAGCCCGCGTCCCAGGCGATGTAGGGCGTTGCTTTTGCCTTCAGCCTCTCCATTGCACCCTTGCTGCTGAATGTGATCTTTGCGGTGCTCTTCATCACATCCGTCCCTTGCCGGTGAACGTGACGCAGCGACGCCGTTTGGGCAGGCTGACAGAGGCCGCGCCGCCAGAGGTTCGGGTCTTCAAGGCATGTTCTTTCCGAAGTGAGCGCAGTTCCTTGAAAATCGCGCGCAACTCGGCCCGGGCTTGCTGCCTGGAATAGGCATCGTTGGTCATGGGGATAGCCTCCGTCTTGCGGCTTCTCGCCGCCGCATCTGCCGTTTGGCGAACCACCCTGCGAGGCCGGGTTGGTGGGTACGCGCTTGCTCGCGTACCACTCTGGATGCAGCTCGGAATATATTATGTGCCGTGGCTATTTGCAATGCGTGGTAGCACGGATGGTAGCACATTGGACTGATGCGATGACATGTCAGCCGTCGTCATCTGACGTCCAACATCAATCGAGAAAATGGAAAGATAACAAGATTTCAATGGGTTGATGGTCTATGACCAGTCCTCAGCTTTCCGGCAACATATACGGCCGTAATGGCACGGTCGTCGCCCATCATGATCGTGGGGAAAAGCGCCTCCCAGAAGCTATCGGCGCGGGCGCTGCGTTGCGCGATCACCGAGGTTGAGGCGAGGTCGAGCACGATCAGGTCGGCCTCCATCCCCGGTGCGATATTGCCGATCCGGTCGCCCACCCGCAGCGCATTGGCCGAGGCCCCGGTCGCCAGCCACCACAGCTGCGCGGGGTGCAGCGGGTTGTGGCGCAGCTGCGCGATCTCATAGGCGGCGGCCATGGTGCGCAGCATCGAGAAGTTCGACCCGCCCCCGGTATCGGTGGCCAACCCCACCCGCAGGCGCGGCGCAAGGTGGGCCATGTCAAAGAGCCCCGATCCGATGAAGGTGTTCGAGGTCGGGCAATGCACCAGCGCCGCCCCCACCTCGGTCAGCCGGTCGATCTCGCGCGGTTCCAGGTGGATCGCGTGGCCGTAAAGCCCGTTCGGACCCAGCAGACCGAACGCCTCGTAAGTGTCGAGGTAATCGCGCGCCTCGGGGAAGAGGCCCTTGAGCCAGGCGATCTCGTCCACCTGTTCGCTCAGATGGGTCTGCATCAGGCAGTCGGGATGCTCGGCCCAGAGCGCGCCGAGCGCTTCAAGCTGCGCGGGCGTTGACGTGGGGGAGAAACGCGGCGTGATAACGTAGGACAGGCGCGCGCGGTTGTGCCAGTGCTCCAGCAGCGCCTTTGACTGATCATAGGCGCGGGCGGGGGTGTCTTGCAGCCCTTCGGGGGCGTTGCGGTCCATGCAGGTCTTGCCCGCGAAGGCACGCATCCCGCGGGCTTCGGCGGCGGTGAAAAAGGCGTCCACGCTTTCGGGATGGATGGTGCAATAGCTGCACATCGAGGTCGTGCCGTGATCCAACGCGAGGTTAAGGTAGGTGTCGGCCACCTGCGCGGCATAGGCGGGATCGCCAAAGCGCATCTCTTCGGGGAAGGTATAGGCGTTGAGCCAGTCGATCAGCCGCTTGCCCCAACTCGCGATAATCGCGGTCTGCGGGTAATGTACATGGGCGTCGATGAACCCGGCCGAGATCAGCCCGGCGCCATAGTCATGCACCTGCGCCTGCGGATAGGCCGCGCGCATCGCGGCAGCCTCGCCCAACGCCACGATCCGGCCATCGGCGACCACGACGCCGCCCTGCGCGATGTGATGCGCGGCCTCGGGGCCCTCCAGCAGCGGATCACCCGAGAAATGGATCACCTGTCCCAGTAGCAGTTCGGTCATGCGCGCCTCCGTTTTAAGGGCCATGCTAGGGGTTCGCGCGGGGCGCGGCAATCGCCTGCGCGCGGCGGGTTTTTCCGCGCCTCCCCCTGTTGCCCGCGCTGCGCCTCCGTTATGGTGCGCGCAAATTGCAGGGGGTGGCATGGCGGAAGAACGGGCCGAAGAGCACGAACGCGAAGAGGAAGACTATCGTCTGGATGGCGATCTGGTCGACTTGATCCTCGAAGCTGCCGAGGCGGGCGATGCCGACCGCCTCACCGCGCTTATGGAGCCCCTGCACGCCGCCGACATCGCCGACCTTCTCGAACAGGTCGGCGGGGCCGAGCGCCGCGCCATCGTGCGTCTTTACGGGCGCGAGATGGACGGTGAGATCCTGACCGAGATCGACGAGTCGATCCGCGAAGAGGTCATCGAGGCGCTGCCCAAGGACGTTCTGGCCGAGGCGGTCCGCGAGCTTGATTCGGATGACGTCGTCGACCTGATCGAGGACCTCGAAGAGCCGCAGCAGGAAGAGATCCTCAAGGTTCTGGATGAAACCGACCGTGCCGCGGTCGAGCAGTCGCTGACCTACCCGGAATATTCGGCCGGCCGTCTGATGCAGCGTGAGGTCGTGACCGCGCCCGAATTCTGGACCGTGGGCGAGACCATCGACTTCCTGCGCCGCGAGGAAGACCTGCCCGACCAGTTCTATCACGTCATCCTTGTCGATCCGGGCCATCATCCGATTGGCTATGTCACACTGGGAAAGTTGCTTGCCTCCAAGCGTGCGCTCGCGCTGAAGGACATCACCGAGGACAGCTTCCGCACCATCTCGGCCTGGCAGGAAGAGGGCGACGTTGCCTATGCCTTCAACCAGTATCACCTGATCTCGGCGCCGGTCGTGGATGACGATGACCGCCTTGTGGGCGTGATCACCATCGACGACGCCATGGCCGTTCTGGACGAAGAGCACGAGGAAGACATCCTGCGTCTGGCCGGTGTGGGCGATGAGAGTGCGATCTCGGATACCGTGATCGAGACGGTGCGCCAGCGCCTGCCGTGGCTGTTCGTGAACCTGCTGACGGCGATCCTTGCCTCGGGCGTGATCGCGGTGTTCGAGGGCACGATTGAGCGGCTGGTTGCGCTGGCGGTGCTGATGCCCATCGTGGCCTCGATGGGCGGCAATGCGGGCACGCAGACGCTGACCGTGGCGGTGCGCGCACTGGCCACGAAGAACCTGACCGAAAGCAACGTCTGGCGTGTCGTGCGACGCGAGGCCATTGTGGGTCTGCTCAATGGTCTCGCATTCGCCCTGGTGATGGGGCTTGTCGCCTGGGTGTGGTTCGATACGGCCAGTCTGGGGCTGGTGATCGGCGCGGCCATGGTGATCAACCTCTTTGTCGCCGCCGTGGCGGGGATATTGGTGCCTCTGACGCTTGAGAAACTGGGCGCCGACCCGGCGCTGGCCTCGGGGACTTTCGTGACCACCGTGACCGATGTGGTGGGCTTTTTCGCCTTCCTCGGTCTTGCAGGAGTGATGCTGCTGTGAGCCTGACCGAGCAGAAAGCCGAGGCGCGCCGCGCCGCCTTCGCCGCGCGCAAGGCCGCCCATGCCGAAGGTCCGGGCCATGCGCCCGAAATCCTGGCCGAGGTTCTCGCGGGCTGCGGTTCCGCGCCACTTGCAGGCTATATGCCGATCCGCACCGAGATCGACCCGCTGCCCGTCATGGCCCGCCATACCGGCCCGGTCGGTGTGCCGGTCATTCAGGGGCCGGGGCGGCCCTTGGTGTTCCATCGCTGGACGCCCGGCTGCGCCATGGTCGCGGGCGAGTTCGGCGCGCTGATCCCCGAGGCGGCCGAGCCGATCGTGCCGCGCATCCTGATCGTGCCGATGCTGGCCTTCGATCAGCGCGGCTATCGTCTGGGCTACGGCGGTGGGTTCTATGACCGCACGCTAGAGATGCTGCGCGCTTCGGGGCCGGTGATCGCCATTGGCTATGCCTATGCGGCGCAGGAACTACCCGAGGTGCCGATCGAGCCGACTGACCAGCCGCTCGATCTGATCGTGACCGAGGCCGGTATTCTGGCGCCCGCGCCCTGAGGCTGGCCGTTCGCCGGGGGCTTCGCGCCCCCGGACCCCCGCGGGATATTTGCGCAAAGCCGAAAGGGAAAGGGTTTGCGCTTTCGGGGCACCGGGGCTAGGGAATGGGCCATGAAAATACTCTTTCTTGGCGATGTGATGGGGCGTGCGGGGCGTGCGGCGGTGGTCGAGCGCTTGCCGAAACTGCGCGCGGAATGGGGTCTCGATTTCGTCGTGGTGAACGGCGAGAACGCCTCGGGCGGTATGGGCCTGACGGGGGACCATGCGAAGATTCTGCTGGATGCGGGGGCCGATGTGCTGACGCTGGGCGATCATGCTTTCGATCAGAAGGACATGATGCGCGCCATCGAGGGCGAGCCGCGGATCATCCGGCCGCTGAATTACGCCAAAGAGGCGCCGGGGCGCGGGGCGCGGCTGTTCGAGGACCGGCGCGGGCGCAAGGTGCTGGTGGCGCAGGTGCTGGGGCAGGTCTTCATGAAGCGGCCCTTCGACGATCCGTTCTCGGCGGTGGATGCGGTGCTGCGGGCGCACCCGCTGGGTGGGCTGGCGCAGGCGATCTTGCTGGATGTGCATTGCGAGGCCACGAGCGAGAAGATGGCCATGGGGCATTGGTGCGACGGGCGGGCCTCGGTCGTGGTGGGTACGCATACGCATGTGCCGACCGCCGATGCGATGGTGTTGCCGGGTGGCACGGCCTATCTGACCGATGCGGGCATGTGCGGCGATTATCATTCCGTTATCGGCATGGAGAAGGCAGAACCCATGCGCCGCTTCATCACCGGCATGGCGAAGGAGCGGTTCACGCCGGCGAATGGCGAGGCCAGCCTGAGCGGGTTCTATGTCGAGACCGACGACCGCACTGGCCGGGCTACGCGCTGCCAGACGGTGCGTGTGGGCGGGCGCTTGCCCCCGTGCGCGCCGGTCTGAGCGTCGCCTTCCACGACAGCGCGCTTGTGCGGGCGCAGCGAGCAGCTAATATCGGCCCGAGCAACCTGCTGGACGAGGTATCATGATCGAACTCCCGTTTTCCGAGACTGGCACCGCCATCGCCGCGCTGGTCATCGTTATGGGCATGTTCCTTATGTTCCTGCGAGAGAGGTTTCCGCCCGAGGTCGTGGCGATGGGCGGTGCCGCGACGATGCTGGTGCTGGGGCTGGTGCCCTATGACGACGCGGTGGGGATGCTGTCGAATTCGGCGCCCTGGACGATTGCCTTCATGTTCCTGATCATGGGCGCGCTGGTGCGCACGGGCGCGCTGGATGCCATGACCCGCTATGCCGAGGCGCATATCTCGGCCCGGCCGGTGGTGACGGTGGTGATGCTGTTCGCGCTCACCATGTTCGCCTCGGGCGTGATGAACAACACGCCCGTCGTGGCGGTGATGATCCCGGTCTTCATCCAGGTGGCGCGCAAGCTGGGTTCTTCGCCCTCGCGCTTTCTGATGCCGCTGAGCTACTTCACTGTCATGGGCGGGATGCTGACGCTGATCGGCACCTCGACCAACATCCTTGTCGATGGTGTCGCGCGCAAGGACGGGCTGGCACCCTTCTCGATCTTCGAGATCATGCCCCTTGGTCTGGTCGTGGCGTTGGCAGGATCGATCTTCATGGCGCTTTTCGCCAAGAAACTGGTGCCCGAGCGGCACTCGATGTCCTTCATGCTCGGCCAGCGCCCCAAGATGAAATACTTCACCGAGGTCGCGATCCCCGAGAACTCGGGCCTGATCGGCACGCCGGTGCTGACGGTCGATGTGTTCAAGCGAGAGGGTGTGCGCGTGGTGGACGTGCTGCGCGGCGATGCCTCGCTGCGGCGCGATCTGGCCAATGCGGTCTTGCAGGCGGGCGACCGCGTCGTGCTGCGCACCGAGATGAGCGAGCTTCTCTCGATGCAGCAAAACACCGACCTGCGGCTGGTGGACAAGCTCAGTTCGGTGCAGACCGAGACGGTCGAGGTGCTGATCTCGCCCGGCTGCCGGATGATCGGGCGGAGCTTGGGCGAGTTGCGCCTGCGCCGCCGCTACGGGGTCTATGTTCTGGCCGCGCACCGCCGTAACCAGAACATCGGGCGCCAGCTTGACGATCTGGTCGTTGTCGTGGGCGACACGCTGCTGCTGGAAGGCGCGCCCGAGGATATCGGGCGTCTTGCCGCCGATATGGACCTTGTGGACGTCTCGAAGCCCACGGTGCGCGCCTTCCGCCGCTCGCATATGCCGATCGCCATTGGCGCGCTGACGGCGGTGGTGGCGCTGTCTGCTTTCAACGTTGCTCCGATCATGTCGCTTGCGATGGTGGCGGTGGCGGTGATCCTTGTAACCGGCTGCATCGACGCCGACGAGGCTTTCAGCTTCATCGACGGGCGGCTTCTGGCGATGATCTTCTCGATGCTGGTCGTGGGTGAGGCGCTGGACGCCTCGGGCTCGGTCAAGATGCTGGTCGATGCCGTGGCGCCGTTCCTGGCAGAACTGCATCCGATGACGGCGCTATTTGCGGTCTATTTCATTGGCCTGATCCTGACTGAGTTCCTCTCGAACAACGCGGTGGCGGTGATCTACGCACCTATCGCGATCAAGCTGGCGCTGGCGCTTGGGCTTGATCCGCGGCCCTTTGCGGTGGCGGTGATGTTCGCGGCCTCGGTCGCCTTTGCCACGCCCATTGGCTACCAGACGCATATGATGGTCTACGGCCCCGGCGGCTACCGCTTCTCGGACTTCCTGCGGCTCGGAATTCCGCTCGATATCGTCACGGGCGTCGTGGCCTGCCTGATGATCCCGCTGATCTGGCCGCTATAATCGCCGCTCTGCTTGCAGGCACACCCCGGGCTGGACTATAGAGGCCGGGAATTCACAGGTATTTCGACGGAGAAGGTCATGGCAGGCCATTCCAAATGGGCGAACATCCAGCACCGCAAGGGCAAGCAGGATGCTATCCGCTCGAAAATGTTCTCGAAGCTGGCGAAGGAAATCACCGTCGCCGCGAAGATGGGTGACCCCGATCCCGACAAGAACCCGCGCCTGCGTCTGGCGGTGAAGGCCGCGAAGTCGCAGTCGATGCCCAAGGACGTGATCGACCGCGCCATCAAGAAATCGCAGATGGGCGACGCGGCGGACTATACCGAGATCCGCTACGAGGGTTACGGCCCCAACGGCATCGCGATCATCGTCGAGTGCATGACCGACAACCTCAACCGCACCGCCTCGAACGTGCGCAGCTACTTCACCAAGTCGGGCGGCAACCTCGGCCAGACCGGCTCGGTCAGCCATGGCTTCGACCGCGTGGGCGAGATTTCGTATCCGGCCTCGGCGGGCGATGTGGACACGGTGATGATGGCCGCTCTGGAAGCGGGCGCAGACGATGTCGAGTCGGATGAAGAGGGCCACTGGATCTATTGCCAGGTCGAGAACCTCAGCGAGGTTTCCGAGGCGCTCGAACAGGCGCTTGGCGAATCGAATGAGTCCAAGCTGATCTGGAAGCCGCAGGTCACCACCGAGGTCGATCTGGAGACCGCGCAAAAGCTGATGAAGCTGATCGACGCGCTGGAAGAAGATGACGACGTGCAGAACGTCACCCATAATTTCGACGTCCCCGAGGATGTCGCGGCGCAGCTTTAAGGCCGCGCAAAGCCAATGACGGGGCGCCTTCGGGCGCCCCTTGCCTTTGATGGGGTCACGCCCCGAACGGAAAGAGAGAGACGATGGATTACAGCAAATCCGGCAGTGCCAAGCAGGGCAAAAACACCCCGCGCCACTCTGAGCACAACGCCAAGGGCTCCGAGAAGAACCCCTTCGGCAAGACCGAGACCAAGGCCGAGCTGCTGGCCCGCATGAAGGCCGCCGCCGAGGCGCGCAAGGGCAAGTAAGCCCTAGACTTGCAACAGAACCTGCGCGGCCGCCTTTCGGATCGCGCGGGTCAATGGGGCCAGCGGCGCGCGCAGCCGCCGCAGGCTTTGCCAGTAAAGCGGCACCTCCAGCGGCTCGGGCGACAGCGCCACAAGCCGCCCCGCCGTAATCGCGCGGCCCACCATCTGTTCAGGGTTCATCCCCCATCCCATGCCCAGAAGCGAGGCCTCGACAAAGCCCGCGCTGGAGGCGATGCGGTGCTGGGGCAGGGCGGGGCATTGCCCGGTTTCGCGCCGCGCCCAGTCGTTTTGCAGCCGGTCTTTTTCATTGAAGACGATGGCGGGCGCCTCGGCCAGCGCCTGCGCGGTGATGCCCTGCGGGAAGTGGCGTTTGACGAAGGCGGGCGAGGCCGTCGCGAAATAGCGCAGCGCGCCGAGCGAGACGACATCACACCCCGGAACCGCCGTGGCCGAAGCGGTGACGGCACCGACCACCTCTCCGCGCCGCAGCCAGTCGGCCGAGTGGTCCTGATCGTCGATCACCAGATCGAACAGTTGCCCCTCCACCTCGGCGAGCGCTTGCAGAACCCAGGTCGCCAGGCTGTCGGCATTGACGGCGATGCGGACGGTGGGCGCGGCGTCGTTCGGGGCCAGATCGGCCTCCATCAGCGCGACGGCCTCGGCATGGCGGGCAAGGCGCAGGCCCAGCTCGGTCCCGGTGCAGGGCGTGCCGCGCACGATCAGCACGGCGCCCATCCGCTCTTCAAGCTGTTTGATGCGCTGCGAGATGGCGGGCTGCGTGACATGCAGCCGCCCCGCCGCGCCCTCGAAGGAACCCGTCGAGATCACGGCGGCAAGGGCCTCAAGCGCGGCATAGTCCAGCATAAGTTTTCCTTATTTTAGATAACGCAAAATAAGTCGCATGAAATCGCCGCCCCGGCTAGGGAAAAGCCCGGAGGTGCCACATGGTTTTCGTTTCTGGCTTCAAGCTGACCCTGGGATTGATCGTCGCGATTGGGGCGCAGAATGCCTTTGTCCTGCGACAGGGCCTGCGGCGCGAGCATGTGCTGCCGGTCGCGCTGTTCTGCGCGGCCTCGGATGCGGCGCTGATCGCGCTTGGGGTGTCGGGCTTTGCAGTGGCGACCCGCTCGGCCCCATGGCTGGCCGAGGCGCTGCGGTGGGGCGGGGTGGCCTTCCTGCTGTGGTATGGCGCGCGGGCGGCGCTGGCCGCCTGGCGCGGCGGCGAGGCGCTGGAGGCCACGAACGGCGGCAAGCAAAGCCTGCGCACGGTGATGCTGACGCTGGCCGCCATTACTTGGGCCAATCCGCATGTCTGGCTGGATACGGTCGTGCTGATCGGCGCGGTCTCGGCGCAGTTTCCGGGGCAGGGGCTGGTGTTCTGGGCGGGGGCATCGGCGGCCTCGTTCTCGTTCTTCCTGGCGCTGGCCTATGGCGCGCGGCTGCTGGTCCCGATGTTCGCGCGACCCGTGGCCTGGCGTGTGCTTGAGGCCTGCGTGGCGCTGATCCTGTGGTCGGTCGCGGCCAAGCTGATCTGGGGCGGGCTGTAACCCATACAATCGGGGCCTTGCGGGGGGCTACGGGATCGGATCATCTGGCGCGATGAACGCACATGCCACCTCGCAAGATCGGCCCGTGCTGGGCGTGATGTGGATGCTGGCCACCACGCTCAGCTTTACCGGCGTCAATGTCATCGTCCACCATCTTGGCGCCGATCTGCCCGCCGCGCAGACATCGTTCGTGCGGTTCCTCTGGGGGATCTTGTTCGTGGCCCCGGCGATCTGGCAGTTGCGCAAGATGCGCTTTTCGGCGCGGATCTGGGGGCTATTTGGCCTGCGCGGGGCGATGCAGGCGCTGGCGGTGCTGCTGTGGTTTTACGCCATGGCGCGCATCCCGATCGCCGATGTCACCGCCATCGGTTACCTCAACCCGATCGTCGTGACGCTTGGCGGCGCGCTTTTGCTGGGCGAGGGCTTTGCCTGGCGTCGGGGGGCGGCCATCGCGGTCGCGCTGATCGGCGCGCTGATCATCCTGCGCCCCGGCCTGCGCGAGGTCGCACCGGGACATATCGCGCAGCTTGGCGCCGCGATCTTCTTCGGGCTGGCCTATCTGGTCGCCAAGCACCTCAGCGCCCATGCGCCCGCCAGCATCATCGTGGCGCTGATGACGCTGAGCATCACGCTCTGCCTTGCGCCCTTCGCCATCGTCGCCTGGCAACCCATAAACCTGAACGAGACGCTCTGGCTGGGCTTGACGGCGGTTTTCGCGACGGCGGGGCATTACTGCATGACCCGCGCCTTCGCCTGCGCGCCGGTGACGGTGACGCAGCCGGTGGCCTTCCTGCAACTCGTCTTCGGCTCGACCGCGGGCCTGCTGCTGTTTGGCGAGCATATCGACCCCTACGTGCTGCTTGGCGGCGGCATGATCATCGGGGCGGTCAGCTATGTGACATGGCGCGAGGCCAAAACGAAACGCCGGGGCGTGACCCCGGCGATTCCGCAGACCAAGGTCTGACGATCAGGAACCCATGCCGCCGCGTGGGTCGATCAGCCGCCCGATGACACCCTCGCGAGTGATCCGGCGGCCATCGCTCAGAGCCACGGCCGGGACCGAGCGCAGCATCTCCATCACGTCCCTCACCGGGGTGTCGAGCGCGAGCGCCGGGCCGTCAGCGGGGCCGACCTCGGCCAGATCCACGGCGGTCAGAACCCCAAGCGGGTTCATATGCGCAACGAAATCAGCAACATAATCGTTGACCGGGTTGGCGATGATCTCGCGCGCGGTGCCAAGCTGGACGATGCGCCCGCCCTCCATCAACGCAATCCGGTTGCCCAGTTTGAAGGCTTCGTCGAGGTCATGGCTGACGAAGATGATCGTGCGCCGGAGCGTCGATTGCAACTCCAGCAACTCGTCCTGCAACTTGGCCCGGATCAGCGGGTCGAGGGCCGAGAAGGGCTCGTCCATCAACAGGATCGGGGCCTCGGTCGCGAAGGCGCGGGCCAGACCCACGCGCTGCTGCATCCCGCCCGACAGCTCGCCCACCTTGCGTTCGGCCCAGTTGGACAGGCCGACGAGTTCAAGCTGTGTGTCCACGCGTTCGCGTCGCTCGGCCTTGGACATGCCGTCGAGTTCAAGGCCAAGGCCGACATTCTCGCGCACGGTGCGCCAGGGCAGCAGGCCGAACTGCTGGAAGACCATGGCCACGCGATGCAGCCGGATGCGGCGCAGGGTCGCCGGGTCGGCATGGGTCACATCCACCAGCGCATTGCCGTCGCATACATGCACCGCACCACGGCAGACCGGGTTGAGCCCGTTCACCGCCCGCAGAAGCGTGGATTTGCCCGAGCCGGACAGGCCCATGAGCACGAGGATCTCGCCCTCGGCCACGTCGAGCGAGCAGTCATGCACGCCCAGAACCTGACTGGTGGCCTTCTGGATCTCGGACCGGGTCAGGCCCTGATCCATCAGTGGCAGGGCGCGGTCAGGATGGTCGCCGAAGACAATGGAAACATTGTCGAATTTGACGGCGATGCCAGCGGTCTGCCCGGGATCGGTCGTTTGGGTCATTTGCGGCCTCCCACGCGCAGCATCCGGTCGAGGATGATCGCGACGACGACAATGATGAAGCCCGACTCGAAGCCAAGCGCGGTGTTGACCGAGTTCAGCGCCCGGACGACCGGCACGCCAAGCCCGTTCGCGCCGACCAGCGCCGCGATAACCACCATCGAGAGCGACAGCATGATCGTCTGGTTCAGCCCCGCCATGATCTGCGGGGTGGCGTAGGGCAGTTCGACCTTCCAAAGCACCTGCCGGGGCGTTCCGCCGAAGGCACGGGCGGCCTCAAGCAGGGCCTGGGGGGTTGAGGAGACGCCCAGATGCGTCAGGCGGATCGGAGCGGGCAGGACGAAAATCACCGTGGCGATCAGGCCCGGAACCATGCCGATGCCGAAGAAGACGATGGCCGGGATCAGGTAAACAAAGGTCGGCAGCGTCTGCATCAGGTCAAGGATCGGCTGCATGAATGAGTAGAGACGCGGGCGGTGCGCCGCGGCAATGCCGATCGGCACGCCGATGGCCATGCACACCACGCAGGCGGACAGCACGAGCGTGAGGCTCTCGGTCGTGTTCTTCCAGTAACCCTGATTGAGGATGAACATGAACCCGAGCAGGACCAGCAGGGCGGTCTTCCAGCTGCGCTGCATCGCATATGTAAAACCGACGAAAACGGCGATGATCACCAAGGGGTGCGGGGTCTGCAAGACCCAGAGGATCGCGTCGATCAGCCCCTGCATCAGGGCCGAGAGCGTATCGAAAAAGCCACCGGCATTGTCCTTGAGCCAGTCGAAAACGAGCTTCGCGGTCTTGCCGACGGGTATCTTGTGGGCTGTAAGCCACTCCATCACGCGGTTTCTCCCTTGAACGCGTGGGAGGTGCGCGGCGGGATGCGCCGCACACCTGTTTCGGGGTTACTTCAGCGCCGCAGTCACGGCGGCCATCGCGTCGCCGCCGTCCTTGGTGGTTACGCCCTCAAGCCAGGGGCCAAGCACCTCGGGATGGGCCGCAAGCCAGGTCTTGGCAGCCGCGGCCGGGTCTTCGCCATCGTTGAGGATCGCGCCCATGATCTCGTTCTCCATCGCGAGCGAGAATTCAAGGTTTTCCAGAAGCTTGCCGGTGTTTGCGCATTCGGCAACATAGCCCGCGCGCACGTTCGTCGCCACCTCGGCGCCGCCGAAGTTCGGGCCGAAGAAATCGTCGCCGCCAGCCAAGTAGGTCATGTCGAAATTGGCGTTCATCGGATGCGGTTCCCAGCCGAGGAAGATCACCGGCTTGCCCGCCTTGTCGGCGCGCTCGACCTGCGCCAGCATCCCCTGTTCCGAGCTTTCGATCACCTCGAAGCCGGTCAGGCCGAAAGCGTCGGCGCCGATCATGTCCATGATCAGGCGGTTGCCGTCATTGCCCGGCTCGATGCCGTAGATCTTGCCATCGAGCGAGTCCTTGTTCGCGGCAATATCGGCGAAGTCCTTGATGCCCAGGGCCGCGCCCGCAGCGTTGGTGGCCAGCGTGTATTTCGCGCCGACAAGGTTGGTGCGCACCGTCTCGACCGTGCCGTTGTCGCGATAGGGGGCGATGTCGGCCTCCATCGTCGGCATCCAGTTGCCAAGGAACACGTCAACGTCGCCGGTCGAAAGCGCGGTATAGGTCACCGGTACCGAGAGCACCTTGATGTCGGTCTCATAGCCAAGCGCCTGAAGGACGGTGGTGGTGACGGCGGTGGTGGCGGTGATGTCGGTCCAGCCCACATCCGAGAAGGTCACCTTGTCGCAGCCAGCGGCGCCCGCGGCCGAGGTCAGTGCGATGCTGGCGGCGCCCGCCAGCAGGATGGAACGAAGGGTCATTTCAGTCTCCCTAGTTAGCCCAGTTGTGGTTCAGGCGTTTTTTGTTGATTGACGAGTCAATAAACTTACCTGTAGCTCGGAAAAGGCAAGCACTTTTTGCAGAAAGGTTACAAAACCCATGCCGAAGCTTGGCGCTGAGCCTATTCGACGGGCCGCCTTGGTGAAAGCCACGATCGAGACAGTGGGCGAGGCGGGCTCGCTTGAGGTCACGGTTGCGCAGATCGCGCGGCGGGCGGGCATGAGCTCGGCGCTCGCGCATCACTACTTCGGCTCGAAGGAGCAGATCTTTCTGGCGGCCATGCGCTCGATCCTGACGCTTTATGGCGCCGAGGTGCGCGGGGCGCTGGCCACCGCGACCGGCCCCGAGGCACGGCTGCGGGCCATCGTGGCGGGCTCGTTCGGCGTGGGTAGCTTCCGGCGCGAGGTGATCTCGGCCTGGCTGAACTTCTACGTTCTGTCGCAGACCCAGCCCGAGGCGCGGCGTCTGCTGCATGTCTATCAGCGCCGCCTGCGCTCGAACCTGCGCCATGAGCTGCGCCCGCTGGTGGGATCGCGGGCCGAGGCGGTTGCGCGCGGCCTCGGCGCGCTGATCGACGGGGTCTATATCCGAGCGGCACTGGCGGAAGGCGCGCCGGATCGGCGCTATGCACTTAAAATCGTTACGGAATATTTGGAGCGCGAGCTGGAGGGAAAAGCATGAAGGCACAACCGAAAGCGAGCCATTTCGTCAATGGCGAATGGCTGGAAGATACTGCTGGCGAGGTGATCGAGGTGATCTATCCCGGCACGCTCGAGGTGATCGCGCGGCTGCACGCGGCGACGCCTGCGGTGGTCGATGCGGCGATCTCGGGCGCGGCCACGGCGCAGCGCAAATGGGCCGCGATGAAGCCGGTCGAGCGCGCCCGCATCCTGCGCCGCGCGGCCGATATCATCCGCGAACGGGGCGAGGAACTGGCGCGGCTTGAGACGCTCGATACCGGTAAACCGATCCAGGAGACGCGCTGCGCCGACTGGCCTTCGGGGGCCGATAGTTTGGAGTTTTTCGCGGGTCTGGCGCCCACGCTGACCGGTGAAACGATCCCCCTGGGCGGCGATTTCGCCTATACGATCCGCGAGCCTCTGGGCGTTTGCGTGGGGATCGGCGCGTGGAATTACCCCAGCCAGATCGCCTGCTGGAAGGCAGCTCCCGCGCTGTCCACGGGCAATACGATGGTGTTCAAACCCTCGGAAATGACGCCGCTTGGGGCGCTGCAACTGGCGCAGATCTTCGTTGAGGCGGGGATGCCTGCGGGCGTGTTCAACGTGATTCAGGGGCGCGGCGCGGTCGGTGCGGCGCTCTCCACCGATTCGCGGATTGCCAAGGTCTCGCTGACTGGATCGGTGCCGACGGGCGCAAAGGTCTATGCCTCGGCCGCCGCTGGCATGAAGCATGTGACGATGGAACTGGGCGGCAAATCGCCGCTGATCGTGTTCGACGACGCAGATATCGAAAGCGCGATCGGGGCGGCGATGCTGGGGAATTTCTACTCCTCGGGGCAGATCTGTTCGAACGGCACGCGGGTCTTTGTGCAGAAGGGCATCAAGGAGGCCTTCTTGAAGCGTCTGGCCGAGCGCACGGCGGCCATCGTCGCGGGCGATCCGCTGGACGAAGAAACTCAGTTCGGCCCGCTGATTTCGGCCGCGCAGCACGAGAAGGTCATGGGCTATATCGAGACCGCCAAGGCCGAGGGCGCGCGGCTGATCAGTGGTGGTGCCTCGGGCAACGAGGGGCCGCTTTTCGTGCAGCCCACCGTCTTCGCCGATGTGACCGACGACATGACCATTGCGCGCGAGGAAATTTTTGGGCCGGTCATGTCGGTTCTGGATTTCGAGACCGAGGACGAGGTGATCGCGCGCGCCAATGGAACCGAGTTTGGCCTGGCGGCGGGCGTCTTTACCGCCGATCTGTCGCGCGGGCATCGTGTGATCGCACAGCTCGAGGCCGGCACCTGCTGGATCAACGCCTACAACCTGACGCCGGTCGAGATGCCTTTCGGGGCGGTCAAGGCCTCGGGCCTCGGACGCGAGAACTCGAAAGCGGCAGTTGAGCATTACACGCAGGTGAAGGCCGTCTACGTGGGCATGGGGCCGGTCGAGAGCCCCTATTGACGGAACCGGGGCGCTGCCCGTTGCCATTGGTTTCTCGAACCAATGGCGAAACCAGCGGCAACCCCGAGGTATTTCGGCCAAGAAGAAAGCAGGAACGATGGAAGCGGATTACGTTGTCATTGGAGCGGGCTCGGGCGGATCGGCGCTGGCCTATCGGTTGGCCGAAGCCGGGCGCAAGGTTCTGATCATCGAGCATGGCGGGTCGGATGCCGGGCCGTTCATCCAGATGCCCGCGGCTTTGTCCTATCCGATGAACATGGGGATCTACGACTGGGGCTTCATGTCCGAGCCCGAACCGGGGCTTGGCGGGCGGCGGCTGGTGACGCCGCGCGGCAAGGTGATCGGCGGGTCGTCCTCGATCAACGGGATGGTCTATGTGCGCGGACATGCCTGCGATTTCGACCACTGGGCCGAGCAGGGCGCGCAGGGCTGGGGCTATGCCGATGTACTGCCCTATTTCAAGCGGATGGAGACCTGGCACGGCGGCCATGACGGCGGGGATGCCGAATGGCGTGGTGCCTCGGGGCCGATGCATATCACCCGCGGGCCGCGTCGCAATCCGCTGTTCGGGGCCTTTATCGCGGCGGGCCAGCAGGCGGGCTATCCGGTGACGCCGGATTACAACGGCGGTCAGCAGGAGGGCTTTGGGCCGATGGAGGCGACGATCTGGAAGGGTCGGCGTTGGTCCACCGCGAATGCCTATCTGCGGCCCGCGATGAAGCGCGGGAATGTCAGTATTATCCGAGGCTTGGCGCGCAAGGTTCAGATCGAAAACGGGCGCGCGACCGGGGTCGAGATTGAGCGTGGCGGCAAGGTCGAGGTGATCCGGGCGCGGGCCGAGGTGATCCTCGCGGCCAGCTCGATCAACACGCCGAAGATCCTGATGCTATCGGGGATCGGCCCTGCGGCGCATCTTGCGGCGCAGGGGGTCGAGGTGATCGCGGATCGTCCCGGAGTGGGCGCGAACCTGCAGGACCATCTTGAGGTTTACATGCAGTTCGCCGCGCAAGAGCCTGTCACGCTTTATAAATATTGGAACCTGTGGGGCAAGGCACTGATCGGGGCGCAGTGGTTGTTCACCAAGCAGGGCCTGGGTGCGTCGAACCAGTTCGAGGCCTGCGGCTTCATTCGTTCGGACGCGGGCATCGAGTATCCCGATATTCAGTATCACTTCCTGCCGATCGCGGTGCGCTACGATGGCAAGACGGCGGCCGAGGGGCATGGATTCCAGGTGCATACCGGTCCGATGCGCTCGAAATCGCGCGGGGCGGTGACCCTGCGCAGCGCCGATCCGCGCGAGGCGCCGGTGATCTCGTTCAACTACATGAGCCACCCGGACGACTGGGCGGAGTTCCGCAAGGTAATCCGGTTAACGCGCGAGATCTTTGCGCAGCCCGCGATGGCGGGCCATGTGAAGCATGAGATCCAGCCCGGCGCGGCGGTGCAGAGCGACGATGAGATCGACGCCTTCATCCGCGAGCACGCGGAAAGCGCCTATCATCCCTGTGGTACCGCACGAATGGGTCGGGCCGACGATCCGACGGCCGTGGTGGACCCGGAAGGCCGGGTGATCGGGGTCGAAGGGCTGCGGGTCGCCGACAGCTCGATCTTCCCGCGCATCACCAATGGCAACCTCAACGCGCCCTCGATCATGACGGGCGAGAAGGTGGCCGACCACATCCTTGGGCGCCGCCTGCCATCGGAAAATGTCGAACCCTGGATCAATCCGAACTGGCGCGTCGCGCAGCGCTGAGGCCGAGTTTGACAAGGGTCAAAGTCGGCGCGCGCGCGGGGCGCTAGGGTCGATTCGAAACACAGGAAAAGGGAGATAACCCATGTCGAACACCCCGCATACGCTGCAGGAAGAATTCCCCTTTGACATGGAGAAACTGCACGAACTCAAGGTTTCGAATGCGCATTTCGCACGTCTGTTGAACGAGTATGACGAGATCAACGACCAGGTGCACAATGCGGAAACGAATGTGACCCCGATGGATGGCCTGGCCGAGGTGGAGCTTCGCAAGAAGCGCACCGCGATCAAGGATGAGATCGCTCGGATGCTCGCTGCGGTGTAATCCGTGACAGGAATGACGAAGAAGCCCCGGGAAACCGGGGCTTTTTTCATGAGATGTCGTAGGGTAGCAGGCCGCGCCGGTCGGGGTTGACCGACAGGCGGCGTTCGAGCGGCGGGACCGAGCGCTGGTGGCAATCCTTGCGCTCGCAGATCCGGCAGGAGATGCCGATGGGCTGATAGGCGCGCGGGTTCGACAGTTCCATGTCATCGGCATAGACGAGGCCGCGGGCATGGCTGACCTCGCAGCCCAGGCAGATCGCGTAGCGGCGCACCGGGGCGGTGAAGGAGCCGCCGGGTTTCGAGACGTCGTGCGCCAGGCACAGGTAACGCACCCCGTCGGGGGTTTCGGCCAGTTGGCGCAGAAAGCGCGTGGGCGTCTCGAACGCCTGATGGACGTTCCACAGCGGGCAGGCGCCACCGAAGCGGGCGAATTGCAGCCGCGTGGCCGAGTGGCGCTTGGTGATCGTGCCGGCCTGATCGACGCGCACGAAGAAGAACGGGATGCCCTTGGCGCCGGGGCGCTGGAGGGTCGAAAGGCGATGCGCCACCTGTTCGATCGAGGCGCCGAACATATCTCCGAGGCGTTCAAGGTCGTGCCGGGTTTCCTGCGCCGCCTCAAGGAAGACGCGGTAGGGCATCAGCGCGGCCCCGGCGAAGTAGTTTGCAAGACCGATCTTTGCGATGGCGCGCGAGGTCTCTGACTGGAAGCGCGCGAGATCGAGGGTCGCTTCGAGCAGCTCATTTTGCGTGATCAGCGCGACCTGATGCAGAAGCTGGAAAGCCTGCGTCGGGCGCCCAGCATGGGCGGAAAGGGTGATGGTCTTGCCCTCGCGGGTCCGGAGCGCCGAAGTGTCCGCGAATTGCACATCGATCCCGCGCGCGTTCAGCGCCTCGGTTGCGCGAATAAACGGCTCCAAGCGCTTGCCATCAGGGCAGGAAAATCGCTCGGCCGCGCGATCGACGACGTCGATGTAGTTGTCGCAATAGTGGAAGAAGTCGCGCACCTCTTCCCACGGGCTGACGATCGCCTGGCCGGCCTCGCGGCCGAGGGCCTCATCGAGCGAGGCGAGGCGTTCATGCGCCTGCCGATAGGCGCGGTGCAGTTCAAGAAACGTCCGTGCAAGCGCCGGCGCGTTCGACGCGGCCAGCCGCAGATCGGCCAGCGGCGGGGCGCCATCGGCAAAGACCGGATCGGCCAGCGCCTCGCGCATGTCCGACACCAGTCGCTCGGCATCGCCTGCGGAAAGTTCGGTCACGTCGAGGCCGAACTCCCCCGCCAATCCCAGGACGACTGCCGCCGAAACCGGGCGATGGTTGTTCTCCATCTGGTTGAGGTAAGGCAGCGAAACGCCAAGCCGGTCGGCAAAGGCCTTTTGTGTCAGGCCAAGGCGGGCGCGGGTCTCGCGCAGTTTCACACCGGCATAGAGTTTCTGAGTCGCCATGGCACCCTCCTTTTGCAAAGAAATTGGTAGCTTTGCAAAGCGGGCGCGTCAAATCCCCAGTCGCTTGCGGCGATGAAAGACCCAAAGAATCGCGCCGACCGAGGCCGCCGAGGAGGCGAGCATGATCAGAACCAGCGGAATGGCGCCCGAGCCGGGGCCGAGCATGGCGCCCGACAGCGCGGCCAGCGCGGCCCCTCCGCCGATGCTGAGCGTCGCGCCGAGGCCCGAGGCGGTTCCGGCAAGCTCGGGGCGCACCGACATCATGCCCGCGTTCGACGAGGGCAGGGCGATGCCATTGCCCATGCCGGTCACGCCGACCATCGAGAAGAAGATGAACGGAGAAGAGTAGCCCATCATTTCCGCACCGAGCGCCACGATCAGCGCGGCGGTGGCCAGCAGTGTGCCGTAAAGCACCATGTGATCCATCCCCGTGCGCATGGCGAAACGGCCCGACAGGTAATTGCCGATCGCGTAGCCGACTGCGGGCAGGGCGAAGAAATAGCCCACCTGCGCCGAGGTCAGGTGAAACACCTGATCGCCCACGAAGGGCGCGCCGCCCAGATAGGCGAAGAACAGGCCCGAGGCGAAGGCGGTGGCCAGGCAGTAGCCCCAGAACCGCTGCGAGCGCAGCAGGATCGGATAGGCGCGCAACTGGTCTTTGAACGGTACGCCGCCCTTGGCGGTGGTTTCGCCCATATCCGCCCAGACCAGCGCCGTGATCGCCACGCCGAAAGCCAGGAGCAGGGCGAAGTTCGCGCGCCAGCCGAAGGCTTCGTCCAGAAAGCCGCCGATCACCGGGCCGATCATCGGCACTAGCGACATGCCCATGGTGACATAGCCGATGACCGAAGCGGCCTCGGGGCCCGGCACCATGTCGCGCACCGTCGCGCGCGACAGCACGAAGGCGGTGGCCACTACCGCCTGCACCATGCGCGCCGCGATGAAGGTCTCGAAACTGGTTGCAAGAAGGGTCGCGACCGTTGCCAGCAGGAAGATCGAGAACACCGTCAGCAGCACACGCCGCCGCCCGTAGCGATCCGAGATCGGGCCGATCACCAGCTGCAGCCCCGCCGACACGGCAAGATAGCCCGAGACCGCGAGCTGCATCTGCCCGTATGGCACGCCAAAGAACCGTGCCATGCCCGGCAGCGAGGGCAGGAAGATGTTCAGGCTGAGCGCCCCGAGCCCGGAGACGAGCACGAGCGTGACGATGCTGGGGTGGGTGCGCCGGTCGAGGAAAGCCATACCCAACCGCTAGGCGCAGCGCGGTTCCTTGTCCATCAGGTAAAATGTGTGGAGCACAAGTTTGTGCCGCTCAGCCGGGCACGCCCCACGACGATCTGCGCGAAGCCCGTGACGGTGCACAACGTCACGGGCTCACCCGGCCAGAGCGCGTTGAAGGCGACAAGGATGGTCCGTGAGATGACCTCCTGAGTCGTCAGGGGCTACGCCCGCTGATCCTGCCGGTCGTTGCGCGCGTTTCTGGCGTTTGCAGGGCAGGTTCTCCCCCGTGTTTGATCCCACCGTCATCCCTGCACAGCGGCTGCGGGGATATTCGCTGGCCAACTGGGGCTTGGTGTGGTCTGTTCGACGGGCTTTGCGGTGCAGATCTGGCTCAGATCACAGGAAACAACCGGGACAGCATATTTTGCCGAGGCTTTGGGAGAAAGCTCCGGCAACTTTTTTTCAGGTGGGAGAACCAGAATGATTACCGATTTGCTCGGGCGCCGTTGGGCTGCGCGTATTTTCCGTGGCGGGCGTCTGACCAAGGTCAAGGGGGTTGTGGCCAGCTATGCACCCTGTCTCGGCTTTGCTGTTGTCGCGACGTTGGCGATGGCGCCGGATGTGCGGGCGCAGGATCTGAACTGGAGCGGCGCCGGAGATACAGCCTGGGACAGCACCACGAACTGGGCCGAGGCCACGGCGCCGGTCGGCGCCAGTGACGTCGTGCTGGACAGCGCCTCGGCAAACCAGCCCGTCATCACCGGAACGACCGATAGCGGCAGCCTGACCGTGAATACAGTTACCGTGGAGCAGGGGCAGCTGACCTTGCAGGCGGATGGCACCTCGCCGACGCTGACCGTGACGAATGGCACCACCATTAACGGCGGCGAGGTCGCGGTGAGGGACGCCTCGGTTCTCGACAGCGCGGTCACTGTCGGGGCGGGCGGCGCGCTGACGGTTGAGGGCAGCGTGACGGGGCTGGTCAGCACCTCGGGCACCGTCACCAACAGCGGAACTCTGGCAGGGGGCGTCACCATCACCGGCGGCACCGTCAGCAGCAGCGGCACGGTCAGCGGAACGGTTGCCATATCGAACAGCGCAACGTTCCGGGGAACCGCCGATACCAGTATCGGGGCGCTCCAGGTGAATGGCGACGCGACCCTGTCAGCCGCAGCGGGTACAACGCTGACGCAAACCGGCTCCTTCTATGCGTCCGGCGCCGACACGCTGACTTTCGGTTCAATAACCGACACCGGGACGGTCAAACTCAGAATGGATGGTGGTAGTCTCACGTCGGGGCTGAAATTCGTCGTAGCCGCGGGCACATTGCAGGGCACGAGCACTAATTTCCCCCTTGTCCTGTCCTTAATCAACGGTACGACCATCAACAGCGGGGCCACGCTGGACATCACGGGCTACAACACCCCCGTCAAAGCGCTGTCCGGGAGCGGAACGGTCACCAACAGCGGCGCCGCAGATCAAACGCTGACGCTTATCGGAACATCAACATTCTCCGGCGTGATCGAAGATGGCGCGACAAACGCGATTTCGGTCGCGCGCAACGGCACCGGGACCACGACGCTGGGTGGCGTCAACACCTATACCGGTGCGACCACCGTCAACGGCGGCACGCTTGCGATCAATGCGACGGGCAGCATCCAGAACACCTCGGGGATCACGGTCGCCAGCGGCGCGACGCTCAGTGTAGACGGTGCGGGCGGCGATGCGATCAACGACAGTGCAACCATCGACAACAGCGGGACATTCGCCCTGACCGGCAGCGATGAGACCGTGGGCTCGATCTTTGGCAGCGGGAATATCGCGCTCAACTCGAACACGCTGACGACCGGGGATGCGACCGATGCCGAGGTTTCGGGCGTGGTCTCAGGCTCGGGCGATCTGGTTAAACAGGGCAGCGGCGCCCTGACCCTGAGCGGGGCCAGCACCGCCACCGGCGCCCTCGTTGCCAATGCGGGCACCACCGTCGTGTCGGGCAGCTGGGCCGGGGATGTCGAAAACAACGCCACCTTCGATCTGACCGGCACCTCGACAGTGGGCGGTACCTTTACCAACACGACCACCGGCGCGATCACCAATTCGACCGGCGGGGCTGCGCTTCTGACCGGGCTGACCGACTTCATCAGCGCCGGGGCGATCGGCAGTGTGCCCGGCTCGATCGCCGTCAGCACGCAAAACATGACCTATCGCGACGGCCACAATGAAATCGGCACGGTGAGTTTTGATGTATCGGACACGATCACCGAGGAACGCACCGCCGGGCCGAGCTGGGCCGGCACGGGATACACCGAGAATTTTGCCACCGCCGCCGATGGTGTCTTTACCACCGCAGGCGATTTCACCACCACCGGGTCGCTGACCCATGGCAGCACCGCTGCGCTGACTGTCAGTGCGGGTGACACGCTGACGGCCGGGGCTATCACCCTGAACGGCGCCACTACGGTTGCTGCGGGGGCGAACCTGACCGGCACCTCGTTCAGCAATGCGAGCACGCTGGATGTTGCGGGCGGCGGGGCGCTGGTGGCCACGACGGGCGATTTCGACAACCTCGGCTCTGGCGTGGTGAATTTCAACGACGCGGACGCCAAGACCTTCGATGTGCAGACCGGTGTGGTCGCCAACAGCGGCACGCTGAGTTTCAACGCGGGCACGACCACGGTCAATTCCGCAGGCGGCGCCATCCAGAACACCGTCACGGGCGACATCAATATCGCCGCTGCCGCGACGCTGGATGCGGGCGGTGACACGATCACCAACGCGGGCAGCATCGACATGCTGGGGGCCGGATCGGTCCTGACGGTGGACACGCTGACCAACACCACCGGCGGCGTGGTCAATGCGCGGGGCACGCTGAATGCGGATGTGGTCAATCAGGGCAGCGGCGATTTCAACGCCACCGGTTCCCTGACCGGGGTCGGCGCCTTCACCAATACCGGCACCGCGACCTTCGATGTCAGCGGAACCGCCTCGGTGGCCAGCCTGACCAACACCACTACCTCGGGCTCCGGTACCAGCATCGCCAACTTCGGCACGCTCTATGTCAACGGCGCCGTCGAAAACGGCGTGGCCGAGGGCACCGCAGCTTCGGTCATCACCAACGACTGGAACCTGATCGGCGGTGGAGCCGTTACGAACCATGCCGGGGCGACGCTGAATTCCAACGCCTTAACCAGCGCCCTGTTTGCCACCGCGCTGACCAATAACGGCACGATGAACCTGCAGGGCCGCGTCGATGTGGGCAGCATCACCAACAGCGGTGCGGGGGCCGTGCTCAATATCGTTGGTAACACCTATGGTGGCAGCTCCCCCACGGGCAGCACCCCCTCCACCACCCCGACCGGCAGTTTGCTGAACGAAGGCGGTGCCACGCTGAACATCTCGGGTGGCGAACTCGAAGTGGCAGGCTTCACCAACAGTTCGGCGGGCAGCGGCACGACACTGGCCACTGCGGGCGTGCAGGTCGAGGCCAGCGGCATTCTGGATGCCAGCACCATCGAAAACACCGGGAGCGGTACGATCAACAACGCAGGCACGATGCGCGCCACGAGCGTAACCAATGCTGCGGACGCGACCCTTGTCAGCACCGGCACGATCAGCGGCAATACCCAAAACAGCGGGACGCTGAACGCTGCGGGCACGCTGGCCGGATCGCTGAGCAACACCGGCGCGGGCACCGTCACCACCAGCGGCGATCTGGCCGGGATCACCACGCTGGATCAGACCAGCACCGGCCTGATTACGGTGTCCGATGGCGACACACTTGAGGCGCAGACGATCACCGTTGCGGCCGGGTCGGGGGGCATCGCGGTTGGCGCGGGCTCAACCCTGTCGGGGACCGGCAACACGCTCAACAACAACGCGCTGATCGCGGTCGCTGCGGGGGGCACACTGAGCGATATCGGTGCGATCAACAACCTGTCCGGCGGGGTGTTCGATTTCGCGGGCGGAGGCTATCTGTCTGCCGATACCGACGCCACGGGCGACGAGGATATCACCAACGCGGGCAGCATCACCCTGGGCGCGGGCACGCTGGAGGTCGCCCTGGGCGGCGCCGGGGCCTTCATCAACAACTACCTTCTGCAGCTTGCCTCGGGCAGCGCGGTGACGGTGGACGGGCGTTATGCCAACAACGGTACGACCGACATGCAGAACGGCACTGCGGGCGAAACCGTAACGGTGAACGGCGAATACTCCGGTGGCGGTGTGTTGGCCATTGATGTGGACTTCACCGCAGACACCTCTGACCGGCTGCTGGTGAACGGGGATGTGACGGGCGACCAGACGAGCGTCGCGGTGGCCGATGTCTCGACCGGCGGGGCCAGTGGCAACCCGGTGGTGATCGCCTCGGTCAGCGGCACCGCCGCAGCCGACGCCTTTACCCTGTCCACGCCGCTGTCCTTCGGCGCATTGGTCTATGAAATCAGCCAGAGCGGTGCGGATTTCGTTCTGGCCGGAACCGGCGGCTTCGTGGCCGAAGTGACCGGGCTTGAAGCCTTGCCCTATGCGATGCTGCAGCAAAGCAGGCTGCCGAGCCTGCGCGAACGCTCCGGGACGGATCAACTGGGGGTGCCTACCGAGCTGCAGTCTGCGTGGTTCCTGGTCGATGGCGGCACATCGGAGTTTGCACCGGCGTTTTCCGGTTCCGGCTTCCAGGCCGAGATGGATCAGGCCCGGATTCGCGGCGGCCTGAACTTCGACGCCCATACCTCCGATACCGGGCATCTGGTTCTGGGGGTCAATCTTGGCTACGGGTCCGCCCGTTCGACGATCTCCTCAGACGTCGCGACAGCTAGGATCGACACCGACGCGCGCTCGCTCGGGCTGACGGCGACATGGTTCGGCAATTCCGGCTTCTATGTCGACGGGCAGCTGCAATACACCGATTTCAGCAGCGACATGACATCGGCGGGCTTCGCCAGCGCGATCTCGGGCGAAGGTGTCTCCAGCGAGCTTGAAATCGGCCAGCGGTTCCGCATGGCCAATTCTCCCTGGTCTCTGACGCCGCGCGGGCGGCTGAAATACAGCACGGTTAGCTATGATCCGTTCACCAGCGGGGGCGGGCTGGCGACATCGCTGGACACGGCCGAAAGCCTGCAATTGGGCATGGGTCTGGTCGCCGAGCGGCAGACCGCATCGCGCGCGGGCGGGCAGGATCAAGGCCCGACGCTCTATGGATCGGCCGACATCTTCCGCGAACTCGCAGGCGACATCACCACGATAGTTGCGGGAACGCCGGTGGTGAGCGCGGCCGAGGATTGGAGCGGCGAGATCGGTCTGGGCCTGCAACACCGCTTCGACAACGGGCGCGGCACGATCAATGGCGAACTGACCTATGTGACGGGCTTTGACAATCCCGGCCGCAACAACGCGCTCTCCGTGGCGATCAGCGGTCGCATCGCCTTCTGACGAAACGGATCAGGGGCGGCCCGCACGCCGGCGCCGCCCCTGCCAGCCCCTCGCCGCAGATCACAATGCGCGTCGGACCCCAATCCAAGACTGCCTCCTTCGCCAAGCGCAACCGCCCGAGAACCCGATCTTCAACGCTTGGGCAAAGGCGGAGGCCTGCGCATTGGTCGGCCCGGTGCTCTGTCGCGCGCCCGATCAGGCGGACGGGTTGGAAGATCGCAAGTGACTGATATTGCGATATTTCGTATATCAAGGGCTCTAATGTCCCCTGAACTGGGTCGCCGAAATCGCCATGTGGGGTTAGAATTGCTACCCGGGTCATTTGCCAGAAGGTCTTGGGCCGCGGCGCGCGCAACAAGCGGATGAAGGTTTCGCGACTTTGCAATTCGCAATCATCGTCCTGCCAAGAATTTGCAAATTTTCGCAAATCTGCTTTGTAATGTAGTTATGTGCGTATAGGGTGCCTGAAATCTTCGGAGGGGACCCCATGAAAGACATCCTGAACCAGCTTGAAGAGCGTCGTGCCGCAGCGCGTCTTGGCGGCGGGCAGCGCCGCATCGACGCCCAGCACGCAAAGGGCAAACTGACCGCGCGTGAGCGCATCGAGCTGCTGCTCGACGAAGGCACCTTCGAAGAATTCGACATGTTCAAGGCGCACCGCTGCACCGATTTCGGTATGCAGGACGAGAAGCCCGCAGGCGACGGCGTTGTCACCGGCTGGGGCACGGTGAATGGCCGCATGGTCTATGTCTTCTCGCAGGATTTCACCGTGTTCGGCGGCTCGTTGTCCGAAACGCACGCCGAAAAGATCTGCAAGATCATGGATATGGCCATGCAGAACGGCGCGCCGGTCATCGGCATGAACGACTCGGGCGGTGCCCGTATCCAGGAAGGTGTCGCCTCGCTCGCCGGTTACGCCGAGGTGTTCCAGCGCAACATCATGGCCTCGGGCGTGGTGCCGCAGATCTCGCTGATCATGGGCCCCTGCGCGGGCGGCGCGGTTTACTCGCCGGCGATGACCGACTTCATCTTCATGGTGAAGGACTCGTCTTACATGTTCGTGACCGGTCCCGACGTCGTGAAGACCGTGACCAACGAGATCGTCACCGCCGAGGAACTGGGCGGGGCCTCGACTCACACCAAGAAATCCTCGGTTGCCGATGGCGCCTATGAAAACGACGTCGAGGCGATCGCCGAGACCCGTCGTCTGATCGACTTCCTGCCGCTGTCGAATCGCGAGAAGGCGCCGGTGCGTCCGTTCTTCGACGAGGTGAACCGCGTCGAGGACTCGCTCGACACGCTGATCCCGTCGAACCCGAACATGCCCTACGACATGAAGGAACTCATCGTGAAGATCGCCGACGAGGGCGACTTCTTCGAGATCCAGAAAGACTACGCGGGCAACATCATCACCGGCTTCATCCGCATGGAAGGCCAGACCGTTGGCGTCGTGGCGAACCAGCCGATGGTGCTGGCGGGCTGTCTGGACATCGACTCGAGCCGCAAGGCCGCGCGCTTCGTTCGTTTCTGCGATGCGTTTGAAATTCCGATCCTGACGCTGGTGGACGTGCCCGGCTTCCTGCCCGGCACCGGCCAGGAATACGGCGGGGTCATCAAACACGGCGCGAAACTGCTGTTCGCCTATGGCGAAGCGACCGTTCCGAAGGTCACTGTGATCACCCGTAAGGCCTATGGCGGCGCTTATGACGTTATGGCCTCCAAGCACCTGCGCGGCGATTTCAACTACGCCTGGCCGACCGCCGAGATCGCGGTGATGGGCGCCAAGGGCGCAGTCGAGATCCTTTACCGCAGCGAACTGGGCGATGCCGAGAAGATCGCGGCGCGCACCAAGGACTATGAAGACCGTTTCGCCAACCCGTTCGTGGCGGCCGAGAAGGGCTTTATCGACGAGGTGATCCAGCCGCATTCGACCCGTCGCCGGGTGGCGCGCGCATTCGCTTCGCTGCGCTCGAAGAAACTCTCCAACCCCTGGAAAAAGCACGACAACATTCCGCTCTGAGGGGCGCGGAATGGGGCGCGCGGCCGGGCGAACGCAGAGATTGGCAAGTGGCCTTATGGCGGCCTTGCTGCTGTCAGCGTTTGCTCGGCCCGCCTCAGCCCAGGATGGGGCAGGGGTTTCGGTGCCGGTTCCCTCCGGGCAGGAGGTGCACTGGATCGACACGATATCGGACACGCCGGGGCCCGAGGGGCTGACGATGCGCTTCCGGTTTCTTGCGCCGCAGATCGGGGGCGACGATCCGATGGACCCGGACGTAGCCGCAGCCGACATGCAGGCGCTGTGTGAAGACTTCGCGTTGCCGAGGCTCTCGGCCATCGGGCCCAGGCCAGCGCAGGTGGTAATCAGCCTTTCCGACCGGGTCGTGCCTTTCGGCGAGACCGACGAGGAGGCAGTGCAATTTTTCGAGGCCTATTCCGTTGTGGACGGGGGCTGTGAGTGGGAGCTGTTCTGATGCAACTGCGTGGACATGAAATGTCGGGCCGGGTGGCGGGTTTCCGCCACTGCGTGGCTGCCCTGCATTCCGTGCAACGCGGTTCGCTATGCAATTGCAGCAGAAGTGATAAATTGTCGCGGGGCCGTGAGGTTCCCGGAGTGGTGCTTCCGCTCTGCACGTCATCAACAGGGCTTGGGGAAAACACGCGAATCGCACCCTCCGCCAGCCCGCTCAGGAGTTTCAAATGTCGAAGAAAGCAATCCTCGCCCTCGCTCTGGTCGCCTTCGCGGCCGCTTGCGCGCCGAAGACCGAGCCGGCACCGGTCGAGCCCGTTTCGGTCGAGCCGGCTTTCACTGGCAAGTACAAGTAAGACGGTTTCGGGGCAGGGCGTTGCCCTGTCCCCTCTCTCCCCGGTCCGGGCCGGATCGTCGCCAGACTGTTTCCGGCCTCAGGCGGCATCCTTCATTGCCGTGACGTCACGTTGGCGCTACCATCGAGCTGTAATCAATAGGCTCGGGGAGGTTCCAACATGCAATACTCATTCATTCGTGTCACCGTTTTGGCGTGCGCGGCAGCCGGTGCATTGGCTGCCTGCGCGCCGCCGCCGCCCGAGCCGATTCAGCCCGAGCCTGTCTTCTACGACAAATACGGCAACCCGACCGGCGGTGAGTGTCGCCCGACCGGTGAGCGTGTCAATTCGGCCTATCCGGCATCCGTCCCCGATTGCCCGCCGCCGCCCTGTGCGCCCGGCCAGACCTCTGTCGCGTCCACCGCATACAGCCCGGTCACGTGCGTTCCGAACAACGACGATGACCGCGACCCGGGCACTCCGGGGCGTGAACCCGGCGGTCAACCCGGCACGGCCGCTCCTCGCAACTGACCTTGCTGCCGTCCGCACGTTGCGGGCGGGCGCCGAACTGCGCTATCGGGTGTCCTTCGTACAGGAGGGCACCCAATGCTGAAACACCGTGGATTTCCGGGGCGTCTGCCCGGGACAGACTTCCAATTCCTGATCCGCCGCGCGAACAAGAACGGCGCGACCAAGATCATTCGCCGCGAGCGTTATAGGGACCGCGCGGCTGCTGACCGCCGTGCCGACGCGGGCTTTATGGCCGCGCTATGGGCGCAATTCGGCGAGGAGACCTTTGAACGGGGCAATCTCGATGCCGGTCGGCTGAGCTGGCTGTTCGGCCGCGAGGTCGTGCCCGCCACCGACCCCTTCGATCCGTGCTCTTACGAGGCGCTGCTGCGCATCGACGTCAAAAAAGCCCAGGCCGCTTTCCCGGAAGTGTTTGAAGACCCCGAGGCGTTCACGTGGGACGACGAGGAGGACGATTGGGAATGATCTCGCGCGTCTCGCTTACCTATGGGCAACTTGTCGCCGATCGCGCCGCGATCGCGCGATTTGGCTTTGCCAATGTGGCTGGCGCGGCGCAGCATGGGGTAGTGCGCACCGGTGTAACCCTGCATCCGGTCTGGCGCATCTTCCCTATCCCTTCCCTTTGTCTGCGGTCTGGCCCGCTGGTCAGACCGCTTCTTTCTCCCGAAGATCAGCGGTGTGCCGCCGATTTGGCCGGCGCCGGGCGCGCCGAATGCGGTATTCGCTTTTCTTCGCGCACGGCTGCGCTAGAATCGCGGGCAAAGAAACCTGTGAATGGAGGCAGTTCAACATGCGTAAATACTCGGTTCTCGTCGCGGTTCTCGCCGTGTCCGTCCTCTCGGGCTGCTATGCAACCGAAGGGCAGCGCGCCCTTGGCGGTGCGGCCGCCGGTGCGCTCATCGCGGATGCGACCGACACCAACGTCGTCGCCGGTGCGGCGATCGGTGCCTTGGCTGGCACCTATTGCGACGACATGGGCGTGTGCCAGTAACACGTTGAACATCGGCGACGCGACCGGGCAGCGCCCGGTTGTCCGGCGCCATGCGTATCTGAATGCCATCGGGGATTCCGTCCCCGGTGGCATTTTTGTTTCCGTCAATCGAACCAGCAATCACGAAGAGCGGGGCGGCCATCATCCGTGCCCGAGGGGAAGGGACTGACATGTTCAAGAAAATCCTGATCGCAAACCGCGGCGAGATCGCCTGCCGGGTAATCAAATCGGCTCAGAAGATGGGGATCAAAACGGTCGCCGTCTACTCTGACGCCGATGCGAATGCGCTCCACGTCAAGATGGCCGACGAGGCTGTCCACATCGGCCCGCCGCCGGCAAACCAGTCCTACATCGTGATCGACAAGATCATGGATGCGATCCGCCAGACCGGCGCCGAGGCGGTGCACCCGGGCTACGGCTTCCTGTCGGAAAACATGAAGTTCGCAGAAGCCCTTGAAAAAGAAGGCGTTGTCTTCGTTGGCCCGCCGTCGCCCGCGATTGAGGCGATGGGCGACAAGATCACCTCGAAGAAGATCGCGCAGGAAGCCGGCGTTTCGACCGTTCCGGGTTACATGGGCCTGATCGCCGATGCCGACGAGGCGGTGAAGATCTCGAACCAGATCGGCTACCCGGTCATGATCAAGGCCTCCGCTGGCGGCGGCGGCAAGGGCATGCGGATCGCCTGGAACGAGCAGGAAGCCCGCGAAGGCTTCGAGAGCTCGAAGAACGAGGCCGCGAACTCGTTCGGCGACGACCGTATCTTCATCGAGAAGTTCGTGACGCAGCCGCGCCACATCGAGATCCAGGTGCTGGCCGACAAGCACGGCAATTGCGTCTATCTGCACGAGCGTGAATGCTCGATCCAGCGCCGTAACCAGAAGGTCATCGAAGAGGCTCCGTCGCCGTTCCTCGATGAAGCCACCCGCAAAGCCATGGGTGAGCAGGCCTGCGCGCTGGCCAAGGCCGTGGGTTACTCCTCGGCCGGTACGGTGGAATTCATCGTCGACGGCAGCAAGAACTTCTACTTCCTCGAGATGAACACCCGTCTGCAGGTGGAACACCCGGTCACCGAATTGATCACCGGGGTTGACCTGGTCGAGCAGATGATCCGTGTCGCCGGTGGCGAGCCGCTGCCCTTCAAGCAGGAAGACCTCAAGATCAACGGTTGGGCGATTGAATCGCGCCTTTATGCCGAAGATCCCTACCGCAACTTCCTGCCCTCGATCGGGCGCCTGATCAAGTATCGCCCGCCGGTCGAAGGTCCGACCTCGCGCGGCGGGATCGTGCGCAACGATACGGGCGTCTTCGAAGGCGGCGAGATCTCGATGTATTACGACCCGATGATCGCCAAGCTCTGCACCTGGGCGCCGACCCGCGCCGAGGCCATCGAAGAGATGCGCCTTGCGCTGGATACCTTCGAGGTTGAAGGCATCGGTCACAACCTGCCCTTCGTCGGCGCGGTGATGGACCATGACCGCTTCATCAAGGGCGACATCACGACGGCCTTCATCGCCGAGGAATACCCCGATGGCTTCCAGGGCGTGCAACTGAACGAAGAGGTTCTGCGTGACGTGGCCGCGGCCGCCGCTGCGATGAACCGCGTCTCGGAGATCCGCCAGTCGCGCATCTCGGGCACCCTTGGCAACCACGAGCGTCACGTCGGCAACGAATGGGTCGTGAGCCTGCAGGGCAAGGAATACGCGCTGCATATCGACGCCGACCGCGATGGTTCGACCGTGACCTTCAAGGATGGCGGCAAGAAGCGCGTGTCCTCGGACTGGACGCCGGGCAAGTCGCTGGCGGTTCTGGACGTGGCGGGCGAGCCGCTGGTGCTCAAGGTAGGCCTGCTTCCGATGGGCTTCCGCATCCGCGTGCGCGGTGCCGACCTCAAGGTGCATGTGCGCACCCCGCGTCAGCACGAGCTTGCGGTGCTGATGCCCGAGAAGCTGCCGCCGGATACCTCGAAGTTCCTGCTCTGCCCGATGCCCGGCCTTGTCGTGAAGATCTCGGTCGAAGAGGGCCAGGAAGTTCAGGAAGGTCAGGCGCTGGCTACCGTCGAGGCAATGAAGATGGAAAACATCCTGCGCGCCGAGCGCAGGGGGGTCGTCAAGAAGATCAACGCAGCCGCGGGCGCCTCGCTCAAGGTTGACGACGTGATCATGGAGTTCGAATGAGATGACGCTTTCGCCGGCCCGCGAAAACGCTCTCGGCTGCGCCGCGCTCTCTGCCTTTGTTTCATTGGCAGCGTTCGCGGGGTTGCAGCTGTGGGCCGCGGTGCTGGCGGGTGTCTTCGAATATCCGCTGGATGACGTCTACATCCACATGGCCATGGCCGAGGGCATTGCCTCGGGCACCTATGGTGTCAATCCGGGCGAGGCCTCTTCGGCGGCCTCGTCCATCCTGTATCCGCTGCTGCTGGTACCCTTTGCGGGAACCGAGATGCAGCGCTGGATGCCGCTGTTGTGGAATATTGTCGGTGTTGCCGCCGTCGGTGTGCTCTGGGGGCTGGTGGTTGCGCGCGCAAACCTGTCGCGGGTGGTCACCGTTGTGCTTGCGATCGTCGGGCCGCTGGCGCTGAACGTTCCGGGTGTCGGTTTCGCCGGGATGGAGCACAGCCTGCATGCGGCCTTCGCGCTGGCCTGCCTTTTGGGCCTGTGGATCTTCGTACAGGAAGACCGGATCTCGGCGCTGCTCGTGATCGGGGTGATCGGCGCGCCGCTCATGCGGCTGGAGGGGCTTGCCCTGTCCGGCGCGGCCTGCGGCGTGCTGTTGCTGCGCGGTCGGATCGCTGCGGCGTTTGGGCTGGGGCTGGCGGCCATCCTGCCCGTGCTGGCCTTCATGGGCTTCCTTGTGTCTTTGGGGCTGGAGCCGCTGCCCGGTTCCATCATCGCCAAGACGCAACTGTCTACCGGCAATGGGCCGGAACTGCCGGGCTTCGTGCGCGCTATCATTGAGAACATCCAAAAGAAGCCGGGGCAGATCCTTCTGGCTCTGAGCTTCTTCTCGGTGCTGATCGCGCTGGCCGTTCAGAACCTGCGCCGCGAGCGGCTGTATCTGGTGTTCTGGGCCATCGGTCTGGCGGGGATCGCGCATTTCCTCGGCGGTCGCATTGGCTGGATGAACCGCTACGAGCATTACATCTTGCTGGTTCTGATTGGCGGCCTTGTGCTGGCGCTATCGCATATGGGGCGGGTGTGGAGGGGCGTCACCGCTGCCGCTCTTGTGCTTTCGCTCGGCGTTCTGGGCGATACCTACGCGAGCTCGCTGGCGGATCGTTCGGTCTGGGGACCGCGCGCGATCCATTTGCAGCAGGCCCAGATGGCCCGTTTCGCCAAGGACTATGCGCAGGCGCCCGTCGGGGTGAACGATCTGGGCTGGGTCACCTGGCAAAACGATCAGTATGTGTTTGATTTATATGGGCTCGGATCGCCCTCGGCACTGGCCGAGCGGATGCGCCCGGGCGGGCCGCAGCCCGGCTGGGGCGGGCCGCTGGTGGCGCAGCACGGCGTCCGCCTTGTGATGATCTACGATAGCTGGTTCGCGGATGCGGTTGCGCCGACGTGGCAACGCCTTGGGGAACTGACGATGGACAACCCGCGCGGAACGGTCGCGGATTGGCGCGTCGGGTTTTACGCGACCGCGCCCGAATACGCGCCGGAGCTGCGTGAAAAGCTGCGCGCCTTCGCGCAGACGCTGCCTGCGGATGCGCAGTTCACCATGGCGGAGGTGGGGCAATGATCGCCGCTTACCGCGTAGCCCCGTTGCGGATTTCCTCGCGCCGGATCGGCATCTTGTCGATGGCGCGCATGATCTCGCGCCCATCCCAGGGCAGGGGCTTGCGGATCGAGACCTGCCCGTCCTTGGTCATCAGCACCAGCGAGAAGCCGCGCGGGCGCAGCTTGCGGCGGATATCCGAGGCTGGATCGAGCGTGGTGTCGGTGATCACCACAACGTCGCGCGCGGCCAGTTCCGGCCAGCGCGCCTCGATCAGCCGCAACTGCTCGGCGAAGGCCGGATCGTTGGGGCTGTCGGCGAACACCACCACGGGGCGCTTTTGCCAGACATATGCGGCCAGATCGGCCGTCGCCCCGTCGACGGGGGCGAAGACCTCGACCGCAGCGGTCGCGGGGGCCTCCTGCGCGTTCAGCGGCGCGGCCAGCGTGGCCGAGAGCGCGAAAACCAACGCGAATCCAAGGGTTATGGGTGCAGACATCGCGGCCCTCCTTGGTTGGAATATAGGCGGCGGCGGGGGCATGTTCCATGGCCCGCGGACCGCCGGGGCAGGATTTTCGCTCATGACGGGCGAATGACGACGGGAGTTTGCCCGGCGGGGGCTAGATCCGCCGGGTGGGGATGAAAGGCACGCAACAGCGCCGGGGCAGCCCGGAGGCGGCGACACAGAAGAGGGATTGTTCCATGACGAACAAGAAAGAGGACTGGGCCAAACTTGCCCAGAAGGAACTGCGCGACACGCCGCTCGACAGCCTGACCTGGAATACGCTGGAAGGCATCGCCGTCAAGCCGCTCTATACCGAGGACGACCTTGAGGGCCTCGACCATCTGGGCAGCCTGCCGGGGATCGAGCCCTTCACCCGTGGCCCGCGCGCAACGATGTATGCTGGTCGCCCCTGGACGATCCGCCAGTATGCCGGTTTCTCGACCGCTGAGGAATCGAACGCCTTCTACCGCAAGGCGCTGGCCGCCGGTCAGCAGGGTGTCTCGGTCGCCTTCGACCTTGCGACGCACCGCGGCTATGACTCGGATCACCCGCGCGTGGTCGGCGATGTCGGCAAGGCCGGCGTGGCCATCGACAGCGTCGAGGACATGAAGATCCTGTTCGACGGTATCCCGCTCGACAAGGTCTCGGTCTCGATGACGATGAACGGCGCGGTGATCCCGGTTCTGGCGAACTTCATCGTCACCGGCGAAGAGCAGGGGCATGACCGCTCGGTGCTTTCGGGCACCATTCAGAACGACATTCTGAAAGAGTTCATGGTCCGCAACACCTATATCTATCCGCCCGAGCCCTCGATGCGGATCATCGCGGATATCATTGAATACACCTCGAACGAGATGCCGAAGTTCAACTCGATCTCGATCTCGGGCTACCACATGCAGGAAGCCGGGGCGAACCTGGTGCAGGAGCTGGCCTACACCTTGGCGGACGGGCGCGAGTATGTGCGTACCGCCATCGCGGCCGGCATGGACGTCGACAAGTTCGCGGGCCGTCTGTCGTTCTTCTTCGCCATCGGCATGAACTTCTTCATGGAAGTGGCCAAGCTGCGCGCCGCGCGCCTGCTGTGGACGCGGATCATGAAGGAATTCAACCCGCAGAAGTCGGGCAGCCTGATGCTGCGCACGCACTGCCAGACCTCGGGCGTGTCGCTGCAAGAGCAGGACCCTTACAACAACGTCGTGCGCACGGCCTATGAGGCGATGGCGGCTGCCCTTGGTGGCACGCAGTCGCTGCACACCAACGCGCTCGATGAGGCGATCGCGCTGCCGACCGATTTCTCGGCCCGGATTGCGCGCAACACGCAGCTGATCTTGCAAGAAGAAACCGGCATCACCAATGTCGTCGATCCGCTCGCGGGCTCCTATTACATCGAAAGCCTCACCGCGAAGCTGGCCGAAGAGGCCTGGAAGCTGATTGAGGAAGTCGAGGAAATGGGCGGCATGACCAAGGCTGTTGCCTCGGGGATGCCGAAGCTGCGCATCGAGGAGTCGGCGGCGCGTCGTCAGGCGATGATCGACCGCGGCGAGGAAGTCATCGTTGGCGTGAACAAGTATCGTCTGGCCAAGGAAGACCCGATCGACATTCTCGACATCGACAACGTGAAGGTGCGCGAGGCCCAGATCGCGCGTCTGACCAAGATGCGTGCCGAGCGGGACGAGGCCAAGTGCCAGGCGGCGCTGACTGAGCTGACACGCCGTGCGAAAGAGGGCGGCAACCTGCTTGAGGGGGCCGTCGAAGCGGCGCGTGCGCGCGCCTCGGTCGGGGAGATTTCGATGGCCATGGAAGAAGTGTTCGGGCGCCACCGCGCCGAGGTCAAAACGCTGGCCGGTGTTTACGGCGCGGCCTATGAGGGCGACGAGGGCTTTGCCCAGATCCAGCGCGACGTCGAGGCCTTTGCCGAGGCCGAGGGCCGTCGTCCGCGGATGCTGGTCGTCAAGATGGGCCAGGACGGGCATGACCGTGGCGCCAAGGTGATCGCGACCGCCTTTGCCGATATCGGCTTTGACGTCGATGTGGGCCCGCTGTTCCAGACCCCGGAAGAGGCCGCGCAGGACGCCATCGACAATGACGTGCATATCGTCGGCATCTCGAGCCAGGCGGCGGGTCACAAGACCCTCGCGCCCAAGCTGATCGAGGCGCTGAAGGACAAGGGCGCCGACGACATCATCGTGATCTGTGGCGGCGTGATCCCGCAGCAGGATTACGACTACCTCAAGAAAGCGGGCGTCAAGGCGATCTTCGGGCCGGGCACCAACATTCCGGCTGCGGCGCGCGAGATCCTCGATATCGTTCGCGCGACCAAGAACTGAGGGGGGTGGGGGCTCTGCCCCGCCGAGGCTTAGCCTCGGCCCCCCGGGATATTTGGACCACATTGAAGGGCAGGGGAGACCTTGCCCTTTTCATTTTGCAGGGGCAATGTCGCGCGGAAATCAGGAGCCGCCGATGATCATTCGCCCTGCAATGCCCGCCGATTACGACGCGATCCTTGCGTTCTGGAACCCGGTAATCCGTGACACCGCAGTGACCTTTTCCAGCGAGGAGAAGACGCCTGACAGTCTGGGCGCGATGATCGCTTTGCGCCGCGATGCCGGGCAGGAGTTTCTGCTGGCCGAGGAGGCGGGGCTGGTTCTGGGCTTTGCGACCTATGGTCAGTTTCGCGGCGGGAACGGTTATCGGCACGCGATGGAGCACACGATCGTCCTGGCGCCCGAGGCGCGTGGGCGCGGTGCCGGGCGAGCCTTGATGAACGCTGTGGAGGCCCATGCGCGGGCCGGCGGCGTGCATATCATGATGGCTGGGATCTCGGCCGAGAACGCCGCCGGTGTCGCCTTTCATGCGGCGGTCGGATATGTCGAGATCGGTCGGGTGCGCGAGGCGGGGCGGAAGTTTGACCGCTGGCTGGACCTTGTTCTGATGCAAAAGATCCTGTGACGCGCTAAGGTTAGGCTATGGATAAGCCGGTTTCCCTTTGGTCCCGTATCGGGCAGGCACTTGCCGCGTTGGCGCGGGGCGAGGGGCTGACGGCTGTCTTCGATCATCTGCGCGCGCCGCCAGAACGCTCGGTTGCCTTCACCATCGCCGTGATTGCGCTTGGGGCCAAGATGGCCAAGGCGGACGGCCAGGTGACACGCGACGAGGTGGCGGCCTTCCGCCGGGTGTTCCAGATTCCGCCGGGCGAAGAGGAGAACGCAGCGCGGGTCTTTAACCTCGCGCGCACCGATGTGGCCGGGTTCGACGCTTATGCGCGCAAGATCGCGGCGATGTTCGGCCAGGGGAGCGAGGTTCTGAAAGACCTGCTCGAAGGGCTTTTCGTGATCGCGCTGGCGGATGGCGATTACCACGAGGCCGAGGATGCTTTCCTGGAGGAGGTCGCGCGGATCTTTGGCCTGGAGGACTGCTGTTTCCGGGCGATCCGGGCGAGCTTTGTTCCCGATGCCTTGCCCGACCCCTGGACGGTGCTTGAACTGCCGAGAGGAACGCCCTTGCCCGATGTGCGCGCACGCTGGCGCGAGCTGGTGCGCGAGGCCCATCCCGATCGCGCCATCGCCCGTGGCCTGCCCCCCGAGGCGGTGCGTCTGGCCGAGGCGCGGATCATCGCCCTCAACCACGCCTGGGAGGAATTGCGGCAGGGCGCGGAGGCAAGCTGATGCGGATTGCCACCTATAATGTCGAGTGGTTCAACGAGCTTTTCGACCGGCGGGGGCGGATACTGGACGATGACGAGTGGTCTTCGCGTTATCAGGTGACGCGGGCGCAGCAGCTTGGCGCACTTGGCATCGTCTTTACGGCGGTCGATCCCGATGTGATCCTTGTGGTCGAGGCACCCGATGAGAACACGCGCCGCAAGACCGCAGCGATGCTGGAAAGCTTCGCCGAGTATTTCGGGCTGCGTCAGCGTCGGGCGTTGATCGGCTATGCCAATGATACGCAACAGGAAATCGCGCTGATATATGACCCGGACGTGCTGCGCGCCCGGCACGATCCGCGCGGTGGCGAGGGGCAGAGCCCGCGCTTTGACCAGAGCCTGCGCATTGATCTCGATATCGACGCGACGCTGGACACGGTGACCTTCTCGAAGCCACCACTGGAGGTCGAGCTGGAGACCCGTGAGGGGCGCCTGCTGCGGTTGATCGGCGTGCATATCAAGTCGAAGGCGCCGCGCGGGGCGAACTCACCCGACGCCGAGAACCGCGTCGCGATCGAGAACCGCCGCAAGCAACTCGCTCAATGCATCTGGCTGCGCCAACGCGTGGATGAACACTTGGATGCCGGCGACAGCCTGATCGTGCTGGGCGATTTCAACGACGGTCCGGGTCTGGACGAGTATGAGCGGCTGTTCGGGCGCTCGGGGCTGGAGATCGTGCTGGGCCACAGCGGGCCGCCGCGGCGGCAGATGCACGACCCGCATGCGCGGCTCCACCGCGGTCATGCGACGATGGCAGCGCCCGCATCCGCGCGGTTCTACGATCCGGAAAACAAACAGTATTTCTCGGCGATGCTGGACTATATCATGGTCTCGCCCGACCTGTGCGCGGCGCAGCCAAAATGGCGTATCTGGCATCCGTTCGACGACCCCACCTGCTATCGCACGCCCGAGTTGCGCGAGGCCTTGCTACAGGCGTCGGACCACTTTCCGGTCAGTATGGAAATTTCGCTTTGAGCCCTTATATTGGGGCCATGAAACAGCTTTTTGCCCCACTTCTTGTTGTCGCCATGCTCGCTTCTCCCGCCGCCGCGCAGGAGGGGGGTGAGAGTGCCGAGGCGGGCGATCTTGATGAGGGGCTCAGCCTTCTCGAAGAGGGCGCGAGGCTGATTTTCCGCGGCATCATGGAAGAGGTCGGCCCCTCGCTGGGCGAGATGCAGCAGGGCTTTGACGAGGCTAGCAAGAAGCTTGGACCGGCGCTGTCGCAGCTTATGGCGCTGGTTGATGACGTGAAGAATTACGAAGCGCCCGAGCGGCTTCCGAATGGTGACGTGATCATCCGTCGCAAGCCCGGCGCGCCGCCGCCGCCGCCGATGATGGAGCCCGAGGCCGATCCGGCCCCCAACGAGATCGAGCTTTAGGGCAGGCGGACGCTTGGCTCCGCCTTGAGCGCGGCTGCGAGCGCGGTCAGGCGTGCCGCGGCCACCTCACCGTAAAGCCCTGCCCCGCGCTTGGTCAGGCGCAATTCCAGCAGGTTTTTCTTGGGCTTGTAGTTCAGTTCCCCCGCGTCCTGCGGATCGTGGATCGAGAACATCGCGCCAAACCGCATCGCCTTGCCAAGGACTTCGGCCTCCTGGATCTGCTCGGGCGTGAGTAGGGTGAAGAGCGGCTCAAACCGCGATCCGGTGCGCGAGTTCTTGTAGCGGTGCAGCAGGGCAAGGCCGACGAAGACACGCTCGGGGTGGCTGAGAGCCGCCATATTCGCGCGGGTGACATTGTCGAAACAGGCCTCGGCGCGGTAGTCGGGGTGGGTGCGCCAGGTGGTGTCATGCAGCAGGCAGGCCGCGCGCATAAGACGGTATTTCTCGGGCGGAACCTGCCCCCAGATCGGCTGGATGAAGGCATGCAGGCGTTTGCCGAAGCCGGGCAGGCGGGCCATCGTGCGCTCAGCATGACGGCAGGCCTCGATCAGCGGGTCGCGGCGGCGCAGACGCTCGGGCATCTGTTCGTAAAGCAGCCCCTCGCGGATCCCGTAAGAGGAAATGTCGATCTCTTTCGGGCCGAAGGTGGCGATCAGCTCGCGCAGCACCATCGCGGCCAGCGGCACCAGTTCCATGCGCGCGGATGAGGTGCCGGTGCGCGAGCGCAACTCGTTCAGGTCGTTCTTCTCGATCCAGTCGAGGGTTTTCAGCGTGCCCTCCGGGTCCATCCGGTATTCATGCAGCACCAGAAGCGGATAGCCGCGCCGCTCCATGTCGAGCCGCGCGATCGCCCGCCAAGAGCCGCCGACAAGGTAGATGCGTTCGTGTTCGGTGCCCATTTCGCGCGCAAGACCCGCGATTACGTCCTTGATATGGGCGGCGAGTTCCTTCTTGCCGCCCGGAACCTGCTGCAGCCGGAACGGGCCAAGCGGCGATGTGACGCGGCGCCAGACCCGTCCGTTGCGGATCTCTGCCAGTTCCATCGAGTTGCCGCCGATGTCGCAGATCAGACCCTGCGCCTCGGGCCAGCCAAGCAGCACCCCCTGCGCGGACAGGCGCGCCTCTTCGGTGCCGTCGATCACATGCAGCTTGAGGCCGGTGGCGCGCTCGACCATGCGCTGGAATTCCGGGCCGTCCTGCGCCTCGCGCACGGCGGCGGTGGCCACGCAGGTGAGGGGGCCGATGCCCATGCCGTCGGCCAGCAGCGCAAAGCGTTGCAGCGCGGCGAAGGCACGCTCGCGGCCCTGGGGGTTCAGCATACCGGTTTCGGCCAGCCCCTGGCCCAGACCCGCCATGACCTTTTCATTGTAGAAATAGGCCGGGCTGCGCGCCGCGCCGTCGAAAACCACCATCCGGACCGAGTTCGAGCCGACATCCACCACGCCCACGCGGCTGAGCGCCCGGGCAGAGGGATCATCGAAGAGGGGTTTGCCAAAGGGATCCCAATCGTCGGAAAGCTTCGGGCTGTGCCCCTCGGTCTTCGGGTTCATACTGTCCTGCCGTCGATAATGGGCGGCCCCGAGTCGTCCCGGCGCCGCCTCAACCTACCCTCTAGTCCATGCTATGGGCAAGTTTCGGAACGTCTTTTGCCCCGGCCGAACCACGGCCCGAAAGCGAGGGGTTCTCCATGAAGAAGCGGTGGCAGGAGAACAGATCGTCTTTCCCCGGAGGCAGGTCGCGCAGGAAGCGCCCGTCGGGTTGCAGCACCCAGCTTTGCGCCTCGTCGGCCATGTTCGCGGCCATGATCTGGCTGACGATTTGCGCCTTGACGGTGTCGTTGAGCGCCTCGACCAGCGTTTCGACCCGGCGGTTGAGGTTGCGCCCCATCCAGTCGGCCGAGGAAAAGAACACCCGCGCCTTCTTCGAGGGCAGGCCGTGGCCGTTGCCAAAGCACACGATGCGTGAATGTTCGAGGAAACGCCCGACGATGGATTTCACGCGGATATTCTCGGACAGACCCTTGATGCCGGGGCGCAGCCCGCAGATGCCGCGGATCACCAGGCTGATCTTCACCCCGGCTTGGCTCGCGGCATAAAGCGCGTCGATCACCTGCGCGTCGATCAGGCTGTTCATCTTGGCCCAGATCTCGGCCGGGCGGCCATTGCGGGCGTGCTCGCTTTCGCGCGCGATCAGTTCCAGAAGGCGCGGCTTGAGCGAGATCGGCGAAATCGCAAGGTTCTCAAGCCCCTCGGGCTGCACATAGCCCGAAAGGTAGTTGAAGACCTTGGTCGCGTCGCGGCCAAGCGCTGCGTCGCAGGTGAAAAAGCTCAGGTCCGTGTAGATCCGCGCGGTAATCGGGTGGTAGTTGCCGGTGCCGTAATGGGTATAGGTGACCAGTTGATCGCCCTCGCGCCGGACCACGGTCGAGATCTTGGCATGCGTCTTGTAGTTGATGAACCCGTAGACGACATGGGCGCCCGCGCGTTCCAGCCGCCGCGACTGGCGGATGTTGGCGGCCTCGTCGAAACGCGCCTTGAGTTCCACCAGCGCCGTCACCGACTTGCCGCTTTCGGCGGCCTCGCAGAGCGCGTCCACGATCGGGCTGTCCTTCGAGGTGCGATAGAGGGTCTGCTTGATCGCCAGCACGTTCGGGTCCGCCGCTGCCTGGTTGAGGAAGCGGATCACCATGTCGAAGGTCTCGTAGGGGTGATGCAGCAGCATGTCCTTCTGGCGGATCGCTGAGAACATATTGCCATCATGGTCCTGCACTCGCTCGGGCACGCGCGGCGTGAATGCGGGCCAGAGCAGATCGGAGCGCGACGACAGCACCAACTCCTTGAGGTCGGCGATGCCAAGCATCCCGCGCACCTCGACCACCTCGGAGGGATCGACGTGCAACTCGTCCATGATCAACGCGCGCAGGCTTTCGGGCGCGCCGGCGGTGATCTTCATGCGGATGACCTGCCCGCGGCGGCGGCGTTTCAGGGCGGTCTCGAATTCGCGCACGAGGTCTTCGGCTTCGTCCTCGACCTCAAGGTCGCTATCGCGCAGCACCCGGAAGGCGCAATGCCCGGTGTCGGCATAACCGGGGAAGAGCATGTTGAGATGCAAGAGCAGCAGTTCTTCCAGCGGTAGGAAGCGCGCCTCGCCGGGCAGGCGCACAAAGCGGTCGATCTGCTGCGGGATCGGCAGAAGGGCCTGAAGGCGGCGCTTGTCGGTCTGCCGCTCCAGTTCCAGCGCCAGGCAGAAACCGGTGTTGGGGATAAACGGGAAAGGGTGCGCCGGGTCAATCGCCAGTGGCGAGAGCACCGGGAAGACCTTGTTGAGGAAGTGATCCGCCAGGAAGTCACGGTCGCGCTTGGTCAGCTTGGAGCGCGTGACAAGGTGGATGCCCACACCTTCCAGCTCGCGCTTGAGCTTGTTCCAGGTGGTCTGCTGCGTGTCCATCAGCTTGCGCGCGTCTGCGTTGATCAGCACAAGCTGCTCGGCCGGGGTCAGCCCGTCATGCGAGGGGGTAATGCTGCCCTCGCGCACCAGTTCGCGCAGGCCCGCAACGCGGACGGTGTAAAACTCGTCGAGGTTGGTCGCCGAGATCGACAGGAACCGCAGCCGCTCCAGAAGCGGGACGCGCGGGTTCGTGGCCTCATCGAGGACGCGCCAGTTGAACGCGAGCCACGATAGCTCTCGGTTGAAGAAACGACGCGGGCCCGCGATCACTTCGGCGGGCATCTCGACAGGAGTCGGGAACGGGGTTTTGAGAAAATCTGCCTTGGTCATGATGCGCTTATGAGATGCTTTTGTAATGGCGCGATGACAGTATTTTGCGCTGCTCAGCCCAGAGTGTCCAGCACCTCGGCCGCCAAAGACCGCGTGATCGCGCGGTTCTCGGCCAGCGCGCGGGCATCTAGCGCCGCGACCAGTTGCCGCGCCGTGGCCAGAGAGCGGTCCATGCGCGTCACAAGCCAGGGGATCAGCGCGGCTGGCACTGCGATCTGGCGGTCGGCGAAGAGCTTGACGAGCACGGCAGACAAGAGCGCGTCATCGGGTGGTTCGATGCGGACATTGGCGGTGGCGGACATCCGGCTGAGCAGGTCGGGCAGGCTTAGCCCCCAGTCGCGCGGTGCGCTGCGGGCGGTCAGCAGCAGGCGCCCGCGCTCGGCCAGCATCAGGTTGTGCAGGTGGAAAAGCGCGGCCTGCGTCGCGGCGCTTTCCGCCACGCGCTCGGCATCCTCGACGACCACGGCGCCCGCGCGCACCAGATCGGGCGCGGCCTCGTCAGTCAGTTCCTCGGCCGAAATCACCGGCGCGCCTTGGGTGTCGGCCCAGATCTGCGCGAGGTGTGACTTACCCGCGCCCTCGGGGCCGATCAGCAGCATCCGCCCCTGCGGCCAGCTTTCGGGCGCATCAAGCGTCGCCAGCGCCAGCGCATTCGCGGGGGCGACGAAGAAATCCTCTCGGCCCTGCGACTGGCGCAGGGGCAGGTCCAGGATCAGTTGACGGCTCACGTCCGGGTCAGTCCTCTGCGGGTTCATGTGCCAAGGCGGTCACGGGGGCCGCTTCTTGGCCCGATGCGAGGCCTTTGTAAAGCCGCCCCTCGAGGTATCGCTCCAGCACGAAGCGGGTCACCACGCCGATCATCGCGGCAACCGGAACCGCGACCAGCATGCCGACGAAGCCAAACAGCGTGCCAAAAGCCGACAGCGCGAAGATCAGCCACAGCGGATGCAGCCCGACCGAGCTGCCCACCAGCTTGGGCGTGATCAGGTTGCCTTCAAGGAACTGACCGGCGGCGAAGATCGCGGCCACGATCCCGATCGACATCCAGTCGCCCCAGAACTGAAAGAGCGCAAGCCCGATGGCCAGCACGCCGCCAACCAGCGCGCCCACATAGGGGATGAAGGTCAGCCCGCCCGCGATAGCCCCGGCGATCAGGCCGAAGTTCAGCCCCGCGAGCATCAGCGAGATCGAGTAGAACGCGCCAAGGATCAGGCAGACCGAGATTTGCCCGCGCACGAAGCCCGACAGCACCTTGTCGATCTCATGCGCCAGCTTGCGCACGGTCGGCGCGTGATCGAGCGGCAGCCAGCTGTCGATCTTGGCCACCATATTGTCCCAGTCGAGCAGCATGTAGAAGGCTACGACCGGCACGACGACGATGAAGACGACGAAGTTCACCACACCCATCGCCGAGCTGAGCACACCAGTTGCCAGCTCTCCGCCGCGTGCCTTCACTGCCTGGCCAAGCGAGGCGAGCGTCTCGTTGATGACCGAGCCTTCCTCCATCAGTGAGGGGAAGGTGGTCGTGAGGAAGGATTGCAGGCGCCGGGCAACCTCGGGGGCGATGCCGACAAGCTGGGTCAACTGACGGATCATCGCGGGCACCACCGCCAGCGCCAGGATCACGAAGATCAGCGTGGCGACCAGCGCAATGGTCGAGGTGGAAGCCGCTCGGCTTAGTCCCAGCCGCTCCAACCGGTCGGCCAGCGGGTCCATAAAATAGGCAATCGCGCCGCCAACGATGAAGGGCAGGATCACATCGCCTAACCCCCAGAGCGCGAGCGAAAATACCGCAGCGGTCGCCCCCCAGTAGGTCACTTGTTGTCGTGCGGGCAGGGCCATGGGTCAGTCTTTCCAATCGTTCGGGTCAGTTTGCCCAACTGCCGCGCGGTTGCAAGCGGTGACGGCGGCCGGTCGGGCGCGAAATAGGCATGAAGACGCGCATTACACCCCCTCGGCCCGCATTTTTCTTCGCAGCCCCCTGCGCCCGCGGTGGCCGGGAGGGCGGCGTTCGTGCTCTTTTCCCTAGTGCCGTGGAGGCTGATCTTGCCCCAGCGGCCCATTTCCTCTAGGCCAGTTCGCAACGCGAAACCCAACCCGGACAAGCAAATGCGCCTTTCCCGCTACTTCCTCCCCGTCCTGAAAGAAAACCCTGCCGAGGCGCAGATCGTCTCGCACCGCCTGATGCTGCGCGCAGGCATGATCAAGCAACAGGCGGCGGGGATCTATTCGTGGCTGCCGCTTGGCTACAAGGTGCTCAAGCGCATCGAGCAGATCGTGCATGAAGAGCAGGTCCGCGCAGGCCATATTCCGCTGCTGATGCCGACGCTCCAGCCCGCCGATCTGTGGCGCGAGTCGGGCCGTTATGACGATTACGGCCAGGAAATGCTGCGCATCAAGGACCGGCACGAGCGCGACATGCTCTACGGTCCCACGAATGAGGAGATGATCACCGACATCTTCCGCAGCTATGTCTCCAGCTACAAGCAGCTACCGCTGACGCTCTACCACATCCAGTGGAAGTTCCGCGACGAGGTCCGCCCGCGCTTCGGCGTGATGCGCGGCCGCGAGTTCCTGATGAAGGACGGCTACAACTTCGACCTGACCAAGGAAGACGCGCTGCACGCCTATAACCGCCACATGGTCAGCTACCTTCGCACCTATGAGCGCATGGGCCTGACGGCGATCCCGATGCGCGCCGCCTCGGGCCCGATCGGCGGCGACAACACGCATGAATTCCTTGTGCTGGCGCAAACCGGCGAATCCGAAGTGTTCTACGACGCCAAGGTGCCGGATCTGAAGCTGGGCGATCGTGCCGTCGATTACGACAACCGTGATGAGGTTGCCGCGATCTGCGAAGAGTTCACCACGCTTTACGCACGCACCGACGAAACCCATGACGAGGCCGTCTTCAACAAAATCCCCGAAGAGCGCCGCATGGTCGGCCGCGGGATCGAGGTCGGCCAGATCTTCTACTTCGGCACCAAATATTCCGAATCCATGGGCGCGACCGTCGTCACCCCCGATGGCAACCGCGTGCCGGTCGAGATGGGCTCGCACGGGATTGGCGTCTCGCGCCTGCTCGGCGCGCTGATCGAGGCCAACCACGACGACAAGGGCATCATCTGGCCCGAGGGCGTGACGCCGTTCCACGTTGGGATCGTCAACCTCAAGCAGGGCGACACCGCGACCGACGCCGCCTGCGAGGCGATCTACAAGGCGCTTCAGGGCCGTGGGCTTGATCCGCTTTACGACGACCGCGAGGACCGTGCCGGCGCCAAATTCGCCACCATGGACCTGATCGGCCTGCCGTGGCGCATCACCGTCGGCCCGCGCGGGCTGGCCAATAACGTCGTCGAGCTGACCTGCCGCCGCACCGGCGAGAGCGAAGAGATGTCGGCCACCGCCGCCGTCGAGCGCATCGTCAAGATCTACGAAGCGCACTGATGCGCGGCACGCTGGCGATACTGGGCGGGCTTGCGGGGGCGGCGACGCTCTCGCAGTTCCCCGAGTTTTCTCAGCAATACCTTCAGCGCCTTGGCGGTCAGGCCGAGGCGCTGGCCGCCGTCGTGGCCGAATTCGACGCGAGTGCCGAACAGGCCAACCTGACCCGCGAAGTGGCGCTGACGCAGTTGCAGGGGACAGAGTTTCTCGACACTCACGGCGGCAATATGCGCGAGCTGATCGAGCGGGCCGAACAAGCGCAGGCCGATTACGTCCTGCTGCGCGCGGCAACGCCGCTTGAGCGGCTGACGCTGCCGCAGCGGTTCCGCGACCCCGAGGTGCTGCAAGCGACCTGGGCCGATTTTCGGCCTGCAGTGCAGCTGACGCCCACCGGCATGACCGCAGCGGGCATCGGCTTTGCCCTTGGCTGGGGGCTGGTTCTTGCGTTTGCCGGGCTGATCATGCGGCCCTTCCGGCGCCGCACGGCATAGGCTTGAGCGAAACACTCGGATAATTGACCTTGGTCAATGCCGGTCTGCGGGGCGCGTCGGATAAACGCCCCCGGGGACTCGATCTGGAGTGGGCCATGAAAAAGCTGCTGTCAGGCGCTGTTGCCGCGATCTGTGTCATGGGTGGCGCGGTCGGCGCGACCGAGCCCTACGCTTCGCTGGAGGCATGGGGCGAGGCGCTGTTCTTCGACACTGACCTGTCGGCCAATCGCACCCAATCCTGTGCTACCTGCCATTCCCCCGAAACGGGCTTCGTCGATCCGCGCGAGGGGGCCGTGAGCCTTGGCGATGACGGGCATAGCCTTGGCGATCGCAATGCGCCGACTGCGGCCTATGCCGCCTTCTCGCCAGCGTTTCACAAGACCCCCGAGGGCAAATGGAAGGGCGGCCAATTCCATGACGGGCGCGCCGCGACGCTGGCCGATCAGGCCAAGGGTCCGCCGCTGAACCCAGTCGAGATGGGCATGAAGGATGAGGCCGCCGTGGCCGCGCGCCTCTGGGCCAATCCGCGCTATCTGGCGACGCTGGCTGCGCTGAAAGGGCCGGAAACCACCGCGGACCCGCTCAAGGCCTTTGACGCCATGGCCGAGGCCATCGCCGCCTTTGAGCAAAGCAAAACCTTCCAACCCTTCGATTCCAGATACGACCGTTTTCTGCGAGGCGAGGAGCGGCTGACGGATGAGGAGGAGCTTGGGCGGCTCTTGTTCTTCTCGAAGCAGTTCACCAACTGCAATATCTGCCACCAACTGCGTCCGGGGCCGTTCGAGGAAAGGGAAACCTTCTCGAACTACGAGTATCACAATATCGGTGTGCCCGCGAATGTGGCGGTGCGCGCGGTGAACGGGGTGGCGGGCGATCATGTGGATCGCGGGCTGCTCGACAATCCCGCCATCGACGATCCGGCTCAGGCTGGCAAGTTCAAGGTGCCGAGCCTGCGCAATGTCGCCGTCACCGGTCCCTATATGCATAACGGCGTCTTCACCGATCTGCGCACGGTCGTGTTGTTCTACAACAAGTACAACTCGGATCTACCCGAACAGCAGATCAACCCCGAGACCGGCGTCCCGTTCGCCGCGCCAGAGGTTTCCCAGAACCTTTCGCTGACCGAGCTGGAGACCGGCCCGGCGCTGGACGACAAGCGTATCGACGCCATCGTGGCCTTCTTGCGCACGCTGACCGACGCACGCTACGAGCCGCTTCTGGATCGGTAACCCAACAGATCCGTGAACCCGCGCGGGCTTGACCTTTAGGCCCGCGCGGGTCAGCTTGCGCGAGCTTTTGGGATAGGAACATGGCCAGCAGCACCGCGCCCTTTTCTCCGTTCGAATTCATGATTGCCTGGCGCTACCTGCGCGCACGTCGCGCCGAGGGGGGCGTGTCGGTCATGACCTGGATCAGCCTGATCGGGATCATGCTTGGCGTGGCCGCGCTGATCATCACGCTGGCCGTGCGGGCGGGCTTTCGCGGCGAGTTCGTCGATACCATTCTGGGCGCAAATGCCCATGTGACGGTCTATTCCGCGCCGACCGAGGTTGTCGAGAACTCGGGCATCTATTCGCGCCTGATGCGCGATTACGAAGACCGCGCTGCGCGTATCCGCGAGGTGCCGGGCGTGACCCGGGCAGCGCCCCTTGTTCGCGGGCAGGTGATGGTGACGCTGGCCGACCGCTCAAACGTGGCCGAGGTTTATGGCATCGCCGCCGAGGATCTGATGACGATCCCGCGTGTGGCGCAGTCCGAAGAGGCGCTTGGTGATATCGACCGCTTCGAGGAGGGGATCGCCATGGGCTCGGGCCTTGCGCGCGAGTTGGGCGTGAGCGTGGGCGACAAGGTCAAACTGATCTCGCCCAATGGCGCCAAGACCGCCTTTGGCACCAGCCCGCGGGTCAGCGCCTATGAGGTCGTCTATATCTTCACCGCGGGCCGTTGGGATATCGACCGCACGCGCATCTACATGCCCTTCGCCGAGGCGCAGAGCTATTTCAACCGCGAGGGCGGCGCCGACGAGATCGAGGTGGACGTAACCGAACCCGAGCGGGTCGATGACTGGACGCCGCAGCTGATCGCAGCCAGCGGCGCGGGTACGATGCTCTGGAGTTGGCGCGACGCCTCGGGCAGCTTCCTGCGCGCGCTCGACATGGAGGATAACGTGATGTTCGTCATCCTCTCGGTCCTCGTGCTGATCGCGACGATGAACATCACCTCGGGGCTGATCATGCTGGTCAAGAACAAGGGCCGCGATATCGGCATCCTGCGCACCATGGGTCTGACCGAAGGCTCGGTTCTGCGCGTCTTCTTCCTGTGCGGGGCATTTACCGGGGTGATGGGGACGCTTCTGGGCCTTGTGCTCGGCGTCGTCTTCTCGCTCAACATCGAGCATGTGATGAACTTCATCAACTGGCTGAACGGCGGCGGGGCCTGGGACCCTTCGGTGCGTGGGATCTACGAATTGCCCGCCAAGCTGCGCGCGGTCGATATCGCCAAGGCGGTCGGCCTGTCGCTCGGGCTGAGCTTTGTCGTCACGATCTTCCCCGCGCGCCGCGCCGCGCGCCTGAACCCGGTGGAGGCACTGCGCTATGAGTGATGTGCTGACGCTGGAGCGGCTTGAGAAAAGCTACAATCGCGGCAAGCCGGGCGAGATCGCCGTGCTGCGCGGCGTGAACCTGACGATCCCGCGCGGGCAGGTCGTGGCTCTGGTGGCGCCCTCGGGGGCGGGCAAATCGACGCTGCTGCATATCGCGGGGCTGCTGGACACGCCCGACAGCGGGCGCGTGGTAATCGGCGGGCAGGATCTGAGCGGCGCCTCCGACCGCCGCCGGACCGAGGCGCGTCGCGCCGATCTGGGCTTTGTCTATCAGTTCCACCACCTGCTGCCCGAGTTCACGGCACTGGAAAACATCGTCCTGCCGCAGCTGGCGAACGGGGCAGGGGGCAAGGCCGCCGAGGAACGTGCGCGCGCGCTCTTGGGGCGCGTGGGGCTTGCCGAGCGCGTCGATCACCGCCCCTCGGCCCTGTCGGGCGGAGAGCAGCAGCGCGTCGCCTTCTGCCGCGCGCTGGCCAACCAGCCCAAGCTGTTGCTGGCCGATGAGCCGACCGGAAACCTCGACCCGGCGACCTCGGACACGGTGTTCGATGTGCTGATGGAGCTGGTGCGCGAGACCGGGCTTTCGGCGCTGATCGCGACGCATAACCTCGACCTCGCCGCCAAGATGGACCGGATCGTGCGCCTCGATGGCGGGCAACTGACGGAGTAAGCGATGATCCTTTACGGCATTCCCACCTGCGACACCTGCCGCAAGGCGAAAAAGGCGCTGGAAGCCGCAGGCCATCAGGTCACCCTGCGCGATGTCCGCGCCGAACCCCTGAGCGGCGACGAGATCGCCGAGTTTGTGGCGCAGTTCGGTGAGAGAATCGTCAATCGCGCCTCAACGACCTGGCGCGGTCTGTCCGAGGCCGAGCGCGCGGCGTCCGTGCCGGATCTTCTCGCAGCCCATCCGACGCTGATGAAACGCCCGGTGATCCGGGGCGCGCAGCTGACACTTGGCTGGGATAAGGCCGCGCAGGCGGCACAGGGGCTCTAGCCCCGAAATGAGAGCGGCCCGACAGGGTCGGGCCGCGGAATTCTCAGAGCAGTTTCAGGTCGCTCGCCGAGGCGCGGCCGTCACGGCCCGACTGCAGCTCGTAGCTGACTTTCTGATTGTCCTGCAGACCCTTGAGGCCGGCGCGCTCAACCGCCGAGATATGGACGAAGACGTCCTTGCCACCCTCGTCGGGCGCGATGAAGCCGTAGCCTTTGGTGGTGTTGAACCATTTCACGGTGCCAGTGGCCATTCCGTTCACTCCTTCAGGTTTTCCCGGGCAGAATTGCTTCCGGGCCGTGCAGCCAGGTCTTTCAAGTCTTCCGGCTGCCCCGCGAAGGGAGCGGTAGAAAGTCTGCAGTCACGCGAGGCCAGCCTGCCACAAGCCAAGAGAAAATCAACGAAAATAAATGTGACACCCGTGCGAAGGCCGATTTCTTGCCCAAAACGGCGTCAGGCGCCCTTGTGGGGGCGCCTGACGGGGGGCTTGGTAGGGTAACTGTGCAATCAGCGCAGGTCGGGGGGTAGAGCCTCGCCCTTGAGCGTTTCGATGATTGCGTCGAGCGCCGCCGTTTCGGTGCGGTTCTCGCCCAGGCGACGGACGGAAACGGTGCGTTCCTCGACCTCTTTCATGCCGATGGCGAAGATATAGGGCACCTTGCCAAGCGAATGCTCGCGGACCTTGTAGTTGATCTTCTCGTTACGGGTGTCGGCCTCGGCCCGCAGACCAGCGGCGCGCAGCGCGGCCACGACCTCGTGGACGTATTCGTCCGCATCCGAAACGATCGAGGCCACCACGATCTGACGCGGCGCTAGCCACAGCGGCAGCTTGCCCGCATGGCTTTCGATCAGGATGCCGATGAAGCGCTCGAAAGACCCGAGGGTCGCGCGGTGCAGCATGACCGGGCGGTGGCGGTTGCCATCCTCGCCGATGTAGCTGGCGTCGAGACGCTCCGGCAGCACGAAGTCGACCTGAAGCGTACCGCACTGCCAGTCACGGCCGATCGCGTCGGTCAGTACGAACTCAAGCTTGGGCCCGTAGAAGGCGCCCTCGCCGGGGTTGAGCGTGAACTCGTAGCCCGCCGCCTTGGTCGCGTTGGCCAGTGCCGCCTCGGCCTTGTCCCAGACCTCGTCCGAGCCCGCGCGCTTCTCGGGGCGATCCGAGAACTTGATCTTGAACTCGGTAAAGCCGAGGTCGCGGTAGATCCGCGAGAGGAACTCGATGAAGAGCTTGGTCTCGCTCTCGATCTGGCTTTCGCGGCAGAAGATATGTGCGTCGTCCTGCGTAAAGCCACGCACGCGCATGATGCCGTGCAGCGCGCCCGAGGGTTCATAGCGCGCACAGGAACCAAACTCGGCCATGCGCAGCGGCAGGTCGCGGTAGGACTTGAGGCCGACGTTGAAGATCTGCACGTGGCAGGGGCAGTTCATTGGCTTGAGCGCGTTCACGACCTTCTCGCGCGCGCCTTCCTCGTCCACCTCGACGATGAACATGTTCTCCTGGTATTTCTCCCAGTGGCCCGAGGCTTCCCAGAGCTTGCGGTTCACCACCTGCGGGGTGTTGACCTCGACATAGCCGCCCTTGGTCTGCTGGCGGCGCATGTAGTCCTGCAACTGGGTGTAGATGGTCCAGCCGTTCGGGTGCCAGAAGATCTGGCCGGGCGCCTCTTCCTGCATGTGGAAGAGGTCCATCTCCTTGCCGAGCTTGCGGTGGTCACGCTTGGCGGCCTCCTCAAGCATGGTCATATGCGCCTTGAGGTCGTTCTTGTTCTTGAACGCGACGCCATAGATGCGCTGGAGCATCGGGCGGGTGTTGTCGCCAAGCCAGTAGGCGCCCGCGACATGGGTCAGCTTGAACGCATCCGCCGGAACCTGCCCGGTGTTTTGCAGGTGCGGGCCGCGGCACAGATCCTGCCAGTCGCCATGCCAGTACATCCGCAGGGGCTCCCCCTCGGGGATGCGGTTCACGAGCTCAACCTTGTAGGGCTCGTTGGTGGTGATGTAGTGCTCGACCGCGCGGACGCGGTCCCAGACTTCGGTACGGACCGGTTCGCGCGCGTTGATGATCTGCTTCATCCGCGCCTCGATCTCGCCAAGGTCTTCGGGCGTGAAGGGCTCGGCGCGATCGAAATCGTAGAACCAGCCGTAATCGCGCACCGGGCCGATGGTAACCTTCACGTCGGGCCAGATCTCTTGCACGGCGCGCGCCATGATGTGGGCGAGGTCGTGGCGGATCAGCTCAAGCGCGGACTCGTCATCCTTGAGCGTGTTGATCGACACTTTGGCGTCGGTCTCGATGGGCCACTGAAGATCCCAATGCGCGCCATTCACACGCGCCGAAAGCGCGGCCTTGGCCAGCGAGGGCGCGATGGATGCAGCGACTTCCGCGGGGGTCACGCCCGCGTCATAGGAACGCTGATTGCCATCGGGAAAGGTGAGGGTGATTTGGGACATATCGTCCTCCTCGTCGGTTTGGCGCCCACGGAACGCCCGGTTGCGGGTTATGGTCGACGCCGATATGCGACGCCCGCGCGTCCAAGTCAACGGGGCGCGCTGCGGCAATCGCGCAAGCGGGGGCTCTGCCCCCGGCTTCGCCTCCCCCGGGATATTTCTGCAAAGCCGAAATAGGCGTAGTGATCTGTTCTCTTTCGGCTTTGTTTAAATATCCCGGGGGTGAGCCCGGCACGGGCGAGGGGGCAGAGCCCCTTTTTCGGCGGTTGAGGCGCGCGGACCCGCCGGTTAGGGTAAGTCCAAGTCGAAGGGGGAACGCATGACCGAATTCATCACCACGCCCGAGGGCCGCCGGATCGCCTATGCCAAGACCGAAGGGGGCGGCCCCGGGATTGTCTTTCTGCATGGCTTCAAATCCGACATGCAGGGGACGAAGGTGCTGGCGCTCGAGGACTGGGCGCGGGCGCGGGGGCGTGCGTTTCTACGGTTCGACTATTCCGGTCACGGCCAGTCTGATGGGGAGTTCTCCGATGGCGCCATCGGGGACTGGTTCGAAGACGCGCGCGACACGATTCGCGCGCTGACGGGTGGGCCGCAGGTGCTGGTCGGCTCGTCCATGGGCGGGTGGATCGCGCTTCTGCTCGCGCGACATCATCCTGAGCTTGTTGCAGGGCTGGTGACCATCGCCGCTGCCCCGGATTTCACCGAAGACGGATACTGGTCCTCGTTCGACAAGGCCGAGCGGCGCGCGCTGGAAGAGGTGGGCTATGTCGATGTGCCCTCGGACTATGGCGAGCCTTACCGGATCACGCGGCGTCTGATCAATGAGGGGCGCAACCGGTTGGTTCTGCGCGATCCGCTGAGCCTGAACTTCCCAGTGCGCTGCCTGCAGGGCACCGACGATGATGCCGTGCCGGTCGAATGGGCGACCCGCCTTTTGGCCCATGCGCAAAGCCCCGATATGCGGCTGACACTGGTGAAGGGCGCTGATCATCGGTTCTCGGAGCCTGACGATCTTGCGCTGATCGAGCAGACTGTGGCCGAGGTCCTGGGAAGGATCGGTTGAGCGGGGCGTTCAACGCTGTGTCGTCGTGGCGCATCGGGCGGCCAGTGAAGTCCTGAGCAGGCGCGGTGTTGCTGCGCGATTGGCTGCGGGCGCTGTTTCTGTTAGGCTGACGTTGGGTAACCGGGGGCGGGCGCTTGCCGGGCGATGCAGGTAAGGCATCGCCGGATGCGTCAGGCAGAGGGGATGTCGGATGAAAGCGATCGTCTTCTGGCAGGATCGCAGGAATGGGTCCGCCGTGATCTATTCGGTGCGCGATGGTGCGCTGGTGTTGCTGCGCGGCGCACGCCCTGCGGATTGCTTTCCGCCCGTGGACCGGCTTCTGGCAGCCGAGTTGCTGTTGCAGCGCCTGATCTATCTGCCGCAAGACACCTGCGATAAAGGGCGGGCCGCTCAGCGCAGCACCGCCCCCGAACCTTGTGAAACCGGTAGCTGAGCCTCAGATCCCGCGCGGCAGGGCGGCAACCCCGGTGCGGGCCACATCCGACAGACCAAGCGGGCGCATCAGTTCGGCGAAAGCGTCGATCTTTTCTGGGGTGCCGGTGATCTCGAACACAAAGCTCTCCAGTGTCGAATCGACCACATTGGCGCGGAAGATGTCGGCCAGACGCAGCGCCTCGACACGCTTGTCGCCCGTGCCTGCGACCTTGAAAAGTGCCAGCTCGCGTTCGACAGGGGTGCTTTCAGTGGTCAGGTCGATCACCTGGTGCACCGGAACGATGCGGCCTAGCTGCGCCTTTATCTGGTCGATCACCGCAACCGTGCCGCGCGTCACGATGGTGATGCGCGAGCGGTGGCCCTTGTGGTCCACCTCGGCCACGGTCAGGCTGTCTATGTTGTAACCGCGGCCCGAAAACAGGCCGATCACGCGGGCCAGCACGCCCGCTTCGTTATCAACCAGCACCGCCAGCGTATGCGAGCGCTCCACTTCCGAGTGGAAATCGCGCAGGTCATAGGCCGAATGCGAGGTCGAGCCTTTCTTGATGTTCAGAGCGGCCATTGCCCTCTCCTTTATCTTGTAAGTCCTTGGACTACATGAATTCCTGTCGCGCCCGGGGAAGACCCCCGGGCCACTCGATCACACCAACGTCGCGCCCGATTTGAACGCCTCGGCATCGGCTGCCAGCAGCATCTCATTGTGCGGCTTGCCCGAGGGGATCATCGGGAAGCAGTTTTCGTGCTTCTCGACGAGGCAGTCGAACAGGACCGGGCCGTCATAGTTGAGCATTTCCATGATCGCGTCGTCCAGCTTGGCCGGATCGTCGCAGCGGATGCCCTTCCAGCCGAAGCTCTCGGCCAGCTTCACGAAATCGGGCAGGCTTTCCGACCAGGAGTGCGAATAACGCTCGCCATGCAGCAGTTGCTGCCACTGGCGCACCATGCCGAGGCGCTCGTTGTTCAGGATGAACTGCTTTACCGGGGTGCGGAACTGGGTCGCGGTGCCCATTTCCTGCATGTTCATCAGCCACGAGGCCTCGCCCGCGACGTTGATCACCAGCGCGTCGGGATGCGCGATCTGCACACCGATCGAGGCCGGGAAGCCGTAGCCCATGGTGCCAAGCCCGCCCGAGGTCATCCAGCGGTTCGGCGCATCGAAGCCCAGGAACTGCGCGGCCCACATCTGGTGCTGACCCACCTCGGTCGTGATGTAACGGTCACGGTCCTTGGTCAGCGCCTCGAGGCGTTGCAGCGCGTATTGCGGTTTGATTGTCTTTTCCGAGTTGGTGTAGGCGAGGCAATTGACCTTCTTCCAACCCTCGATCTTGGCCCACCACTTGGCGAGGCCTTCCTTGTTGACCTTGCGCCCGCGCGATTTCCAGATCTTGAGCGCGTCTTCGAGCACATGGCCCACGTCGCCCACGATCGGCAGGTCCACCGGAACGATCTTGTTGATCGAGGAGGCGTCGATATCCACATGCACCTTCGTCGACTTCGGCGAGAAATCCGCCACGCGGCCGGTGATCCGGTCGTCGAAGCGCGCGCCGAGGTTGATCATCAGATCGCAGCCATGCATCGCGAGGTTGGCCTCGTAAAGGCCGTGCATCCCCAGCATCCCCAGCCAGTTCTTGCCCGAGGCCGGGTAGGCGCCCAGACCCATCAGTGTCGAGGTGATCGGGAAGCCGGTGGCATCCACCAGCTCGCACATCAACTGGCTGGCCGCAGTGCCCGAGTTGATCACGCCGCCGCCGGTGTAGAAGATCGGCCGCTCGGCGGTTTCGATCAACTCGACCAGCTTGGTGATCGCATCCAGATCGCCCTTCACCTTGGGTTGGTAGTGATCGACACGCGCAGCCTTCGGGGCGCTATAGGTGCCGGTGGCGAACTGCACATCCTTCGGGATGTCGATCAGCACCGGGCCAGGGCGGCCCGACGTCGCGACGTGGAAGGCCTGGTGGATAGTTTCCGCCAGCTTCTCGGTCTCTTTCACCAGCCAGTTATGCTTGGTGCAGGGGCGGGTGATGCCCACGGTGTCGGCTTCCTGGAAACCGTCGGTGCCGATCATGAAGGTCGGCACCTGGCCCGAGAACACCACCAGCGGGATCGAGTCCATCAGCGCGTCGGTCAGGCCGGTCACGGCATTGGTGGCGCCGGGGCCCGAGGTCACCAGCACACAGCCCGGCTTACCGGTCGAGCGCGCGTAGCCTTCGGCCATGTGCACGGCGGCCTGCTCGTGGCGGACGAGGATGTGACGGACGTCGTTTTGCTGGAAGATCTCGTCATAGATCGGAAGGACGGCACCACCGGGATAACCGAAGATCGTATCGACCCCCTGATCCTTGAGCGCCTGAACCACCATTTTCGCGCCGGTCATCTGCCGTGCCATCACTCTCTCCATTCCCGCGGCCCTCGGGCCTCTGAACCGTTTCGCAACAAAAAGCCCTCGCGTTTCGGGCGAGGGCGCATGGGAACCATCATGGTCAAACCGTCACCGGCCCATGCACCAACCTCCTACGACGACAAGAAGCGAGAGCATCGCTGATCCTTTCCGTTGCGTTGCAGCGGACATTAGAAAGGCGCGTCGGGGGCGTCAACGGCAAATCTGTGAATATTATGTCGCAGGGGTCGAAAAAACGTTCCAAATATTGCGTAGCGACAGCTTTCAGCGGACATTTTCAGAAAATAGCCCCCAGTTTCATCCTGCTGCGGGTGCAAACATGAGCTTCGCGCGACGAATTTGGCGCCGCTGGCCCGAGTCGTGTGGCCTTGGAGCGGGTGCGGTTCGTCGCGGTTTTCTCGATATGGAGATGTTTCACAGCGGCTCCGCGCATCCGCTTTGGGGCGCCATGACGCAGGGGCGCTGCCGCTTTTCCCGCTTCCTTTTCGCGCGACGTTCTTTATCTTGCGGTCAGCTTTCCGGGGACACACCGGTTCGGGATCACCGCAAGATGTGCGGATGATGCAGTTTTGCGCAAACTGGTCAGAAAAAACTACCAAAATGGGCTAAATTTCTTGACGTCCGGGGGGAGTCCGTTCAAGGAATGCTGACTGCCCCTGGAGGTAGGGGGCCAAAACCGGGAAGGGGAGGACGGAGATGGGCGCTTTGCTAGCCCTGTCGCGCCTGATTGACCGAGTAAACGAGACCATCGGAAAGGCCGTATCCTGGCTGATCCTGATGGCCGTAATCATCTCGGCTGCGAACGCGACTATTCGAAAGATCTTCAACGTATCGTCGAACGCCTGGCTGGAATTGCAGTGGTATCTATTCGGTGCCGCCTTCCTGCTGGCCGCGGCCTATACGCTCAAGCAAAACGAGCATATCCGCATCGACATCGTTTACGGCGCGTTCTCGCGCCGCGTGCAGCACTGGATCGACCTGTTCGGGCATGTCTTCTTCCTGATGCCCATGGTCAGTCTGATGCTTTATCTGCTGTATCCCTATGTGATGCTGTCCGTGAAATCGGGCGAGGTCTCGACCAACGCGGGTGGATTGATCATCTGGCCGGCGAAAGCCTTGCTGCTGATCGGCTTTATCCTGATGTTCGCGCAGGGCATCTCCGAGATCATCAAGAAGATCGCCGTCATGCGCGGCCTGCTCGAAGATCCGCATCCGGCGACGGGCCATCACGGCCATGACATGATCGTCGAAGAGGAGGCGCTGTGATGATGGAACTGATCGCGCAGAACATGGCGCCGATCATGTTCGTCTCGCTCATCGGCTTCCTGCTTTTGGGCTATCCGGTCGCCTTCGCACTGGCCGCGAACGGTCTGGTGTTCTTCATCATCGGGGTCGAGCTTGCCCCGCTGTCGAATGGCACGATCAACCTCAGCTGGCCGCTCTTGAACGCGATGCCTGAACGGTTCTGGGGGGTGCTGTCGAACGAGACATTGCTTGCCATTCCATTCTTCACATTCATGGGGATCGTGCTTGAGAAATCGGGCATGGCCGAAGACCTGCTCGACACCATCGGCCAGCTCTTCGGTCCGGTGCGCGGCGGTCTGGCCTATGCGGTGATCATCGTGGGCGCGCTGCTGGCCGCCACCACGGGCGTTGTCGCGGCCTCGGTGATCGCGATGGGCCTGATCTCGCTGCCGATCATGCTGCGTTATGGCTATGACCGCAGGATCGCCTCGGGTGTGATCGCGGCGTCGGGCACACTGGCGCAGATCATCCCGCCCTCGCTGGTGCTGATCGTTCTGGCCGACCAGCTCGGCCGCTCGGTGGGCGACATGTACAAGGGCGCGATGATCCCCGGCCTCGTGCTGACGAGCATCTACCTTGGCTATGTCGCGCTGATGTCGGTGCTGCGTCCGGCCTCGATGCCCGCGCTGCCGAAAGAGGCGCGCACGCTTGGCTCGGGTGTGACCTCGCTTGCTGTGGCGCTGGCTGCCGGTCTCGCGCTCTTCTACGGCGCTGAAAAGTACCTCGAAACCAACCACAACCCGAAAGACGCGGGCATCCTGGCCGCAGCACTCGCCGTTCTGGTGATCTACGCGGTCGCGGTACTCGACAAGGCGCTCAAGATCAATGCGATGAGCCGTCTTGCCCAGCAGGTCGTCATCGTGCTGATCCCGCCGCTGGCGCTGATCTTCCTGGTGCTCGGGACCATCTTCCTTGGCGTTGCCACGCCGACCGAGGGCGGGGCCATGGGTGCCGTCGGTGCGCTGATCCTGTCGGCGATGAAGCGCCGGCTGAACTACGGTGTGGTGCGCGACGCTCTGGCCGCCACGACGCGCCTGTCGGCCTTCGTGATGTTCATCCTGCTTGGCGCGCGGGTCTTCTCGCTGACCTTCTACGGCGTGAACGGCCATCTGTGGGTCGAGCATCTGCTGGTCTCGCTGCCCGGCGGTGAGATGGGCTTCCTGATCGTCGTGTCGCTGCTGGTGTTCTTCCTGGCGTTCTTCCTCGATTTCTTCGAACTTGCCTTCATCATCGTTCCCCTGCTGGCCCCCGCGGCCGAGAAGCTGGGCATCGATCTGATCTGGTTCGGGGTGATCCTGGGCGTGAACATGCAGACATCGTTCATGCACCCGCCGTTCGGATTTGCGCTGTTCTTCCTGCGTTCGGTTGCTCCGAAGTCGCCCTATATCGACAAGTTGACGGGCAAGCTGACCGATCCGGTGAAGACCTCGCATATCTACTGGGGCGCCGTGCCGTTCGTGTTTATCCAGATCATCATGATCGGTATCGTGATCGCGTTCCCGGGCATGGTCATGCACTACAAGGGCAAGGCGGTCGATCCTTCGACGATCGAGCTGAAGCTGCCCGAGATGCCAGGTCTTGGCGGTGGTCTGGGCGGTCTTGGCGGGTTTGGTGCGCCTGGGGCGGCACCGGGCTCGGCGCCGGGCGGGATGGGCCTTGGCCTGCCGCCGCTTGGCGCGCCCGGTGCGCCGACCGGTGCGCCCGCAACGCCCCCGCAGGGCGGAGGGGCAAGCCTCGTGCCGGCTCCGATGGGGCTTGGCGGGCTTCCCGCCGCCAGCAACTGAAACGAAAACGGCGGCCCACGGGCCGCCGTTCCAATTTCGGTGGTAGGGTCGTTTCAGGCGGATTCGCCGGTGCGCCCGGAATGTCCGCCACGGCGCTGATGCAGTCGCGGTGCACGCGCAGGCAGTTCCCCCATGACACGGTCGCGCTCCTCGGGCGTCATGCGTGACCAGTTGCCGATCTCGTTCAGCGTGCGGTAGCAGCCCACGCAGATCTTCTCGACCGGGTGGACCGAGCACAGCTTGATGCACGGGCTTGCGATCTCTGCCCGTTTCCAGATGCGGTCGGTGTTCTCGGGGATGTTCTCAGACATTCGAGGCCCTCAGATGCGCCAGACGATCCAGCGCTCCCTGAAGGATAAACCCGGCGGCCACATGGTCGATCACCTCGGCGCGACGCTTTCGCGACATATCCGCCTCAAGCATCGCCCGTTCGGCCGCCACGGTCGAAAGCCGCTCGTCCCAGAAGCCGATGGGCAGGGGGGTGAGTTTCTCGAGGTTGCGGGCAAAGGCGCGGGTCGATTGGCAGCGCGGCCCCTCGGTCCCGTCCATGTTCATGGGCAGGCCAAGGACTATCCCCGCGATCTCGCGATCAGTCACGATCTTGAGCAGTTTCTCGGCGTCGAGCGTGAATTTCTCGCGCCGGATGGTCGAGAGCGGCGAGGCGACCGAACGCAACGTGTCCGAGACGGCGACGCCGATCGTCTTGGTGCCAAGATCAAGCCCCGCCACCGCGCCAAAGCGGGGCAGGGCTTCGAAGAACTCTTCGATCGTGGCGCAGATCAATTCGCCACCCCGGCGGCCTGCGCGGCGCCCGTGATCACCGACAGCGCGGCCTCGTTACCCGCAAGCGCGGTGCGGGCCATGGAGTAGACCTCGGCGGCGCGCTCGGTCTGGCCAAGCGTGGCAAGCGAGGAGATCGCGCGCGCCCATTGGCTGGCGTCGCCGCCCTCAGACTCAAGTCGCTCGACCAGTCCATTGACCATGTTCGCGATCATCTCCTGACGCTCCTCGGGCGTCATGTCCGAGGCGGACTGCATCTGCTCGTCGGTCAGTGCCGGGCCGCGCATCGGCTCGGCAGCTTCCGCCATGGGGGGCACTTCGCCCTCGGCTGCGGCCCGGATCATCTCAAGATCCTCCGGGAGATCGGCAAAGCGGCTTTGCGCCTCGCCCCAGATCGCCTGCGCGCGGTCATCCTCGCCCAGCATCCGCAGCGACGAGATCAGCTTGGCCCAATCCGCAGCCGGCCCGCCTTCGTTTGCCAGACGGTCGTTGAGTTGCGCAACCATGCCGCGGATCATCTGCTGACGGTCCTCGGGCGACATTTCCGCCGCGGCCTGCATATCGGCAGCCGAAGGGCCGCGGCCACCCAGGGCGGGCAGCTCATACCGCGTCTCGCCAGCGATCCAGGCGAGGTTCTCGATATTGGCCAAGATCGCGGGCACCCAGGGCGCTTGCGCCGGGCCATTGCGCAGCAGCGCGTCCCAGATGCGGAAGGCGCGGTCGCCGCGCCCGTTCTGCGCCATCATCAGACCGATGTAGTAGCGCGATAGGCCCTCGGCCGGGTCCATCTCGAGCGCCTTGGCAAAGTTCTCCTCGGCTTCCTTGGTCACGAGACCGCCCGCAGCGACGACCATGTATTCGCCCAGATCGGCATAATCCTGTGCGCGCGCCTTGTCGCCCAGAACCTCGACGAGGCGTTTCTTCGTTTCCCAACCCGCGCGGTAGTTGCCCATGCTCATCTCGTTACGCGCGAGAAGGGCAAGGCCCTCGGGGTCGTCGGGGCGCTCGGCCACGGCCTTGCGCAGGCGCTCCATCAGTTCAAGGAACTGTGCATCGGGTTGCGGCTGGTCGGCCTGTGCGGCAGCGGCCTGCTTTTCTGCCTCGTCCTGCGAGGGGCGCGAGTCGTAAAGCTCGTTGGCGATGGCAAAACGTTCCTTGATCGGCTGGTCGGGGTAACCCGCCGCGCCGAGGCGCTGATAGAGGTAGAACGAGGTCGCCATGATTGCGCCAAGCACAAGGATGATTGCCATCGTTGCGCCCTTGGGTGCCTCGCGGCTGTCTTGCTCGGCCTGCGAGACGCGGTCGGCCTCTAGCATCCGGCGCGAGATTTCGACGCGGGTGCGCTCGGCCTCCTCCCGGGAGATCACGCCACGGGACATATCCTTGTCGAGATCGCGCAACTGGTCGCGGTAGACCTGCACATCATAGGCAGAGGCGGGCGCATCGGCCGCGTGCCGGCGCACGAGGGCGAGGACGAAAAGCAGCGCAACAAGCGCCACGAGGGCGGCGGTAAGGGTCCAGAACAGCATGGCGTCTCCTGTGTCTGCACCCATTTAGGCCGGATAGGCCGGGCAAGAAAGGGCCAAGCGGCAAGATGGCGCGCCTTGTCGCAGGTGCATGTCGTATTTTTCCCGCAATTGCCGCTTGGGGGTGGCTTTTGGCCGGGGGGGCGGTCCATCAATAGGACGAATGACGGGGCGTTGCGGATTCGCGCCCGTCTTGAATGCGTGCCGAAGGAGTGAACATGGCTTTGAGACGCTACTCGATGTTTGCCGTTGCGCGGGAGGCCTTGCGCTTCCACGCCGGATGGGAACGCGCCTGGCAAAGCCCCGCGCCGAAAAAGCGCTACGATGTGGTCATCGTCGGCGCGGGCGGTCATGGTCTGGCGACGGCCTATTACCTTGGCAAGGTTCACGGCATCACCAATGTCGCAGTGATCGAGAAGGGGTGGCTGGGCGGTGGCAACACCGGGCGCAACACCACGATCATCCGCTCGAACTACCTGCAAGATCCCTCGGCGGCGATCTACGAAAAGGCGCGCTCGCTTTATGAGGATCTGAGTCAGGATCTGAACTACAACGTCATGTTCTCGCCGCGTGGCCTGCTGATGCTGGCCCAGTCCGAGCATGAGATGCGCGGCTACAAGCGCACGGTCTATGCCAACAACCTGCAAGGCGTCGAGACCCGCTGGATCACGCCCTCCGAGGTCAAGGATCTGGTGCCGATCGTGAATATCGACGGGCCGCGCTACCCGGTTCTTGGTGCGCTTTATCAAGAGCGCGGCGGCACCGCACGCCACGACGCGGTGGCCTGGGGCTATGCGCGGGCCTGCTCGGCCATGGGCATGGACATCATCCAGCAATGCGAAGTGACCGGCGTGCGCACCGAGAACGGCAAGGTGCAGGGCGTCGAGACCACCAAGGGCTCGATCGACTGCGGCAAGCTGGCCATCGTGGTGGCGGGCCATTCGAGCGTGCTGGCCGAGATGGCGGGCTTCCGCCTGCCGATCGAGTCGATGGCGCTGCAAGCCTGGGTGTCGGAGCCGATCAAGCCCTGCATGGATGTCGTTGTCATGGCGAACCTTGTGCATGGCTACATGAGTCAGTCTGACAAGGGCGAGATGGTCATCGGCGGCGGCACCGACGGGTTCAACAACTACACGCAGCGCGGCTCGTGGCACCATGTCGAGGAAACTACCCGCGCCCTGATCGAGACCTTCCCGATCATCTCGCGCCTCAAGATGCTGCGCCAGTGGGGCGGGATCGTGGACATGACCGGTGACCGCTCGCCCATCCTGTCGAAAACGCCGGTTGAGAACGTTTTCGTCAACTGCGGTTGGGGCACGGGCGGCTTCAAGTCGATCCCGGGTTCGGGCTGGGCGATGGCGGAACTGGTCGCCAAGGGCGAGCCGGGTCCGCTGGCCGCCGACTTCGGGCTGAACCGTTTCCGGGAAGGCCGCTTCATCGACGAATCCGTCGCGGCGGGGGTGGCGCATTGACCCGTCTTCGCTTCGCACTGCTCCACGATCTTGCGGGCGCCGTGTCGTCCGCTTCCCGAAAGGCCCTCTGACATGCTGACACTCACCTGTCCCTATTGCGGCGTGACCGTCGAGGAAACCGAACTCGCCCCCGGCGGCGAGGCGCATCTCAAGCGCTTCGGGCCGGGCGCGTCCGACGAGGACTTCGAAGGCTATCTCTTCGCCCGCAAGAACCCCAAGGGGGTCCATTTCGAGCGTTGGCGCCATGCCTATGGCTGCGGCAAGTGGTTTCTGGCGGCGCGCTGCACCGCCACGCTTGAGGTCTTCGGCACCTATCCGGCGCAAACGACCGAGCCTCCGGCAGAGCTGATCACGAAAATCAACGAGAAACGACCGAACTGGGGGGGCTGGAAATGAGCACGCGTCTCGCGAAAGGCGGGCGGCTGATCGACCGCGCCAAACCGCTCAACTTCACCTTCAACGGCAAGCCCATGCGTGGCTATGCGGGCGACACGCTCGCCTCGGCGCTGCTCGGGGCCGGTCAGGTCATGCTCGGGCGTTCGTTCAAGTATCACCGTCCGCGCGGCCTCGTGGCCAGCGGCGCGGAAGAGCCGAACGCGCTGGTCAACCTTGGTCGCAACAACCGCCACGAGCCCGACCAGCGCACCACCACCACCGAACTGTTCGAGGGCGCCGAGGCGACCAGCCAGAACCACTGGCCGTCGCTGGAGTTCGATGTGGGCGCGATCAACGACACCTTCTATCGGTTCCTGCCGGCCGGTTTCTACTACAAGACCTTCATGGCGCCGCGCTTCGCCTGGAAACATGTCTTCGAGCCGATCATCCGTCAGTCGGCGGGTCTGGGTGCTGCGCCGAAAGAGGCAGACCCGGATCGCTATGAGCAGGCCTATGACTATTGCGACGTGCTTGTCGTCGGCGGGGGCGTGGCTGGCCTTGCCGCAGCCCTGACCGAGGCGCTCGCGGGCAAGCGAGTGATCGTGATGGAGCAGACCGCGCACTGGGGCGGGCGTGCCCCGGTCGATGGCGGCCAGATCGATGGGCAGGAGCCCGAGGCCTGGGTTGCCGCAGCGGTTGAAACCCTGTCGGGCATGGCCAATGTGCGCATGATGCTGCGCACCATGGCGGCGGGTCTGCACGACCATGGCTATGCAATCGGCTATCAGTCGGTGGGCGAGCACGCAGCCGATGGCCGTCCGCGTCATCGCCTGTGGCGTGTGCGCGCGGGGCTGACCATCACCGCAAGCGGCGCGATCGAGCGTCCGATCGCCTTCTCGGGCAACGATGTGCCGGGCGTGATGCTCGCTTCGGCGGTACGCGACTATCTGGTGAACTGGGCCGTCAGCCCCGGCGACCGGGTCGTCGTGGTGACCAATAACGACGACGCCTACCGCACCGCGCTTGCGGTGCAGGCTGCGGGCCTCACAGTCCCCGCCATCATCGATGCGCGCGAAGCAGCGACCGGTGAGTTGCCGGAGTTGGCGCGCGCACGCGGTATCAAGGTGATGACCGGGCGCGGCGTGGCCAAGGTGCTCGGCCGCAAGTCGGTCACCGGTGTCGAGATCTGCGCGCAGGCGGGCGAGGGCGGGGTGATCGAGACGGTCGCCTGCGACTGCGTCGCCATGTCGGGCGGCTGGTCGCCGGTCGTCCACCTCTGGAGCCATTGTGGCGGCAAGCTTGTGTGGGATGACGCCGCGGCGATGTTCCGCCCCGACGCCACCCGCCCGCCGACCGGCGCGGCAGGTGAGCCGCTGGCCCGCGTGGTCGGTGCCGCGAACGGCCTGCTGCAACTCGGCGCGATCATGGACGAGGCGGGCATCCCCGCCGTGTCCGAGGCCGAGGCGCCCCTTATGCCGGTCTGGGTCATGCCCGCCGGCGCGAAGGAGAAGCTCAAGTTCAAGGCCTTCCTCGATTACCAGAACGACGTGAAGGTTTCGGACGTCCAGCTGGCCGCCCGCGAAGGCTATGAGAGCGTTGAGCACACCAAGCGCTACACAACGCTCGGGATGGCCTCGGATCAGGGTAAGCTGAGTAATATCAACGGTCTGGCGATCCTTTCGGATGCGCTTGGTCGGCCGATCCCGGTGACCGGGACGACCACCTTCCGCCCGCCCTACACGCCGATCAGCTTCGGTGCCGTCACCGGCGAGGCGCGGGGCGAGCTGTTCCAGCCGCTGCGCCGCACGCCAATGCATGGCTGGCACGAGGCCAAGGGCGCGCATTGGGAGCCCGTGGGGCTGTGGCGTCGCCCTTATTGCTACCCGAAATCCGGGGAAAGCCACCGCACCGCCGTCAACCGCGAGATCGTCAACACCCGCACCAATGTGGGTCTGCTCGACGCCTCGACGCTTGGCAAGATCGTGGTGAAGGGGCCGGATGCGGGGCGTTTCCTCGATATGCTCTACACCAACATGATGTCGAACCTCGCCGTCGGCAAATGCCGCTATGGTCTGATGTGCAACGAGAACGGATTCCTGAGCGATGACGGCGTCGTCGTGCGTCTCTCCGAGGATACCTGGCTGTGCCACACGACCTCGGGCGGTGCCGACCGCATCCACGGCTGGATGGAAGATTGGCTGCAATGCGAGTGGTGGGACTGGAAGGTCTACACTGCCAACCTGACCGAGCAATATGCCCAGGTCGCGGTTGTCGGCCCGAAAGCGCGGATGCTGCTTGAGAAGCTTGGCGGGATGGATGTCTCGAAAGAGGCGCTGCCCTTCATGACCTATGCCGAGGGCACGCTTGGCGGCTTCCCGGCGCGGGTGTTCCGCATCTCCTTCTCGGGCGAGCTGAGCTACGAGATCGCCGTGCCCGCGAACATGGGTCTGGCCTTTTGGGAGGCGCTGAATGCCGCAGGCGAAGAGTTCGGCGTGATGCCCTACGGCACCGAGGCGCTGCACGTGATGCGCGCCGAGAAGGGCTTCATCATGATCGGTGACGAGACCGACGGCACCGTGATCCCGCAGGATCTGGGCCTTGGCTGGGCGATCTCGAAGAAGAAGCAAGACTATCTCGGCAAGCGCGCGCAAGAACGCAGCCATATGACCGATCCGAAGCGCTGGAAGCTTGTGGGTCTTGAGACGCTCGATGGCTCGGTGTTGCCCGATGGGGTCTATGCCGTGGCCGAAGGGCACAATGCCAACGGCCAGCGCAACACGCAGGGGCGCGTGACCTCGACATACTACTCGCCCATGCTCAAGCGCGGGATCGCGATGGGGCTGGTGCTGAACGGTCCGGACCGGATGGGCGAGGTGCTCGACTTCCCCGCTGACAAGGGGGCCGTGTTCAAGGCGAAGATCGTCGACCCGGTCTTCTACGACAAGGAAGGGGAGAAGGCCAATGTCTGAGGCAATCAGCGCACTCAAAGGCGCAAGCCACACGGGCTTTGCCACGGTTGCCGAGGCGGGCCTGACGGGGATGATCTCGATCCGGGCCGATCTGAAGTCGAAGGCGCTGGCCAAAGCTTTGAAGGGGCTGGGTCTCTCCACCCCAGGGCAGCGCAAGGTTATCACCGCCGAAGGGCGCAGCGTCGCCTGGATGAGCCCGGATGAGCTATTGCTCATCTGCTCTTACGAAGAGGCGCCAGCGCTGAGCCAGTCGCTGAGCGAAGCCTTGGCGAAAGAGCATTCGCTGGTCACCAACGTCTCAGATGCGCGGGCGATGTTCACCATCTCGGGTGAGAAGGGCGACGAGGTGCTGATGAAGCTTTGCCCCGTCGATTTCGCGACTTTCCCCGAAGGCGAGATGCGCCGCACCCGTGCAGCACAAGTGGCTGCCGCACTCTGGCGCTCGGGCCCGCAGGAGCTGAGCGTAATCTGCTTCCGATCGGTTGCTGCCTATATGCTCGGGCTTCTCGAGGTCTCCTCTCGCAAGGGCGGCGAGATTTTCTGAGGAGGCAGGGGGCGCTGCCCCCTCGCGGCCGGGGCCGCTCACCCCCGGGATATTTGCGCCACGTTGATGGGTAGGATCGCTCTTTCAATGTGGGGAAAATATCCTCGGGGGGTGAATTGGCCGGATACGGGCAAGAGGGGGGCAGACAGCCCCCCTTCTTATTTGTGCCAAGAGGGGCTGACGGATGTGCTCAAGTGCCCTTGACCTCGGGGTCCCGCGCGCTTCTATAGGGGTAACGCTAACTGCACGCGAGAGGACAAGAAAATGGCTTTCGAACTTCCCGATCTTCCCTATGCCCATGATGCGCTTGGCGACCTTGGCATGTCGAAGGAGACGCTCGAGTATCACCACGATCTGCACCACAAGGCCTATGTCGATAACGGCAACAAGCTGATCGCCGGGACCGAGTGGGAAGGCAAGTCGCTTGAAGAGATCGTCAAGGGCACCTACCAGGCGGGCGCGGTTGCGCAGAACGGTATTTTCAACAACGCCTCGCAGCATTGGAACCACGCCCAGTTCTGGGAAATGATGGGTCCGGGCGGCAAGGCGATGCCGGGTGAGCTGGAAAAGGCGCTGGTCGAGTCGTTTGGCTCGGTTGCCAAGTTCAAGGAAGATTTCGCGGCCGCTGGCGCAGGTCAGTTCGGTTCGGGCTGGTGCTGGCTGGTCAAGGATACCGACGGCGCGCTGAAGGTGACCAAGACCGAGAACGGCGTGAACCCGCTCTGCTTCGGCCAGACCGCGCTTCTGGGCTGCGACGTGTGGGAGCATTCCTACTACATCGATTTCCGCAACAAGCGCCCGGCCTACCTCACCAACTTCCTCGAGAAGCTGGTGAACTGGGAAAACGTCGCCTCGCGCATGTAATCTGCGCTTCTGCGCGATTTCGGGGCCTGTCGGAGCGATCCGGCGGGCCTTTTCTTTTCCTGCGGCAGAACGTCTGGTCGGCTCGAAATCAACGACGTGCATCCCCATGTTGAGCAAAGAGAGACAAAAGGAGGTCGTCATGCTGCTTTCCAAAGGAATTTGGGTTGTCGTTGCGGATTCCGAGAAGGCCTTGGTTTTGCGCAATGAGGGGACGGGGCGGGAGCCGCGTCTGGCATTCGTGCGCCGCGAAGAGGCGCCCGAGGTCATCGTCGCGTCCGATGCGCCCGGGCGTCGCGCCGATGTCGGGCAGGGACAGCGCTCGGCGATGGAGGTGCCGGATTACACCCGACTGAATGCCGAAACCTTCATGGCGGATCTGGCCGACGATCTGGCACGCGCGCAGCGGCGCGGTGCGTTCGACAAGCTGATCCTCGTGGCACCGCCTCAGGTTCTGGGCGCGCTGCGCGATGCGCTGAGCGAGGGGCTGGCAGCGCATGTCGTGGCCGAGATCGACAAGACCCTGACCAAGCACCCGCTGGCCGAGATCGGCAAGATCGTCGCGTCCGACATCGACGCGCTTTGACTTAGGGAAAACGCAGCCGCCCCTTTTCTTTACCGGCGCTTTCGGTCAGCGTGGCGCCGAACGGACAGGGGCGGTTCATGCGAGATCAGGTCAAGGGGTTCTGGGCGCTGCTATTCGCCTGCGTGGTGTGGGGGCTCTCGGGGCTCTACTACAAGCAGTTGGCCGCCGTTCCGCCGCTTGAGGTGCTGGCGCACCGGACGCTCTGGTCGCTGGTATTCTTTGGTGCCGTCCTGGCGATGCAGGGCCGGCTTCGCGCCGTGGGCCTTGCGCTGCGTGGGCGCAACCTACTGATTTTGCTACTTTCCGCGATCATGATCTCGACGAACTGGTTCGGGTTCATCTGGTCGGTGCAGAACGGGCGCGCGCTTGAGGCGAGCCTCGGCTACTACATCTTCCCCCTTGTTGCGGTGGGCCTTGGTGTCGTCGTGATGCGCGAGGCGATGACGCGCGCGCAGGCTCTGGCCGTGATGATCGCGGCCGGCGCGGTTCTGTATCTGACCTGGGGCATCGGTGCGCCGCCGTGGATGGCGCTGATGCTGGCGGGAACCTTTGGCGCCTATGGGCTTATCAAGAAGCGTCTGGATGTGGGGCCGGTGGTCTCGGTCACCGCCGAGGTGTTCTTGCTCGCTCCGCTCGCGCTCGCGTTGCTTCTGGGGCTGCACTACGGATGGGTAGGGGCCGCGCCGAGGTCGGGGGCGTTTGGCTCGGACTGGGGCACGAGCCTCTTGTTGGCCTTCTCGGGCGTGCTGACCGGCGGCCCGCTGATCCTGTTTTCCTATGCCGCGCGGCGGGTGCGGATGGCGACGCTCGGGTTGGTGCAATACCTTAACCCGACCTTGCAATTGTCGGTCGCCGTGATCGCCTTCCACGAACCGATCACGCAGTGGCATGCGGTGGCGCTGCCAATGATCTGGCTTGCGCTGGCGATTTATTCGCTGACGTTGCTGCGGCGCGGGTAGGTGTCAGCTCAGCGCGGTGGCCAGCGCGGATTCGAGCGCCGAGACATCCTCGACCCAGATCAGCATCTCGGCCAGCGAGCGGTCGGCAAAGCCCTCGCCGATCATATGCTCGATGGCGGTCTTGATCGGGTTCCAGTAGCCATCGGTGTTGAGAATGAGGATCGGCTTTTCATGCAGGCCGATCTGGCGCCAGGTGAGCACTTCGAACAACTCGTCCAGAGAGCCTGCGCCGCCGGGCAGGACGACGATGGCATCCGAGTTCATGAACATCACCTTCTTACGCTCATGCATGTTTTCGGTGACGATGAAGGTGGACAGGTCGCGCTTGCCGACCTCGCGCTGGAACAGGTGGATCGGGATCACGCCAAAGGTGGCGCCGCCTGCCTGTTGGGCCGCGCGGGCGACCTCGCCCATCAGGCCCACATCGCCTGCGCCGTAAACAAGGCGCCAGCCGCGCGTGGCGAGCATCGTGCCGGTGGCCCGGGCTGCCTCGGCATAGGCGGGCCGGTTGCCGGTGCGCGAGCCGCAAAAGACACAAATCGAAGGCTGGTGGGACATCAAAGCACCTTTCGGGCTGAACTGCACGCCGGGTGCAGCGAATTGTTGTTTGGTGATAGCGGCTTGGCTAAGGTTGCTCAAGTCATGCGGCGCAAGATCGCATCGGAACGAGGGGAAATGGGATGAAAAACGTCGAATCGGGGCAAGAGCCGGCCGCGGCGAAGGCGGGCTCGGGTCTGGGTGGGGCGATGCTGGGCGGCGTATCCGCTCTTGCACTGCTGGCCGTTCTGGCGGGCTACTGGGTGTTGCGCGATCCGCCGCAGCAGCCTGCGCCCGTGGCACAACTGCCTGAGGCCGCGCAGCCTGAACCTGTTGCAGCCCAACCCGCGGCTGAGGCGCCGACGACTGCGGCGGCCGAACCCGAAGCGCTGGCGAACGCGACCGCCGCGCCAGAGTCGGAGCCTGCGCCCGAACCGGCTTCGCCCGAGCCCGCCTCCACAGAGCCCGGTCCTGTGGCCAGCCTCGATCAGTTCCGCGCCGCGCCTGATGGCGCGCTGACGCTGGCGGGGCGGGTCGAGCCGGGTGCCAAGGTGGAAGTTCTGCTTGATGGTGCCGTTGTCGATACCGTCACCGCAGAGCCGGGTGGCAGCTTTGCTTCGGTCGTGCTGGCCGATCCCTCGGCCGAGCCGCGGCAGATGAGCGTGCGCGTCACCGGTGCCGATGGCGTGGCCCGCGAGGGCGAGGAAAGCGTGACTGTCGCACCAAGCGCCGAAGCCGTGGCACAGGCGGCCGAGGCCGAGGGCGCCTCGGAAGCAGCGGTCGCCGAACAGGTCAATGCAGCTGAGACGCTGGCGCAAACCCCGCTGGTGACCGATGAGCAGGGCGCGCGCGTTCTGGCCGAGGCCAGCGCCGATCTGTCGATCGATACCGTGTCTTTCGATACGGGTGATCAGATAGCGGTGAGCGGACGCGGTGCGCCTGCGGGGGCGCTTCTGCGCGCCTATATCGACAATGCCGAGGCGGGGCTGATCCAGGCAGGAACCGAGGGCAACTGGCGCATGGTGCTTCCGGCAGGCGCGCCGGGCCAGCATGTCCTGCGCATCGACGCGCTCGATGTGGATGGCAAGGTTCTGACGCGCGCCGAGACCAGCTATGACCGCATCGCACCCGAAGCCCTTGCCGCCGCCGAAGCCCCTGCGGGCGCCGAACCAAAGCGTGGCACCCGTATGATCACGATCGAGCCGGGCAACACCCTTTGGGCCATCGCGCGCGAGAATTATGGCGACCCCTATCTTTATGTGCGCCTCTTCGAAGCGAACCGCGATCAGATCCGTGATCCGGACCTGATCTATCCCGGGCAGGTCTTCGCCATTCCCGAATAGGGCTGGACTCTGACGGTTTCCGGCTTAGGTTTTGCCCGCCCGGTGGGGACTATCCCCGAACCGGGCGTCGCATTTCATGACCAGTCGAAAGGTTTTCCCTCATGGCGCCTTCCCAGATCACCGTCGCGGGCAAAGTCAGCGCGAATGAGCGCGCCCGAGGCTGGCGTACGATCCGCGCGGTCGCGCCATACCTGTGGCCGGATGCGCACCCCTGGGTGAAGAAGCGCGTCCTGATCGCGATGAGCCTGCTGGTCATGGCAAAGGTGATCGCAGTCGCAACGCCGTTCCTTTACAAGGCTGCGGTGGACGGTCTTGCAGGAACCGCGCGGGCCGAGGGCTGGCTCTTGCCGCTTGGCGCGGTCGCGCTGACGGTGGCCTATGGCGTCGCGCGGATGGCCTCGGTCGGCTTTGGCGAGTTGCGCGATGCGGTGTTCGTGCGGGTCGCACAGCGCGCGCTGCGTCAGTTGGCGCTGGAAACCTTCGAGCATATCCACCGCCTGTCGATGCGCTATCACATCAACCGCAAGACGGGCGGGCTAAGCCGGATCATCGAGCGCGGCGTGAAGGGCGTCGAGTTCCTGCTGCGCTTCATGCTGTTCTCGGTCGGGCCGCTGATCCTGGAACTGACGATGGTGGCGGTGCTTTTCGCGGTGCTGTTCGACTGGCGTTACGCGGCGGTGGTGATCGTCACGATCGCAGCCTATGTGACCTTTACCTTCAAGGTCACCGAATGGCGCGTCGCGATCCGGCGCAAGATGAACGAGGCCGACACGCAGGCCAACCAGAAGGCCATCGACAGCCTGCTGAACTTCGAAACCGTCAAGTATTTCGGTGCCGAGGCGCGCGAGGCCAAACGCTACGACGCCTCGATGGCGGGCTATGAGCAGATGGCGGTCAAGACCGGTCAGAGCCTTGCGATCCTGAACTTCGGCCAGAGCCTGATCATCTCGGTGGGCCTGATCGCGGTGATGGTCATGGCGGCTATCGAGGTGCAGTCGGGCAAGTTGACCGTGGGCGATTTCGTCATGGTGCAGGCTTACATGATCCAGATCACCATGCCGCTTGGCTTCCTCGGCACCGTCTATCGCGAAATCCGGCAGGCGCTGGTGGACATGGGCGAGATGTTCGACCTGCTGCACCAACCCGCCGAAATCAACGACAAGCCCGGCGCCCCGGACCTGCGCGTGCAGGGCGGTGCGATCGAGTTCGAAAATGTGAAATTCGCCTACGACCCGACGCGGCCGATCCTCAAGGGGATCTCGCTCAAGGTGCAGGCGGGGCAGACCGTGGCGCTGGTGGGCCCCTCGGGCTCGGGCAAGTCGACCATCGGGCGGCTCATGTTCCGTTTCTATGACGTGACGGGCGGCGCGATCCGCATCGACGGGCAGGATCTGCGCGACATCACCCAGACCAGCCTGCACGACGCCATCGGTGTGGTGCCGCAGGACACGGTGCTGTTCAACGACACCATCGGCTACAACATCGCCTATGGCCGCGCGGATGCGACGCAAGACGAGATCATCGCCGCCGCCAAGGCCGCGAAGATCCATGACTTCGTCATGAGCCTTCCTGAGGGATATGAAACGACGGTGGGCGAGCGCGGACTGAAGCTTTCGGGCGGCGAAAAACAGCGCGTGGGCATTGCGCGCACGCTGCTCAAGAACCCGCCGATCCTGCTGCTGGACGAGGCGACCTCGGCGCTCGATACGCAGACCGAGCGTGACATCCAGGTCAGCCTCAAGGCGATGGGCGAGGGGCGCACGGTGATCTCGATCGCGCACCGTCTCAGCACGATTGTCGATGCGGACCGGATTGTGGTGCTTGAACAGGGCGAAATCATCGAGGAAGGCCGTCACGAGGAACTTCTGGCCCATGGCGGGCGCTATGCGGCGATGTGGGCGCGCCAGGGTGGCGAGGAGTATCTGCTGCGCAACTCGGTGCGTCAGCTCGAGGAGGATGGCGAGGCGGAACCTACCGACGAGCGCCACCGCACCCCGCATACCTGGACGACCTGAGCGGGCCGCGGCACCGCCCGGGCTGGCCTTGGCAATGGTCTTGGAAATGTATAAGAAAACCGCAAACCGTTAAGGGAGCCGCCTGTGGACGAGACCGACAGCTTTATCGAGGAAGTCACCGAAGAGGTCCGCCGCGACAAGCTCTTTGCCGCCATGCGCAAATATGGCTGGATCGGCGTCGTGGCGATCCTGGGGATTGTCGGCGGGGCGGCCTATACCGAATGGACCAAGGCGACGGCCCGTGATCAGGCCGAGGGCTTCGGTGATGCGCTTCTGGCCGCGGTCGAATCTGACGATCCGGCGGCCGCGCTTGCGGCGGTCGAGGCCGATGGCGGCCGTGCGGCACTTGCGCAGCTGATGCTGGCGGGTCAGCAGGCCGAGGCGGGCAATGCCGAGGGTGCGCTGGCGTCCTATCGCGCCGTTGCGGCGAATGCCGCTGCTCCGGCGAGCCTGCGCGAACTGGCGCGGTTCAAGGCGCTTGGCGTTGCGGGCGATACGATCAGCGCCGAGGAACGCGCGGCCGAGTTGAGCGCGCTTGCGCAACCGGGCGCGCCTTATCGTCTGCTGGCGCTCGAGGCGCAGGCCGAGGCCGCCGTTGCGGCGGGCGATCCCGAACAGGCGATTTCGCTGGCCAAGCAGATCCTTGCCGAGGCAGGGGTCACGCCGGGCTTGCAACAGCGCGCGACAGAGTTGATTGTGGCGCTTGGGGGCGATCCGGCGGAGCAGTGACCGGAACCTCGGACCGGGCCGTATGGCCGGGTCCAAATGATGCGAGGGCAGGGGGATGAAAGCGGTGAAGCTGATCCGGGGAATGGCCGTGCTTGGCATGGCAGCGTTGGTAACCGGTTGCGAAAAGGAGCTGATCCTTGAGGGCGACCGGATTGACCCGCGCGATGTGCTGAGCCAGAGCGCAGCCGATGCTCCGCTGGCGATATCCACGGCAATCGCACTGCCCGCGCAGCAATCGAATGCGGAATGGACCCATCGGGCCGGCAACCCGTCCCATGCGCTGGTGAACCCGGCCATCGGCGGCGGTACGGCGCGGGTCTGGTCGGCCGCGATCGGCGAGGGCGCAGGGCGCAAGCATCGCATCACGGCCGATCCGGTCGTGGGCGCGGGGCGGATCTACACGCTCGATGCGCGCGCGCAGGTCGCGGCGACGGGCCTGAACGGTGCGGCGCTGTGGAAGGCCGATCTGACGCCGCCCTCGGACAATGCCGACGATGCCTCGGGCGGCGGTTTGGCCTATGCGGACGGGCAGGTTTACGTCACCACCGGGTTTGGCGAGCTGGTTGCGCTGGATGCAGCCTCGGGCGCGGTGAAGTGGCGCCAGAAATTCGATGCCGCCATTGGCGGCGCACCGACCGTGTCGGGCGGTCTGGTCTATGTCGTGGCGCGCGATGCCTCGGCCTGGGCGATCCGGGCCACGGACGGCAAGGTGCAATGGCAATTGCCCGGCACGCCCTCGGGCTCGGCCATGGTGGGCGTTTCCGCGCCCGCAGTGAACGAGCGGATGGTCGTCTTCCCGTTCTCGTCGGGCGAGATGGTCGGCGCGCTCAAGCAGGGCGGTCTGACGCTGTGGCAGGGCAAGGTTGCGGGTGCGCGGCTTGGCCGGGCCTTCGCGACGGTGACCGACCTGACCGGCGATCCGGTCATCGTGGGCGACAAGCTTTACGCGGGTTCCTCGGCGGGCAAGGTCGGCGCGTTCGACGTGAACTCGGGCGAGCGGATCTGGACCGCGACCGAAGGCGCGGTGTCGCCGGTGCAGGTTGCGGGCGGCTCGATCTTCCTGGTGTCGGACGAGGCGCGGCTGGTGCGTCTGGACGCGGCCACCGGCGCGACGATCTGGGCGCAGGATCTGCCCTATTTCGTCAAGGAAAAAATCAAGAAGCAGGCCAAGATCTTCGTGCATTACGGTCCGCTGCTGGCGGGCAATAAGCTGTTCGTCGCCTCGACCGACGGGCTGCTGCGCAGCTTCGATCCGGCGACCGGCGCGCTGCTTGGCCAGACCGAGATCCCCGGCGGCGCGGCGACCAACCCCGTTGTCGCGGGCGGCACGCTGTATGTTGTCGGCATGAATGGTCAGCTTCACGCTTTCCGTTGACGGAAAAAGGGTGTAGAGGGGCCGCTTGATCCGCCTCAGGAGGCAGAAATGAGCTTTACCCTGGCCGTCGTTGGCCGCCCGAACGTCGGCAAATCGACGCTGTTCAACCGCCTTGTCGGAAAACGCCTGGCGCTGGTCGATGACCAGCCCGGCGTGACGCGCGATTTGCGCGAAGGCGATGCGCGCCTTGGCGATCTGCGGTTCGTCGTGATCGACTCGGCCGGTCTGGAACTGGCCGAGGATGACAGCCTTCAGGGCCGCATGCGTCGCCTGACCGAGCGCGCAGTGGAAGAGGCCGATGTCTGCCTGTTCCTGATCGACGCGCGCATGGGCGTGACCCCGGCCGACGAGATCTTTGCCGACATCCTGCGCCGCAAGAACGCGCATGTGATCCTTGCCGCGAACAAGGCCGAAGGCAGCGCGGGCGATGCCGGCGCGCTGGAGGCCTGGTCGCTTGGTCTGGGCGAGCCGCTGCGGATCTCGGCCGAGCATGGCGAGGGCCTCGACGATCTTTATACCGTCCTGAAACCTCTGGCCGATGAGTTCGCCGAGAAGAACGCTGCCAACACCCCCGAGGTCGATGTCGAGATCGAGGAAGGCTCGGAAGAGGAGGGCGTCTATCAGGCGCCCACCAAGCTCAAGCCGCTGCAACTGGCCGTCATTGGCCGCCCGAACGCCGGGAAATCGACGCTAATCAACAAGATCCTCGGCGAGGATCGTCTGCTAACCGGCCCCGAGGCCGGGATTACCCGCGATGCGATCTCGGTCACGACCGAGTTCATGGGCACGCCCATGCGGATCTGGGACACCGCCGGGATGCGCAAGCGCGGCAAGATCAACGACAAGCTCGAAAAGCTTTCGGTGGCCGACGGTCTGCGCGCCGTGCGCTTCGCCGAGGTGGTCGTGGTGCTGCTCGACGTGAATATCCCCTTCGAGACGCAGGATCTGCGCATCGCCGATTTCGCCGAGACCGAGGGCCGTGCCGTCGTCGTCGCCGCGAACAAGTGGGATCTTGAGGAAGACAAGCCCGAGAAGCTGAAAGAGCTGCGCGAGGCGTTCGAGCGCCTGCTGCCACAGCTGAAAGGCGCGCCGCTGGTGACCGTCTCGGCCAAAACCGGGAAGGGTCTGGACCGGTTGCACAACGCGATCATGAAGGCCCATCAGGTCTGGAACCGCCGCATCTCGACCGCGAAACTGAACCAATGGCTCTCGGCGATGACCGAGGCGCACCCGCCGCCGGCACCGGGCGGGCGCCGCATCAAGCTGCGCTACATGACCCAGGCCAAGACCCGTCCGCCGGGCTTCGTCATCATGGCGACCCATACCGACAAGATCCCGGAAAGCTACGGGCGCTACCTCGTCAACGGGCTGCGCAACGATTTCGACATGCCGGGCACGCCGATCCGCATCTACTTCCGCGATCAGGGTTCGAAGAACCCCTACAAGGATCGCAAGAAGTCGATCCCCTCGCGCCTAAAAAAGCACGTGGATGCGCGCAAGCACGAAGCGCGCAAGGGCAAGCCGGCATCCAGGCCTGAGTGACCGTTCCGGCCGTGCTCAGATGAACCCTAGGTGACTGAGCGCGGCCCGAGCTTTCTCGCGCGCCGCTGCATCGCGGCTGAGAGCCGCCGAGTTCAATCCATGCACAAGCGTCGAAAGCTTCTTTCGCGCGCGCAGGGTCTCGATATGTGCGGGAACATCCGCGTCGCGGATTCTGAGGATCTCAGTCGCCGCGAAGTCGATGGCGTTATGGTCGGTCAGCATTCCAGCCCCCCAGCTGAATTGTTCCTCCCTGTGCGAATCTTAGGGTAGAAAACCGGGACTGTCAGCCGAGGAATCGGCGCTGCGCTGAAATCACGCGGCCTTAAGATCAAGTAAAAGGCCCCGAAAGGGGCCTTCTCCTTTGAATTCAAACGAGCTTGCCGTCCACCAGCCGGGTCTTGCCGCCCAGATAGGGATGCAGGGCAGCGGGTAGGGTGACCGAGCCATCCTCTTCCTGGCCGTTCTCCAGCACCGCGATCAGGCAGCGCCCGACGGCAAGGCCCGAGCCGTTGAGCGTCGCCACGAACTCGGGCTTGCCACCGGCGGCAGGCTTGTAGCGGCCATTCATGCGCCGCGCCTGGAAGGTGCCGCAGGTCGAGACCGAGCTGATCTCGCGGTAGGTATTCTGACCGGGCAGCCAGACCTCGAGATCATAGGTCTTCTGCGCGCCAAAACCCATGTCGCCGGTGCACAGCACGATGCGGCGATAGGGCAGGTTAAGGCGTTCCAGCACCGTCTCGGCGCATTTGGTCATGCGCTCATGCTCGGCGATCGCGTCCTCGGGGCGGCAGATGGTGACCATCTCGACCTTCTCGAACTGGTGCTGGCGCAACATGCCGGCGGTATCCTTGCCGGCCGAGCCCGCCTCGGAGCGGAAGCAGTTCGTGTGGCCGCACATGCGCATCGGCAGGGCGGCCTCATCGACCGTCTCGCCCGCGACATAGTTGGTCAGCGTGACCTCGGCGGTCGGGATCAGCCACCAGCCGTTGGTGGTTTCATAGCTGTCCTCGGCGAATTTCGGGAGCTGCCCGGTGCCAAGCATCGTCTCCGAGCGCACGAGGACGGGTGTGATGTTCTCGATCAGGCCGTGCTCGTCAGTGTGCAGGTCCAGCATGAACTGTGCCAGCGCCCGGTGAACGCGCGCAACCCCGCCCTTGAGCACGACGAAACGCGCGCCCGACAGCTTGGCGGCGGTTTCGAAATCCATCGCGGCGCCGACGGCGGGAAGCTGGTAATGCTCCTTGGCGGTGAAACCAAGCTCGCGCGGGGTGCCCCAACGGCGCACCTCGACATTGTCGGCCTCGTCCGCGCCCTGCGGCACCTCGTCGAGCGGATTGTTCGGGATCAAGAGCAGCTTGTCGCGCAGCTCGGTGTCCAGCGCACCCGCACGCGCCTGCATCGCCGCAACCTCGGCCTTCTTCTCGGCCACCAATGCGCGCAGGCGTTCGAATTCGGCCTCGTCGCCCTTGGCCTTGGCTGCGCCGACCTGTTTGGAGGCCGCATTCTGCGCCGCCTGTGCGGTCTCGGCCGCGTGGATCGCCGCGCGGCGTTCCTCGTCAAGCGAGAGGATATCCGACGACATCGGCGCAAGTCCCCGGCGCGCAAGGGCTGCGTCAAAGATCTCGGGGTTCTCGCGGATCGCGCGGATGTCGTGCATGTCATACCTCGTTGGTTGCGCGACAGGGTTTAGCGCGGAAACATGCGCCGTAAAAGCCCTGCGGATTAGCTAAGTGACTCAGGTCAAAGCAGGAACCCTTGCGCGGATGTTGAATAATGGTGTAAAGGGACACATATTCAAAAAGCGGAATGTAAATTTCCGCTGATTTGCGCATACCCGAAGGGAAGGGGCCCGATATGAAATCCATCATCTTGCCGCTGGCGCTTGTCGCGCTGGTTCTGCCGCAGGTGGCCGTGGCCGAATCCGGCGGGCCCTTTGTCGTGACCACCACCGAGGCCATTGACTGGAAGGCCGTCTATGGCCGGGTCGAGGCGAAGGATTCGATCCCCGCGCGTGCACGTCTGGGCGGCACCTTGGTCGAACTGACGGTGGGCGAAGGCGACCAGGTACAGGCGGGCCAGCCGCTTGGTCGGGTCGTCGATGAGAAGATCAACTTCCAGCTTTCGGCGATCGATGCACAGATCACCGCGCTCGAGTCGCAATTGGCCAACGCCCAGTCCGAACTCAAGCGTGGCGAAGAATTGCAGGCGCGCGGCGTGACGACGACACAGCGGCTTGATCAGTTACGCACTCAGGTCGATGTCTACACCGGTCAGATCGAGGCGCAGAAGGCCAGCCGCAAGGTGATCGTGCAGCAGGCTTCGGAGGGCGAGATTCTGGCGCCGATCTCGGGCATGGTTCTCAACGTTCCCGTGGCCAAGGGTGCCGTGGTGATGGCGGGTGAGAACGTGGCCACGGTTGGTGGCGGCGGCTTCTTCCTGCGTGTCTCGGTCCCCGAGCGTCATGCCGGCGCCATTACCGAGGGCGATACGATCGCCATCGAGACAGCGTCTGGCCCGAAAGAGGGCCGACTGGCCAAGGTCTATCCGCTGATCGAGAATGGTCGTGTGACGGCCGATGTCGAGGTTCCCGACCTGGATGCGGCATTTGTCGATGCGCGCGTTCTGGTGCGTCTGCCACTCGCCAAGCGTGAGGCGATCCGTATTCCGGCCGACCTGATCCGCACCCATTCGGGTCTGGATTTCGTGACCGTCGAGAAGGACGGAGAAAAGGTTGTGCGCACCGTGGTCCCGGGTGCGCGCTCGATGGTCGATGGCGTCGAGATGGTCGAGATCGTGACCGGCCTCAATGGCGGTGAGACGGTGGTCGCCGATGAGCACTGATCCGAGCACCCGCCCCGAGGGCGACGAATTCGAGGGTATCAAGCTTGGCATCGCCGGGCGCCTGACGCGCGCCTTCATCGAGTCGGCGCTGACGCCGCTGATGATCCTCGCCGCGCTGGCCGTGGGTTTCGTGGCGCTGGTCAGTCTGCCGCGCGAGGAAGAGCCGCAGATCTCTGTGCCGATGGTGGATATTCACATCCAGGCGCCGGGTCTGAAGGCGCCTGACGCGATGAAACTGGTGACCGAGCCGATGGAAACCATCGTCAAGGGCATCAACGAGGTTGAGCACGTCTATTCCCAGACCTCGGACGATTATGCGCTGGTGATGGCGCGTTTCGTCGTGGGCACCTCGGCCGATGCGGCGATCCTGCGGGTGCATGAGAAGGTGCGCGCGAACATGGACCGCATCCCGGTTGGCATCTCCGAGCCGATGATCGTCGCGCGAGGGATCGACGACGTGGCCATCGTGTCGCTTACCCTGTCAGGCAAGCCCGGCACCGGGATCGGCGCGAATGAATTGACCCGGATCACCCGTGAGCTGCAGGCCGAAGTCACCAAGATCGAAGATGTGGGTCTGACCTATGTCGTCGGCGAAGCGACCGAGGCGATCCGTATCGAGCCCGATCCAGAGAAACTGGCGCTTTACGGCATCACGCTGCAAACTCTGGGCTACAAGGTGCAGCAGGCCAACCGCTCTTTCTCGACCGGAAAGCTTCGCGATAATGGCGAACAGATCGACCTTGTGGTCGGGGAAACGCTGACCGCACCCGCTGAAATTGCCGGGCTTCTTCTGACCGCGCGTGATGGTCGGCCCGTCTATGTCGCCGATGTCGCCAAGGTCTCTTACGTGGGCGACACCTCGGACCAGATCGTGGCGAATGTCACGCGCGACGGCGAGACGCTCAACCGGACCCCCGCCGTGACGCTGGCGATCGCCAAGCGCGCCGGGGCAAATGCGGTCGTTGTGGCCGAAGAAATCCTGCACCGCGTCGAGGAGATGAAGGGCGAGCTGATCCCCGACTCGATCGAGGTGCAGATCACCCGCGACTATGGCGAGACCGCGAACGAGAAGGCCAACGAGCTGCTGTTCCACCTTGGCCTTGCCACGGTGTCGATCATTGCGCTGGTGCTGTTTGCGATTGGCTGGCGCGAGTCGATCGTGGTGGCCATCGTCATTCCGGTGACGATCCTGCTGACGCTCTTTGCCGCCAATATCATGGGCTATACGCTCAACCGGGTGTCGCTTTTCGCGCTGATCTTCTCGATCGGTATCTTGGTCGACGACGCCATTGTGGTGATCGAGAACATCGCCCGGCACTGGGGCCTCAAGACGCCCGGCAACCGGACCCACAAGGCCATTGTGGCCGTGGCCGAGGTCGGCAACCCCACCATCGTCGCCACGCTGACGGTTGTCGCGGCGCTTCTGCCGATGCTCTTCGTGTCGGGGCTGATGGGGCCCTATATGTCGCCCATCCCCTCGAACGCTTCGGCGGCAATGATCTTCTCCTTCTTCGTGGCGGTGATCATCACGCCTTGGCTGATGGTCAAGATCGCTGGCAAGGCGCCGCTCCATCACGCCGATGACGCCCATCACGGCGGCAAGCTTGGCGCGCTTTATACCCGCGTGGCGAAACCGGTTCTGGCATCGAAGAAGTCGTCCTGGATTTTTCTTCTGGTGACGGTGGTGCTCAGCTTCGGTTCGCTTGGGCTGCTTTACACCAAACATGTCACGGTCAAGCTTCTGCCCTTCGACAACAAGTCGGAACTGAGCGTGGTCATCGACCTGCCCGAGGGCGCCTCGGTCGAGGCGACCGACGCAGTGGCGCAAAAGGTGGCGGCGGTCGTGACGGAACTGCCCGAGGTGATCTCGGTCCAGACCCATGCCGGGGCGGCCGCGCCGTTCAACTTCAACGGTCTCGTGCGGCACTATTACCTGCGCCAGTATCCCTGGCAGGGCGATGTGCAGATCAACCTGACCAACAAGACCGAGCGCGACCGCGCCTCGCATGAGATCGCGCTTGAGATCCGCGAACGGATCATGGCGCTTGACGTGCCCGCAGGCACCAGCCTGAAGACGGTCGAGCCGCCGCCCGGCCCACCGGTCATCGCGACCCTGCTGGCCGAGGTCTATGGCCCCGACGCCGAGACGCGCCGCGCGGCCGCGACCAAGATCCGTCAGGCATTTGAGAGCGTGCCCTATATTGTCGATGTCGATGACAGCTTCGGCACCCAAGCACGCCGTCTGCGGGCCACGGTCAATTCGGACGATCTGGAGTTCTTCGAGGTCTCCGAGGGCGATGTCTTCGACACGCTCGGGCTGCTCAACGGCTCGACCACGGTTGGCTATTCGCATCGCGGCGCCGAACGCGCTCCCTTGCCCATCGTGATGGAACGCTCGAAAGGCGCCAAGGTGATGGACGAGGCGACGCTGTCCACGCCGATCCCGGCGAACCTACTGCCCGGCGCGCGTGGGGTGGTGGAACTGGGCGATGTGGTCTCGGTCCGCGAGGAAAAGGCATCCTTCCCGATCTTCCGCCACAACGGGCGCGAGGCCGAGATGGTCACCGCCGAGCTTGCGGGCGACTACGAGGCGCCGCTCTACGGCATGATCGCGGTCAGCGATGCGCTCGAACAGATCGACTGGGCCGAGGGCGAAAAGCCCGAGATTGCCCTGCATGGCCAGCCCAATGACGAAAGCAAGGTGACGCTGCTGTGGGATGGCGAGTGGGAGGTGACCTGGGTGACCTTCCGCGACATGGGCGCGGCCTTCGGCGTGGCGCTTTTGGGGATCTATATCCTCGTCGTGGCGCAGTTCGGCTCGTTCAAGCTGCCGCTGGTAATCCTGACGCCGATCCCGCTGACCTTTCTTGGCATCATGGCGGGGCATCTGCTCTTTGGTGCGCCTTTCTCGGCGACCTCGATGATCGGGTTTATCGCACTGGCGGGGATTATCGTGCGCAACTCGATCCTTCTGGTGGACTTCATCCGCCATGCCGACCGGACCGGGAAAACCGAGATCGACATCCTGATCGAGGCCGGCGCGATCCGCTTCAAACCGATCCTGCTGACCGCCATCGCGGCGATGATCGGGGCCGTGGTGATCCTGGCCGACCCGATCTTCCAGGGTCTGGCGATCTCGCTGCTGTTCGGTCTGCTCAGCTCGACCCTGCTGACGGTGCTGGTGATCCCGGCGATCTACCGGATCTTCCGCACCTGATCGGGTGACATGAAACGAAAAGGCCCGCCGTGATCTGGCGGGCCTTTTGCATTTCGGGGAATGGGATCAGTCCGGCTGGAAGCCGTGGATCAACTGGCGCAGCCCCAGCAGCCCGCCCGCGATGATGGCCGCCAGCGTGACCGGGGCCGAGAAGGCGAGGGTGGACATCGCGCTGATCCCCTGACCGACCGAACAGCCAAGCGCCACCGTTCCGCCAATCCCCATCAGCGCTGCGCCCGAGACCTGACGCCCCAACTCGCGCGGGTCTTCGCAGGCTTCCCAACGGAAAAGGCCGCGAATGGCCGAGCCAGCGAAGGCGCCAGCGAGCACCCCTGCAACGAGGCCGACCGAGAAGGTGATGCCGCCGCCGGTCGAGGTCATGAAATAGAGGATTGTGCGGCCGAGCGGTGCGGTGAACGAGGGTGCCTCGACGCCAACCTCGCCCAGGCTTTCGCGCGACAGGTAGGTCGTGCCGACAAGGCACCAGACGACGGCGAGGCCAGCTGCGATGCCCCACAGGATCTTGCGGCGGTCGCCGCGCAGGGGGGCGTAGCTGAGCGCCCAGATCAGGAACAGTGCCGCGACCGGCAGGGCGAAGGTGATCGGGGCAAGGCCGGAGCGTTCCGCCAGCCAATGCGCGATGCCCTGCGGAGCGGTTGCATTCACCTGCGGCAGCAGTGCCGCGCGCAGCGGAGCGAGCGGCCCGGACAGCGTGGCGAAGGCGAAGATCCCCATCACCACCACCACCACGAGCGAGCGCAGATCGCCACCGCCGAACCGCGCCAGCGCCCCGAAGCCGCAGTTGCCCGCCAGCGCCATGCCGTAGCCGAACACCAGCCCGCCCGCGACCGACCCGATCGGGTTCCAGCTGATTGTCAGATAGAAGGTCGAGGTCAGATCGGCCCAACCGGCAGCCTCGGCAACGAAGGCGCCGGTGATCGCCACGGCCAGAACGATGCCCCACAAGCGTATGCGGCGTTGATCCTCGCCATAGGCGGCGGCCTCCAGCGCGCCGAGAGTGCAGAAATCTCCAAGACGCGCTGCCATCCCCAGCACGAGCCCACCAATGAGCCCCACCAGAGCGGACAGCACGCCGATCGGCAGAATGTCCATAAGTCCTCCCCCTCCCGAACGCAGCGCCTCCCCAGGGCTACGATCAGACTTCGCTGCAGAACATATCGTATACTAGGGCGATGATACGCGCGGCGCGCGGGTCGCTGAGGGAGTAGTAGATCGCCTTTCCCTCGCGGCGGCAACTGACCAGACCTTCAAGACGCAGCCGCGCGAGCTGCTGGCTAACCGCGGCCTGGCGCGATTCCAGCAGGTTCTCAAGCTCGGTCACCGACTTTTCGCCGGAACTGAGGTGGCACATGATCATCAGCCGCCCCTCATGGGCAAGCGCCTTGAGAAGGTTCGAGGCATCCTGTGCCCGGCCCATCAGCTCATCCGCGTCGAGGCGTGCGCAGCCGTCATCGTCCAGCGCCGCAGCCGGCTCTCCCTTCAGCGGGGATTTTTGACCATCTGGCGCCATCGGTTGCACCAACTTCCCTTTCATCGCCTTGGCATGGCACTGACATGCACAATAGGTCCGCGCATAGCATGTATGCGCAGCAGAATCGAGAGCGAAGCAGCCGCTATTTGCGCGGCTTTTATTGGGGGGGCGGCAAGTCGGCACCCGCGTTGCGCAGCGCCATTCCCAGCAACCCCCAGAAAAAATCCTCTCCCGGATAGCCTTCGATCCTGCCGACTTCCGCGTCATCCTGCATCAAGACGAAGGTCGGCGTGAACACTGGCGCCGCGCCGATCTGGAGCCCTTCGGCCCAATCGCTGCGCAGGTCCACGTGTTCTAGCGGGGCAAGTTTTCCCTCGGGAGACTTCGGATAGATCGGGCCGATTTCGGCGTCCCACTGGGCGCAGTAGCCGCAACCGGCCTGTTCGACCATGATCAGCCGGAAAGGTGCGTCGACGGCATCGGCTGCACTCGCACCGATACTGGCCACCGGAGCGGCCGAAGCCAGCCACGACAGCGCAGGCAAGAAAATCGCCGCCAGTGCAATGCGCATGATTGACGCACCTCAAATTACATATGAATATCGTAATATGTTTGCGGGGGCGGATCAAGCAATCGATCCGGGGGAGACCCTGCCAGGGAGGATAAATGATTCTGGACCCGAGTTACGGGGGCGCGCTGATTGCGGGCCTTCTGTCATTTCTGACCCCCTGCATCCTGCCGATGGTTCCGTTTTACCTGTCCTATATGGCGGGCATCTCGATGTCCGAACTGCGTGGTGGCGGAAAGATCGCGCCCGGCGCACAGCGGCGGCTGGTCTTTTCGGCCATGGCCTTCGCCCTGGGCGTCACCACGATCTTCATGCTGATGGGGTTGGGGGCGACGGCACTTGGGCAGGCGTTCCGCAGTTGGATGGGGCCGCTCAGCTACGTCGCGGCGGCGGTTCTGTTCCTGTTTGGTCTGCATTTCCTTGGGGTACTTCGGATCCCGTTCCTGTATCGCGAGGCCCGGATCGAGGCGAAGTCCGACCCCTCGACGCTGTTTGGCGCCTATGTCACCGGGCTGGCCTTCGGTTTTGGTTGGACGCCCTGTGTCGGGCCCGCGCTGGCGGCGATCCTGATGGTGGCCTCGGGGATCGGGGATCTGACGCGGGGCACGCTGCTGCTGTTCTTCTACGGCGTCGGCATGACCGCGCCCTTCATCCTTGCGGCCTTTTTCGCCCGCCCGTTCCTTGCACTGATGAGCCGCCATCGCGCGAAGCTTGCCTATGTCGAGAAGGCGATGGGGGTCATGCTAATCCTGTTTGCCGTGCTGATCGCCACCAACAAGGTCAGCGTCATCGCCGATTTCCTGATCAAGACCATGCCCTCGCTCACGTCGTTGGGCTGATTCAAGGAGGAGACCATGCGCCGTTTTCTGACCGCAGCCATCACCGTCATCGCGCTGGCGCTGCCTGCGTTTTCTACCGAACTGGGGGATGACGGCCTTCATAAGGAGCCGTGGTTCCGCGACACCTTCAAGGACATGCGCGAGGATCTGGCCGAGGCCAATGCCGAGGGCAAGCGCCTCCTGATCATCTGGGAGCAGCGTGGCTGCCTCTACTGCGCCAAGATGCACGAGGAGGTCTATTCCGATCCCGAGGTTCGCGCCCAGATCGAAGGGGGGTATTTCGTCGTTCAGATGAACCTCTTCGGCGATGTCTCGGTCACCGATTTCGATGGCGAGACCCTGCCAGAAAAAGAGATGGCGATGAAATGGGGGGTCATGTTCACGCCCACCATGATGTTCTTTCCCGAAGAGGTCGGGGAGGGGATTCCCGCCAACCGTGCCGTAGTCGCCGCCATGCCGGGCGCCTTCGGGAAAGGAACCACCGGAGCCCTTCTGACCTGGGTGCAGGAGCATGGATACGAGAGCGGTGTGAACTTCCAGAAATACGTTGCCGAGCGGGTAACCGGGCAATAGTTCGCTGTATCGCGTGCGCGCTTTCGCCCTGACTGCGTCAATTAAATTACGATTAATCAAAGTTATACTATGCAAAGTTCATCTTTTGCATGAGGCGCTTCGAGACGCGCTATCATCAGATATATAGATTTATGAATTTAACTATTGCGTCGATCTGACGCGCATGGATATGTTGTCGGTGGGAGAAGAAATGGGAGGTCTTCGATGAATCGCCACGTCGTGCTGGCGGCAGCTGCCGTCACACTCGCCACCGGGGTCGCCTTCGCTGAAACCGCACCCACCGAGGTGCAGTTCGAAGAGGGCGCGGTCGCGCAATCGCTTACCGGCCAGCCGGGCAATGCCGAAGAGGGTGCGAAGGTTGCGACCACGCGCTCGCTTGGCAATTGCGTCGCCTGCCACCAGGTGTCGTCGCTCAGCGCGGATTTCCAGGGCAACATCGGCCCGGCGCTGGATGGCGCCGCGGATCGCTGGTCCGAGGAGCAGCTGCGCGGCATCGTTGTGGACGCCAAACACACCTTCGAGGGGACCGTGATGCCCGGCATGTACAAGACCGGCCCGTTCATCCGTCCCGGAGATGCCTACACCGGCAAGGCCGCCCCGGCCGATCTGCCGCCGATCCTGTCGGCGCAGCAGGTCGAGGACGTGGTCGCCTTCCTGCTGACGCTCAAAGAGTGATCACCGAGATCAAGAGGAGAAACCAATGAAACTTTCCAGACGTGATGCGCTGGCCCTGGCCCTCGGTGGTGCTGCCGCCGCCATGCTGCCGGCCCGCGCCATGGCCGACGCTGCCGCCGACGCCATTGCCGCCTTCACCGGTGGTGCCGCGACCGGCACGGGTGGTCTGACCCTGACCGCCCCCGAGATCGCCGAGAACGGCAACACCGTTCCGATCGCCGTCGATGCCCCCGGCGCGACCGAGATCATCGTGCTGGCCACCGGCAACCCGACCCCGTCGGTCGCGACCTTCAAGTTCGGCCCCGCCGCCGGCTCGCAAGCCGCCTCGACCCGCATCCGCCTGTCGAAGACGCAAGACGTCCTCGCGATCGCGAAGATGCCCGACGGCAGCTTCGTGCAGGCCAGCTCGACCGTTAAGGTCACCATCGGCGGCTGCGGCGGCTGATTTTTCGAGGAGACACAGACATGGCTGATAACGTCAAACCCCGCGTGAAAGTGCCCTCGAAGGCGAAAGCCGGCGAAGTGGTCGCGCTCAAGACCCTGATCTCGCACCCGATGGAATCGGGTCAGCGCAAGGACAAGGACGGCAACCTGATCCCGCGCTCGATCATCAATCGCTTCACCTGCGAGTTCAACGGCGCCCTGGTGATCGATGTCACGCTCGAGCCTTCGATCTCGACCAACCCCTATATCGAGTTCGACGCCAAGGTCGATGCCACCGGTGAGTTCAAGTTCACCTGGTATGATGACGATGGCTCGGTCTACGAGGACAAGAAGTCGATCGAAGTGGCCTGAGGCCGATCCGGCGCGTGAGGGAGCGCGCCGCACCAAGGAAAGCCTGCGCCCGGCAAGGGCGCGGGCAGAACTCAGGGAGGATCAAGGAATGATGCTGCGCACTCGCGCCACTACCGCCGCCGCCGTCGCGCTGGCCCTCGGCTTTGGCCCCGCCATGGCTGAGCCGGCCGATGCCGAACTGGTGGTCAACGAAGAACTGACCATTACCACCAAGGCCCCCGCCGCAGCGCATCTGGACGGTGCACTGAGCGAGGTCTACTCGGGCTGGCTCTTCCGTGAGGACGAGACCCGCGCCATGCAGATGGACGACTTCGACAACCCGATGTTCGTCTATGCCGAGCAGGGCATGGATGCCTGGAACACCGCCGAGGGTTCCGAGGGCAAGTCCTGTGCCGATTGCCACGGCGCGATCGAGGAAAGCATGAAAGGCGTGCGCGCCGTTATGCCCAAGGTCAATGCCGCTGGCGCGCTGTGGTCGATGGAAGACTACGTCAACTCGTGCCGCACCGAGCGCATGGGTGCCGAGGCGTGGAAGTGGAACTCGGATCAGATGAAGAACATGACCACGGCCATCTCGCTGCAATCGCGCGGGATGCCGGTCGCCGTTCAGATCGACGGCCCGGCCGCCGAGTTCTGGGAGCGCGGCAAGGAAATGTACTACACCCGCTTCGGTCAACTTGAGATGAGCTGCGCGAGCTGCCACGAGTTGAACGCCGGGAACTACATCCGTGCCGACCACCTGAGCCAGGGCCAGATCAACGGCTTCCCGCTCTATCGCCTGAAAGACGCGGCCCCGGTCTCGATCCACCAGCGCTTTGTGGGCTGTGTGCGCGACACCCGCGCCGAAACCTTCGGTGCCGGTAGCCAGGAGTTCCGCGAGCTTGAGCTCTACGTCGCCTCGCGCGGCCTCGGGCTTGATATCGAAGGCGCTGGCGTCCGTCCGTAACCCGTAACGCGGGGCAGGGGCCATCCTTGCCCCGCGTTATTCTTTCCTGACACATTCAAGAATTTCTATCTATCGGATATCCTTAAGGAAATCCGGTGTGACGACCCCGGAGGCGGGGCAGAAGGAGGCTACCTCATGATTTCGCGGCGGGAGTTCATTCAGGCGAGCCTTGCGGCCTCGACCATCCTTGGCGCATCCGGCCTGAGCCGCTGGTCGCGCGTGATGGCGCAGCAGTCGCTGACCCAGGACCAGTTGCTGGAGTTCGACAGCTTCGGCAATGTGACGCTGATCCACATCACCGACATTCACGCGCAGGCCAAGCCGATCTACTTCCGCGAGCCCGAGATCAACCTCGGCGTGGGCGACGCCAAGGGCCGCCCGCCGCATGTGGTGGGCAAGGACTTCCTGAGCATGTTCAAGCTCCAGCCGAACTCGCCCGAGGCCTATGCGCTGACCTATGACAACTTCACCGATCTGGCGAAGTCCTACGGCAAGATGGGCGGCATGGACCGCGTGGCGACCGTGGTCAAGGCGATCCGCGCCGACCGCCCCGAGGCGCTGCTGCTGGACGGCGGCGACACTTGGCATGGCTCGATGACCTCGCTCAAGACCGCCGGGCAGGACATGGTCAACATCATGAACGCGCTTGGCACCGATGCGATGACCTCGCACTGGGAATGGACCTTCGGCCAGGACCGCGTGAAGGAGATCGTCGAGACCCTGCCGTTCCCCTTCCTCGGCGCGAACATTTTCGACGTCGAATGGGACGAGCCCGCCTTCGAACCCTACAAGATCTTCGAACGCGGCGGCGTGCGCATCGCCGTCATTGGCCAGGCCTTCCCCTATATGCCGATCGCCAACCCCAAGTGGATGTTCCCCGACTATTCGTTCGGGATCCGCGAGGAGCGCATGCAGGAGGTCGTGGACGAGGTTCGCGCCGAGGGCGTCGATCTGGTCGTCTGCCTGTCGCACAACGGCTTTGATGTGGACTACAAGATGGCGGGCCGCGTGAAGGGCATCGACGTCATCCTGACTGGCCACACCCATGACGCCGTGCCCGAACCGGTTCTGGTGGGTGAGACGATCCTGATCGCCTCGGGTTCGAACGGCAAGTTCGTCAGCCGCGTCGATCTGGATGTGCGCGAGGGGCGCATGATGGGCTTCCGTCACAAGCTGATCCCGATCTTCTCGGATGTCATCACCCCCGACGCCGACATGGCCGCCCTGATCGACAACGAGCGCGCGCCCTACAAGGCCGAACTGGAAGAGGTTGTCGGCCAGACCGAGAGCCTGCTTTACCGTCGCGGCAACTTCAACGGCACCTGGGACGACCTGATCTGCGACGCGATCCTCTCGGAACGCGATGCCGAGATCGCCATGTCCCCCGGCGTGCGTTGGGGCACCACGCTGCTTCCGGGCGACAACATCACCCGCGAGGACATCCACAACGCCACCTCGATGACCTATGGCGCGTGCTACCGCACCGAGATGACCGGCGAGACCATCAACACGATCCTTGAGGACGTGGCCGACAACATCTTCAACACCGATCCCTACTACCAGCAGGGCGGCGACATGGTGCGTATCGGCGGCATGGGCTACCACATCGACGTTTCCAAGCCGATCGGCGAGCGTGTCTCGAACATGACGTTGCTCAAGACCGGCGAGGCCATCGACCCGGCGCGCAGCTATGTGGTTGCCGGTTGGGCCTCGGTCAACGAGGGCACCGAAGGGCCGCAGATCTGGGATGTCATCGAAAGCCATGTTCGCAAGATCGGCACCGTCCAGCTGACTCCGAACGAGTCGGTCGTCGTGACGGGCGCCTGAGCAACGCGATCCAACAGATTGAACTAAAGGGAGAAGACGATGGACGAGAAGGAACGCGAAAGCAGCGGTCTGGCCATGGGTCGCCGCGGTTTCCTGCGCGCCGGAGCGGCCGCAGGCGCACTGGTCACCGGGGCTGGTGCGGCGCGCGCCGAGGGGCCCGATCCGCTGATCACCGAGGTGCAGCCCTGGGCGACCGGCTTCGGCGATGGTGTGGATGCCACGCCCTATGGCTTGCCGATCCAGTATGAATCCGACGTGGTGCGTCGCAATGTGGGCTGGCTGACGGCGGATGTGATCTCGTCGATCAACTTCACCCCGATCCATGCGCTGGAAGGCACCATCACCCCGCAGGGCTGCGCGTTCGAGCGTCACCACTCGGGCGCGATCGAGATGCGCAAGGAAGACTACCGCCTGATGATCCACGGCCTCGTGGACCGTCCGCTGGTCTTCACCTACGAGGATCTGGAGCGTTTCCCGCGTGTCAACCAGACCTATTTCCTCGAATGCGCCGCAAACTCGGGCATGGAATGGGCGGGCGCGCAGCTTAACGGCGTGCAGTTCACCCAAGGCATGATCCACAACATGGAATACACCGGCGTCACGCTGCGCACCCTGCTGGAAGAGGCGGGCGTGCAGACGGCGGGCAAGTGGATCTATGTCGAGGGCGCCGATGCCTCGTCGAACGGCCGTTCGATCCCGATCGAGAAGGCGCTTGATGACTGCCTCATAGCTTTCAAGGCTAATGGCGAGGCCCTGCGCAAGGAGCATGGCTACCCGGTGCGCCTCTGCGTTCCCGGTTGGGAAGGCAACATGTGGGTGAAGTGGCTGCGCCGCATTGAGGTCACCGAAGGCCCGGTCGAGAGCCGCGAGGAGACCTCGAAATACACCGATACGCTGGAAGACGGCACCTCGCGCAAGTGGACCTGGGTGATGGATGCCAAGTCGGTCATCACCTCGCCCTCGCCGCAGATGCCGATCAAGCATGGCAACGGGCCGCTGGTGATCACCGGTCTCGCGTGGTCGGGCCGCGGCGCGATCACCAAGGTCGATGTCTCGCTCGACGGTGGCAAGAACTGGAAAGAGGCGCGTCTGGCCAACCCTGGCCAGCCGATGGCACTGACCCGCTTCTACCTCGACATCAACTGGCAGGGCGAAGAGATGCTGCTTCAGGCCCGCGCAACCGATGACACGGGCTATGTCCAGCCGACCAAGGACCAGCTGCGCGCCATTCGCGGCGAGAACTCGGTCTATCACAACAACGCTATCCAGACCTGGTGGGTCAAATCGAACGGGGAGGCCGAGAATGTCGAAGTTTCGTAATCTGGTGATTGCCACTGCGCTGACGGCGCCGCTGGCGGTTCCGGCCTTCGCGGAACCGCTCGGCCTTGGGCGTGCAGCGCTGCCCGAAGAGATCGCGGCCTGGAACCTCGACGTCAGCCCCGATGGCACCGGCCTTCCGCCGGGCTCGGGCTCGGTCGCGGATGGCGAGGAGCTGTTCTCGGACAAATGCGCGGTCTGCCACGGCGAATTCGCCGAGGGCGTGGACAACTGGCCGAAGCTGGCGGGCGGCATGGATACGCTCAACCGCAAGGACCCGCTGAAGACGGTGGGCTCCTACTGGCCTTACCTCTCGACGGTCTGGGATTACGCTCACCGCTCGATGCCCTTCGGTAATGCGCAGACGCTGAGCGTAGACGAGACCTACGCGATCGTGGCCTACATCATCTACTCGAACGACCTGGTCGATGATGACTTCGTGCTGTCGAACGAGAACTTCCTCGAAGTTCAGATGCCGAACGCGGATGGCTTCATCGTCGACGATCGCGAAACCGTGGAATACCCCGAGTTCTCGAAGCCCGCCTGCATGGAAAACTGCAAGGAAAGCGTTGAGATCACGGCCCATGCGACCGTTCTGGACGTGACGCCGAACGATCCCAACGATGATGCACCCGCAGCTGAGGCCCCCCCGACCGAGGCCCCCGCCGAGGAAGCTGCTGCTCCGGTCGCTGAGGCGGCGACCGAGGTTGCTGCTGCCCCGGCAGAGGTCGATCCGGCGCTGGTCGCGGCGGGTGAGACCGTGTTCAAGAAGTGCAAGGCCTGCCACAAGGTCGGCGAGGGCGCCAAGCACGCCACCGGCCCGAGCCTGAATGGCGTGGTCGGCCGCAAGGCTGGCGGTGCCGAAGGCTTCAAGTACTCGCCCGCGATGATCGCTGCGGGTGATGCGGGCATGGTCTGGGATCACGAGACGATCGGCGCCTATCTGAAAGACCCCAAGGGATTTGTTCCGAAGAACAAGATGTCCTTCGCCGGTCTGAAGAAAGACGACGATATCGCCGCTGTTCTGGCCTATATCGAAGCGACCGGCCAGTAAGGTCGTTGTCCGAAAGACAAGGCGCGCCCGTCCTGCGACGGGCGCGCTTTTTCATTGCTTGGCACTGAAAAACGAAACGCCCCGAGCGAGGCTCGGGGCGCTGCTGACTGCCCGGTGGTGGGGGACCCGGGAGATGTCTGGCAATCACGGAGCGGAGGGAGATCGGCGGTTCGTGACCCGTAGCTGAATCTCGCGCAACAAGCCGATCACGATAGCGGCGACGGCGATGTTGTCGAAGCTGAGCAGGCCAAGGATATCCATCTGTCCCTCCTGTATTTCCTAGCTCACCCTGCGAGGCGATTGCGGCGTAACGATGGCAGGACCGAGGCAATTCCCTTCTGCGGTCCCAGACCGCTGCCATTTGGCTTGACCCGGACGCGCAAGCGGCTACCGATGGGGTGACACCTTTGGGGTAGTGCCATGCTTTACGCTTTCATCCCCGGCCCGCGTGGTCTCATGCGTCTTGAGCAAGAGACCTCGATCTCGCCCGGCGCAGAGCTTGCCAAGGCGCTCTGGATTGATCTTTACCGCCCGCTCGACAGCCAGATCGCGGCGGTGAGCGCTCTCGGGATCGAAGTGCCCACGCTGGCGGATATGGAAGAGATCGAGATCTCGAACCGGCTTTACCGCGAAGAGGGGGCGGATGTCATGACCGTGGTGCTGCCCGGGATCACGCCCGACGGGGCGCAGATCGCGGGACCGGTCAGCTTTATCCTGACCGAGCAGCGTCTTGTCACCGTGCGCCACCATGCGCCACGCAGCTTCGAGACCTTTCCCGAACGCGCCGACCGATCGGCGGCAGGCTGCAAATCGTCCGAGCGCATCTTCCTTGGCCTGCTTGAGGAGATCATCGCCCGGCAGGCCGACCTGCTGGAGGCGGCGGGCAGGGCGCTCGACAAGGTCTCGGCGCGGGTTCTGTCTGGCAAGGGGCTGGATTCGCACCAGCTTCAGCAAGCGCTGGAGGAAGTGGGACGACAGGGTGAACTGGTGGGCCGGGTGAAGCTTGCGCTGTTGACGCTGGAGCGCGCGCTGTCGTTCTTCGATCAGACGCTGGCCGCCAGTGCGCAGGGTAAGGAACTCAAGCCGATCGCGAAAAGCCAGATGCGTGACATCGGCTCACTCGCGGTACATGGGGATTTCCTGTCAAACCGGGTGCAGCTGTCGGTAGACGCCACGCTCGGCATGATCAGCCTTGCGCAGAACGCGACGGTGCGGATCGTCTCTGTCGTCGCGGCGCTGTTCATGCCGCCCACCATGATTGCCTCGGTTTACGGGATGAACTTTCAGTTCATGCCAGAGTTGGACTGGCTCTGGGGCTACCCGATGGCGCTTGGGCTGATGGTGGCCTCGGCGGTGGGAACCTGGGCGGTGTTCAAGTGGAAGAACTGGCTCTAACGCTCGAGTACGAGGCGGTCGCGGGTCAACTCGACCCGGGCAAAGCGGGTCAGGTAGGTCATTCCCATCAGCGATGTGTCCATCTCGCTGTCGTTCACGACGGCACGGACATTGCTGTCACGAATCGGGCCTAGCTCCATGGATTCAAGCCGGACCGGCGCGGTGCGCACGATGCCATTGGCGGTACGCGCCTGCCCGATATAGGCAAGCCCGGCCGTGTCGATCCCAACCCGCGTTGCGTCGCGTCGGGTCAGCACGATGTCGGTGGCGCCGGTATCCACGACGAAACGCACCGACACGCCGTTGATCTCGGCGGTAAGGTAGTAATGCCCGTCAGGGGCAAGGGGGGCCTCGATCCGCCCGTCCGACAGGACCGTCTGCGAAGGCATCACCGTGCTGCGGATATCCGTCCAGAGGCCCACGGCGGCCAGCGTGCCCAGAAAGATCAACCCCCACAGGATCGCCTGCTGGATCGTGCGCTGCGGGCGTCGGCGGAACTCGATCAGGAAATACCCGCCCACAGCGACAAGCAGCAGGCCAAGGTAAACCAGTCGGGCGAAGTTTTCGGTATCCATTCCGTCGATGTAAGGTCTCACGGGAAAAATGCGAGAGGGCGGATCGCCTCAGCCCATCACGCCCGCGCCTTTCAGCCCGTCGAGGATGAACTGGATCGCCAGCGCGGCCAGCAGCATCCCCAGCAACCGCGTGACGACCATCGTGCCGGTGCGCCCCAGAAGGCGCTCAAGCGGCGAGGCGAGGACGAAGAGCGTGAAGGTGCAGCTCAGCACGGCCAGCATCACCAGATGCACCAGCACGATATGCGTCGTATCCGCACCCGGCGCCCCTGCGAGCAGAATCATCGTGGCCATTGCGCCGGGCCCCGCGATCAGCGGCGTGGCGAGCGGAAAGACCGAGGGGTCGTGCTCGGGCTCGGCCTGCTGGCCCTCACGGCGTTGGGTGCGGCGCTCGAACAGCATGTCGAGCGCGGTCAGGAACAGCAGAACACCCCCGGCAATTCGGAAGGCGGGCATCGAAATGCCGATCCCCACAAGGATCTTGTCGCCGAAAAGACCGAACAGCGTCAGCAGGATCGCGGCGATTGTCACCGCGCGCAGCCCCACGCCAAAGCGCGCGCGGGCAGACATGCCTTGTGTCAGCGCAATGAACAGCGGCGCCAGGCCGATAGGGTCCATGACGACGAAGAGGGTGACAAAAGCGGTGACGTATTCGGCGCTCGGCATGGGCGGATCCTAGCTGAGGCGTTCGTCCTTCGCCAGCCCCGGCGCTGAGCCGTCATCGGTCTCGACGGGGGCGGGAAGGGCCGCGCGGATCTTGGCGGCGAGGCTTGCCGCACCCGCGCCGATTCTGGTGTCGTGATGCGCCGCGGCCAGAACGAGCAGATGCTCAAGCGCGGCAAGCTCCTCGGCGTTCAGCACGAGGGGCGGCAGGGCCATCGCGCGGCGCAGCATGTACCCCACGCCGCGCTCGCCCTCGACCGGCAGGCCGTAATTCGCAAGCTCGGCCATGTCGCGCCAGATCGTGCGGTCCGACACCCCCAGACGTGCTGCAAGATCGCGCGCGCGGTGCATCCGCCCGTCGCGCAGGATCGCGATAATCTGTTGCAGCCGCTCGGTCCGGGTCATCTGGGTCTCCGTTTCTGGCAGCATAACGCGGCAGGGGGGCAACTGACAATGAACTGTCAGTAATCTGCGCGCCGAGGCCGGCGCGGGGCCAGAATCGGGCTTTGATCGCGCTGCCAAGGGGCCTAGATGTTGAATAGCTGAATAACTGGCATCGGGTGCGGCCCTTGCCATGAGGAGAAGACAATGCTCAACAATATCGGCCTTCCCGGCCTTCTTCTGATCGCGGTTGTGGTGCTGGTGCTTTTCGGGCGCGGCAAGATTTCCTCGCTGATGGGCGAGGTTGGCAAGGGCATCACCGCCTTCAAGAAGGGCGTTTCGGATGGCTCCAAGGAAATCGAGGACGCCACGGCAGACAGCGCGCGCGACGTGACGCCGGAAAACGACAAAGACAAGGTCTGAAGTCCCGGCCCGCAAGGGTGCAGGGTGGGCCGGAGGCCTGACGTTTCATGTTCGATATCGGTTGGAGCGAGCTTCTGCTGATCGGCGTTGTGGCGCTGATCGTCGTAGGGCCCAAGGACTTGCCTGGCATGTTTCACTCGCTTGGGCGGATGACGTCCAAGGCGCGTTCCATGGCGCGCGAGTTTTCGCGGGCGATGGAGGATGCGGCGCGCGAAAGCGGGCTCGATAAGGCGGCAAGCGGTCTGAAAGACATCAAGGATGTCGCTTCGAAGAAGTCGCTTGGTATCGACGCGCTGGAGCGCGCGACCGAGAAATTCGAGAAGTGGGAGCCGAAGCTGCCGGGCACGATCAAGACGCCCGAGCCGCCGAAATTCCCCACCGATCCCGAAGATTTCGACGAACCGACACCCGAGGAGCTGGAGCCCGAACCGGCCCCGGCCAAACCCAAGCGCGCGGCCAAGCCCAAGGTCGCCAAGGCGACCGAGGCGAGCGCCGAAGCCAAGCCCAAGGCCGCGAAGCCAAAAGCCAAGAAAGCCCCCGCCAAGAAGGGTGACGCATGAGCGCCGAGGAACAAATCGAGGATACCGCCGCCCCGCTGATCGAGCATCTGGCCGAACTGCGCACGCGAATCCTGTATGCGCTTGGCGCCTTCGTCGTGGCGATGGTGATCTGCTATTCGGTCTGGAATCCGATCTTCAACTTCCTGACCCAGCCGATCTGCCACGCGCTGGACGAGCGCGGCCAGCAATGCGGCCTTTACCTGATCAAGCTTCAGGAAGGCTTCTTCGTCGCGATCAACATCTCTTTCGTGGGCGGCTTCGCGCTGAGTTTCCCGATCATCGGCTACCAGCTGTGGCGCTTTGTGGCGCCGGGACTTTACCGCTCGGAAAAGCAGGCGTTTCTGCCCTTCCTGCTGGCGTCGCCTGCGATGTTCTTCGCCGGCGCGGCGTTTGCCTATTACATCATCCTGCCGATGGCCTTCACCTTCTTCCTTGGGTTTCAGCAGGGCGGTCTGGGCGATAGTGCAACGAATGAGCTGGCCTCGATCGGCTTTCAGGGCTCGGTGCAGGAATACCTTGGCCTGACGATCAAGTTCATTCTGGCCTTCGGCATCTGCTTCCAACTGCCCGTGCTGCTTACGCTGATGGGCAAGGCGGGGCTTGTCTCCTCGCAAGGGCTCGCCAGTGTGCGCCGCTACGCTGTGGTCGTGATCCTGATGGTGGCCGCTGTTGCGACGCCGCCCGATGTCATCAGCCAGGTCACGCTGTTTGCGGTGGTCTATGGCCTCTATGAAGTGTCGATCCAACTGGTCGCCCGGATCGAGCGCGTGCGCGAGGCAAAGATGCGCGCCGAGGGCACCTGGATGGATGAGGAAGCCGAAGAATGACCGACCCGCTGATCCGGATCGCCGAGGCGCTTGAGCGCCTCGCCCCCGCACCGGCCGCTGCGCCCGATTTCGGATCTGCCGACGCCTTCGTGTGGCACACCGCCCCGGATCGGCTGGAGCCGGTCAAGACCGTCTCGCGCGTCGATCTTGCGCTGCTGCGCGGGATTGATCGCTCGCGCGATACGCTGCTGGCCAATACCTTGCAATTCGCTCGTGGGTTTGCCGCCAACAATGCGCTGCTTTGGGGCGCGCGCGGGATGGGTAAAAGCTCGCTCGTCAAGGCGGTCCATGCCGAGGTGATCCGTCAGGGTCAGAGCCTGAAACTGGTCGAACTCGCGCGCGAGGATCTGCCGTCGGTCGGGCGGCTCCTGAACCACCTGCGCAATTCGGGTCAGCGTTTCGTGCTGTTCTGTGACGACTTGTCGTTCAGCCATGACGACCAGCATTACAAGAGCCTGAAGGCCGTTCTGGATGGCGGCATCGAAGGCCGCCCGGCAAACGTGATCTTCTACGCCACTTCGAACCGGCGACACCTAATGCCGCGCGACATGATCGAGAATGAACGCTCGACCGCGATCAATCCCTCGGAAGCGGTCGAAGAGAAGGTCTCGCTCTCGGATCGGTTCGGGCTGTGGCTGGGCTTCCACCCCTGTGGGCAAGATGAGTTCCTTGCGATGATCGAGGGCTACTGCGCGGCTTACGGCGTCGAGATTTCCGCCGCCGATCTGCGCGCCGAGGCCATCGAGTGGCAGGCGACCCGCGGCGGGCGCTCAGGGCGCGTGGCCTGGCAGTATTTCACCGATCTGGCGGGGCGGCGCGGGATCGCGCTCTGATCTTTTCTTCTGCAGCGCAGCATGGCACTCTGCGGCCATGCCCGATACTTCTGAGACCTCCCCCTCGGCCTTCAAACGCCTGACACTCGTGGGCGGGCCGCTGGCTTTGGCGGTGACCTTGCAGATCGCACCGCTGCCGGGGCTGACGCCTGAGGGCTGGCACCTTTCCGGCATCGTTGTGTGGATGGTGATCTGGTGGCTGGGGCAGGCCGTGCCGATGGCCGGAACGGCGCTGTTGCCGGTGGTGCTGATCCCGCTGATGGGGATCGCGCCCATCGACGAGGTCACCGCGCAATATGCGAATCCGTTGATTTTCCTGTTTCTCGGCGGCTTCCTGATGGCCTCGGCAATGCAGGTGCACGGTTTGCACCGGCGGATTGCGCTGGCCATCGTCGGCTATGCCGGAGAGGCCGCTGGCCGCATCGCCGGGGGCTTCATGCTGGCAACCGCGCTGCTGTCGATGTGGATATCGAACACCGCGACCGCGATGATGATGTATGCCGTCGCGCTTTCGGTGATCGAATTTGTCGCCGCGCAAAACGACAACCCCGAGGCCGCGCGCCGGTTCGGAGTGCGGCTGATGCTGGGGATCGCCTATGGCGCCTCGATCGGCGGGGTGGCAACACTCATTGGCACGCCGGGGAACGCGCTCTTGGCCTCGGTCCTGCGCGAAAGCTACGGGATCGAGATCGGCTTTGGTCAGTGGATGCTTCTGGGCCTGCCGCTGACGTTGATCATGTTGCCCTATGCGCATTTCCTGCTGCGGCGAATGTTCCCGTCGCACGGGCTGCAACTGACGGGTGCGCATGGCCTGATCCGGGCCGAACGCGCTGCACTTGGCCCGATGAGCCGTGCCGAGATCTCGGTGGCCGTGGTCTTTGCGGCGATGGCGCTTGGCTGGATGACGCGCGGCGCGCTCGGCCTGCCGATCAGCGATGCGGGGATCGGCGTTGCCGGGGCGCTGATCCTGTTCGTCCTGCCGGATGGTCGCGGAGGCCCCGTGCTGCGGTGGGAGGCCACGCAATACCTGCCCTGGGGCGTGCTCATCCTTCTTGGCGGCGGGCTTGCGCTGGCACGTGGGATCGAGGTTACAGGACTTGGCGACTGGATTGGCAGCGGTCTGGCAGGGCTGCATGGATTGCCGCTATGGGCGCTGATCCTGACCGTCATCGTTACGGCGATCGTACTGACCGAGGTGACCTCGAACACCGCTGTCACCGCAACCTTCGTGCCGGTGCTGGCCGCCGTGGCGCTTGGGTTGGGGGTGGATGTGCCGTGGTTGACGCTGCCCGTGGCGCTGGCCTCCTCCATGGCCTTCATGATGCCAATCGCGACGCCGCCCAATGCCATCGTTTTCTCGTGGGAGGGGCTGCGCCTGTCCGACATGCTGCGGGCGGGTTTTGCGATGCACCTGCTCTCGATCTGCGGGATATTCGCCGTGGTCGAACTGCTCGCGCCCCTGATCTTCGGGCTGACCCGCTAAAACGAAGGGGCGCCGAAGCGCCCCCGGGGTCATTGCAGGTAGGGCATCGGGTCGAGGCTGTCGAGGCCCTGGCGCACCTCGAAATGCAGATAGCCCGGCTGGCTCGGCGCGACCTTGGCGATGGTCTGGCCACGCTTCACGTCATCGCCCTTCTTCACCTGGATGTCGGTGACGTTGTAGTAGATCGTCACCAGGCCGTTGGCGTGTTTGATGCCGACGAAATAGACCTTCTCGGTGTCCTGGCTCAGCAGCAGAACCTTGCCGGCCTCGGCGGCGGCGACATTGGTGCCGGGCGTCGCGGCGATGTCGATGCCGTCGTTCTTCTTCTTCACGTAGGGCCGGATGACTGCGCCCTGCACCGGCATTTGCAGCTTCGACTTTGCGGCAGCGGTGCGCGAGGCGCCAAGGTCGGGGGCCGCGCTCTTGTCGACCGGGGCCGAAGCCTTGGGCGGGGTTTCGGAGGGCAGCGGCTTGGCGGCCGAGGGCGGCGTCGGCGTGGGCGAACCCTGACCCGGCTGCGTTGTCGCGGATGCGGTCTTGGGCGGCGCGGCATTGGCCACGGGGATCATCAGATACTGGCCTTCCCGCACGCTCAGATCAGCGGGCAGGCCGTTCCATTCCGCCAGCGAACGGACCGACACGTTGTAATAGCGCGCGATCGAATAGGCGGTCTCGCCACGGGCAACCTTGTGGCGCACGGGCTCGGCCGAGGGCGTGGCGGGTTTCGCAGCAGCAGCAGGGGCGCTGGCCTCGGCCCGGTCGATGGCGTTCGAGGCAAGCGAAGTGATCGAGATTGCCTCGGAGCCGATAGCGCCGGTGTTGGTGGGCGCAGTGCTCTCGGCCACGCGGCGGGGCAGGGAGAGAACCTCTCCCTCACGCAGCGGGGCGGTGGGCGAAACAGCGTTGTAGCGCGCAAGCTCCCCCGCATCGGCGCCAACGCGCGCGGCAACCGAGGCCACCGTATCGCCGCGACGTGCGACGGCGACCTGGTAATTCGGGTAGGAGATGACCCCGCGCGCATCAGGGGTCGGCCGCGCGGCAGTGGCCTGACGCGCGGCATCCGAGGTATCAAAGCCGATCTGACCGAAGTTGCGCAGGTCGGCGTCGAATGTGCCGGTCGAGTCGCAGCCCGCTATGGCGGCTACGGCGCAACCGGCCAGCATCAGGCGGCTCAGGCGCAGAGTCGGTCGTGCGGGAAAGGGCGTTTTCATCTGCTCGGTCCTCGTCATTCGTGCCGCGCCCCTGTGACCGGGGCTTTGCGGTCGTGTCAGTCGCTTGCCATGCCTTCGACAAGCGGAACAAAGCGCACGGGGCGCAATTCCTCGTAATCGAACCCGGTTTCCAGACGCTTCACGCGGATCAGGCTTTGCACCGTGTCAGACTGTCCCACCGGAAGAACCATGATACCGCCGATCTTGAGCTGCGACAACAGCGGGCCCGGCGGGTCCTCGGCGGCGGCGGTCACAAGGATGCGGTCGAAGGGCGCCTGCTCGGGCAGGCCGCGCGATCCGTCTGAAGCCAGGGTCACGATATTGGTCATGTTGAGCGCGCGGAACAGCTCCTCGGCCTCGCGCACAAGGCGGCGATGGCGATCCACGGTATAGACGCGCCGCACCAGCAGCGACAGGACCGCCGCCTGATAGCCCGAACCGGTGCCGATCTCGAGCACGGTGTCGCGCGGCCCGACCTGGAGCGCCTGCGTCATCAACCCCACGACCGAGGGCTGCGAGATGGTCTGTCCGCAGGCGATCGGCAGGGGCATGTCCTCATAGGCGCGATCCGAGAAAATGCCGCGCACGAACAGCCCGCGGTCGATCTTCTCCATCGCGTTCAGCACGCGCGCGTCCGTCACCCCCTTGGAGCGCAGCGCGAAGAGGAAGCGCATCTTGCGCTCGGCCAGCTCTTCGGGGCTGCTCTCGGGGTGAGGGTCGTCGCTCATGCCAGCCGCACCTCAAGGTCTTTCAGAACGTCATGCGCGGTCAGGTCGGCGCGCATCGGCGTGACCGAGATCCAGCCCTCGAGGTTCACCGCAGCGTCCGTGCCCGGCGCGGTCGCATTGTGCTGCGGCCCGCCCTTGATCCACAGGAAGCGGCGCCCGGTGGGCGAGTGGTGCGGCTCGACCGAGAAGAAGCTGTCGGTGCGATAACCCTGCGCCGCCACCTTGAAACCCTGCACTTCGGCGGCCGGAACCGGCGGGAAGTTCACATTGTAGAACACGCGGTAGGGGCCATCGTCCCAGATCGCGCGTTCCCACAGCTTGCGCACCAGCGCGGGGCCGTGGACGCGTGCGGCCTCGAACGGGTCTATCCCGGGGCCCATGCATTTCGGGCCGAGGAACTGCGAAAGCGCGATGGCGGGGATGCCCTGAAGTGCGGCCTCCATCGCGCCGCCAAGCGTGCCCGAGTAAAGCGCGTTCTCGGCCGAGTTGTTGCCCCGGTTCACGCCCGACAGGATCAGGTCGGGGCGGCCATCGTTCAGCACATCGTAAAGACCCGCGAGCACGCAATCGGCAGGGCTGCCCTCGGCGGCGTAGCGGCGCTCGTCCAGCCGCTCGATCATCATCGGGTGGGTGTAGCTGATGCAATGCCCCACGCCAGACTGCTCGAACGCCGGCGCCACGGTCCAGACATCGCCGTCAGGGCCGGCAAGCTCGGTCGCGATGTGATGCAGAACCTCAAGACCCGGCGCGTTGATGCCATCGTCATTGGTGATGAGAATGCGCATACTGCCCCCGTGCCGCTGTTTTTCCCTGCTTATCCGTTGGGGGCGGGGTCGTAAAGCGGTTGAGGTGGGTGCGGCGCTATTGTCGCGTCAGAGCAGCGCCACGATACGCGCAGCCTCGGCTCGCGGATCGGCCAGCGGCGCGCGGTCTTCGCTGGGGAAGAAGCGCGCGCGGGTGGCCGTGGGCATCGGCGCCGGGGTCTCGATCAGCACCTGCGGCCCGATCTTGACGTTCTCGGCCTGCCAACTGCGCACCAGCGCCATCTGCGCGGCCTTGGTTGCGCCGTAAGAGCCGAAAAACTTCTCGCCTGCGTGGATGTCATCAAAGAACATCGCCGCGCCATTGCCCGCGCGCAGCAGCGGCTCGATCAGCGGGATCAGGGTCGCGGTCGCGGTCAGGTTGGTGGCGACCGATTTGGTCATGTCCTTGCCGGCTATATGTCCGGCCGGAGCCAGCGGCGCCGCATGGATTGCCGCATGCACCCAAAGCTGCAAGCCGCCCCAACGCGCAGCGATCGAATCCGCCAGATGCTTCATCTGGTTCTCGTCGGTGACATCAAGGGGGGCGAGCGTCGCCGTGCCGCCAGCGGCCTGAATACGATCGTCAAGCTCTTCAAGCCCGCCCACCGTGCGGGCCACCGCCATCACGTGCCAGCCCGAGGCGGCAAGGGACTCGGCCATGGCGCACCCCAAACCGCGCGAGGCGCCGGTCACGAGGGCCAGTTTCTTGGGTTCCAGCGGGGCGGTGTCGGTTTTGCTCATGCGGTGCTGATGCCAGAGGCTGTGCAATCGCGCAAGGGGGTCGCTTATGCTGCGGCGGCGTGGCGCATTCGAAGATCTGCAACTCTTCGACGCTCGAAGCTAGACCTGTCTGCAGATATGCTCATTCGTTCCGTCACGAGATTGATAGGCGGGCCTTCAAAAACAGTTTGCCGGGCAATGTTTCACTTATGGGAAAGCTCCTGCCATGACGCTTTCGAAGGCCCTCGTACCCTCCAACGCGATCGTCACCCGTGTCGCGATGGTCGCCGTTGCCGGTATCGCGGCTGACCGTGGCGTGAAGTCCTTTGTCGGCCTCTCTGTCGCCGGTCTGATCGCCGGAGCCGTGCTTTATGTTCCGGGCCTTGCCTGGCCTGCGCTTGTGCTTGGCAAATCGGTTCCCGAACTGCTCTCGGGCTGGGTGATGCCGTTCTTGGCAGGCGACACCGTCAAGGCGATCATTTCGGCTCTGATCGTGTCGGGTGGCTGGAGCGTTCTGGCCAGGCACCGTGCCAGATCGGCCCAGTTGTTGTTAGGAAAACGCCGCCCAAGGGGCGGCGTTATTCGTTTCTTTATAGTGCTTTATGTGCCTGACTTGAGGCGCCCGAGGGCGGCGGTGCACATCCCGAAGGCAAGCCATTGGCACGGCGCGCAGATCTCCGAGAGCGCATTGTCCGGAAGCGCCCGCATCCGTTCCAGCGCCTCCCCCCATGTCAGCTTGTCGCCCGGTTTCAGCCCGAGGGCGGCGGCATGGGCCGCGTCAAGCTGGTTGATGTGGTAGCCGCTGCCGCAAGCGGTGCCGCGGCGCGACGGGCAGGGGGCGCAGATATCATCTGTGTCTTCGACGACCTCGATCACGACCTCATCCCCGCGTGCGGCACGCAGGCGCCCCATCACGATAGCCGTCATGTTGGTGGTGAACTCGGGCGAGTAGCCCTTGCCCTCAAAGCCGAGCGAGCACAGGAAATGGTGCGGCCGGTAGCGCAGTGGAGTGTCGTTCATGGCTCTCTCCCTTCAAACGCCAAAGGCCGGGGAAAACCCCGGCCTTCGTCTGTCTGTCCCGCGAGATCAGCGGTTCTCGACATCGAGATAGTCGCGACCTTCGGAGCCGGTGTAGAGCTGGCGCGGACGGCCGATCTTGCCCGCCGGGTCCGAGATCATCTCTTTCCACTGCGAAATCCAGCCGACGGTGCGCGAGAGCGCGAAGATCGGCGTGAACATCGAGGTGGGGAAGCCCATCGCTTCAAGGATGATGCCCGAGTAGAAGTCAACGTTCGGGTAGAGCTTCTTCGCGATGAAGTATTCGTCGTGAAGCGCGATCTGCTCCAGTTCCTTGGCGACCTGCAGCAGCGGGTTGTTGTGCACGCCCAGCAGATCCAGAACCTCGTCGGCCGATTCTTTCATGACCTTCGCACGCGGGTCGAAGTTCTTGTAGACGCGGTGACCGAAGCCCATCAGCTTGAAGGGGTCGTTTTTGTCCTTGGCGCGGGCGATGAACTCGGGGATGCGGTCAACGGTGCCGATTTCGCGCAGCATCTCGAGGCAGGCCTGGTTGGCGCCGCCGTGGGCGGGACCCCAAAGGCAGGCGATGCCGGCAGCGATACAGGCGAAGGGGTTGGCGCCCGACGAGCCGGCCAGACGGACGGTCGAGGTCGAGGCGTTCTGCTCGTGGTCGGCGTGGAGCATCATGATGCGGTCCATCGCCTTGGCCAGCGCGGGCTGCACGGTATAGGTCTCGGCCGGGACCGAGAAGCACATGTGCAGGAAGTTCGACGCGTAGTCGAGATCGTTGCGCGGGTACACGAAGGGCTGACCGATCGAATACTTGTAGGCCATCGCGGCGATCGTCGGCAGCTTGGCGATCATGCGCATGGCGGCAACTTCACGCTGCCACGGATCGTTGATGTCAAGGCTGTCGTGGTAGAAGGCCGACATGGCGCCAACGACGCCGACCATGGTCGCCATCGGGTGGCTGTCACGGCGGAACCCACGGAAGAAGTTGTGGATCTGCTCGTGCAGCATGGTGTGGCGGGTGATGCGGCCTTCGAAGTCAGCCATCTGCTCTTTGTTCGGCAACTCGCCGTTCAGCAGGAGGTAGCAGACTTCAAGATAGTGCGACTTGTCGGCCAGTTGCTCGATCGGGTAGCCGCGATACAGAAGCTCGCCCTTGTCGCCGTCGATATAGGTGATCGCCGAGTCACAGGCCGCAGTCGAGGTAAAGCCGGGGTCATAGGTGAACACGTCCGCCTGCGCATAGAGCTTGCGGATGTCCAGAACGTCGGGACCCACGGTGGGCGAGAGCACCGGCAGATCGTAGGTGTTTCCGTCAAGCGTCAGTGTGGCAGTTCGTTTGGTGTCAGCCATGAGCTTCCCTTTCCTGTCGTCCGGCTGGGCCCGCCGGGTGCTGTGTTCCGGATTTTCCGGAGTGGCGGCCCGCCCTCAGGCCGCCTGATCATTCAGTCGGGCCAGAGTTTCATCTTGGCCCAAGACGAGCATCATATCGAACACGCTCGGCGTCACACTGCGCCCAGCCAGAGCGGCGCGGAGTGGGGCAGCAAGTTTGCCAAGTCCCAGCCCATGCGCCTGCGCTACGTCGGTTACGATGGCCTCCAATTCCTCACGCATCCAGCTAGCATCTTGCAGTCGCGGCGTCAATTCTTTCAGTATACCACGGGATACAGTATCAAGGGCCTTCGCGGCCTTCTCTTCGATGTCGAGCGGTCGCGAAGTCAGTGCGAACTGCGCTTTTTCAATGAGTTGCGGGAAAGTTTTGGCCCCGCCTTTCAGGAAGGGAAGCGAAGCTGCCAGACCTTTGCGCTGCATTTCGCTCAGCGCGGGTTGCTGCGCTGCGGCCAAATACCCCTCGATTTCGCTCAGCAATGCAGCATCCTCGGCGATCGAGATGTGCTGACCGGAGATATTTTCGAGCTTTTTGAAGTCCAGCCGCGCGGGCGAACGGCCGATTCCCTCCAACTCGAACCAATCCTTGGCCTGTGCGTCGGTGAAGAACTCGTCGTCGCCATGGCTCCAGCCAAGGCGTGCCAGGTAGTTGCGCATCCCGGCGGCGGGGTAGCCCATCGCCTGGTATTCCTCGAGCCCGACAGCGCCGTGACGCTTCGAGAGTTTCTTGCCATCGGGGCCATGGATCAGCGGGATATGCGCGAAGACCGGAACGTCCCAGCCCATCGCATTATAGACCTGCACCTGGCGCGCCGAGTTGGTCAGGTGGTCGTCACCACGGATGACATGGGTCACGCCCATGTCGTGATCGTCCACCACCACGGCCAGCATATAGGTGGGCGTGCCGTCCGAGCGCAGGCAGACCATGTCGTCAAGCTGATCGTTACGGAAGGTGACCTCGCCCTGCACCTTGTCGGCGATGACCGTGGCGCCCTCATGCGGCGCCTTGAGGCGGATGACATAGGGCGCGTCGGGATGCGTCGCCGGGTCGGCATCGCGCCAGGGCGATTGGAACAGGGTCGAGCGCCCCTCGGCCCGTGCCGCTTCGCGGAAGGCCTCGATCTCTTCTTGCGGCGAGAAGCACTTGTAGGCCTTGCCATTGGCCAGCATCTGATGCGCGACCTCGGCGTGACGGGGCGCGCGCTCGAACTGGCTGATCGGCTCGCCGTCATAATCGAGGCCCAACCATTCGAGGCCCTTCAGGATCGCCGCCGTCGCCTCGGGGGTCGAGCGCGCACGGTCGGTGTCTTCGATACGCAGCAGGAACGTGCCACCATGGCCCCGGGCGAAGAGCCAGTTGAACAGGGCCGTGCGCGCGCCGCCGATATGCAGATATCCGGTGGGCGAGGGGGCGAAGCGGGTGACGATCTTCTGCGACATCGGGGCCTTTCCTGCGCGCGGGCCATCGGGTCGCCGCGCGTTAACCTTTTGCTAACCACGAAGCCCTTAGGCTTCCTTGCGCAGATGCATAAGCAGGCTGAGGCTGAGAAACAAGCGTGGGATCGGATGGCGCGGGCCAGATCGGGGTTTCTGGGGGGCGCAGATGGCCTTTGCAGGGGGTGGTGGCGGCGCTCGCGCGCGCCCGGGCCGATCTGCCACTCTGGGCGCCTGTCGGGCTGGGGGTGGGAATCGGGCTCTATTTCCTGTGGTGGGGCGAGCCAGGGGCCGAGGCCCGCCTGAGCGCATGGGCGCTCATTGCGATTGGCGTGCTGCTTTGGTGGCGTGCTGCCGAGGCCGCGCGGTTAGGGCTTGGCGTCTTGCTGTGTCTGGCCTTCGGATTCCTTCTGGCACAGTCGCGCGCGCAAGCGCTGGCGGCACCTGTCCTGAGCTTTCGCTACTATGGTCCGATCGAGGGGCGTGTCGTCGAAATCGACCGCTCGGGCACGGACCGGCTCAGGATCACGCTTGATGAGGTGGTGCTGTCGAACACGCCACCGGACCGGACGCCGGCGCGCGTAAGGGTGTCGCTGCACCACGTCCAGCCGGGTTTCACCCCCGCGCCGGGCCTGCGTGTCATGCTGACGGGGCATCTTTCTCCGCCGCCGCCGCCCGCTGAACCGGGCGGTTACGATTTTCGCCGCCATGCCTGGTTCGAGCAACTCGGCGCCGTCGGATACACGCGCACTCCGGTCATGCTGGTCGCTCCGCCCGCGGCTGAGGATTGGCAACTCGCCGGACACCGCGCACGGATGCGCCTTTCGGCCTCGATCCAGGGGCAAATACCGGGGCAGGCGGGGGCGGTGGCCTCCGCCCTGCTCACAGGGGATCGTGCGGGCATTTCTCAGGCCACGAACGAGGCGATGCGTGCCGCGAACCTGTCGCACATCATCTCGATCTCGGGGCTGCATATGGGGATGGTTGCGGGCTTCGTCTTTGCCGCGCTCAGGCTTGGTCTGGCCTGCGCGGGGTCGCTGGCGCTGCTCTGGCCGACCAAGAAGATCGCCGCCACCGGGGCACTTTTCGCGGCCACGGGGTATCTTTGGCTTGCCGGCCCCGAGATCGCGACCGAGCGCGCCTACCTGATGGCGGCCGTTATGCTGGCGGCGGTGCTGTTCGACCGGCGCGCGCTCAGCCTGCGCTCGGTCGCCATGGCGGCAAGCGTGCTTCTGGTGCTGCGCCCCGAAAGCCTTCTGACCCCCGGCTTTCAGATGTCCTTCGCGGCCACGGTCGCGCTGATCGTGACGTTCGAGCCCTGGGGACGGGTCGGTCCGCGCATCCCGGCGATCCTGCGCCCGGTCGCGATGCTATTGTTGACCTCGGTCGTTGCCGGATTCGCCACCGCCCCGATCTCTGCTGCGCATTTCAACAGGATGTCGGCCTATGGGTTGATCGCGAACCTGCTCGCGGTGCCGGTAATGGGCAGCATCGTCATGCCTGCAGGGGTGGTGGCCACATTGCTCGCCCCCCTTGGCCTTGAAGGTGCCGCGCTATGGGTGATGGGCTGGGGAACCCGCTGGATGATCTGGGTGGCCGAGTGGGTTGCGGGCTTCGATCAGGCCGTCGTCGCGGTAGCGACGCCCCCCGGATGGGCGATGCCCTTGATGGGATTGGGGGCGTGCATCGCCATCCTCGCGCGCGGGTTGGGGCGTGGTGTCGGCATGTCCCTGATCGCGGTCGCATTCGTCGGATGGGCGCTGTCCGAGCGTCCGGCGCTGCTGATTGCCCCCGAAGGCGAGCTGGCCGGGCTGATGACGCCCGAAGGCCGGGCGCTGTCCAAATCCGGTGCGAGTTTTATTGCGCAGAACTGGCTCGATGCCGATGGCGATACCCTGACGCCGGAGGAAGCTGCCGCCCGCGCGGCGTTCATCGGCCCCAAAGCTGCGCGCGAAACGGAACTGCCTGACGGGCGCCGCCTAGTGCATCTGACCGGAAAAGGCGCCGAGGCGCGGCTGGCAGAGCATTGTCATGACGGCGCATTGGTGATCCTTGCAGCCCGGGCGCAGGGGCTGTCCTCGGGGTGTGATCTGTGGGACCAGAACCGCCTGCGCGAGACCGGCGCATTGGCTATCATGCCAGATGGGAGACTTGTCACGTCATACCAATCGACCGGCCCGCGCCTTTGGGTCGGACGCCCGCGCGAAAAGTTGCCTCAGTAAGTGCGGATCAGCCCGACGAGGCGCCCTTGCACCTTCACCTGCTCCTCGCGCAGCATCCGCGTTTCATAGGCCGGATTGGCAGCCTCGAGCGCGATCATCCCGTTGCGCCGATAATAACGCTTGAGCGTAGCCTCTTGCCCCTCGACCAGCGCGACGACGATATCGCCATTGTCGGCGGTGCCCTGCTCGCGGATGACGACCACATCGCCATCGTTGATCCCGGCCTCGATCATCGAGTCGCCACGCACCTCAAGCGCATAATGCTGCCCGCGCCCCGAGAGCATCGAGCCCGGCACCGCGACATGGTGCGAAACCTCAGAAATCGCCTCGATCGGCACGCCTGCCGCGATACGCCCCATCACCGGCAGTTCCAGCGCATGAACGGCCTCAACCGGGATCGCGTTGCGCGGCGGATCGGTGCGGTCACCCTCGATCACGCGGGGGGAGAAGCCCGCCTTCGGTTGCGCCTTCTCCATCGCCTCGGGTAGCTTGACAATCTCGATGGCGCGGGCGCGGTGAGCTAGACGGCGGATGAAGCCACGCTCTTCCAGCGCGGTAATCAAGCGATGGATCCCGGATTTCGAGCGCAGGTCGAGCGCATCCTTCATTTCGTCAAACGAGGGCGGAACACCGTCCCGCGCCATACGCTTCTGAATGAAGTCCAGCAATTCCAACTGCTTGCGCGTCAGCATCCGCATTCCTCCGCACGGGCGAAAAATCCATGTTCGATAAAAGTTCTAACTCTGTTCTCTTTGCGTGTCAACGTGGGACACGCGCCGGGATCAAAGCGGAATGTAATCCACGGTCTCGCCCGCGCGGCGCGCACCGTCGCCAAGCGGGCGGATCAGCAGCGCGTCGGCTTCGGCCAGGATGCCCAGAAGGGCGGAATCCTGACTGCCAAATGGGCTAATGGTCGGCAGGCCCGCGCCGGGCGCAAGGCGCGCGCGCATGTAATGCGTGCGCGGGCCGGCGGGGCCGGTATCGGCGCCAAGAATAGCCTGACGGACGTCATGTGCGGCGGGCAGGCCCTGCAGGGCGGCCAGCATTGGCTCCAGAAACAGTTTCGCGCAGACCGTGGCCGAGACCGGGTTGCCCGGCAACCCAAGCATGGCGGCATTCCCCATCCTGCCTGCCATCAAAGGCTTGCCGGGGCGCATGGCGATTTTCCAGAAAGCGCGCTCAAGACCCAGATCGGCGGCGACCTTGCCCACAAGGTCATGCTCACCCACTGAGGCGCCGCCCGAGGTAACGATCAGATCCGCGCCCTCGGCCAGGCCAAAGACCATGCGCAGGCTGGCCTCGTTATCGGCTGCGATCGGGAGCATCCGCACCTCGGCGCCAGCCGCTTCGGCCAGGGCTGCCAGAACGAAGTTGTTCGAGCAGATGATCTGGTCGGGGCCGGGCGTTTCGCCGGGCATGACCAACTCGTCGCCGGTCGCGATGATCGCGACGACGGGGCGGCGGTGCACCGTCAGTTCGGCCACGTTCATCGCGGCCATCAGGCCCATGTCGCGCGCGGTCAGGCGGTGGCGAGGGAAATATGGGGTGCCCTCAGTAAAGTCCTGGCCGCGCGGGCGGATGTTGTGATTGTCGGACAGGCGTTCGGGCAGGGTGATAGTGTCGCCGTCGCGGGCAACGTCCTCTTGCAAGACAACCACGCCGCCCTCGGCAGGGACCGGGGCGCCGGTAAAGATGCGCACGGCCTGACCGGGCGCGAGAGTGCCGTCAAAGCCGCGTCCTGCGGCGGCCTCGCCCTCGACGCGCAGCGTGGCGCCGGGGCGGTGATCGGCGGCGGCCAGCCAATAGCCATCCATGGCCGAGGCTGCAAAAGGCGGCTGCGTCAGCGCGGCCTTGACCGGCGCGACCATGACCCGCCCCAAGCCCTTGCGCAGCGGCACGGTTTCGGTGCCCTGGGGCTGGACAAGCTCAAGTACGCGGGCTAGCGCCTCTTCAACAGAAATCATCAATTCGCCTCGTAACGCCCAGATTTTCCACCATCTTTCAACACGACGCGGATACCTTCGATGCGCATCGATTTCTCGACCGCCTTGAGCATGTCATAGACCGTCAGCGCTGCGGTCGAGACCGCGGTCAGCGCCTCCATCTCGACCCCGGTCTGCCCCGAGGTCTTGACGGTCGCAGTGATCCGCACACCCGGCAGGGCCGCGTCAGGCACCAGATCGAGCGCGACCTTAGTGATCGGCAAGGGGTGGCACAGCGGGATCAGGTCCGAGCACTTCTTGGCCCCCATGATCCCCGCGACTCGTGCAATCCCCAGCACGTCGCCCTTCTTGGCAGTACCGGCCAGCACATATTCCAGCGTCTCGGGCCGCATGACGACCGCGCCTTCGGCCACAGCCACGCGGTCGGTGACCTCCTTGTCCGAGACATCAACCATATGGGCCCGACCCTGGGCGTCGAAATGCGAAAGGCTCATGCTATCTCCAGCAGGGTACGGGTGGCCAGTGCGACATCGGCCTGACGCATCAGGCTTTCGCCGATCAGGAAGCGGCGTGCGCCGACCTCGGCCATCGAGGCCAGATCGGCGGGGGTGAAGATGCCGCTTTCGCAAACCAGGTCGCGGCCCTCGGCCAGAATGGTCGGTGCAAGCTGCCGCGTCACATCAAGAGTGACCTCGAAGGTCTTGAGATTTCTGTTGTTTACGCCCATCAGGGACGACTTCAGATGCTTGAGAGCGCGCTCAAGTTCCTCGGCATCATGCACCTCGATCAGCACATCCATGCCCCAACCGAAGGCGGCATCCTCCAGCTCGACGGCGAGGCTGTCCTCGACCGAAGCCATGATGATCAGGATGCAATCGCCACCCCAGGCGCGCGCTTCGGCGACCTGGTAGGTGTCATACAGGAAATCCTTGCGCAGCGCGGGCAGCGAACAGGCCGCGCGGGCCGCCGTCAGATACTCGGGCGCTCCCTGAAACGAGGGCGTATCGGTCAGCACCGACAGGCACGCGGCACCCCCCGCCTCATAGGCGCGGGCCAGTGCGGGCGGGTCGAAATCGGGGCGGATCAGGCCCTTCGAGGGGCTGGCCTTCTTGATCTCGGCGATCAGGCCGTAGCCATCGGCGGCCTTGGCGGCGAGCGCCTTGGCAAAGCCACGGGTGGGCGATTGCGCGCGGGCGGCAGCCTCGACCTCGGACAGGGGACGGGCGGCCTTGGCGGCGGCCACTTCCTCAAGCTTGTAGGCCTTGATCTTGTCGAGGATGTTCATTCCGCCTCCGTCGTGATCCGGGCAAGCGTTTCCACCGTTTTCAGCGCCTTGCCGGAATCGATGCTCTCGGCGGCGATGGCGACGCCCTGCTTCAGATCGGTGGCCTTGTCGGCAACCACCAGTGCGGCGGCGGCGTTCAGCAGCACGGCATCGCGGTAGGCGCCGGTTTGCCCCATCAGGATCGCGCGCAGGGCGGCGGCGTTTTCATCGGGCGTGCCGCCCAGGATGTCTTTCAGCGGATGAACCGGCAGACCGGCATCCTCGGGGTGGATCTCAAGCCCCGTGATCTTCCCATCCGCCAGCGCTGCGACCGAGGTCGCCCCGGTGATCGAGATCTCATCCATCCCGTCCGCGCCATGCACAAGCCAAGCCTTATCGGAGCCAAGTTCTTTCAGCGTCTCGGCCATCGGCCAGATCAGATCGAGCGCGAAGGCCCCGGTCAGCTGGCGCTTGACGCCCGCCGGGTTGGTCAGCGGCCCGAGGATGTTGAAGATGGTCTTGCAGCCCAACTCCATCCGCACCGGCATGACGTGCTTCATCGCCGGGTGGTGCATCGGCGCCATCATGAAGCCGATCCCGGCCTCGGCCAGCGCGCGCTCGACCACGCGGGCCTCGCGCATGACATTGATGCCAAGCGCGCCGAGCGCATCGGCCGAGCCCGATTTCGACGACAGGTTGCGGTTGCCATGCTTGGCGACCGGCACACCCGCGCCCGCCACGACAAAGGCCGTCGCGGTCGAGATATTCAGCGTGCCCATGCCGTCGCCGCCGGTGCCGACGATATCCATCGCGCCTTCGGGGGCCACGACCTTGTTGCACTTGGCGCGCATCACGGCGGCGGCGGCGGCATACTCGGCCACCGATTCCCCCCGCGCGCGCATCGCCATCAAAAGCCCGCCGACCTGCGCGGGGCTTGCGGTGCCTTCGAACAGCTCCTCGAACGCGGCTTCGGCTTGCGCGCGCGACAGCGGCCCCTCGGAGGCCGCGTAGATCAGCGGTTTCATCGTGTCGCTCATGCGCTCACCTTTACCTTGGCCTCATCGAGGAAGTTGCGGATCATCTGGTGGCCGTATTCCGAGGCAATCGATTCCGGATGGAATTGCACGCCCTCGATCAGTTTTTCCTTGTGACGCAGGCCCATGATCATGCCACCCTCAAGCCATGCGGTGACCTCAAGGCAATCCGGAAGGCTCTCGCGCTCGACGATGAGCGAATGGTAGCGGGTCGCCTGGAAGGGCGAGGGAAGGTCGCGGAAGACGCCTTTACCCTCGTGATGGATCGTGCCCATCTTGCCATGCACGATCTCGCCCGCGCGCACGACCTTGCCGCCGAAAGCCTCGCCGATGGTCTGATGCCCGAGGCAAACGCCAAGAAGGGGAAGGTTCGCCTCGGCCGCCGCCAGCGTCAGCGGCAGGCAAATGCCCGCCTGCGCCGGGTCGCAGGGGCCGGGGGACAGCACGATCGCCTCGGCGCCCATGCCCATGGCCTGCTGAACGTCGAGCGCATCGTTGCGCACCACCTTCACATCGGCGCCCAGTTCCCCGAAATAATGCACGAGGTTGTAGGTAAAGCTGTCATAGTTATCAATGAGCAGGAGCATGATCGCATTTCCCGTGTGCCGCCCGGATTCTGGGGGTGAACCGGGAGTGTCGTCGGGCTATAGATGTTCAGAGCAGTGCGCCGGGGTCAAGGGTTGCAGGCGGCTTTCCGCACCCGGGCGCAGGATTGAGATATATAAGGGAGCGCAAGAATGATGCGTGGGGTGCTCGGTGGGCTGTTGACCGGAGGTGTGGTCACGGTTCTGGGGATTGGGGCTTTGTCGTTGATCACCCCCTTGCCACAGCAGGCGCCCGCGCCCGTGCCCGCCGCAGAGCCACAGGCGCCCGATGCCGCGCCGACCCCGCTGCCCGCTGAACCCGCGATGCCCACCGCAGAGCTTCCTGCCGCGCAACCGCCGCCCGAGGCCGCGCCGCAGGTGGTTGATGGCGCGCCCGCTGCCCCCGCAATGGGCGAAGCCGCCGAGGCGCCCGGCAAGACCGCCGACCTCTCGCCCCGGCTTCCCCCGCCGGAAGGTGTCCCGAGCGTCGTGAACGGCGGCACCCGGATGGCCCAGATCGAGGCCGAGGAAACCACCTCGCCGCATTGGATCGCGACCGATCCGGGCGCGCGACCCGAGGCGCGCGAGACCCGTCCCGAGCCGCAGCCTGCGGGCGATGTTCCCACGGCGGCGCTGGAAAACGCGCCCGAGGGGGAAAGCCCGATGCCCGTTCCGCCGCCCGGCGAGGTCTTCTCGCCCGAACTTGCACCGGCAGAAGACGGCGCGCCGTCGCTGCCGCGCGTGTTCTCGGTCGATGGCGGTGCCGGGGCAGGGGGCGCGGCTTTCTCGACCGCACCCGGCGTTGTGACCGACCGTTTGCCCCGGATCGCGACTGAGGGTGCCGAGACCCCCGTTGACCCCGTTCCGGTCGCGACCGATCCCGATCTTCCCGCGTTCGAGCGTTATGCGCAGGCCTTCATCGCGCCGCCCGGTGTTCCGCTCGTGTCGGTGGTGCTGGTGGATGTCGGCACACAGGCCGGGGGGCTGGATCGCAACACGCTGAAGATGCTCGATTTCCCGGTGACTATTGCCATCGACCCCGATCGCGCCGATGCGCGGGAAGCCGCGGTCGAATATCGTGCGCGGGGGCTTGAAGTTGCCATTCTCGCACAGGCCTTGCCGGAAAATGCCTCGGCCACCGATCTAGAGGTTGCCGTTGAGGCATGGCGCGCTGCGATCCCCGAGGCGGTCGCCGTGGTCGAACCCGCGCAGCCGATGATCCAGAACAACCGCAAGCTGGCCGAGCAGATGGTGACCATTCTGAACCGCGCCGGGTTGGGGCTGATCACGCAGCGGCAGGGGCTGAACCCCGCCGCGCAGCTTGCCCGCGCCGCAAGCTTGCCCGAAGCAGAAGTATGGCGCGTTCTTGATGCCGAGCGCGAACCGGCCGCCGCAATCGAGCGCGCGCTGACCCGAGCGGCCTTCGAGGCGCAGCGCGACGGGCGCGTGACGATCATGCTTAGCGCCTGGCCGGAATCGGTCGCGGGGCTCAGTGGCTGGGCCGCGCGCCTCGGGCAGGGGATCGCGTTGGCCCCGGTTACGACGCTGGTCGAGAACTGAAAAAGGCGGGCCTTGGCCCGCCTTTCTTGTTTCCTGGTGCGCCTGCTTAGATGTTGCCGCGCTGGACGAACAGGCCCGCATCCTCGGCGGCCTTACGCAACGCTTTGGATTTGTTGACGGTTTCCTGGTATTCGGCTTCCGGGTCGCTGTCGTAGACGACGCCGCCACCGGCTTGGATATAGAGCGTCTGATCCTTCAGAACGGCCGTGCGCAGCGCGATGCACATATCCATCTCGCCATTGGCAGCGAAGTAGCCCACGCCGCCGCCATAGATGCCGCGCTTTTCGGGTTCCAGCTCGTCGATGATCTCCATCGCGCGCACCTTGGGCGCCCCCGAGACCGTGCCCGCAGGCAGGCCAGCCAGCAGGGCAGACAGCGCATCCTCGCCCTCGGCCAGTTCGCCGACGACGTTCGAGACGATATGCATCACGTGGCTGTAACGCTCGATGATGAACTTCTCGGTCGGGTGAACCGTGCCGATCTTCGCCACGCGGCCCACATCGTTGCGGCCCAGATCCAGCAGCATCAGGTGCTCGGCCAGTTCCTTCTTGTCGGCCAAAAGATCCTCTTCCAGCGCCTTGTCCTCGGCGGGTGTCGCGCCGCGTGGGCGGGTGCCTGCGATCGGGCGGATCGTCACCTCATTCTCGCGCAGGCGCACGAGGATCTCGGGGCTGGCGCCGACGATCTGGAAGCCGCCGAAGTTGAGGTAGAACATGAAGGGCGAGGGGTTGGTGCGCCGCAGGCTGCGGTAAAGCGCGAAGGGCGGCAGCGGGAAATCCGCCGACCAGCGCTGCGCCGGAACGACCTGGAAAATGTCGCCCGCGCGGATGTAATCCTTGGCCTTCTCGACCGCGGCCTTGTAGCCCTCGGGGGTGAAGTTCGAGCGCAGCGGGCCGACTTTGGCGATCTCGCCCATCTCGCGGGTCTGGGCAGGATTGCGGTCGAGGTCGCGCAGCGCATCCATCACGCGCTCGGCGGCCTGGGCATAGGCCGCGCGCGCCGACAGCCCCGAATCCTGGAACGCGGGCGCGCAGAGCATCACGTCGCTTTTTACGCCATCCAGCACGGCCACGACCGAGGGGCGCAGCAGCACCGCATCGGGCACGCCGATCGGGTCGGGGTTGATGTTGGGCAGATGCTCAACCAGGCGGATCGTGTCATAGCCAAGATAACCGAAGAGCCCCGCAGCTGCGGCGGGTAGATCCTCGGGCATGTCGATGCGGCTTTCGGCGATCAGGGCGCGAAGGCTTTCGAACGGGTGGCCCGGAAGCTCTTCGTAGCGATCCTCAAAACGCGCCTGTCGATTGATCCGCGCCGTCTCGCCACGGCATTCCCAGATCACGTCGGGCTTCATGCCGATGATCGAGTAGCGACCGCGAACCTCGCCGCCGGTCACCGATTCAAGCATGAACGAGTTGCGCTGCGCATCGGCCAGCTTGAGCATCAGCGACACGGGCGTATCGAGATCGGCCGCGAGACGCGCATAGACCAACTGGTTCTTGCCAGCCTTCCAGCCCGCCTCGAAGGCTTCGAACGTGGGGGAGAGGGCGACCAACTGAGCCTCCTTACTGCATCTGGGCTTGCACCGCGTTAATCGCGGTGCTGTCGATCGTCATGCCTGCTTCGGCCTGAGCGGCGCGGGCGTAGAAGTCCAGCAGGTCATTCGCCACCGACTGCGCAAGGCGCACCTCAAGTAGCTCGCGGATCTGCGCGACCTCTTCGGCGGCGCTGTCGGCAGCATGTACGCCGTCAACCTTCACCACGACGACCTTGCCGTCACCCTCGACGATCGCAGCCTTGCCGGGTGCGGTGTCGAAGGCGGTGTCCACGAGCGTCGCGGGGACGTTCTCGATGAAGCTCGAACGCTGGAGTGCGCCCACGGTATTGACCAGCACGCCTTGCGAGCCGAGCGTGGCACCGCCCTCGACCGCAGCCTTGATGGTCTCGGCACGGGCGAGCTTGAGTTTCGCCGTCTCGGCCGCGCGCCAGCTGTCGATGACCCGATCGCGCACCTCTTCGAAGGGGAACAGCGCAGCCGGGGTGATACCGTCAAGGCGCAGAGCGAACACGCCGCCATCGTCAAGCGAACCCAGTTCCGGGAAATCCTCGGCGGTCACGGTTGCGGCGGCATCGCGGAAGGCTTCGTAGCCCGCGAGGCCCTCATCGGTATCGGGTGCCAGCGAGATATGGCCGAGTTCCATATCGGTCTCATCGGCCATCTGCTCAAGCGTGGCGCCACCGGCCAGACGATCCTCAAGATCGGCACTGGCTTCGTCGATCAGGCGACGGGCGCGGTCCATGCGGGCCTCGGCCGACAGTTCCTCGCGCGCTTCCTCGAATGTCGTGTTCTGCTCTGCGATGATCGCGTTCATCGAGAAGAGCGCCGGGCCAAGGTCGGTGTCGATCGGGCCGACGACGCCGGGGGTTTCCAGCGCAAATACGGCCTCGCCCGCCGGGCCAAGGTCTTCCTGAGCGGGCTCGCCCAGGTCGATATCGTCAAGCGTCAGGCCGCGCTCGGCGGCGAGATCGGCAAAGCTGACCTCGCCCGCGTCAAGGCGCGCCTTGGCGGCTGCGGCCTCTTCGGTCGTCGGGTAAACCAGCTTTTCGACCATGCGTTTTTCGGGCTGCACATAGTCGTCCTTGCGCGCTTCATAGGCAGCTTGCAGGGCGGCCTCGTCCAGCGTCACCTTCTCGGCCATCATCTCGGGCGAGAGCCAAACGTAGCTGATCTCCCGCAACTCGGGGCGGGTGAAATCGGCTGCATGGTCTTGATGCCAGGCCCTGAGCGTCTCTTCGGTCGGCTCGGGGACGGTTTCGGTCAGATCGGCTCCGGTAATCTCGGCATAAGAGATTGTGCGCTCTTCGGTCAGGTAGGTCGCGTAGGCATCGACCACACCGGCCGGCGCCTTCACGCCCGCAGCCACTGCCGTCTGCATGATCGAGCGCGCTGCATCGGCGCGCAGACGCTCTTCAAACTGCACCTCGGTATACCCCTCTTGGCGCAGCGCGAGGCGGTAGGTCTCGCGGTCGAACTTTCCATCAAGTCCCTGGAAGGCGCGCGCCTGGGTGATCTGGCGGTGAATCTCGGCGTCGCCCACCGACAGGCCGATCTTGCGCGCGGCCTCACTGACGGCGGCCTGACCAAACATCCGGCCCTGCACCTGACGGTCGAGGCCCATTTGCTTGGCCTCGGTAATGGTGAAGGGGCGGCCGATCTGTGCGGTGGCGGCGTTCATTTCGTCACGCAGCGCGCGGGCGTAATCGTTGACGGGGATCTCGGTTTCGCCGACCGAACCGATCGCGGTCGTGCGCCCGCCGAAGTTGGTCATGCCGAAGCCGCCAAGGCCCAGTATCAGCATCGCCAGCAGCACCCAGACAACCACGCTCTTGCCATGGCTACGCAGCTTGTTCGACATGGGGCGTCCTCCCGCTCATTTCCGGTCGTTTTGGGGTGTTTAGGGCTTTGCGGTAAGGGCCGCAAGGCTCAGGGCGTCGCTTGGGCCAGCCGTTCCATCAATTGCGCGATCCCGGCGGCATCCACATTGGCAAAAGCGATGCGCAACTGGCGCTGTCCGGCGGGGTCGTCAGAGGGCATGAACATGGTGCCGGGCAGCAGCAACACGCCCGCCTCTTTCACCAGCCGCTGCGCGAATTCGGGCGAAGGCTGGGGCGAGGGATGTTCGACATAGGCGAAGTAGGCCCCGCAGCCAAGCGTGCGCCAGCCGGGCAGGGTGGCCAATCCCTCGGTCATCGCCTTACGCCGGGCAAGGATCTCGGCGCGCTCGCCCGCGACCCACTGGCGCAGGTTGCGCATCCCCCAGAGCGCCGCGATCTGGCCAAGCTGGTTGGGGCAGATCGCGACCGTGTCGAGGAATTTCTCAACCTCGGCAAGACGGCTTTCCGAGGCGACGATGGCGCCAACGCGGTGGCCGGTCAGCCGGTAGGCCTTCGAGAAGCTGTAGAGATGGATCAGTCGCTCGTCCCAGTCCGGGTCGGCAAACAGGTCATGCGGTGCGCCGCTGCGGGCGTCAAAATCGCGGTAGGTCTCATCAAGGATCAGCGCAAGGCCGCGCGCCTGCGCCAGCTCGTAGAAGGCGCGCACAAGGGTGGCCGGATATTCGACCCCGCCCGGATTGTTTGGCGTCACCAGAACAATCGCGCGCGTGCGCGGCGTGATCAGCGCCGCGGCATGTTCGGGATCGGGCAGCAGATCGGGGCCGGTCGCCAGCGGCACGGCCTTCACCGAGCTCATATCAAGCCACATTTTATGGTTGAAATACCAAGGCGTTGGCAGAAGAACTTCATCCCCCGGACCCGCCTGCGTCGCCATCACGGCACAGAAGGCCTGGTTGCAGCCCTGGGTGATTGCCACCTGACGGCGGTGGATCGTGCCGCCGTAAGCCTCCGACCACTGATGCGCCAATTCCAGCCGCAGATCGTCGAGGCCAAGAACAGGACCGTAAAGATGCGCGGCGGGGTTCGTCAGCGCGGCCTCGGCAATCGCGCGGCGCAGCGGTTCGGGCGGCGGGTCGACCGGTGCGGCCTGGCTCACGTTGATCAGCGGGCGCTCGGGCGGGAAAACCACCCCGTCGAGCCAGCGCCGTGCCTCCATCACCGGAGGCGGGAAGGTCGCGGCCAGCGCGGGGTTGAGCGGGAAGAGGGTCATGATGCGGCTCCGAGGGGACTCGGGGCCGAGCCTAGGGTCAGCGCCCGCCGAAGGAAAGCCCCCGGCGCACACGCCATTCGTGTGAGGTCAGGGCGATCATTAGCAGAACCACGCCCGAAGGCCCCATTGGTCCGTTGGTTTGTCTTGAACAGCCAGTGCTGGAAGGCGCCGATACGGGCGCATATCAGGAATCCGTGCCGCGATAGGGCTGGACGTATTGTAGCGCCATGTCCCAGGGGAAGAAGATCCAGGTGTCCTGGCTGACCTCGGTGATGAAGGTATCCACCTGCTCGCGGCCCTTGGGCTTGGCGTAGACCGTGGCGAAATGCGCCTTGGGGTAGAGGCGGCGCACCAGTTCCAGCGTCCGGCCCGAGTCGACGAGGTCATCGACGATCAGGATGCCCTCACCATCGCCCATGAGATCCGCTTGCGGGGATTTAATCACCGCCGGCTCGCGCTGCGTCTGGTGGCTGTAGCTTTTGACCGAGATCGTATCGACCACGCGGATGTCCAACTCCCGCGCGACGATGGCGGCCGGCACCAGCCCGCCGCGGGTGATGCCCACGACTGCTTTCCACGCGCCCGCATCCGGCCCCTTGCCGTCAAGCCGCCACGCCAGCGCCCGTGCGTCGCGGTGCAACTGGTCCCAGCTTACGTGAAAACCCTTCTCATGCGGCAGACGGTCATTCATGGCAGGCTCCTACGTCAGCGCGAGCTTCACCCCGAGGGCCGCCAGAAGGCCCCCGAAGATCCGGTCGATCGTGGTTTTCAGGTTCAGATAGCCGCGCCGCGTCCGCTCAAGCGAGAAGATCCGCGCGACGATCACGTTCCAGCCCGCGTCATTCACGAAGATGATCAGCAGGATCAGGGCATAGGCCCAGATCGGCGCATGCGGCGGCACGAAGGTCAGGAAGATCGTGCCGAAAAAGACGGCGGGCTTGGGGTTGGCCAGTTGCGTCGCGATCCCCTGCCACACAAGGCCAAGGTTCGAACGGGTCGAGACCACCTCGGACATGCGATCGTCCAGCGGCTCGGGGGCGTGGCGCCACATCTTGTAGGCCAGATAGATCAGATAGGCCGCCCCTGCGAACTTCAGCGCGGTCAGCAGGGCCGGGGCCACGCGGAACAGGATCGCAAGGCCGAACAGCGCTGCGAAGGCCCAGATGCAGGCGCCAAGGCCGATACCCACCGCCAGCCATGAGCCGCGCGCAAAGCCTTCGCGCAGGCCGGTCCGGGCCGCCAGCAGAACCGCCGGCCCGGGCGAGATCGCCGCCGCGAGATGCACGAAATAGATCGCAACAAAAGCGGCCAGCGTCATGGTTCAGTCCTTACGGCCCGTGACAACGTCGATATCGGGCGCGTCCACCGCCTTCATTCCGACGACATGGTAGCCCGCGTCCACGTGCAGGTTCTCGCCCGTGGTGCCCGAGCCCAGATCCGACAGCAGGTAAAGCGCGGCCTTGCCAACCTCTTCCTGCGTCACGTTGCGGCGCAGGGGCGAGTTCAGCTCGTTCCACTTCATGATGTAGCGGAAATCGCCGATGCCCGAGGCGGCCAGCGTCTTGATCGGACCGGCCGAAATCGCGTTGCAGCGGATGCCGACCTTGCCGAGATCTTCTGCGATATACTTGACCGAGGCCTCCAGCGCCGCCTTGGCCACGCCCATCACGTTATAATGCGGCATGACCTGTTCGGCGCCGTAATAGGTCAGCGTCAGCAGCGAGCCGCCATTGGGCATCAGCGCCGAAGCGCGAGCGCAGACAGCGGTGAACGAATAGACCGAAATGTCCATCGTCATGCCGAAATTAGCGCGCGAGGTGTCGACATAGCGGCCGCGCAGCTCGTTCTTGTCCGAGAAGCCGATCGCGTGGACGACGAAGTCGATCGTGCCCCAGGTTTCCTTCAGCCCCTCGAACAGGGCGTCCATGCTGGCCTCGTCGGCCACGTCGCATTCAAAGAGCAGGGGCGTTCCGAGCGAGGCGGCCAGCGGCTCCACCCGTTTTTTCAGCGCATCGCCCTGGTAGGAGAAAGCCAGCTCGGCGCCCGCATCGGCGCAGGCCTTGGCGATGCCCCAGGCGATGGATTTATCGTTGGCAAGGCCCATGATAAGGCCGCGCTTGCCCGCCATCAGGTTGTTCGACATCTCGGGTTTCCCTCGCTTCCCTCTGGTAAGTGCGCCAGCATTAGGCGAAAGCTTGAGACGCATCAAGGCCGACAAGGCCGACAGCCACTATCATGAGTACGTTACGGAAGCGGGGGCGTCATGAGCGACAGATCGGGAATTTTCGCGGGGGAAGACCCTTTTGCCATCGCGCAGGCTTGGCTGAGTGAGGCCGAAAAGAGCGAGGTCAACGACCCCAATGCGATCGCGCTGGCCAGTGTCGACGCCGATGGTTTGCCCAATGTGCGCATGGTCTTGCTGAAAGAGATTGAGGCGCAGAGCGCGCCCTCGGGAGGGGCCTTCGTCTTCTATACCAACTACGGCTCGGCCAAAGGTGTCGAGATCGAGCAGGCGGGCAAGGCCGCCTTCGTGATGCATTGGAAAAGCCTGCGCCGCCAGATCCGGGTGCGCGGCCTGACCTCGCGCGAGGAGGGGCCGCAGGCGGACGCCTATTATACGTCGCGCTCGCTCAAGTCGCGGCTCGGGGCCTGGGCGTCGGATCAAAGCCAGCCGCTGGCCTCGCGCACGGCCCTGATGGCCGAGGTCGCCAAGGTCACCGCAACGCATGGCCCGAACCCCAAGCGCCCGCCATTCTGGGGGGGCATTCGCATCACCCCGCTTGAGATCGAGTTCTGGGCCGACGGCGCGTTTCGTCTGCATGACAGGTTCCGCTGGCGCCGCCCGGACCCGAATTCTGCATGGGAAATCCTGCGGTTGAACCCCTGAATTTCACGCTTCGTGAAATGACGGGCGAGAACAATTCTAAGTTTTTTCGCTTGAATCCGGCGTGTGTCGTGTGAGAGTGGGCAGACCTGACCTGTCCAGACACATAACAAGGCGCAAAGCCGGAAGCGGATCACTGGAATGAACGAACAGCACTTCGAAACCAAGGAAGTCACCGGCAAGGTGAAATGGTTCGACCCTGTCAAAGGATTTGGCTTCATTCTGGACTCCGGCGGGGGGCCGGACATCCTGCTTCATGCCAATGTGCTGCGGAACTTCGGCCAGGGCTCGGTTGCCGACAACGCGGGGATTCGGGTGCTGGTGCAGGCAACGCCGCGCGGGGCGCAGGCGGTCGAGGTGCTGGAGATCGAACCCCCAGAGGGCGAAGAGAAACCCTCACCGATCGAGGATCTGGGCGAGACAGACCCTGCCGAGATCGCGGCGCTGCCGCTGGAACCCGCGCGCGTCAAATGGTTCGATAAGGTAAAGGGATTCGGGTTTGCGAACGTGTTCGGGCGCCCCGAAGATGTATTTGTGCATATCGAGGTCCTCCGTCGTTCGGGCTTTTCCGATCTGGCGCCGGGCGAGGCAATCTGTCTGCGCGTGATCGAGGGCAAGCGTGGCCGCATGGCGGCCCAGGTGGTGTCGTGGGAAGCCGCATTGCGTCAGGGGCGCTAGGGGCGCTTATCTATCTCGCCTCGGTTGGCGGGGCACTCGCCACGCCTTGCCGCGAGGATGTCGCCCTGTTGCGTCTGCCCGACGGGCGCGAGGCGCGCTTCTCGATCGAGATCGCCGATGATGCGGAAGAGCGCGCGCAGGGCCTGATGGGCCGCTCGAAGATGGCGGCCGGGGCGGGGATGCTCTTCGTCTATGAGGCTGAGCATGAGGTCGCCTTCTGGATGCGCAATACGCTCATTCCCCTGGACATGATCTTTATCGATGCGTCGGGGCGGGTGGTCTCGGTGCATGCCAATGCCAAGCCGCATGACGAGACACCGATTCCCTCGAAACACCCCGTCCTGATGGTGCTTGAGATTAACGGCGGGTTGGCCGCGCGGATCGGCATCGTGCCGGGGGCCGAGCTGGCCCATCCCGCGCTGGATCAGACGCTTGCTTCGTGGCGCTGCGACTAGCCTCTTTTCCTCGGGCGCATGTGCGGTTAGGAAGGGCGCGTCGGGGCGTAGCGCAGTCTGGTAGCGCGACGGTTTTGGGTACCGTAGGTCGGAGGTTCGAATCCTCTCGCCCCGACCATTTCCACTGAAAATGCGCAAATTTTGGTCAATCGGGCACCGCCCGAGTGCGATACGTGATTTCAGGGCCACATTTTTCGCTCTATCCACAAGATATTGTGTGCTGTGGATGAAGTTTATCCAGATTGTCATTTCTGCGCCGCAAAAGCGCGTGAAACAAGGGAATCCGCAGACTTGCTGCGGCGCGGCATCTTTCTGACCCCTGTGGATGAATCAAAATCGCCTTTTGGGGGCTCTTGCGCGGGAACCCGTCAACTGAAAAATCGCCTTCGAGGGAAGGAAAGATTTGTTGACCGCCCCGGCGTGCTACGTCAGTTTGTGTGAGCGGGTCGTGAAGCCACCAGATATAGTGGCGGCGGCGGGCGGGACAGAATCCTCACTTTCAGGTCGATCGGGTGCGGTCGGGCCAACTCTCTTGCGTCGGCAGAGGGGCGGGGAAGTCTTGGCTGCGGCACGGGCAGCACGGATTTTAAAAGTGTATGGGACAGGGCAGATGAAGATCGAACGCAAGTTCACGGCAGCAGAAACCGGCGCCTACGGCGAGATCGCTTTCACGACGACCGCATCGGAGATTCGTAACCCCGACGGCAAGATCGTGTTCCGAAACGAGCATGTCGAGGTTCCCGAGGGCTGGTCGCAGGTTGCCTCGGACGTTCTGGCCCAGAAATACTTCCGCAAGGCGGGTGTCCCGGCGGCGCTGAAGAAGGTCAAGGAAAAGGGTATGCCGGAATTCCTGTGGCGCTCGGTTCCCGACACCGCCGCGCTGGAAAAGCTGCCCGAAGATCAGCGCATCGTGGGAGAGACCTCGGCCAAGCAGGTCTTCGACCGTCTCGCCGGGGCCTGGACCTACTGGGGCTGGAAGGGCGGCTATTTCTCGACCGAGGAAGACGCCCGCGCCTATTACGACGAGATGCGCTACATGCTGGCCGAGCAGATGGCCGCACCGAACAGCCCGCAGTGGTTCAACACCGGCCTGCACTGGGCCTATGGCATCGACGGCCCGTCGCAGGGGCATTTCTACGTCGATCACGAGACCGGCAAGCTGACCAAATCGGCCTCGGCCTACGAGCATCCGCAGCCCCATGCCTGCTTCATCCAGTCGGTCAAGGACGATCTGGTGGGTGAGGGCGGCATCATGGACCTCTGGGTCCGCGAGGCGCGCCTGTTCAAATACGGCTCGGGCACCGGTACCAACTTCTCCAGCCTGCGCGGCGAGGGCGAGAAGCTGTCGGGCGGCGGCAAGTCGTCGGGACTGATGGGCTTCCTCAAGATCGGCGACCGCGCGGCGGGCGCGATCAAGTCGGGCGGTACCACGCGCCGCGCGGCCAAGATGGTGATCTGCGACATGGATCACCCCGATATCGAGCAGTTCATCAACTGGAAGGTCATCGAAGAGCAGAAGGTTGCCTCGCTGGTGGCTGGCTCGAAGATGCACGAGCGCGAGCTGAACAAGATCTTCGAGGCGATCGGTCTGTGGGATGGGGCAGTGGCCGACGCCTATGATCCGGCCAAGAACGAGGCGCTGAAGGCGGCGATCAAGTCGGCCAAGCGCATGTTGATCCCGGAGACCTATATCAATCGCGTGCTGCAATACGCGCGGCAGGGCTATGCCTCGATCGAATTCCCGACCTATGACACCGACTGGGATTCGGAGGCCTATATTTCGGTCTCGGGCCAGAACTCGAACAACTCGGTGCGCGTGACCAATGCCTTCCTGAAGGCGGTCAAGGATGACGCCGATTGGGAATTGGTGCGCCGCACCGATGGCAAGGTCGCCAAGACCGTGAAGGCACGCGAACTGTGGGATCAGGTCGGCCACGCCGCCTGGGCCTGTGCCGATCCGGGCATTCAGTTCCACGACACCGTCAACGAATGGCACACCTGCCCCGAGGATGGCGAGATCCGCGGCTCGAACCCGTGCTCGGAATACATGTTCCTGGACGACACGGCCTGCAACCTGGCCTCGATGAACCTGCTGACCTTCTACAAGGACGGCGCTTTTGATGCCGAGGCCTATGTGCATGCCACGCGCCTGTGGACCGTCACGCTGGAAATCTCGGTCCTGATGGCGCAGTTCCCGAGCCAGGAGATCGCGCAGCGGTCCTATGACTTCCGCACGCTTGGTCTTGGTTACGCCAATATCGGCGGGCTGCTGATGAACATGGGCTTTGGCTACGACTCGGACGAGGGCAGGGCGCTGTGCGGCGCGCTGACCGCGCTGATGACCGGCGTGAGCTACGCGACCTCGGCCGAGATGGCGGCCGAACTGGGCGCCTTCCCAGGCTATACCAAGAACGCCCAGCACATGCTGCGCGTCATCCGCAACCACCGTGCCGCCGCATATAGCAAGGACGCCGGCTACGAGGCGCTTGAGGTTCAGCCGGTTCCGCTTGATGCCGCAAGCTGCCCCGATCAGTCGCTGGTCGCGCTGGCCCGCAACGCATGGGACGAGGCGCTGGTTCTGGGCGAGAAGTGGGGCTTCCGCAACGCGCAGGTCTCGGTCATCGCGCCGACCGGCACCATCGGCCTTGTGATGGATTGCGACACCACCGGGATCGAGCCCGATTTCGCGCTGGTCAAGTTCAAGAAGCTCGCCGGTGGCGGCTACTTCAAGATCATCAACCGCTCGGTTCCGGCGGCGCTGGAAAAACTCGGCTACAGCTCGTCGCAGATCGAAGAGATCATCGCCTATGCGGTCGGCCATGGCACGCTTGGCAATTGCGCGGGCATCAACCACACCGCGCTGATCGGCCACGGCTTCGGCGCGCGTGAGATCGAGAAGGTTGAAGCCGCACTGCCCTCGGCCTTCGACATCCGCTTCGTGTTCAACCAGTGGACGCTCGGCGAGGATTTCTGCACCAAGACCCTCGGCATCCCCGCCGAGAAGCTGAACGACCCGACCTTTGACCTGCTGCGTCACCTGGGCTTCACCCGCGCACAGATCGAAGCCGCGAATGACCATGTCTGCGGGACGATGACGCTGGAAGGCGCGCCCTTCCTGCGCACCGAGCATTATGCCGTCTTCGACTGCGCCAATGCCTGCGGCAAGAAGGGCAAGCGGTACCTCTCGGTCGAAAGCCACATCCGCATGATGGCCGCCGCGCAGTCGTTCATCTCGGGCGCGATCTCGAAGACGATCAACATGCCGAACTCGGCCTCGATCGAGGATGTAAAGGCCGCCTACGAGCTGAGCTGGTCGCTTGGCATCAAGGCCAACGCGCTTTACCGCGACGGCTCGAAACTGTCGCAGCCGCTGGCCTCCGCGCTGGTCGAGGATGATGACGAGGCCGAGGAAATCCTCGCCAGCGGTTCGCAGCAAGAAAAAGCCGTGACTCTGGCCGAGAAGATCATCGAGAAGGTCGTCGTCAAGGAGATCGTCCGCTCGCACCGCGAAAAGCTGCCCGAGCGTCGCAAGGGCTACACGCAAAAGGCCGTGGTCGGTGGCCACAAGGTCTACCTGCGCACGGGCGAGTATCAGGACGGCCAGCTTGGCGAGATATTCATCGACATGCACAAGGAAGGCGCTGGCTTCCGCGCGATGATGAACAACTTCGCCATCGCCGTTTCGGTTGGCCTGCAATACGGCGTGCCGCTGGAAGAGTTCGTGGACGCCTTCACCTTCACCAAGTTCGAACCCGCGGGCATGGTGCAGGGCAACGACTCAATCAAGAACGCGACCTCGATCCTCGATTACGTGTTCCGCGAACTGGCCGTGTCCTATCTCGACCGCACCGATCTTGCGCATATCAAGCCGCAGGGCACGTCTTTCGACGATCTGGGCGGTGGTGTCGGCGAAGGCAAGCGCAACGTCGAGCCGGTGAGCGAGACGGCGGCCTCGAAGTCGCTTGAGGTGCTGCGTCAGATTTCCTCGACGGGCTATCTGCGCAAGCGCCTGCCGCAGGAACTGATCGTGCTGCAAGGCGGGGGCGCGGGTGCGACGGCCTTCGCCGCTGCGACCGATCCTGTGACCGCGCTGAACACGCTGGTGCCGGAAACCGCGATGGCGGTGGGCGCCTCGGCCTCGACGGCGATTTCCTCGGGCGTGGTCAGCATGGATGCGCGCACCAAGGCCAAGATGCAGGGCTATGAGGGCGACCCCTGCGGCGAGTGCGGCAACTACACGCTCGTGCGCAACGGCACCTGCATGAAATGCAACACCTGCGGGGCGACCAGCGGTTGCTCCTAAGGGGTAGGGGCTCCGGTTCGGCCGGGGCCCCGACGAAACGGCGGGGGTGATGCCCCGATGGAAAGACGGCGCATCGCAAATCTCGATGGGCCTGTGAATAGAAGGAAGTGCTCGGTGGAGCTGATCGTCGGAAACAAGCGGATTGTCCCCATGGCCACGCGGCGTATCGCGGGCGGGATCGAGGCGGAACTGGCGGGCGAGGCGCTGACCTCGGTGCTGGATGCCACCTTCGGCGGCGGCGTCTCGATCGAGGTTCTGGGCGGCGATCTGGACCGCTGCCCGATGGACGTGGCCGATATCCGCATGCACGGCGCGGCGACCACCGTGACCTTCCTCAGCGCCGCGCAGGCGCTGCGACTGAACTGAGTTCCGGGGCGGGTGCGCTCGCCCCAGACGTCGAGAAGGCCCAGGCGAAACCAAGATACACCTCGGGCGGTGAACCAAAGAGCCTGATCGACGAAACTGGCCCCCCTCCGCAGAGAGGGGGGCCGATTTATTTACGGATCAGGCCGAGAGCCAGCCTTCCAGCTTGACCGGATCGGGCAACCCGCCCGCATGCACCAGCTTGCCGTCGATGCTGATGCCGGGGGTGGACATGACACCCGCGCGGGCGATGGCGGCCATGTCGGAGACCTTCTCGACGCTTACCTCGATACCCAGTTTGGTGGCGGCGGCGCGGACCATCTCTTCGGTGGTGGCGCAGCGTTTGCAGCCGGGGCTGTAAACCTTGATGTCCTTCATTTTTCCCTCCTTAGAACAGGGCGTTAAACAGGAAGCCGACCGCGAGGATGCCGCTGGCGACAATGCCGACGAACACCGCGATCAGGCGCAATTTGAGAACCTGCTTGAGGATGATCATCTCGGGCAGGCTGAGCGCGATGACCGACATCATGAAGGCCAGAACCGTGCCAAGCGCCGCGCCCTTGCCGAGCAGGGCCTCGACGATGGGGATGACGCCCGCGGCGTTCGTATACATCGGCACACCCATCAGCACGGCCGCGGGCACCGACCACCAGGCACCGCTGCCCATCACGCGGGCCATCAGATCTTCGGGGACATAGCCGTGGATCAGCGCACCGATCCCGATCCCGAGAATGATCCAGAGCCAGACTTTGCCGAAGATCTCGCGCACCGAATCCAGCCCGCGCCGGTAGCGGTCGGGCAGGGTGAGGGCCTCATCCTCGACCGGACCGGTCGCGCCGGCGTGGATGTCGTGCACCCAGTCTTGCAACCAGCCCTCAAGATGCAGGCGCCCGATCACCCAGCCCGCGACGATGGCAATCGCTAGCCCGAAGCCAAGGTAGATCAGCGCCACCTTCCAGCCGACAAGCCCGATCAGCAGGATCAGCGCGACCTCGTTGACCATGGGCGCGGCGATCAGGAAGGAGAACGTCACCCCAAGCGGAATACCGGCCGAGACAAAGCCGATGAACAGCGGCACGGCCGAGCACGAGCAGAAGGGCGTCAGCACCCCAAGGCCCGCCGCCGTCACATTGGCCAGCCCCTCGCGCTTGCCCGCCAGCGCGGCGCGGGTCTTTTCGGGGCTGAAGAAGCTGCGCACGACGCCCATGGCAAAGACAATCAGCGCCAGCAGCATCATCACCTTGGGCACGTCATAGAAGAAGAAGGCCAGCGCCTCGCCCAGGTGGCTGTGGCGCTCGACAGGCAGGCGCGCGACAAGCGCCTCGGACAGGGCGGGAAGCTGGCGATAGATGGCCCACCACAGGACGGCTGCGGCCAGAACGGCGGCGCTCCAGCCCCAGGCGGGCAGGGGTTTTCGGGGGGTGTCGTGGGAAAGAACGCTCATGCCGCACTCCTTTCCGATTGCGCTGCCGTGAGAATGGCGGAGAGTGCGTTGTGCAACTCGGGCGGCAGGTCCGGGTTGATCCGGTAGCGCACCCATTGCGCGTCACGCCGGTCGGTGATCAGCCCGGCCTGCTTGAGCACCTGCATATGGCGCGAGACCCGGCTTTGCGTGGCGCCAAGGCGCTCCATCAACTCGCAGGCGCAATGCTCGCCATGATCCCACAGGATTTGCAGCGCCGCGAGGCGCGTCGGCTCGGCCAAGGCTGTCAGAAACTGGATCATCGCGGCCTCCTTTCCCTCATGCGTATATGCGCATAAGCGAAAAAACGAGATGACGAGGCGTCGCACCGCGTTGAAAAGCAAAACCCGCCGGAAGAGGCGGGGCGCGGGCGTTTAGCGGCGCCCGGTGCCGGACTGGCGCTCGTGGCCGAGGCTGTCCTCAAGCTTGCCACGCGCATTCTGCACCATCACGCCAAGCATCTCATCCTCGCCGGGGGTATCGATGCTCTGGGCGAGGTTCTCCTCATGATACTGGCTCAGGACCGAGTCATCCTCGGACGCCCAAGGGGTGTTGTGCCCGGCCATTGCCGCGCTGCCCAACAGAAGCGCGCCAAGCGTGAGCGGGGCGAGACGTGTAAACTTGCCTGATTTCATTGCTATTCCTTTGCTCGCATGACCCAACGTGATGCGGGTCTTGGGGCAAAGATTGGCGACGGAGTAGCGTCGCGGAATGCGGCAAATCGCGCGCGCCCTGCTTACTTGCGCCCGCGCAGCGCCTGAAGATAGGTCGCGCAGCCGGTCAGGGCCGCGTAGTCATCTTCGATGACCTGCACCGGGAATTCAGCCATCAGCACCGAGAAGCGGCCCTTGGCCCTGAATGCCTCGGCAAAGCCGAACTGTTCAAGCCAGGGGGTGAAGGCGCGGGCAACGCCGCCGCACAGGTATAGCCCGCCGAAGGGCAGGTGGATCAGCGCCAGATCGCCCACGGCCATGCCCAACATCCGCACGAAGAGCCGCCCGGTGGCCTGCGCAAGCGGGTCGCCCGCCTGCATCGCCGCCATGATCTGCGCGGCGGGAATGTCGGCGCGGGCTCCGGCCTCGGAGGTGACGAAAGCGTGGACACGCTCGAACCCACGGCCCGACAGAACGTCTTCGACGGCGGCAAAGCCATGCGCGCTATGCACGAATTCCATCAGCGCCATGTCGCGGGCATCCTGAACGGGCAGGGCTGCGTGGCCGCATTCGGAGGCGGCGACGATGCGCCCGCCCGGAGCTTCGTGCACGGGGGCCGCGTTGAACCCGGTGCCAACGCCGACCACAAGGCGACTTGCGCCTGCCTCGGCCGGGGCGCCCTCGATCAGGGTGCGCGTGGCGCCTTCGGGCAGGTGGCCCAGCGCATGGCCCTGTGCCTGAAGGTCGTTGAGGATCGCGACCGTCTCGGCGCCGGTTACGCGGGCGACCTCATCAGCCTCGATCACCCAGGACAGGTTCGTCATCTCGGCGCTGTCGCCTGCGGCGGAGACCGGCCCGGCAACGGCGATACAGGCCCCGGCAAGGTCGCGCACGCCTTCCTTGGCCATATACTCGCTCAGGATCGGATAGAACGAGGCGCGCCCGGCATTGGCGAAGCGCGCGATGGTCTGCGGCAGCAGGCGACCACCCTCGGCCAGCGCGACGCGCGTGTTGGTCCCGCCGATATCGGCCAGAAGCGTGTAGCGATCAGGGGTCATATCGGTCATGCGCGGGGTTCCAGTGCCTTCATCCAAGCGTGATAGGACGCCTTGGGGGTGCGCTGCAAGGTTTCGAAGTCCACATGGACGAGGCCGAAGCGTTTTTCGTAGCCAAGCGCCCATTCGTAATTGTCCATCAGCGACCAGGCGATGTAGCCCTTCAGCGGCACGCCATCGGCGATGGCGCGCCGGCAGGCCGCCAGGTGGCTTTGGAAATAGCCAAGGCGCATCTGGTCGTTGATGCTCCCGTCGATGAGCGGGTCGGGTGAGGCCAACCCATTCTCGGTGACGTAAAGCGGCAGCGTTCCGGTGTAATCGCGCGCCAGCATGGTCAGGAAGTGATGCAGGCCGTCGGGGTAGATCTCCCATCCCATGGCGGTCTTGGGCAGAGGGCCGGGAACCTCTTGCAGCGCGGGCCAGGGGGTATCGGCGGCGGCGATGCGCTTGCAGGTGTAGTAGTTGATCCCGAACCAGTCGAGCGGCGCGCCGATCACGCCGAAATCATCTTGCCAGCCCTTCGGCATGTGTGGGCCAAGGCCCTCAAGGACCGCGTCGGGGTAGAAGCCCTTGAAAAGGCCCGAGGCGAAGCACTGGTTGTAGATCGCGTCGTAGCGTCTGGCGGCGATCTGTGCTGCCTTTGGACCATCGGCCGGATGCGCGAATTCGAAGTTGCACACCGCGCCCAGGTTCGACATGCCGAGGCCACGCATCACCTCGATCGCGCGGCCATGCGCCAGCAGGACGTGGTGCATGGCACGGGCGGTTGCCCGGATGTCGCGCAGGCCGGGGGCGTGGTGCCCCTCGAAATGGCTCAGCCACGAGACGCACCAGGGTTCGTTGATCGGGGCGGCGGACCAGATCCGGTCTCCAAGGCGACGGCAGACCACCTCGGTGAAATCGGCTAGCCAGCCCGCGATGTCGCGATTGCGCCAGCCGCCCAGATCGGCCAGCGCGGCGGGCAGCTCCCAGTGATAGAGCGTCAGCGCGGGCTTCAACCCGCGCGCCAGCATCCCGTCCACGAGTCGGTCGTAGAAATCCAGCCCCTCGGCATTCACCGCGCCGCGCCCCTCGGGCATGATCCGCGCCCAGGAGGTCGAGAAGCGGTAGATGTCAAAGCCAGCTCCGGCGATAAGGTCCAGATCCTCGGGCCAGCGATGGTAATGGTCGCAGGCGCGCGCGCCGTTTTCAGCGCGCACCACATTGCCGGGGGTCGCGGCGAAGCTATCCCAATGCGTTGGCCCCGCACCGCCGAAGGAATGCCCCTCGATCTGATAGGACGATGTCGCGACGCCGAACAGGAAATCGGGTGGGAACTCGGCGCGTCCGGGCAGCATCGTCAGCCCTGCCGCCTGACGGGGCCGGTCGATTGCCCGACCACCAGCACCGCCTCCAGCAGTTCCGAGCGCGGGCTGGCGTCGCCCTGGGCGATCTGGTCAAGCAACATGCGCGCGCAGCGCCGCCCCGCCTCGCGCACCGACGAGCGGGTGCAGGTGAAGATCGGCTCATCCGTGCCATTGCGCAGATAGCCCAGTTCGTCGTCATGGGTCAGGATCGAGATGTCGCGGCCCATGCGCAGCCCGGCCTCCTCGATGCCGCGCCGCGCGCCCATGGCCGACAGCAGAGAGGCGGTCAGGAACGCGGTCGGCGGATCGGGCAGCCGCAGCATGTCTCGGGCGGTGTCATGGCCCTGTGCCTCGGTCATCTCGCCCGAGACGATCAGCTGCGGGTCCAGCGGAACATCGCGCGCCGCCAGCGCATCGGAATAGCCCCGCAACCGGCGCAACGCGAAATCCATCGTGTCGATGCCGTTGATCAGGGCAATGCGCCGATGGCCAAGATCCAGAAGGAAATCGGTCGCGCGCTGAAAGGCGCGGGCGTTGTTCACGTCCACCCATGAATAGGGCGCTTCCACCCCCGAGCAACGCCCGTGCACCACATAGGGCAGGCCGATATCGTTCAGCAGCGCGACGCGCTTGTCGCTCTCTTTCGGGCCGTGGACAATGATCCCGTCCACGTTCCCCTTGGAACGCAACTCGCGATAGGCGCGTTCCTCGTCATCGTCGGGAACGATGGTCAGCACCATGTCATACCCCGAGCGCGAATAGACCTCGCCCGCGCCTGAAATGAAATCGGCAAACACAGGGTTCACGATCTCATGCTGGGTCGAGATCGGGATGACATGGCCGATCGCCATTGCGCGCCCGGTCGCCAGCCGCTTGGCCTGCGTATTGGGGCGATAGTTATGGGTTTGTGCGGCCTCTGCCACGCGTTTGCGGGTCGCCTCGTTGACCTCTGGGTAGCCGTTGAGTGCACGGCTGACTGTCGTCGGGGAGAGGCCCAAATGGCCCGCCAGTTGCTTGAGGTTCATCGTGCACAGCTCCGTCGCGCCGCAGGAAAAGAGTTCAAAGCGGTTTGGAATTTGCCGAGATTACTTGCGCGCACGTTTGACGTCAATCGGTCTATGTTAACGATAACAAATTTCTGTAGGTGAAAACCTTCCATATGTTTTATTGCACATTTGCGGCGCGCAGTTTGATTGACTTTCTTGAGCGATTGGCCGACTGTCACGCATCCAAACCGCTTTGATAATGAGTCGGGGCAACGCGACTCTGGCGGCGGTTTCAAGGAACATTGCCGAGTCTGGGAGGGCTTAACGGTGAAATCACTTTATCTTTCCGCAGCGGTTCTGGCGCTGGCGGCCGGTGCGGCGGCTGCGCAGGATCTCAAATACGCGCCGGGCGAGGATGCGCGTTTCAACTGGGCGTCCTATGAGGCGCTGAAGTCGATGGACCTGAAGGGTCAGAAGCTGACCGTTCTGGGGCCCTGGCTCTCAGCGGACAAGGATCTGGTCGAAAGCGTGATCGCCTATTTCGAGGCTGCGACCGGGGTCGAGGTGGATTATGCTGGCTCGGATAGTTTCGAGCAGCAGATCGTGATCGACGCTGAGGCGGGCTCGCCCCCCGATGTGGCCGTGTTCCCGCAACCGGGGCTGGCGGCCGATCTGGCCAAGAAGGGGCATCTCAAGCCGCTGGCGGATGGCACCGAGCAGTGGATCAAGGACAACTACGCCGCAGGCGACAGCTGGGCGGCTTACGGCAATTACACCGGGCCGGACGGGCAGGCGCATCAATATGCCTTCCCCTACAAGGCCGATGTGAAATCGCTCGTCTGGTATGTGCCCGAGAATTTCGAGGATGCGGGCTACGAGGTTCCCGCCTCGATGGAGGATCTCAAGGCGCTGACCGAACAGATCGTGGCTGATGGCGGCACGCCATGGTGCATTGGTTTGGGGTCGGGCGGCGCGACGGGCTGGCCCGCGACCGACTGGGTCGAGGACATGATGCTGCGCCTCAATGCGCCCGAGGATTACGACGCATGGGTCAAGAACGACGTCAAGTTTGACGATCCCAAGGTCGTCGCGGCAATCGACGCGTTCGGTTGGTTCGCGCGCAACGATGCCTTCGTGGCGGGCGGTGCCGGGGCGGTGGCCTCGACCGATTTCCGCGACAGCCCCAAGGGGCTCTTTGCGTCGCCGCCGCAGTGCTACATGCACCGTCAGGCCTCGTTCATCCCGTCCTTCTTCCCAGAGGGAACCGTGATCGGGCAGGATGCCGATTTCTTCTACTTCCCGGCCTATGCGGGCATGGATCTGGGTCAGCCGGTTCTGGGGGCGGGCACGATGTTTGCCAAGCTGACCGAGAACCCGGCGGCCGACGCGTTCATCACCTTCCTCGAAAGCCCCATCGCGCATGAGATCTGGATGGCGCAGACCGGCTTCGTCACGCCCTACAAGGGGGTGAATACCGATGTTTACGGGGACGAGACGCTCAAGAAGATGGGTGAGATTCTGCTGAACGCGACGACCTTCCGCTTTGACGGGTCCGACCTAATGCCGGGCGCAATCGGTGCGGGCGCGTTCTGGACCGGAATGGTCGATTACGCGGGTGGCAAGCCTGCCGGGGACGTTGCCACCTCGATCCAGGCTACCTGGGATACCCTGAAGTAAGACCAGCGCCGCCCGCCAAACGCGGGCGGCCTTTTTCTGGGGGGCGCTGTGGAACAGCTGTTATTTGCAGGCGGAACCATCGTCGCGGGCGTCTTTGGCTGCGTTGCGTGGTTCTGGGGGTCGAACTGGGTGCTCGACAGCCTCTACCCGCCGCGCGGCGAGGATGCGGGGCGCAACATCCTGCGCGCCAACATGATCCGCCCCTGGCTGTTCATCGGCCCGGCGGTGCTGTTCCTGGCGCTCTACCTCGTCTATCCCGTCATCAACTCGGCCTGGCGCAGCCTTATGGATGCCGACAGCCGGGATTTCGTCGGGCTCGACAACTATCGCTGGCTGATGGGCGACGCAAAGTTCCGCGAGTCGATCTTCAACAATATGCTTTGGCTTCTGGTGGTGCCTGCCGCTTCGACCTTTTTCGGGCTGCTGGCGGCGCAGGTGACCGACCGCATCCGCTGGGGCAATGCCGCGAAAAGCTTCATCTTCATGCCGATGGCGATTTCCTTCGTGGGTGCGGGCGTGATCTGGAAGTTCATCTACGACTACCGCGCCGAGGGGCAGGAACAGATCGGCCTGCTGAACGCGATCTGGACCTCGCTTGGAAACCCGCCCGAGACCTGGCTGACGCTTCTGTTCTGGAACAACTTTTTCCTGATGGCGGTGCTGATCTGGATCCAGACGGGTTTCGCCATGGTGATCCTGTCGGCCGCGCTGCGCGGTATTCCCGAAGAGACGATCGAGGCCGCGATCCTTGATGGCGCCAACTCCTGGCAGCTGTTTTTCAAGATCAAGGTGCCGCAGATCTGGGGCACGATCGCCGTGGTCTGGACCACGATCACCATTGTCGTGCTCAAGGTCTTCGACATCGTTTTTGTGATGACGAACGGCCAGTGGGGCACGCAGGTGCTGGCCAATCTGATGTATGACTGGATGTTCCGCGGCGCGCCCGATTACGGCCGCGGCTCGGCGATTGCCATCGTGATCATGGCGCTGGTGACGCCGATCATGGTCTGGAACATCCGCAACGCCCGCCGGGAGATGCTGTGATGAGCGCGATTGCAGGCACCAGGGCGCGGCTGGTCTGGGCGGTCAATCTGGCGGCACTGGCGCTTGTCCTGCTTTGGACGATCCCGACCTTCGGCTTGCTGGTGTCCTCGTTCCGTGACCGCGACCAGATCGCCAATTCCGGCTGGTGGCGCGCGGGTATGTCCTCGGAGGCCAGCAACTTTGTGCGTGCCGGAACCGCCGCCGATCAGGCGCAGGAGGGCGATCTGTGGGTCATCGCCGGCAATGTGCTGACCGAGGGCCAGAGCCTGAGCGCCTGGGGCACGAATTCACGCGATCCTGCGGCATATTCACCGGGCGATGCGGCCGAGTTAAAGGACGGGCAGGCCCTGAGCGTGGCCGAGGACGGCAGCTACCGGCTGACCTCGCCCACCGAATTCACCGACCAACGCGGGATGCGGATCTTCCTGACCACCACCGCGCCGCCGAAATTCACGACTGAAAACTACGCCCGCGTGATCGGGGCCGAGGGGCTGGGGCAGGCGTTCCTGAATACCTTCACCGTCACGATCCCGGCCACCATCATTCCCATCCTGATCGCAGCTTTCGCGGCCTATGCGCTGGCGTGGATGGAGTTTCCAGGCCGCGCGCTGCTGATTGCCGGTGTCGTGGGCCTCTTGGTCGTGCCGCTACAACTCGCGCTGATCCCGCTGTTGAAATTCCACAACGAGATCGGCCTAGGAAAGGGCTACATGGGGATCTGGCTGGCCCATACCGGCTTTGGTCTGCCGCTCGCGATTTACCTGTTGCGTAACTACATGGTCGGCCTTCCGCGCGAAATCATCGAGAGCGCGCGCGTCGATGGCGCCACCGAGTTCCAGATCTTCCGCCGGATCATCCTGCCGCTCAGCTTCCCGGCGCTGGCCTCGTTCGCGATCTTCCAGTTTCTCTGGGTCTGGAATGACCTGCTGGTGGCCACCGTCTTCCTTGGCAACCGCAAGGAACAACTGGTGATGACGGGCGTATTGCGAGAGCTTCTGGGCTCGCGCGGTGGCGACTGGGAGATCCTCGCCGCCTCGGCCTTCATTTCGATTGCCGTGCCGCTGATCGTCTTCTTTGCAATGCAGAAATACCTGGTGCGCGGCCTTCTGGCCGGCTCGGTGAAAGGTGGTTGATGAACGTTCTTCGGAAAGACCCGGACTGGTGGCGTGGCGCGGTGATCTACCAGATCTATCCGCGCAGCTTTCAGGACAGCAATGGCGACGGGGTAGGCGATCTGCTTGGCATCGTCCGGCGGCTGCCGCATGTGGCAAGTCTTGGTGTCGATGCAATCTGGATATCGCCCTTCTTCACCTCGCCGATGCGGGATTTCGGCTATGACGTGTCGGACTACTGCGACGTTGATCCGATGTTTGGCTCGCTGGCCGATTTCGACCAGGTGATCGCCACGGCCCACGCGCTTGGGCTGAAGGTGATGATCGACCTGGTGCTCAGCCATACCTCGGACCAGCACCCGTGGTTCAAGGAAAGCCGTGCGAGCCGCGACAATGACAAGGCCGATTGGTATGTCTGGGCCGACCCAAAGCCCGACGGCACGGCGCCGAACAACTGGCTGTCGATCTTCGGTGGGCCGGCCTGGCACTGGGACTCGCGGCGCGAGCAGTACTACCTGCACAACTTCCTGATCCAGCAGCCCGATCTGAACTTCCACTGCACCGCCGTGCAGCAGGAATTGCTGGCGGTCGCCAAGTTCTGGCTAGAGCGCGGGGTGGATGGCTTCCGCCTCGATACGATCAATTTCTACATGCATGACGAGCAGTTGCGCGACAATCCGCCCCTGCCGGTGGCAGAACGCAACGACCAGACCGCGCCCAAGGTGAATCCCTACAATCACCAGCGCCATATCTATGACAAGAACCACCCGAAGAACGTTGAATTTCTTTGCAAATTGCGCACGCTGATGGATGGCTGCAATGCCGCTGCCGTGGGTGAGGTGGGCGATAGCCAGCGCGGGCTAGAGATCCTTGGCGAATATACCTCGGGCGAGGACCGGATGCAGATGTCCTATGCGTTCGAGCTTCTGTCCGGTCACGCGCCGCTATCGGCACAGTTCATCGCCGACACCTTCGCGCATCTCGACCGGGTAGCGCCGCAGGGTTGGGCCTGTTGGGCCTATTCCAACCATGACGTGGTGCGGCACATTTCGCGTTGGGGGATTACTCCAGCAGGCGCAAAGGCTTACGTGACGCTTTTGATGTGCCTCAAGGGGTCGGTCTGCCTCTATCAGGGCGAAGAGCTGGGCCTACCCGAGGCCGAGATCGCCTATGAAGATCTGCAAGATCCCTACGGCAAGGAGTTCTGGCCCGAGTTCAAGGGGCGTGATGGCTGTCGCACACCGATGGCCTGGGAAAAGGACGCCGTCTATGCCGGGTTCTCGACCGCGCGGCCCTGGCTGCCGGTGCCCTCGGCGCATCACCGTAGCGCCGCCGATGCGGCGGAACTTGATCCTGCCGCGCTTCTGCATCACTACCGCCGGGTCATCGCATTTCGCAAACAACACAATGCTTTGCGGGCTGGCTCTATGAAACAGATCGAGGTTCAGGGCGACGTGCTCCGCTTTGCGCGAGAAAGCGCGGGCGAGACGATCCTGTGCATCTTCAACCTCTCGGACCATCCCGTCGATACCACCGTGCCCGCAGGCGACTGGATCACCATCGGCGGCGAGATCGGCTCGACCCGGCCCTTACCCGATCACACGCTTCACCTTGGCCCTTGGCAGCCGAGCATCCTGCTTTTGAACCCCGGAGGCCGAAATGGCTGATCTTTCGCTCAAGCAAATCGCCAAGTCCTACGGCGAGGTGAATGTCCTGAAGGATATCGACCTTGAGATCGCGGCGGGGGAACTGATCGTGTTCGTCGGTCCCTCGGGCTGCGGAAAATCGACGCTTCTGCGCATGATTGCGGGGCTTGAGCGGATCAGCGGGGGCGATCTGTTCATCGACGGCCAGCGCATGAATGATGTTCCACCCGCGCAACGCGGTATTGCGATGGTGTTTCAATCCTACGCGCTTTATCCGCATATGACGGTGCGCGAGAACATGGTTTTTGCGCTCAAGATCGCCAAGAAACCGCAGGCCGAGATCGACGCGGCGGTCGAAAAGGCCGCGCGCATCCTGCAACTGACGCCCTATCTCGACCGCCTGCCCAAGGCGCTTTCGGGCGGGCAGCGGCAGCGCGTGGCGATTGGGCGGGCAATCGTGCGCGACCCCAAGGTCTATCTCTTCGATGAGCCTCTCTCGAACCTCGACGCGGCGCTGCGGGTGGCCACGCGCATCGAGATCGCGCAGCTCAAAGAGGCCATGCCCGAGCGCACGATGATTTATGTCACCCACGATCAGGTCGAGGCGATGACACTGGCCTCGCGCATCGTGGTGCTGGCCAACAAGGGTATCGCGCAGGTCGGCTCGCCGCTGGAGCTTTATGAACGCCCGAACAGCGAGTTCGTGGCGCAGTTCATCGGCTCTCCCGCAATGAACCTGCTGCCCGGCGAGGTAATCGGAACAGGCGAGGTCACCACCGTTCGCCTGAGGAACGGCGGCACCGCGCGTTCGCATGTGCCAACGCGCGACACCGACATGGGGTTACAAGTGAACATCGGCGTGCGCCCCGAGGATTTCGTGCCCGCCGAGGGCGAGGGGATCTACACCGGCACCGTCGATATCGTCGAGGCTTTGGGTGAGGTGACCCTGCTTTACTTCACCCATGAAGGCGCGGCGCCCGCCGTGATCGCCAAGCTTCCCGGCATTCACAGCGACCTGCGCCGCCGTAGCGTCACGCTGAGCGCCGACCCTGCCAAGGTCCACCTTTTCGCCGAGGGGCGGTCGCTTCTTTACCGCTGAGGTCGCAATCCGCGCATGGCATCCGCGCCCCTCGCGCTAAAACTGGGGAAAGGAACACGCGGAGGCCGCAATGGAAGAAACGGTTGTGCAAGCTGGTGCAGGGCGTCGGGCTCGGGGCGGTGGCGGGGCAGCGCGTCGCGCTGAACGGACCGCGCCCAAGATCGAGTTTGCGCGCTTCATCGAGCGCAACATCCCGAATATGGAGATCCTGAACGAAGAGGCGCTCCAGATCATCGAATACAACGCCGAGACGGTGCTTGAGGAAATCGGCGTCAATTTCGTCGATAACCCCGCCGCGCTGGAGCGTTGGCGCGCCGTGGGTGCCGATGTTCAGGGCGAGCGTGTGCGCCTGCCGCGCGGTCTGGCGCGCTCGCTGTGCAAGACAGCGCCGTCGAGCTTCGTCCAGCACGCCCGCAACCCTGAGCGCAACGTGACCATCGGCGGCAAAAACCTGGTTCTGGCCCCGGTCTATGGCCCGCCCTTCGTGCGTGATCGCCAGGGTGGCCGCCGCTACGCCACCATCGCCGATTTCCGCAACTTTGTGAAACTCGGCCAGATGTCGAAATGGGTCCACCACTCGGGCGGCACCGTGTGCGAGCCGACCGATGTCGCGGTGAACAAGCGCCACCTCGACATGCTGCACGCCCATATGACGCTCTCGGACAAGCCTTACATGGGTTCGGTGACCGAGCGCTCGCGCTGCGTCGACTCGGTCGAGATGTCCAAGATCCTGTTCGGCTCAGATTTCGTTGATCAGAACACGGTGATGACCTCGCTGGTGAACATCAACTCGCCGCTGACCTTCGACCCGATCATGATGGATGCGCTGGAGGTCTATGCCGCCGCGAACCAGGCCTGCATCATCTCGCCCTTCATCGTGGGCGGCGCGATGGCGCCGGTGACGGTTGCGGGTACGCTGACGCAGGTGCTGGCCGAGGTTCTGGTGGGCGTGGCCTATAGCCAGATGATCCGCCCCGGCGCGCCGGTGATCTTTGGCGCCTTCGTGACCTCGATCGACATGAACTCGGGCGCGCCGACCTTCGGCACCCCGGAAGCGGCCCAAATCACGCTTGGCGCGGGGCAGTTGGCCCGGCGTCTGGGGCTGCCCTACCGCTCGGCGGGGTCGTTCTGCGGCTCGAAACTGCCCGACGCGCAGGCGGCCTATGAAACGGCGAACAGCCTCAATATCGGCCTTCTGTCGGGCGTGAACTTCATGCTGCACGCTTGCGGTTGGCTGGAAGGCGGTCTGGTCTCGTCCTACGAGAAATATGTGATGGACGCCGATCAGCTGGGCATCCTGCATCGTCTCGCCGCCGGTGTGGACATGAGCGAGAACGGCCAGGGCATGGATGCTCTGCGCGAAGTGGGGCCGGGCGGTCACTACCTCGGGTGCGGTCACACCCAGGCCAACTTCAAGACCGCGTTCTGGAAGACCGACCTGCTCGACTACAAGCCCTTCGAGACGTGGGAAGAGGAAGGCGCGCGCGACACCATGGCGCTGGCCGAAAAGCGGGTCGAGAAGATGCTGGGCGAGTATCAGGCCCCGGACATCGACCCCGGCACCGCCGAGGCGCTGGCCGAATATGTGGCCAGGAAGAAGGCCGCGGAACCCGACGCCTTCATGTGATCTGAAAGGCCGGCGATCTCAGGATCGCCGGCCTTTTCGCTTAGCGGAAGGCGCGCAGGTAGTGGCGCTCGAACATGCGCTTGACCCAGTGCAGCGGCCGCAGGGCAGGCAGCACGATGTTGAGCTTGCCGCGCCGGAACACGAGCATCCCCTTGTCGAGCGAATCCATGATGCAAATCAGCTCGGCCACGAAGGTCGCATCGGGCGAGCGGCCTTGCAGCACCGCCGCGATATTCGCCGCCGCCGCCTTGGCCTGCAAATCGGCCTGGTGCGCCTGTTTGGGCATCCAGTCGGGGCCGGGGTAGCTTCCCGCATCGCCCGCAACCCAGATCGCATCGGTCCCCTCGACCCGGCAGCCAGCATCGGCGCGCACCATCCCGCCGGGCGACAGCGGCAGATCGGATTGCGCCAGCCACGCCGGGCCGGTCATGCCTGGCTGGAACAGGATCAGGTCGGCCGGGATCTCGCCGCCCTCGGTCACCACGCGGTCGGGGTCGATGCGGACCATCTTGTGGCCAAGCCGCGTCTCGATCCCGCGACGCTTCATTTCGACCAGCAACCCGTCCACCGCCTTTTCACCAAGGCGTGCGCCGGGGCGATCTGAGGGGCTGAAGAACACCAGCTTGAAGCGGTCGCGGCGGCCCTGACGGCGCAGCAGCGTGTCAAGGATGAAGAGATATTCGAACATCGGCCCGCCGCGCATCGCGCCCGGTTCATTGGGGTTGGTGGCCATGCCGATGGCGATGGTGCCACCGTCAAGGCCCGCCAGTTTCGCGGTCATCGCCTCGGCCGCCGCGATCCCCTCGCAGGGGATGATCGCGTTCTCGATCCCCGGCAGCTTGCGGATGAAGCGCCCGCCGGTGGCAATCAGGATCTGATCTGCCGTGACCGGGCCTGCGTCGGTGTCGATGCGTTTCTCGGCGGCGCTGAGGCCTGTCACCGCGGCCTTGATGAACTTGACGTTGTGACGCTCGAAGAAGCGGCGCAGCGGCAGGCGCAGGTTCTCGGCCTTGCGCACCCCCGCCGGGATCCAGATGCTCGAGGGGACATAGTGCAGCTCATCGCGTGGCGAGATCACGGTAGTCTCGGCATTGCTGCCCTGGCGGCGCAACTCGCGAATGGCACTCAGGGCGGCAAAGCCCGAGCCGAGGATGACGATCTGAGACATGGTTGGCTCCGGGCTTACATTCATCGGCGTGAATGTATTTCGCAGGTCGGTCAGGGACAAGCCCCGTCAAAGTGGAAGTTCCGTGCAATAGGCAGGTGCCTGTTCTCAGCCCTGCGGCATGAGGCTGTCGATGGCGTTGCGCAGGCTGGGCGAGGTGGGTTTGACGAAGGCGCCGTAGGTTCCGACGATGCGCCCGTCCGGCCCGATCAGAACCTTGTTGAAGTTCCAACTGGGCGTGAAGCCTTCGGTGTCGCGCAGCCAGGCGTAGAACGGGTGAACCTGGCCTTTGGCGACGTGCAGGATGTCGGTCATCGGCAGATCAAGGCCGAAGTTCAGCGCGCAATAGCTTTTGGCTTCCTTGGCGGTGGCCAGTTCCTGATTGAAATCGTTCGAGGGTACCGTGATAACGATCAGCCCCTTCGGGCCAAGCTCTTCATGCAGGTCCTGAAGCGTTTCAAGCTGCGGGGCAAAGCCGCACAGCGAGGCGGTGTTCGTCACCAAAACCGTATGGCCCGCCCAATCCGCCGTGTCGATCACGCCTCCATCGGCCGAGGGGAAGGTAAAGCGCGGCATCGGTTCGCCCGCAAGCGCGGGCAGAGCGGCGGCAACAAGGGCGAGGCTCAGGAAGGTCCGGCGAAGCATGGCAATCCTTTGTGGCAATAAATCAGGTCAGGCGAAGGCCCGGAGTATAGGGCAAGATCTGCGCAAGGTTAAGCTAGCCCCCGCAGCGATAGAGGCAAAACACCCGGTAAAGGGGTAGAGGCACAGCCGCGCGGCAAGGGACAGGTCTTGGCGCAAATGCACGCGTGCGATCAAGATCTGTGACACGCCCGGCAGGTGTCTTGATCAGCCTCCGTGCACCGCTACGCCAGTTTGCGCGCTAACATTTTGTTGTGCCGATACACAGGGTTTGGCTTGACAGGAATTTTGACCAAGCAGTTAATCGGCGCATTCGGAGGCCGGATGAACCGGTCCGGACGCGCCCAGGGCGCGTCGCTGCTAAACAGAGAGGATACCATGCATTACAGCCGATTACTGGCAAGCGTGGCGCTTGGCGCACTGCTTGTGACCGCATCGCCCGCCTCGCTCATGGCCGAAACCCCTGCCGATACGCTCGTCCAGGCCTGGTCGATCGACGATATCATTTCGCTCGATCCCGCCGAGATATTCGAGTTCACCGCATCCGAGATCGCCGGGAACACCTATGAAACGCTGATTGGCTACGACCCGAAGGACGTGACCGACATCTTCGGCAAGGTCGCGGAAAGCTGGGCCATCTCGGAGGATGGCAAGACCATCTCGTTCAAGATCAAGGAAGGCCGCAGCTTTGCCTCGGGCAATCCGATCACTGCCGAGGACGCGGTGTTTTCGCTGGTGCGCGCGGTCAAGCTCGACAAGTCGCCCGCCTTCATCCTGACCCAGTTCGGCCTGAACGCCGAGAACGTCGATCAGATGGTCGTCGCGACGGGCGATTACAGCTTCGACTTCAAGATGGACCAGGCCTATGCGCCGACGCTGGTGCTCTACTGCCTGACGGCGACCGTCGCCTCGGTCGTGGACAAGAAGGTGGTGATGGAGCACGAGGCCAACGGCGACTTCGGCTATGAATGGCTGAAGGTCAACTATGCCGGTTCGGGTCCGTTTACGATCCGTGATTGGCGCGCCAACGAGGTGGTCGTGCTGGAGCGCAACGAGAATTACGCGGGCGACAAGCCGGCGATGGCCCGTGCGATCTACCGTCACATCCCCGAAACCGCGACGCAGCGCCTGCTGCTGGAGAAAGGCGATATCGACATTGCCCGCAACCTGGCGGCCGAGGATATCGCCGCGCTGAAGGACAATCCCGATATCAAGCTTGAGAGCGGGGCGAAGGGCTCGATCTACTATCTCGGGTTGAACCAGAAGAACGAGTATCTGTCCAAGCCGCAGGTGCGTCAGGCGATGAAACACCTGGTCGATTACCAGACCATCGCCGACACGATCATGGCGGGTAAGGTCATGGTGCACCAGGCGTTCCTGCCCGAGGGCTTCCTGGGTGCGCTGAACGACAACCCGTTCAGCCTCGATGTGGCGAAGGCCAAGGAACTGCTGGCCGAGGCCGGTGTGCCCGATGGCTTCACCGTGACCATGGACACGCGCAACACGCCCGAGATCACCGCGATGGGGCAGGCGATCCAGCAGACCATGGCCGAGGCCGGCGTCAAGCTGGAGCTGATCCCGGGTGACGGCGGCCAGACGCTCACCAAGTATCGTGCGCGCAACCACGACATCTATATCGGTCGCTGGGGGCCGGACTATCAGGACCCGCACACCAATGCCGATACGTTTGCGCGTAACCCCGACAACTCGGACGAGGCAGCGTCGAAGCCGCTGGCATGGCGCAACGCCTGGGACATCCCCGAAATGACCGCCAAGGCCGATGCGGCGATGCTTGAGGCCGATCCGGCCAAGCGCGCCCAGATGTATGTCGAGCTGCAGACCGAGAGCCAGCAGACCTCGCCCTTCGTGATCATGTTCCAGGAGATCGAGGTTTCGGGCATGCGCAAGAACGTCGACGGCTTCATCATCGGCCCGTCGTTCAATGACAACTCGTTTGCGCATCTGACGAAGTAAGACATGACGACACTCACCCACAACAGGGGGCGCCGCGGCGCCCTCTGGCTGCGGCGGGCCGTGGGCCTGCTAGCGACTGTCGCGGCGACATTCTTCGGGCTCTTGCTCGTGACCTTTCTGATCGGGCGGATCGTGCCGGTCGATCCGGTGCTTGCAGTCGTGGGCGACCGCGCGCCGCAATCGGTCTATGACAAGGTGTTCCACGAACTTGGCCTCGACCGCCCGTTATGGGAGCAGTTCTGGATGTGGCTCCAGAAAGTGGCGACCGGCGATTTCGGCACGTCCTTCCTGACCAAGAAACCGATCGTCGAGGATATCCGCCGTGTCTTTCCCGCGACGCTTGAACTGGCGACGGTGTCAATCATCATCGGCACGCTGGTGGGCGTGCCCGCCGGGGTCTGGGCGGCCGTGCGGCAGGGCCGTTGGGCAGATCAGCTTGTGCGCGTGCTTGGCCTTGTTGGCTATTCGGCGCCGATCTTCTGGCTTGGGCTGCTGGGGCTTTTGATTTTCTATGCCAAGCTGGGGATCGTGGCCGGGCCGGGGCGGATCGACATCGCCTATGAATATAGTTTCACGCCCGAGACCGGGCTTTACCTGTGGGATACGGCGCGGCAGGGCGCATGGGACGCCTTTGGCAATGCCTTCTCGCACATCATCCTGCCCGCGTCGCTTCTGGGCTATTTCTCGATGGCCTATATCTCGCGCATGACGCGCAGCTTCATGCTGGCCGAACTGGGGCAGGAATATATCGTCACCGCACGCGTCAAGGGCGTGCCCGAGTGGCGGATCGTCTGGGTCCATGCGCTGCGCAACGCGGCGGTGCCGCTCGTGACGGTGATCGCTCTGAGCTACGCCGGTCTGCTCGAAGGCTCGGTCCTGACCGAAACGGTCTTCGCCTGGCCGGGTCTGGGCCAATACCTGACGAACTCGCTGCAAAACGCCGACATGAACGCCGTGCTTGGGGGCACGCTTGTGATCGGTGCAATCTTCGTGGGGCTGAACCTCTTGTCCGACCTTCTCTATTCGATGCTCGATGCGCGCGTGCGGAGGGGATCATGACCACCCGCGCATGGCTTTTATCCGAGCAACCCGCTTCGCGTCGGCAGGCCCGGCTGGGGCAGGCCTATCGCACCTGGCTTGCCTTTCGCGGCAACTGGCTTGCGATGGTCGGGCTGGCGATCGTGGTGGCGCTGGTCGTCATTGCGGCGCTGGCCGATGTTTTGGCGCCCTATAACCCGATCCTCGGGCAAGATCTGAACACCACCCGCCTGCTGCCACCGCTCTCGCCGGGGCACCTTCTGGGCACCGACGATCTGGCACGCGATATTCTCTCGCGGCTGATCCACGGCACGCGGCTGACGCTGATGGTCGTGGTGCTGGTTGCGCTGATCGCCACCCCCATCGGGCTGCTTGTCGGCACGACGGCGGGCTATTTCGGCGGCTGGATCGACACGGTTCTGATGCGCCTGACCGATATCGTCCTGGCCTTCCCGCGCCTGATCCTTGCGCTGGCCTTCGTGGCCGCCCTTGGGCCGGGGATCGAGAACGCGGTCATCGCCATCGCGATTACCTCATGGCCACCCTATGCGCGCCTCGCGCGGGCCGAGACGTTGACCGTGCGCAACTCGGATTTCATAGCGGCGACGCGGTTGCAGGGCGCGTCCTCGGCGCGGATCATCTGGAAGCATATCGTGCCGCTGTGCATGTCTTCGGTGATCATCCGCGTCACCTTGGATATGGCGGGGATCATCCTGACTGCGGCGGGCCTGGGCTTTCTGGGGCTTGGCGCGCAGCCGCCTCAGCCCGAGTGGGGGGCGATGATCGCGGGCGGGCGGCGCTTCCTGATCGACCAGTGGTGGGTCGCGACCATGCCCGGCATCGCCATCTTCATCGTCTCGCTTGGCTTTAACCTGCTGGGGGACGGGCTGCGTGACGTGCTTGATCCGAAGGGGCGCAAATGAGCTTGCTGAATGTCGAGAACCTGCGCGTGACCTTTCCGACCCGTCAGGGCCCGGCCGAGGTCGTGCGCGGCGTCAGCTTTACCCTCGGGCGCGAGCGGTTGGGGATCGTGGGCGAATCCGGTTCGGGCAAGTCGCAGACCGGGCGCGCGATCCTTGGCCTGACGCCGCATCCGGGCAGCGCCACCGCCGACCGGCTGGAGTTCGACGGGATAGACCTGCGCGGCCTCTCGTCGCGGCAGTGGCGCGGCCTGCGCGGCAAGCGCATGTCGATGGTGATGCAGGACCCGAAGTTCTCGCTCAACCCGGTGATGGCGGTGGGCAAGCAACTGATGGAGGTCTTGCGCACCCATGGCGCTTCGCGCGCCGAGGCGCGCCGTGCCGCGCTTGAAATGCTGGAAGCGGTGCAGATCCGCGACCCCGAGCGCGTCTTCCGCGCCTATCCGCATGAGCTGTCGGGCGGCATGGGCCAGCGCGCGATGATCGCGATGATGCTGGTCTCCGCGCCCGACCTGCTGATCGCGGATGAGCCGACCTCGGCGCTGGATGTGACGATCCAGATCGAGGTGCTGCGCATTCTCGACCGGCTGGTGCAGGAACGCGGCATGGGGTTGATCTTCATCAGCCACGACCTGCGGCTGGTCTCTAGCTTCTGCGACCGGGTGCTGGTCATGTATGCGGGTCGCGTGGTCGAGGAGCTGCGCGCCTCGGATCTGTCGCAAGCGCGCCACCCCTACACGCAGGGGCTGTTGAATTGCCTGCCCGCGATCGACGGCGACCGGCGCCCCTTGCCGACGCTTGACCGCGACGCGTCCTGGGCCGAGTGAGGGTATCATGCTGGATGTCAAAGACCTCGAAGTCATCTTCACCCGCGGGGTCGAGCGGGTCCACGCCGTGCGCGGTATCAGCTTTCGCGTCAAGAAGGGCGAAAGCTACGGGATCGTCGGTGAAAGCGGCTCGGGCAAATCGACCGTTCTGCGCGCGATCTGCGGGCTTGCACCCACAAGCGGCGGCGAGATCGCGTTCGATGGCAACCCCTTGCCCGTGCCGCGCGACGCGGCCTTCTACCGGCGCGTCCAGATGGTGTTCCAGGATCCCTATGCCTCGCTCCATCCGCGCCACACGGTCGACTCGGTCCTGTCCGAGCCTCTGGCCATTCAGGGCTTCGACGATCGCGAACAGCGTATCGAGCGCGCACTGGAAGAGGTCGGGTTGGGGCAGGGGTTCCGCTTTCGCTATCCGCACCAGCTTTCAGGTGGCCAGCGCCAGCGTGTGGCGGTTGCCCGCGCGCTGATCCTCGAACCCGAGATCCTGCTGCTGGACGAGCCGACCTCGGCCCTCGACGCCTCGATTCAGGCCGAGGTGCTGAACCTGCTTGACCGGCTGCGGGCCGAGCGCGGGCTGACCTATATCCTCGTGTCGCATGACCTCGCCGTGGTTTCGCATATGTGCGAGCGGCTGCTGGTCATGCAGCACGGGCAGGCGGTCGAGGAGTTGGCGCGCGACGCCCTGCGCGCCCGCGCCGCCCAGACAGATTACACCCGCCGGCTGCTGCAAGCCTCGGTCGGCTATTCACGCGAGGATGCGGCATGAGCACGCCAGTTCCGGTATTCGACGGCCACAACGATTTCCTGCTGCGTCTGTTGCGCGACCCCACGCGGCGCGAGGCCACCTGGCTGACCGGGACCGGCGAGGGGCATCTTGACCTGCCGCGGATGCGGGCAGGGGGCTTTGTCGGTGGCTTCTTCGCGGTCTATATCCCTTCGCCGCAGGCCCATGACGATCCGGATTTCGACGCGATCATGCGTAACCCGCCGTTCAGCCTGCCGCTGCCCGATCTGATCGGGCAGGCCGAGGCGCTGCCCGTCGCCATGGCGATGGTGGGGCATCTGATGTGGATGGAGCGTACGGGGCATCTGGCGATCTGCCGCTCGGTTGCCGATATCCGCGCGGCAATGGCGGCAGGCAAGATCGCCGCGATCCTGCATTTCGAAGGGGCCGAGCCGATTGGTGCCGATCTCGACGCGTTGCATGTCTGGCACGCGATGGGGCTGCGCAGCCTTGGCCCCGTCTGGTCGCGCCCGACTGTCTTCGGCCATGGTGTGCCCTTCGCCTTCCCCTCTGGCCCCGATACGGGCGAGGGGCTGACCCCGGCGGGCAAGGTGCTTGTGCGCGAATGCAACGCGCTGCGCATCATGCTGGATCTGAGCCACCTCAACGAGAAGGGCTTTGACGATATCGCCGCGCTCTCGGATGCGCCGCTGGTTGCCACCCATTCCAACGCCCATGCCATCACGCCCTCGTCGCGCAACCTGACGGATCGGCAGCTTGCGGTGATCCGCGAAAGTGACGGCTTGGTGGGGCTGAACTACGCCTCGGGTTTCCTGCGAGCCGACGGGATCGGCGATCCCTTCGAGGAGTGGGAGCCAATCCTGCGCCACCTCGATCACCTGATCGCGCATCTCGGCGAGGATCGGGTCGGCCTTGGCTCGGATTTCGACGGGGCGACCATACCCGCCGATCTGGGCGATGCGGCGGGCCTGCCGCGCCTGATCGACGCGCTGCGCCAAGACGGCTACGGCGAAGAGCTGATCGCCAAGCTTGCGCATCGCAACTGGCTGGCGGTGCTGGAGCGCACCTGGGGCGCCTGAGTCCCCGTGATTCCCCTGCGTCAACCAAATGTGACGGGAATAGGTCACCCGATGACCGGTTTTGGCCTTAATTTCTCCTTACTTTTGCAAAGATACAACCTGCGCGGGTAAAGTCGGTACATCGCGCCGATGCTTTGCGCCGCATTCTTGCCTTATTCTGTACTTGGCTGCCCGGACAGACACTTGGTGGGGTGCCAGTGAACTCCCGGATCATCCGGTCATTAGGCAAAAATTGGAGACTGAAAATGAAACTGTTCAACGTGAAGAACCTGATCGCCCGCTTCCGCAACGACGAAGAAGGTGTGACCCTCGTCGAATACGCCATCGCTCTGGTTCTCGCTGTCGGCGTGGGCACCGCTGCTCTGTCGACCCTGTCGGACGCGGTCGGGGATAAGATGACCGCCGCTGAAGAGTGCATCGACGGCACGAACGTTGCCTGTCAGTAAGCCCTAACCTAGGTTAGGCCAAGCTTTGTGCAGGCCGGGTCCATACGGGTCAATGGCGGGTAGCAAGCTTTTTCAAACCGAGAAGAAGCGCCGAACATATCTTTAGTTTCGGCGCTTTTTCGTCTGCTGAGGTTGCTGCCGAGAAGGCTCTTTCTAGGCTTAATAAGTCTCGTGTTGAGAAGTTGATGCGCGGCGACGCTATCTGAATCAATGGTAAGGAGATCTAGAAAATGCGAGTTACAGCACTGATCACTTTCGTCGCAGGCTTGGCGGTCGCCGGTGGTTCTGCCTATCTCGCCAGTGATTTCTTTCAGAACAAATACGAGCGCGAAGCGGCTGCGGCCAAGGATCTGGCCCTGACCAATGTCATCGTCGCCTCGCAGGATATTCCCTTCGGCCAGACGATCGAAAGCCAGAAGGTGACGTCGATCAAATGGCCGGTCGAGGCGCTTCCGAAAGGCGCCTTCACCTCGTTTGACAAGCTGCTGCCGTCCTCTGGTCAGCAACCACGCCGTGCAAAGGCCGCGCTGTACCAGGGCGAGCTGATGCTCGCGTCGAAAGTGTCTGAATACGGTGAGAAGGTCACGATCGTTCAGACCATCGGCCAGAACAATCGCGCCGTTGCGATCAGCGTCTCGGCAGTGACCGGTGTGGGCGGCTTCGTGACGCCCGGCGACCGCGTCGACGTGCTGCTAACGCAGGGACGCAATGAAGAACTGAAAACCGTTACCATTCTTCAGAACCTCCGGGTGATCGGTGTTGACCAGACCTCGAATGAGAACGCCGAGCAGGCGCAGATCGCGCGCACGGTGACGGTCGAGGTGACCCCGGAAGAAAGCCAGAAACTCGCGCTGGCGCAGCAGGCCGGAACGCTGAGCCTGGCGCTGCGGACGCTCGACTCGGACGAGGACGGGCCGCTCGAGTCGATCGGCCTCAAGGACGTTCTGCGCGAGCTGTCGCCGGTTCCGGAAGGCACGCCCCTCAAGACGATTACCGTGCGCCGTGGCATCGAAGCGACCGAGGCCGAAGTGCGCTAACGAATTGATTTCAGGAGGATTGTTATGTCTGGTTTCATCAAACGATTTCAAGCGTTTCGCTCGGATGAGGCCGGTACGATCCTGGTGTTCTGGGCGCTGTGTCTGACGGTCGTCTTCGGACTCGTCGCGCTTTCCTTCGATCTGGGTCGCTATGCGATCACGCGGACCGAGTACCAGTCCTTTGCCGACCATGTCGCTTTGGCCGCGGCCGGTGAACTGGACGGGAACGCGGGTGCGATCTCGCGCGCGACCGCGGCGGCAGCGCTTATCTCGGACCGTCAGCATTTCGGTGTCGCGGATGGGGTGCTGACGGGCGGCGAGGATTACACGCTGACCTTCTACACGACGCTGCCCGACAGCGATTTGACGGTAATGACCGCAGTCACGACCGCCGATAGCGAGGCGGCCTATGTGCGCGTTGACGTAACGCCGACCTCGGTCCTCGGCACTTTCGCGAACATTCTCCAGCCCGGTGCGAGCGGGTCTGTCACCGCATCCGCGACGGCGGGCTTTGACACCTGGGCCTGCGATGTCACGCCGCTCATGTTCTGTATGCCGGAGGCCCCGCTGGTTGTGGGGAACCAGATCCTGTTGCGTTCGGGCGGGCAGGGGTCGGCCTGGGGGCCGGGCGACTTCGGGTTCCTAGACCCGAGCGACATGAAGATTGACGAGAACGGCCCCTGCGCCGAGTACGTCAAGGATTGGGAAGCCGACAAGGTGAACGGGGGTGGGAAGCTTTACGCATGCATCCTGGGCGCGGTTGGTGGGCATAACGCCTGTTTCAAGAAGCGTGGCGTGGACACGCAACCCGGTCAGCGCGTTGGTCTTGGGAACGCGGCGTTCAATGTGCGCTTCGACATGTACGATTCCGTCTTGAACAATGCGAACGACGATCCGGCTTATGCGCCTGCGCCGAACGTGATCAAGGGGCTTGTCGGGAACGGAAACGCGGCCTGCATTCAGGGCAAAGAGCAGCCGGCGGGCGTTGACAACCAAGGGGTGGTCAACCCCACGAAACAGTCGATCGCCCTTCCGCGGGATTCCTGCTTCAACACCGCGGGCAGCACCTGTCGTTTTGGTTCGGGCGATTGGAGCCGGACGCTGTACAACGACACGAATTACGGCACGGGACCTGGTACGGGCGATGTTACGCACCTCGGTGTGTCGTCCAGTTCCACGCGGTATGAGTATTATCTGGCCGAGATCGCGCATTGGAAAACGGTGAACAGTATTCTGCCTGCGACCAAGGAAGAAAATGGCCGTCCCACGTGCTCGAAGGAACCCCCCGCGGGCCCTGAGCGCCGTCTGATCATCGCGGCAGGTGTTGACTGCAAGACCAACCCGGTGAGTGGCAAGACCTCGAATGTGCCGGTCGAGAAGTTCGTGAAGATCTTCATCACCGAGCCGGTCGGAAGTGACGGCAGCTCTCCGCCGAGCTTCGATATTTTTGGCGAAATTGTCGATTTTGCTGACGGTTCCGGCGATCAGTCCGGCAAGGGCGGCCTTATCCGCAACATGGTACAATTGTACAGGTGAGCCAGATGCGCATGAGTTCGAAACTCCGTGAAAAACTGAGCAGCTTTGGCAAAGGCGAAGACGGTGCGCAGCTTGTGGAGTTCGCCATTGTCTTGCCGATGATGCTGTTGGTCTTTGCCGTGATCATCGAAGGTGCGCGGATGATGCGGACATACCAGGCAGTTTCTTCGGGTGTCAGGGATGCCGCGCGTTATGTGGCGCGGGTCGCCCCTGCCAATATCTGTGTGGATACCGGCAGCGCGCAGTCGAAAATCGCGACCTACGACGCGGAGCTGAAGAATATCGTCGAAAAGTCGCAGTTCGATAACGTACTGTTCCCGTCCGGGGCGACCATTAATACCGTTAGCTCAACGGTCACCTGCCCAACGGGAACCTTCGCAGGCTATCCGCCCGCGATCGTGCAGGTGACTGCCTCGATGACGCTGACTTTCCTGTTTGACGATGTTTTCAGACTGATCGGGGGATCCTTGGACACCTTGAACACGACCGTGGTCGATCAAAGCAGGGTGTATGGAATATGAGCGTGTTTCACGAAAATAGCGGCTTTCGGACATTCCTTCGCGATGAGAAGGGCGCGAGCCTTGTCGAACTTGCGATGGTCCTTGCGCTCTTCCTGCTGATCCTCTTCGGGCTGATCGATTATGGCCGCTACGCGTTTCATTATGTCACGTCGGAGCGCGCCGTTCACCTTGCCGCCCGGATCGCCGTTGTGCGCCCGCCGGCCTGTGCCGGTCTACCCGAAACCAACGCTCGCGGGAGCTACACGGGGACCGAATATAGCTATGGTTCCGACTGCAAGCAGACCGGCATCACGGGCCTTTGCTCGGATTACGGCACGATAAGCTGTGTCGGTGACACAGCGAACCCGACGGTCGCGGAAATCTGGCCGCGTCTGGACGCCGTGCTTCCGAATGGCTCGACCCCGCAGAACGTGCGTTTTGCCTACACTTTCGACGAAGAGCTTGGTTTTCTTGGTGGTCCGGCCGTCCCGATCGTCACGGTGGAGCTTCAGAACGTCAGGTTCAACTTCATCACGCCTTTGGGGAAGCTGGCCGAACTTGCAATGGGAACCGGCACTTCAAGCCTCGAGGGCGGAACCGACGATCCCGAACCCGGCATTCGGTTCCCGAGCATGAGCGTCTCGCTTCCGGCGGAAGATCTCAATCACGGTAACGAAGGTTAAATGAGGGACAAGATGGCACTCACAAGTAAATCCATTGTCCTTGTCGCAAAAGACGAAGCGCTGAGCGCCTCGCTGAGCAAGATGCTTTCGGAACTCCCCGGCGTCAGTGTCGAGCAATGCGCCGCGACGATGTCTGAGCTGAACGGGCAGGCGCAAAAGATGGCGCTTGCAAGTGACCTCATCATCTTTCGGACTCAGGACGACACGGACGAAGATCTCAAGGCGCTGAAGGTCATTCAGCAGGCTGGCGGCACCGCACGGCTGCTTGCCCTGAGCGGCGAGGACGTCACCCTTTCGAATATCCGCAAGCTGACGAATGCGGGCGTGGCCGAGGTTCTTCCCGAGAGCGTCTCGGCCGAAGAGCTCGACGATCAGGTGCGCAAGCTGACGATCGGTCGCGGGCTCGCCATCGCTGGCCCGGCAATCCGCCAGGGCAAGGTGATCACGGTCGCCAAAGCCCGTGGCGGGATTGGCGCGACGACTCTTGCCGTGAATCTGGCCGACCAGCTGCGCGGTCAGAAGGGCCTGTTCCGCCGGCATGATCCGCATGATGTCGTCGTGGTTGATCTTGACCTGCAATTCGGCACCGTCGCCGGTTTCCTGGATGTTGAGCCGAGCCAGGCGCTCATTCAGATGGTGAAGGAAGACACCGATCCGGATGAGACCTTCATCCAGCAGGCGCTTCAGGAAACCAGCACGGGCATCTTTGTTTTTGCGGCGCCGCTTGGCTTTGCGCCGTTGAACGCGCTTCGGCCGCATCAGATCCAGGTGCTGATCGAGCGCCTGCGGTCGCGGTTTGACTATGTCATCGTCGATCTGCCGCGCGCCATGGTCGAGTGGATCTCTCCGGTCCTCGACGCGAGCGACCGGATGTACCTGGTCGCCGATACCTCTGTCCCCTGCATCCAGCAGGCCCGCCGCCTGATCGATTTCTATCGTGAAGAGAACCTCAGCCTGCCTATCGAGGTGATCATCAGCCAGGAGAAGAAGCCGATCGTCATGAACCGTCACCACGTCGAGGCTGCCAAGGCGTTGGAGCGGAAATTCCGGCACTGGCTGCCCTACGACCGTCGCACCGCGAGTGAGGCGGCCGACCGGGGTAGACCGCTATCTGCCATTTCGTCGCGTTCCGGCCTGTGCAAGGCCATCGGGCGTGTAGCTTTTGACCTCATTGCCGAGGCAGGCGCGGGAAAATCCGCCGCCACGACGAATTAACAGGGGGAAGACAATGTTCAAGAATTTCACGGATCGCGGCAAGAAATCGGCCGTTGATGACAAAATCGTCCCCTTCGCGAAAGCGGATGGCTCGGCTGCCGTTGCTGCCAAACCGGTCGAGGCATTCACTCCGGTGGTGACACCCGAGGATGCGGAACTGATCAAGTCGCTCGAACTCAAGAGCCGCCTGCATGACGCGCTTCTGGACCGGTTGAACCTGGCCGTTCTCGACAAGGTGGTTCCGGAGGAGCTGCGCCGCGAGGTTGCCGCGCTGGTGACCGAGGAGCTGCGCGACAGCAATACGCCGCTGCGCGCGGATCAGTTCAAGAAGCTGGTCGATGAGCTGCTCGACGAAGTCCTCGGCCTCGGGCCGCTGGAGCCGCTGATCGCCGACCCGACGATCAACGATATTCTCGTGAACGGGCATACCAACGTCTATGTGGAACGCTACGGCGTGCTTGAAAAGGCCCCGGTCCGTTTTCGCGACGAGCGCCACCTGCTGCGCATCATCGACAAGATCGTCTCGCGCATCGGTCGCCGGGTCGATGAGAGCAACCCCTGGGTGGACGCCCGTCTGGAAGATGGCAGCCGTGTCAACGCCATCATTCGCCCCTGCGCCATCGACGGCCCGAGCGTTTCGATCCGGAAATTCTCGCGCAATCCGCTGACGCTGGAGCGTCTGGTGCAAAGCGGTGCGCTGAACGATCAGGCCGCCAAATTCCTCAAAGCGCTGGTCGAGGCGCGCATGAACATCCTGATCTCGGGCGGCACGGGCTCGGGCAAGACCACGATGCTGAACGCCATTTCGGCCTTCATCGATCACAAGTCGCGCGTCGTGACGATCGAGGACGCGGCGGAACTGCAACTGATGCAGGATCACGTCGTGCGTCTCGAAACCCGTCCGCCGAACCCGAACGGGCAGGGTGCTGTGCACCAACGCGACCTCGTGCGCAACGCGCTGCGGATGCGTCCCGACCGTATCATCGTCGGCGAGGTGCGTGGCGCCGAGGCGTTCGACATGCTTCAGGCGATGAACACGGGCCATGACGGTTCGATGACCACGGTCCACGCCAACTCGGCGCGCGATGCCATCAGCCGGGTTGAGCAGATGGTTTCGATGATGGGCATGGAAATGCCGCTGAGCGCGATCCGCGCGCAGATTGCCGCCGGCCTGCACATCATCGTGCAGCTCACCCGCCTCTCGGACGGTCGCCGTCGTGTTGTCAGCATCTCGGAAATCACTGGCCTCGAAGGCGACGTGATCACTCTTCAGGACATCTTCGTGTTCCGCAAGAAGGGCAAGACTGAGGACGGCACGATCATTGGTGAGTTCATCCCCACCGGTATCCGTCCGCGCTGCGCCGACGAGCTGATCGCAGCAGGCATTCCGGTTTCGCCCTCTGACTTCATGGTCCCGAGAGGCTGATGCCATGGAAAACCTGTTCCAAAATCAGAACGCGATTTACCTGATCTACCTCGGGATCGGTGTTGGCGTCCTGCTGGTCTTCAGTGCGATGTCCAACCTGATGAGCCGGGGTGAGAACAGCACCGAGGCGCGCAGCCGCCGGATGAAGCTTGTCGCCGCAGGTCAATCGACCGAGGAGCGGCTCGCGATCCTGCGCCCCCCGCCGCGGGTGGGGTTCTTGTCAAAGGTGCCTGTGTTCGGCTCCCTTCCCCAGGATCTGCGCAGGGCCGCCATATCCATGCGCCCGGAAACCTTCCTGGTGTTGTGCCTGGGCTTGGGGTCGCTCATCGCGATATCGCTGCTGCAGTTCGTAGCACCGGTGCTCGCGGTGGTCCTCGGTATGGCAATCGGCGTGTTCATTCCCATGTTCGCGGTGCGCCTGAAGATTTCGCGGCAGGACAAGGCCCTGTTGATGCAGTTGCCCGATGCGCTCGACATGATGTCCCGCGCCTTGAAGGTGGGCCATCCGCTCAGCACCTCCATCGGGACGGTTGCGCGTCAGATGAACGACCCCATCGGGACTGAGTTCGGGATCATCCATGACCAGGTGAGCTACGGCGACGATCTTCCTGACGCGTTTCACGAATTCGCCGAGCGTGTCGATCTGGAAGACGCCTATTACCTCGCCGCGAGTATCGGTATTCAGCATGGCACCGGGGGGGATCTCGCGCGTGTGCTTGAGGTGCTGGCCTCCGTTATCCGTGGTCGGATCACCATGCGCCGCCGTATTCGGGCGATCTCGTCGGAGGGGCGGGCATCCGCCTACTTCCTGACCTGCGTTCCGATCGCGATGTACGCGTTCGTCAATATCGCAACCCCGAGCTATTACGACGGCGTGAGGGAAGATCCGATCTTTCAGCCGATGATGGGCGCGATCGTCATGCTTGTCATCCTGAACGGGCTGATTCTACGCAAGCTCGTCGATTTCAGAATCTGAGGAGGCCGCCATGTTGGAGCAGATCGAGAAATTCGCGGTACGCTACGACCTTTCTCCTGACCTGATCATTGCGCTCGGGATCGGGGTCGGGATGCTCCTCCTCATCTGGGGGGTCTACGCGATCTTTTTCCAGGACGACCATGTCTCAGAACGGTTGGCTGCGGTCGCGGGGGATCGTCGGCATGAGCGGTTCGATATGGGTCTGCTCAAGTCGGCAAACGTGGACCCCAGCGGCTTCATGAAGGCGATCATTTCCGCCGACGGAAGCAAGAAGGGGGAGCTGCAGCGCCGCCTTGAACAGGGTGGAGTCTACGGTCCTCACGCGCTTCGCAACTTCATGCTGGCGCGGGTTACGCTCGCGGTTGTCCTGCCGGGCATTCTGCTGTTGCTGATCGTTGCGTCGCGTATCCCGAATGTCAGTCTGCCTTTCAACCTGTCCCCGACCTTCAGCGGCATGACGTCGTTGAAAGTCTACCAATACATAACCTTGCTGCTCCTCGGGGGCTTCTTTGCACCGAACTACTGGCTCAATTACCGCGTAAGCGCACGTCAGCGCAAAATCGAAGAGGGCTTCCCGAACGCCTTGGATTTGCTGCAGATTTCGATTGAGGCTGGTATGGGATTTGACGCAGCGATGACCCGGGTTGGCAACGAGCTGGCGCATAGCACGCCAGAGATTGCTTATGAGTTCCTTACCGTACAGCGCCAGATTCAGGCGGGGCGCTCGCGCGAGGAGGCCATGATCGATATGGCCAATCGGGTCGGCGTGGAATCGGTCCGCTCCTTTGCGAATGTCGTGGCGCAGTCCATGCAGTTCGGCACGAGCATGGCGCAGGCATTGACGACCTATTCGGAAGACCTTCGTCAGCAGCGAGAGCTGCGTGCGCAGGAAATGGCGAACAAGCTTCCGGTGAAGATGTCCGCTGTCATGGCGTCATTCATGCTCCCGGCGCTGATCATGCTCTCGATCGGACCGGTCGTGATTCGGTTTATCAGGAACTTCTGAGCGCGCTGAAGCGGTCAGCAGAAAGGGAGATTGCCCTCGAAAATTCCCCGCCGCGCGACGGTCACCCCTGTGGTAAGCTAACACCAGTAACCCCATTTTTTCTTTAGGTTATTCTTGGCAACAGTCTGTTTAGTTGACAGACGTTAGGCTAATGGATGACTCTGGGTGTATATTTATTGTTCAGTGTTGATTTAGCCAGTTGTTGGGAGAGGCCATGGACGCTCTTGGAGCAAGCCGTACGGGCTCAGACAAAATGCGTGTTATCGAAGCGGGCATGATTGGCGCGATTGCGCAGTGGTGCGAGTGCCTGCATGGCAAGGAGCCGATTCTCAAGACGCTTGAGATTCTGGCTGTCAGCCTCGATGCCGAGGCTATTGCAATCTCGCGAAGCCCGAAAGACAGCAGCGTTGCGCCGCGTGTGATCGCGTTCGATCGCCGCGCGGCGGATGCGATGGGTGCGCGACTCGATCACTCCTACGCGCGTAGCGTGTTGCGCGACTATTTCGATCGCGCGCGGGCGGGCACCATCTGGTTCAAGTCGATGGTCGAGGACAGCATCTCGCAAGACCTGATGACCTTCCATTCCCGCCGCCATCTGAGCGAATTGGTTGTCATCCCGCTTGAGGTCGGCGAGCGCACCATCGACACGCTTGAGATCCACTTCCTTGATCGTCCGCGCAATTACCAGCAAGCCTTGCTGAACATGCTGGGCGAGACGCTGACGCGCACCTGGCGCAACCGTGCGCGGGGCCTCTTCACCGAGGCGCTTCTGCGCGTGGAAGAGGCGCGGGCCTCGGTGCAGCCTGGGCCGCCGATCCTCAGTGTTGAGAACCCGGCGCGCCTTAGCCGGGCCGAGTATCGCGTCTGCCTGTTGCTCAGCCGCGGTCGTTCGACCGATGCCGTCAAGGAAGAGCTGCATATCAGCGACTCGACCCTGCGCACCCATCTGTCGAACCTCTATGCCAAGACCGGTACGCATAATCTGGCGGAGCTGCTTTATTCGCTTGTCACGGCCGCGCCGTTCGGAGATTCTGGGTCAGGTTCCAGCAAAGTGGCCTGATGAACGCCGGATTACTGCCAATACTGCTGTTGTCGCCTGTCCTTGTCGCGGCGGGCGTCAGCGACCTTCGGATCATGCGGATTCCGAACAAGCTGGTGCTGATCGCACTGGCTTTGTTCGTCGTAACCGCGCCCTTGTTGACCTGGCATGAGATCGGGATGCGCGTCGCGGCCGCCGCGATCGTCTTTGCGATCGGCTTTGCGCTGTTTGTCGCGAAGATGTTCGGTGGGGGGGATGTCAAACTTCTGGCGGCGCTGATGCTGTTCGTGCCATCGACCGCGCTGATACCGTTTGGCTATATCTTCAGCTTCTCGCTGTTGGTCGGGATCGTCTTTATCGTAGCCCTGCAGGCTTCACCGCTCAGCCGCAAGTTGGATTGGGTCAGCAGCCGGGCCAAGGGCAAGCTGCCGATGGGCATATCCATCGCGCTGGCGGGTATCTTGCTGCCGCTCGTCCTGATGGTCACCGCCTGACCCCGGCGTCGAGACGCCGGGCCAACGGCATTTTCAGGTGCTCAGCGCGCGTAGCACTGCGATTTCTTACCGAAGCCCGCGGGCGAGCAGATCCAGCTGCCCGAGCCGATCGGCGCATTGTAGGCGGCCAGAACCGACTTCTCGGGGCGCGGATTGCGCTTGGCAAGCCAGTCGAACTTGGCGCTGCCTTTGCCCGCAACCGATTTTGCCACGAACTTGACGGTGGGAACGGCGATTACGCCAGCCTGCTCCGCCTGAGCGGATTGGGCGGGCATGAGTGCGAACATACCAGCCGAGACCAGTGCAGCCAGGCTGGCCTGCTTCATCGATTTGATTAGCGACATTTTGCTCTGCCTATCACGAAGTTTCTAACGGCCAACGCCTTTGCCGGAGCGAGGACCAGAAGTCTTTTTCAGGTCTCCGGTTTGGGCAAAAAAAATATACCGGTCAAGCGCGGCGCTACCGGGGCCTTGGGGTGGCGAAACTGTGGCAGGGGAAAATGACAATGCGCGCGGAGGATTGTCCGCGCGCATTCAAGGGTTTAGATTCGTCGGCTCAGATCGGCAATATCTCGCCGGCTGACCCGTGCGTCATTCCAAGATGTGGTTTTTCACACGCCAGTCGGGCTGACCGAAGCCTTCGGGCCAGGGGTAAACCTCTAGCTGGTTGAAATAGACGACACCCACGAGATTCGGATACTCGGGCTTGGTCTTGCGCACCGAGTTGTCCCAGTCGTTCACGTAGCCTTCCTTGCCGACGTAACCGAGTTCCGCGACAACGACGGGCTTGCCGTATTTCGAGGCGCGCTCATAGCGCGGGGCGAAGATCTCGTCGAAGGTCTGGTCGTGGCCGATCTTGGCCTGATCCCATGCCTGAAGGCCAAAGACCGTCAGGCCGATCAGGTCGGCGTAATCGTCGCCCGGATAGTAGTCGTCCATGTCCTCATTGCCGAGCGGCGACCACATCAGGGTGATGTTGGGCGCCGAGGCCTTGCAGACATCGACCATCCGCTTGTAGGCGGCGACGTAATCCTCCGGCTTCCAGCCCGACCAGATGAACTGACCGCTGCGGTCGTCCATCTCGTGCATGAAGCGCAGCGTGACCGGGCTTTTCAGCGTGCCAAGCACATCGCACACCGCCTTCATGTTGGGATCGTATTCACCCGCGAAAATCCCGCGCCGCAGATATTGCGCGGTGTTGCGCTCGCTGCGCGACCAGGTCCAGGGCTCCAGCGTCACCAGAAGCGCGCGATTGCGTTCGAGCGCATAGGCATCCGCATCGTTGAGCGAGGGCAGATAAACGTCTTCCCAAGGCAGGAAAAGCTCCTCGATCACGACCTGCTTGTCGTCGATGAAATCGCCATCCGGGTCATAGACCCCGAAAGGCACGTCGCCGGGCGGGGCAGCGTAAACGGCTGCCGCCGTGAATACGGCACCCAGCACTGTCGCGAGTGCCGATGCCACGCCTTTGCGTAAGCCGCCGCTATGTCCTCTGAGTTCCATGTTTCACCTCCACTGGCCGAACTGGCCAATTGCCTCCCACAGTTCCGGGTTGAATCGGAACCGAACCTCGCCCGGCTTGCCCATGCCCGCGCCGGACACAACGTATTCTGCTTGCGTGACGCCCACCGGCGACAAACCATAGATGAGCGCTTGCAGGCTCTCTTCGCCGCGCATCCACAGCGCGGTTCCGGTCAGCAGGGCGATCGCCGTCAATGTCCCGGTCTGGGCCATGATCGCCCGACGTTGCTGGCGCCAGTCGATCCGGTTTTCGATCAGGTGGCGGACAATCGTGACCGCTACAAGACTCAAGTATAACATAGTGTTGACGAGAGAGAGCAAATAGAAGCCGCGCGCTTCTGTCACACCTCCGACAGCGATCACCGGAACAAGCGCACCAAGCGCCAGAAGTGCATAGACGGCCACGATTTTCCCGGGTAGCCGGGCCGAGGCCGCTGTGCCCTTTGGAGTGATGCGAAAATCGACGAAACGGCCGGTCAGCCGGTCGCGCACCGCCATCACGCAGCCCCAGACGACCCAGGGCCATTGCAGGGTCACGAACAGCGCCTTTTCCCAGGCGATCACCTTGGCCTCGCGCGGGCGGAAGAACCCGTCACGGCGCATCGAATAGGCGAAAACGACCATCGCCAGCACAGCTGGCAGCGAGTGCCCCAGAAACGCCGGGTAGGTCACATCCGCGATGCGGATGTCGAATGTGACCGCGATGATCGGCACCAGATACATCATCGCCATGCTGATCGCAAAAAACACATACCAGGTCTGGCACAGCAAGAAGAGCAGCTTCAGCCGCAGCGGCATCGTGCCGAGGTATCGCGGCGTGTAGCGCAGCAGCAGGCTGAGCAGGCTGCGCGACCACTGGAATTCCTGCGTGACCAGATCGGGCAGGTTCGCCGGGCCATCGCCGATGGCGATTGCGTCGATGGCGTGCACGCCGCGCCAACCGCCCGAGGCCATCAGCATCGTGGTCGAGTGATCCTCGGCCAGTTCCGGGCCAAGGCCGCCCACCTGTTTCAGCGCCGCTGTCCGCACCGCGTAATGCGAGCCGATGCACATGGGTGTCAGAACGCCGGTATAGCCCGCCTGAAAGACACCGTGGAACGCGGCCTCGGAATAAAGCCGCGTTCGTGCCGACCAGCTTTGCGCGGCATTCGCGCCGCAGATCGACGGTGCCGAGACATAGCCCACCGCAGGATCGGCAAAGGGGCGCAGCATCTCGCGCAGGTAACCCGGCTGGGGGACGTGATCGGCGTCAAGCTGGCTGACGATGTCGTAATCGCGATAGCCCCAGGTGTCGTAGAAATAGGCCAGGTTGCCTTCCTTGCAGCGGGAGCGGCGGGGCCACTCCGCGCGGTGATAGGCCGCGATCCCCTTGCGCGAGGATATCTTGACGCCGTGGCTTGCGCACCAGGCGATGGTCTCGGGCGCAGGGTCTTCGTCGGCCAGCCAGGTGTCATGCGGGTAGTCCTGCGCCAGCATCGCCTCAAGCGTCCGGCGCACCACCTCGAAGGGCTCGGCCGGGGTCTTGGTGACGATCATCGCAACGCGCCACTGGCCGGGCTGAGGGGCGGGCGCGACACTGCGCCGGGCCTGCAGGAAGATCAGCACGAAATAGAGCTGCATCCCGTAGATCCAGGCCATCGCCCCGGTCACGATGACAAAGCGCCAGGCGCCGATCACATGATCAGGGCGTAACCACCAAGACCAGAACCACCCCGCCGCGATCAGCCATGCCCCCGCGATCAGGTGATACTTGAACGCGCGCCAGCCCGTTGTCAGGGGCGCAAGGAAGGGACGCTCCTGCGTGGGCGTCTGATGCGAGGGCGGGGGCTGCGGTGTCATCTTAGCCGCCCCGGGAATGGCCGAACCATGGGGCCGCGTGGGCGGCGATCTCGTCCAGATCGCGATATTGCGCGGTAAAGCCCAGAAGATCGGCGGCGCGCGAGGGGTCGGCGGTCAGCTCGGCCGGGTCGCCCGCACGGCGTGGGGCCTCGCTCAGCGGCACCTTGCGGCCCGTCGCTCGCTCGACGGCGGCCACGACCTGACGGACCGAAGCGCCAACGCCCGTCCCGAGGTTCAGCGCGAGGTTCTCGCCCCCGCGCGCCAGATGCTCCAGTGCCAGCAGATGCGCGCGCGCCAGATCGGTGACGTGGATGTAGTCGCGGATGCAGGTGCCGTCTGCAGTCGGGTAATCGGTGCCAAAGACCTGCAGGGGCGGGGCCTGGCCGGAGGCTGCCATCAGCGCCAGCGGCAGAACGTGGGTCTCGGGGTCGTGGCGCTCGCCGATCACGCCCTCGGGGTCGGCGCCGGCCGCGTTGAAATAGCGCAGCGCGGCAAAGCGCAGCCCATGCGCCGCGGCGGCGTCGCGCAGCATCCATTCGCAGATCAGCTTGGTGCGCCCGTAGGGGTTGATCGGGCGCTGCGGCGCATCCTCTCGGATCGGCAGGGTGTCAGGCGTGCCATAGGTCGCGCAGCTGGACGAAAAGACGATCTGCCCGACGCCCGCCTGCCGCATGGCATTCACAAGCGCGATCATCCCGCCCACGTTATTGCTGTAATAGGCTTCCGGCGCCGTGACACTCTCGCCGACATAGGCGAGGGCGGCGAAATGGATCACCGCCTCGATCCGATGCTCGCGCAGGGTCTGCGTCAGTAATGCCTCGTCGCGCATGTCGCCCACGACCAGCGGCCCCCATTTCACCGCATCCGCATGGCCGCGCGACAGGTTGTCATAGACAACGGGCGTGCGCCCCGCCTGATGCAGCGCCTTGCAGCAGTGAGAGCCGATATAGCCTGCGCCGCCGGTGACAAGGATTCGCCCTGGTAGGCCGTGGCTCAAGCAGATCGCTCCTTCGTGCGGGCGCTGCGCAGGATCTCCTCGCGGAAATAGGCCAGCGTGGGCACAAGCCCCTCGCGCAGCGAGACCTTGGGCGCCCAACCCAGCAACCGGATCGCCCGCCCGATGTCGGGGCAGCGCTGATGCGGATCGTCGCGCGGCAGGTCGCGATAGGTGATGCTCGCGGGCGAACCGCTCATCTCAAGGATCATATCGGCGATTTCCAGCACCGTATACTCGCCGGGGTTGCCCAGATTGACCGGGTCGGGGCCTGCGGTGTCGGTGTTCATCAGGGCAATCAGCCCGTCCAGCATGTCGTCGATATAGCATAGCGAGCGCGTCTGTTTGCCGTCGCCGTAAACCGTCAGCGGCAGCCCCGAAAGCGCCTGAACCGAGAAGTTCGAGATCACGCGGCCATCCTCGGGGTCCATGCGTGGCCCGTAAGTGTTGAAGATGCGCGCGATCCGGACGTCGGTGTTCCGGCGCAGGTGGAAGTCGTGAAACAGCGTCTCGCTGGCGCGCTTACCCTCATCGTAGCACGAGCGCGGGCCGACGGTGTTCACCAGGCCGCGGTAATCCTCGCGCTGCGGGCTGATGTCGGGGTCGCCGTAAACCTCGGAGGTTGAGGATTGCAGGATGCGCGCACCCTTGCGTCCGGCAAGCTCCAGCAGGTTGATCGCCCCGATCACCGAGGTCTTGAAGGTGTGCACCGGGTGCAACTGATATTTCGGCGGCGAGGCCGCGCAGGCGAGATTGTAGATCTGCGCCACCGGCCCCTTCACGTCGAAGGGCTGCACAATGTCGTGCAGAAAAAAACTGAACCCGGGGCGGCCGATCAGATGGGCGATATTTTCCATCCGCCCGGTCTCGAGATTGTCGATGCAGACAACACATTCGCCCGATTTGACCAGTCGTTCGCAAAGATTGGAACCAATGAATCCCGCGCCACCTGTGATAATGATGTGGCCGCGCCCAGCAATGGTGCCGGGTCCAGGATTGAAGGTTGGAAGACTATTCATGACTACCCTCTCAACCGAAGCCTCTGCGCGGCGGCACGCTGTCAAAGCCGGGTGACGTCCGAAAAAGCCTCTATTTCAAAAGCATATACAACTTTCCTCAGTAACGCTTTGAGACTGCGCAAGTTATTCATATAACGTCGATAAATATTATGGAATGCTTGGTAAAATATGCGCTGGAATGTGCGGAGACCTATCCAAAAGGATAGTATTTGCTTCGCGCGCGCGTAAGGTTTGGTGAAAAATACGGCGATTTGATGGCGCAAAAATGGGCAGCGGTTATTACCGATTCTTGCGACTCAGGGGCGTAGCTCGGAACTGGCTGCGCGCATTTGCAGGATCTGCCGCAGCGCCTCCTGCGGGGGGATGGTGGCGAAAATGTCGGCCATCATCCTCAGGTCGGCGCTGATCCCGGCACGCCAGCCGCGCTTGGAATGCTTCATCGGGCTGGCAACCTCCGGCCAGCGCACCACGCGCAGGCGCAGCCGGTGATGCAGCCACAGCCGGTTCATGAATACCTCAAGTCCGAAGCGGGGCAGTTCCGTCAGAGCCTGTAGCTGTGCCGCAAGGATGTGGCGCGGCAGCACCCGCTCCCCCGAGATGTAATCGAGCCCGATCAGCCGCCAGGGCGCAGGAGCGTTCCCGCGCAGGCTGATCGTGGCCTGAACCGCGCCGCTGCGCACGGGCTCGATCAACGCGCTCAGGGCGTCTGGCGTCAGGCCAAGCAGATCGGCGTCGAGCAGCAACAGATGGCTGCCGCGCGCCGCAGCAATGCCGGCCACCACGGCGCGGGTCTTGCCGCCATTGGGCGACTGGGTCAGCACCCGGACCCCAAAGCCACCAGCGATCTTGGCCGTGTCATCCGAGGAGCCATCGTCGATCACGATCACCTCGTCGATCAGCGGATGGTTCGCGACGGCGGCCAGAACCTGCGCAATGCGCGGCCCTTCATTATAGGCGGGGATCAGACAGCTCAGCGTGAAGGGATCGTGGGTCATGCAGGTCTCTTGCGGGCGCATTGGCGGCTGAGCCAGATCGCGCCGATCAGTAAGGTGGCGACAAGCAGGGCGAGCGAGCCGCGGAAGATCCAGCCCTCGATCTGGCCGTAGGCGGAGCCGAAACCGTAGCCCAGGGCGACGAAGAACAGGCTCTTCGGGATCGAGGCCATCAGGTTCACCCAGAGGAACCGCCAAGTGTTCATCCGGGCCACGCCAGCCGCGATCAGGATGGCGGCCCCCGCGCTATGGGTCCATTTCCCGAAGATCAGGATGCGTGCGCCCTTCTTGCGGAATTGCCCCGCCAGCAGTTCCAGCCGCGCAGGGCGCAGCCCGAGACGGCGCAGAACGCCCTGCGGCAGATGTGCAAGGCCCCATCGCCCGAGCGCATACCAGATCAGATCACCGATCAGATCGGCCAGAACCACAACCAGCGTGACGCGCCACAGATCCAGCAGGTGCTGGCTGGCCAGCCAGGCCGCGATGACGGTAACGATTGGCCCCTCGATCACGGCAATCGGCGCGACAAGCGTCAGCCCGTGCTTCGAGATCAGCGCGATAACGGTCTCAAGTCCGATCATAGCGGGTGTTCGCTCGGCACCATCTTGGTCCCGCGCCAGTCGAAATTGCGCGACCGCCAGGTGACGACCCAGAGCGCGGGCAGCATCGCGTCACGGATAACGAATGCCAACAGATCGCGCGCGCCCGAGGGCCAGCCCGCCACACGCGCCAACAGCCACTCGGCGCCATACCAGATCAGCGGCAGCACGGCGGGCACCCAGCCGGGCAACGCGCCCGTCAGCCACAGCGCGAGGCTTAGCGCCAGCGGCAAAAGCGGGCCTTGCAGGATCTCGGCGGCGAAAAGCAGGACAAAGCCATCGCGGCGCACCTTGGACCAGCGCAGCTGGCGCTGCCAGATCGTGCTGGCCGTGCGCTGGCCGATGGGTTGGGCGAAAAGCGTGCGGGGCAATCGCACTCGCAGCCCCTGTTCGCGGATGAATTTCGTAGCGGCCACGTCCTCGGCCATGTTGCGGCCGAGGGCCTCCAGCCCGCCGCCCCGGATCAGGATGTCGCGGCGCCAGAACAGTGTCTTGCCCTGCGCGAACCCGAGCCCCACGGCGTCGGCCGCAAGTTGCCAGCGCGCCTGGCAGGTGTTCAGGAAGGCACACTCGACCGCGCCCCAAAGGTTCTCGGGGCGGATGCCGGCCGGGGGCGCGCTGACAAGGCCGGTGTCTTCCTGCCAGGCGGCCACGAGGTCGCGCAGATAGGTGCGCGGCAGCAGAAGGTTCGAGTCTGCCATCGCCAGCCAGTCATGGCGCGCGGCGGCGATGCTCTTTTGCAGGTTATTCAGCTTGGGGTTCGCGGTGATGCGATCCTCGCCGATCAGAAGGCGCGCTTCGGTGCCCGGATGCGCGGCAATCAGGTCTCGCACCAGTTGCACGGCGGGGTCATCTTCATGCGCGGCGCAAAAGATCACCTCATAGGCCGGGTAATCGAGCCCGAAGGACGAGGCCAGTGTCTCGGCATCGAAAGGGTCAAGGCCGCAGACCGGGCGGATCAGCGTGATCGGCGGCAGGAGCGGAGGCGCCTCGGGGGGCGCGGGGCGGCGGTAGCGCAGCCCTGCCAGCAGCGCGGTCAGCAGATGCAGGCCAAGGGTGAATGCCAGACCGAGTGCCAGAAGATAGGTCATGCCAGTTGCTCCCGCAGGTCGCTTGCCGGGATCGCCTCGGGCGACCATTCCAGCAGTTGCAGGCGGCCGTCTTCGCCCTCGATTAGGGCGGTCATGCTGTCTACCCAATCGCCGCAGTTGGCGTAGATCACGCCGTCTTCCTCGCGCAGGGCGGGCTTGTGCGAATGGCCGCAGATGATGCCGTCGTGGCTGGCCGCGCGTGCCAAGGCGCGCAGGCGGCCCTCGAACCCGTCGCCCATGGCCAGCAGGTGATTGATGCCGGCAAGCGCGATCTGGATCAGGCTGCGCTCGCCCTCGGACAGGTTGCGGCGACGGCGCAGCCACTGGTCGATCCGACGCAAGAGCGCATCGCAGCGGCTGCCGATCCGCGTCATCAGGTGCCAGCGCAGGATGCGCATGTCGCATTGATCGCCATGAAGCACGAGGTAGCGCCGCCCGTCGGCAGCCTCGTGGGTCACGCGCTCGGCCACCGTCAGAGCGGGCAGCGGGCGGGGGAAGTTCACCCGCATCTCGCGGTCGTGGTTGCCGTAGAGGTAGATCACCTCGCGCCCGGCGGCGACCTGCGCGCCGAACCAGTCGATGATCGCGTCATGTGTCTCGCTCCAGTGCACGGCGGCGGGGTGCCAGATGTCGAGGATATCGCCGACGAGGTAGATCCGCTGCGCCTCGACGCCCTGCAGGAACTCGAGGATGCTGGCCGCGCGGGAGCCGCGCGCCCCCAGATGCAGATCCGATATGAACAGGCTGCGTGCGCTGAGCTTGGGGGAGGCGGCGTGCTGCATGGCGAGGCTCCGTCTGATTCAGCCTCAGCTATCGCAACTTGCTGTATCGGGAATGTGACGCACCCCCCAGATCGGGTTATTTGCCGTCCATGATCTTGTAATAGTGGTAGGCCATGATCAGCGCGAGCCGCCGCGCGGGCCCAAGCTCAAATCGTTTGGGCGGTGCGCGGTAGAAATCGGGCAGGGCGGTTTCGCGCCCAAGCGCAAGATCGGCCATCTGCGCGCCGCACCAGGTTCCCATTGCAACCCCGTTGCCGTGATAGGCAAACGATGCAAACGCGCGCGGCCAGTCGCCGATCTGGCCCACGAAAGGCACTAGATCGCGCGCGACGTTCGCCAGACCCGACCAGAACCAAGGCGTCTCGACCTCGCGCCAGGCGGGGAACATGGTGTCGAAGTCGCGCCTGATCTCGCGCCTGATCGCGGCGTGGTCGGCGGGCGTCCAGCGCACGCCGCCGCGCATCCCGAACAGCATCTGGCGGTTCGGCATCAGGCGGAAGTAGTGCAGCAGGTTGCGCGAGTCATAGGCCATCAGGTCGCTCGACCAGCCCTGCGCGGCGATCTCATCGTCGCTTAGCGGTCGCGTGACGATGACCGAGCTTTGCGCCGGCAGGTAACGCGCGCGCATCCAGTCTGGCAAGTTGTCCGAAGAATATCCGTTCGTTGCCAGAAGGATATGTCGCGCCCTTAATGTGCCGCCCGAGGTGCGCAGGACATAGTCTTCGCCCGCGCGGGTGATCTGTTCCACCGTGCTATGGGCATGGATACGCCCGCCAAGCCGGGTGACGGCCTCGGCCAGGCCAAGCACGTATTTGCGGGGGTTGAGGCCGAAGCCAAGCCGTACATGCAGCGCGCCGTGCATTCCCTGCGCGGCCAGCCCTTCGGCGGCCAGCTCGGTCGGGCCGATCAGGCGCGTCTCGCAGCCCAGTTCGCGCGCGAGCGTCGCAGCCTCGGCGCGCATCTCCTCGAAGGCGGCGGGGCGGTGGGCCAGTTGCACCTCGCCATCGGAATGACGGTCCAGCTCGATCCCGTAGCGCGCGGCAATATCGGCGACCGTCTCGATCGAGGAGACCTCGGCGGCGCGGTGGCGCGCAAGTTCGTCGGCGCCGTAGCGGCGCAGCAGCGTTGCACCGCTGGCCTTGGAGCCGCCCATGCAGCAAAACCCGCCATTGCGCCCCGACGCGCCCCAGCCTGGCGCATGCATGTCAAGCACCGCCACATCCACACCCGCCTCGGCCAGACGCAAAGCGGCGGAAAGGCCGGTGAAGCCGCCGCCGATCACGGCAAACTCGGCCCGCGCCTCGCCTGCAAGCGGCGCGTAGTCAGGCGCTTGCGGGGCGGTCGAGACCCAGTAGCAGCCGTCAAGCGACTGCGCCGCATAGGCAGCCGGTTCGTAGATGTGCTTCAGCATGAGATCACGCAGAGAAAGGGTGGGGCGGCGCGCACGCCGCCCGCATCACTGTTTGGTGCCTTCCAGCTCTTCCTGCCGCTGGCGGCGGATCGCGTTCTTCGAGATCAGCGAGGTGGTGATCACCCCGGTTGCCACGATCCCGATCATGATGGTCGAGAGCGCGTTGATCTCGGGCGAGACCCCAAGGCGCACCGCCGAGAAGATCTTGATCGGCAGCGTGGTCGAGGACGGGCCAGACGCGAAGGAGGCAATCACCAGATCGTCGAGCGACAGCGTGAAGGCCAGCAGCCAGCCCGAGATCACCGCCGGGGTGATGATCGGCAGCGTCACCGATTTGAACGCGTCGAAGGGCGAGCAGCCCAGATCCAGCGCCGCCTCTTCGAGCGAGCGGTCAAACGTCATCAGGCGCGACGACACGACCACCGAGACGTAGCACATCGAGAAGGTCGTATGTGCCAGCACGATGGTGAAGATGCCACGATCGAGGCCAATGGCGATGAACAGCAGCAAGAGCGACAGACCGGTGATCACCTCGGGCATCACCAGCGGCGCGTAGATCATGCCCGAGAACAGCGTCCGGCCAAAGAAGCGCCCGCCGCGCACCATCACATAGGCGGCCATCGTGCCCAGTACCGTCGCCGCGGTCGAGGACATCACGCCAACGCGCAGCGTCACCCAGGCAGCGTCGAGGAACTGCTGGTTGTGCAGCAACTCGCCATACCACTTGGTCGAGAACCCGGCCCAGACCGTCACCAGCTTCGAGGAGTTGAAGCTGTAGATGATCAGGATCAGCATCGGCAGGTAGAGGAAGGCAAACCCCAACGTCAGCGAGGTGACGTTGAACCAACTCATGCGACGGTTCATCGGCCGGCCTCCTCTTGTCTTTCCTGGTTGCGCTGGAACAGCATGATCGGGATCACGAGGATCATCAGCAGCACAACCGCCACCGCAGCGGCCACCGGCCAGTCACGGTTCGAGAAGAACTCTTCCCACAGCACCTTGCCGATCATCAGCGTCTGCGAGCCGCCCAGAAGCGAGGGGATCACGAATTCGCCAAGCGCCGGGATGAACACAAGGAAGCAACCTGCGATCATGCCCGGGCGCGACAGCGGCAGGGTGACCAGCCAGAATGCTTTCCCGCGCGAGCAGCCCAGATCGACCGCGGCCTCGATCAGCGAGCCGTCCATCTTCTCAAGCGTGGCGTAGATTGGCAGGATCATGAAGGGCAGGTAGGTGTAGACGATACCGATATAGACCGCCGTCGGGGTGTTCATGATCTGCAGCGGTTCCGAAATCAGCCCGGTCCAGAGCAGGAACTGGTTCAGCAGCCCTTCGTTGGCGATGATCCCCACCCAAGAATAGACGCGGATCAGGAACGAGGTCCAGAACGGCAAGATCACCAGCATCATCAGCGTGGGGCGCCATTCATCCGGCGCCTGCGCCATGGCATAGGCGATCGGGTAGCCCACCAGCAGCGTCAGGAAGGTCGAGATCGATGCAATCTGGAGCGAGCTGAGATAGGACTTCCAGTAAAGGCTGTCCTCGGTCAGGAAGACGAAGTTCTCGAAGTCCAGCTCCGAGAAGAACTCCTTGATCCCGGTCCAGCCGGCCGAAAGGTCCAGCACCGGCCAGTAGGGCGGGATCGCGATGGCCGTATCCGAGAGCGCGATTTTCACCACGATCAGGAACGGCACCAGGAAGAACCCCATGAGCCACAGGTAGGGGACAAGGATCAGGGTGAGGCGACGCAGGTTCATGGCTTACCTCGTCAATACGACGCCGGCAGTGTCGGTCCAGCTCAGCCAGACCTCGTCCTCCCAGGTGAAGTCACGGCGCGACAGGCGACGCGCGTTGGTCATCTGCGCCGAGATCATCTGCCCGGTCTCCAGCTCGACACGGTAGGTCGAGATGTTCCCCAGATAGGCGATGTCATGGACCTTGCCGCGGATCCGGTTGGCGCGGGTCGGATCAGGTTCGCGGCCGACGTGAATTTTTTCGGGGCGGATCGCGAAGAAGACCTTCTGGCCCGCAGTGACCGGCTCGCCGATGGTGGCGTGGATCGGCTCGACGCCCTCCGCGAAGGCGATGTCCACCTTGCCGTCCCCCATGGGCGCTGCCGCACCCTCGATGATGTTCACCTCGCCGATGAAATCCGCGACATAGACCGAGTTCGGCGTCTCGTAGATACCTGCCGGGGTGGCGACCTGCACGAGCTTGCCGTGATCCATGACGGCCACGCGGGTCGCGACCGTCATCGCCTCTTCCTGGTCGTGGGTCACGATCACGAAGGTAGTGCCGGTCTTTTCCTGAATGTCCATCAGTTCGAACTGCGTCTCCTGGCGCAGCTTCTTGTCGAGCGCCCCGAGCGGCTCATCGAGCAGCAGCAGCTTCGGCGCCTTGGCCAGCGAGCGTGCCAACGCCACGCGCTGACGCTGACCGCCCGAGATCTGGTGCGGTTTGCGCTTGGCGAATTGCTCCAGCCGGGTCAGACGCAGCATCGCTTGGACGCGATCGCCGATCTGCTCCTTGGGCATGTCCGACCGCTTGAGGCCGAACGCGATGTTGTCCCAGACCGTCAGATGCGGAAACAGCGCATAGCTTTGGAACATCATGTTGACGGGCCGCTTGTTCGGCGGGATCGGCGCGACATCCACATCGTCCAGCCAGATATTGCCCATCGTAGGGTCTTCGAAGCCCGCCAGCATCCGCATCAGCGTGGTCTTGCCGCAGCCCGATGGGCCAAGCAGCGCAAAGAACTCGCCACGATAGATATCAAGATTGAGGTTGTCCACGGCGGTGAAGGTGCCGAATTTCTTCGTCACGCCCTCGAAACGGATCAACGGTGCCTGATTGGGATCTTCCCAAGGGGCAAAGACTTTCTGGGGATTGGCTTCGGCCATCACGCCCTCGACTGGCTACGGAGAGGTTTGAGAAAACGAGAACCGCGCCCGGGCAGTGCCAGGGCGCGGTCTTGTCGGGTCTGACTCAGGTGCCCGACTTGATCTTGGTCCAAAGGCGGGTGACGGTGCGCTGCACCTTCGGATCGGGGGCGGTGGTGGTGTAGAGGTTCCCCATCGTCGCCTCGTCCGGGTAGATCGCCGGATCGCCGATCACGTCCTCGACCAGGAAGTCCTGCGAGGCCTTGTTGCCGTTCGCGTAGTAGACGTAGTTCGAGGCAGCGGCCATGTTCTCCGCGTCCATGATGAAGTTCAGGAACTTCAGCGCGCCTTCGGGGTTCGGCGCATCGGCGGGAATGGCCATCTGGTCAAACCACATCAGGGCGCCCTCTTTCGGCGCGTTATAGGCGATCTCGACGCCGTTATCGGCCTCTGCGGCGCGATCGCGCGCCTGCAAGATGTCACCCGACCAGCCGAAGGCCACGCAGATCTCGCCGTTGGCGAGCGCGTTGATGTATTCCGAGCTGTGGAACTTCGAGATGTAAGGTTGCACGGCAACCAGCAGCGGCTCGACCTTGGCAATGGCTTCGGGATCCTTGCTGTCCGGGTCTTCGCCGATGTATTTCAGCGCCGCCGGGAGGATCTCGGCCGGAGCATCAAGGAACATGACGCCGCAGGACGCCAGCTTTTCCATGTTCTCGGGCTTGAAGACCAGATCGAGCGAGTTGATCGGTGCATCCTCGCCCAGCACTTCCTTGACCTTGCCGACGTTCACGCCAAGGCCGGTGGTGCCCCACATGTAGTTGATCGAATATTCGTTGCCGGGGTCGTATTTTGCGGTACGGTCCTTGATCAGGTCCCACAGGTTCGCCGAGTTCGGCATTTTCGAGAAGTCGAGCTTCTGGAACACGCCAGCCTGGATCTGGCGCTCAAGGAAGGAGCCGGTCGGAACGACGACGTCATAGCCCGAGCCACCCGCGAGCAGCTTCGTCTCAAGAACCTCGTTCGAGTCGAACACGTCGTAAATCAGATCGATGCCGGTCTCGGCCTCGAATTTTTCAAGCAGCGCCTCGTCGATGTAGTCGGACCAGTTGTAGACCCGCACCTCCTCGGCCAGGGCCGAACCACCCGCGAGGGTCAGGGCGGCAAGCGGAAGCCAGATAGTCTTCATGTCAGAGTTTCCCTATTGGATTTCGGTTGCGTTTGTTGTTTTCTCTAGTTTGATCAAATTGTGTGCGGCGGCGCAACGAATTTTTTTTCCTTGGCATGGCCGCAAGCCAAGGGCATCCTTCTGGCAACGTCAAGGAGTAATGAAATTTTGAACGCCGAGCTGCAAAAACAGCCAGCGCATGAAAGCGTTTATCGCGGAATGCGGACCATGATCCTCGGCGGCGATTTCGCTCCGGGGCAAGCCGTCACGATCCAGGGACTCGTCGAGTTGCTCGGCGCTGGCATGACACCGGTGCGCGAGGCGATCCGGCGTTTGATCTCGGAAGGGGCGTTACAGTTCCAGGGGAATCGGCGCGTTTCGGTGCCCGAACTGACCCTGTCGCAGATAGACGAGATCCTCTATGCCCGGACCGCGCTTGAGCCGGAACTGGCCCGACGCGCCGCGCAGAAGATAACGGCGGCACATATACATGAGTTGCGCAGCATCGACGACGCGTTGAATGCGGCCATCGCGCGGGGGGATGTGAAGGCGTACCTACTGCAAAACTATCGCTTCCATATGACGCTTTATTCGGTCGCCGAGGCCGGTGTTCTGCTGCCCCTCGTGCAGGCGCTCTGGCTGCGCTCGGCGCCGTCGTTGCGGGTAATGTGCGGGCGGTTCGGAACCCAGAACCTGCCCGACATGCATATCGAGGCGCTTGACGCGCTGAGGGCCGGCGACGGCGAGGCCGCGGCGGAGGCGATCCGTCAGGATATCGCGCAGGGTCTTGAGAACGTACGCGCCGTTCTGGTCGGTGACTGAGGCGAAATCCAAAATATGATCAAATCGTCTTGACGGCTTAAATTTTGATCATATTGTGAATTGCAGGCGCTGTGACATGCCCCGCTTTTCGTCCGGGTCGGGGCCGAGTCGCAGCACAGATCCCATCGCGCCCAGCCGAGAGATACTCACATGATCGAAAATCACCTGCCGACTGCCGAACTTCAGGCGCTTGACGCTGCCCACCACATGCACCCGTTCACCGATGGCGATGCGCTCAACAAGAAGGGCGCGCGGATCATTACCCGCGCCAAGGGTGTCTGGCTGACCGATTCCGAGGGGAACGAGATCCTTGACGGCATGGCCGGCCTGTGGTGCATGAATATTGGCTATGGCCGCGAAGAGCTGGCCGAGGTGGCCGCGCGCCAGATGCGCCAACTGCCTTTCTACAATACGTTTTTCCAGACCTCGCATATCCCTGCGATCGCGCTGGCCAAGAAGCTGGCGGAACTCGCGCCGGGCAATCTGAATCACGTGTTCTTCAACGGCTCGGGCTCGGATTCGAACGACACCAACATCCGCATGGTGCGCCACTACTGGAACGTGAAAGAGCAGCCCGAGCGCACGGTCATCATCTCGCGCTGGAACGGTTATCACGGCTCGACCATCGGCGCGGCTTCGCTTGGCGGGATGAAGGGGATGCACAAGCAGGGTGGCCTGCCGATCCCGGATATCGTCCATATCGACCAGCCCGACTGGTGGAGCGAGGGCGGCGACATGACGCCCGAGGAATTCGGCCTCGCCCGCGCGCAGGAGCTTGAGGCGAAGATCCTCGAAGTCGGGCCCGAAAAGGTCGCGGCCTTCATCGGCGAGCCGATCCAGGGTGCGGGCGGCGTGATCGTGGCCCCCGAGACCTACTGGCCCGAAATCCAGCGCATCGTGAAGAAATACGGCATCCTGTTGATCGCCGACGAGGTGATCTGCGGGTTCGGCCGCACCGGCAACTGGTTTGGTTGCCAGACCCTCGGGATCGAGCCCGACATCATGACCGTCGCGAAGGGCCTGACCTCGGGCTACATCCCGATGGGTGCGTCGATCGTCTCGGACGAGGTGGCCAAGGTTATCAACGCGGGTGACGAATTCGCGCATGGCTACACCTATTCGGGCCACCCGGTCGCCGCCGCCGTGGCGCTGGAGAACCTGCGCATCCTCGAAGAGGACGGCCTCATCGACCGCGTTCGCTCGGAAATCGCGCCCTATCTGAAGGCCAAGTGGGAAAGCCTGTCCGACCACCCGATGGTGGGCGAGGCCAAGATCGTCGGCATGATGGGCTCGATCGCGCTGACGCCGAACAAGGCCAAGCGCGCGGCTTTCGCCGCCAAGTCGGGCACCATCGGCCTGATCACGCGCGAACGCTGCTTTGCCAACAACCTCGTCATGCGCCACGTCGGCGACCGGATGATCATTTCGCCGCCGCTGACCATCACCAAGGCCGAGATTGACGAGCTGATGGTGCGGGCGCGCAAATCGCTCGACGAGGCCTACGAGAAGATCAAGGCCGAGGGCCTGTGGCAGGAACAGGCTGCAGAGTGATCGACTTGACAGGGGCGCCTTCGGGCGCCCTTCTCATGTCAGACCGGAGGTACACATGACCCAATTCAACGCTGCGCTCGAAGAGCGGCTTATCCGCTATGCGGCCGTGGACACCCAAAGCGACGAGTCGAGCAGCACGTCGCCCTCGACCGCGATCCAGCTTGATCTGGCGCGGATGCTTGAGGACGAACTGACCCGGATCGGGGCCCAGGATGTGCGCATCACCGAGTATGGCGCGGTGCTGGCCACCATTCCCGGCACGGTCGAGGGTGGTCCGGTGATCGGCCTGCTGGCCCATATGGATACCGCGCCCGCCTATAACGCGACGGGTGTGAAGCCGCGCGTGATTCGCGGCTATAACGGCGGCGAGATCACCTTTCCCGACGCGCCCAACCTGCGCCTGACGCCCGAGGCCGCGCCCTATCTGGCCGAGAAGGTGGGGCATGACATCATCACCGCCTCGGGCACCACGCTTCTTGGCGCCGATGACAAGGCGGGCATCGCCATCCTGATGACCATGGCCGAGCAGTTGCTCGCGGATGCCTCGATCCCACATGGCACGCTGCGCATCGCCTTCACGCCCGACGAGGAAATCGGTCATGGCGTCGATGCGCGGATGCCTGCGGATCTTGGGGCGGACTTTGCCTATACGCTCGATGGCGGCGCGGTCGGCGAGATCGAATACGAGACCTTCTCGGCCGATGGTGCCAAGGTGAAGGTCGTGGGCGTCTCGACCCATCCGGGCACGGCCAAGGGCAAGATGGTCAACGCGCTGCACCTGGCGGCAAAGATCATCGAGATGCTGCCGCAGGCCACTGAGACCCCCGAGGTCACTGGCGGGCGTGACGGTTTTTGGCACATCACCAACATGGGCGGCACGGCTGCCGAGTGCGAAATGTCGATCATCCTGCGCGATTTCGAGCGCGACGGGCTGGCCGCGCGTGGCGAAGTGTTGCGCAAGGTCTGCGAGGCCGTCGCCGCGACCGAGCCCCGCGCCACGATCACCTGTGAGATCAAGCCGCAATACCGCAACATGCGCTACTGGCTGGAAAACGACATGACCCCCGTCGAGCTGGCCCGCGCCGCCTGCCGCGCGGAGGGGATCGAGCCGCTCTCGGTTCCGATCCGCGGCGGCACCGATGGCTCTCGCCTGACGGAGATGGGCGTGCCATGCCCCAACATCTTCACCGGGATGCAGGAGATCCACGGGCCGCTCGAATGGATCTCGGTGCAGGACATGGCGGTCGCGACCCGCGTCTGCCTGCGTCTTGTGCGCGATGCCGTGCGGCAGGGCTAAGGCGGGTCGCAGCACTCTGAAGTGAGCGTAATGGCCTGTAAATTAAAGGTTATTTGGGTGCTGATTCTTCCGGTGACGTCTTGAACGAGGCGCCGGGCCAGCATGGCTGAGGCTGTTCTATAAGCCTTTGAGCGGCGGTCCGGGCGGCCGCCGTACTTTGTCTGCCGACATGCAGCCACGTGATCCTCCAGCCAGCGCCGGGACGCAACCTGATGCGGCCGCCCGTCCTAGGCCCATGTGCGCGTGGCGCGGGCTGATGAGCGATTTCTCCGGTGCACATTGGCGCGGGCAGAGGGGGGCTTGCAGCCGCCCCAAGGCTTGCCCATGATCCGGGCCGAACGGGGGCGGCATGAGCTTGGATGAGGACAGCGAGAGCGGCGGGCAGACCAGCCCCGAGCGTGCCTATCTTCAGGCCAGCACGAAAGCCCATCGCAGGCGTTTCGCTCAGGTGCTGACCCCGCCCGATTGCGCCGCTGCGATGGCCGATTGGGTCGGCGGCAGAGATCCAAAAACCCTTTTAGATCCGGCATTTGGGACGGGTATCCTTGCGCGCGCCGTGGTCGCCCGGCTGCCTAGGATTGCCGTCACGGGCTATGAGCTCGACGCGCAGATCGCCGCCGCTGGCCGGTCAGCTTGTGCAGGCATGAACCTGACGCTGCACGAGGCCAGCTTTTTCGAGGCACCGCTCGACGAGCGCTTTGACGCGATTATCGCCAACCCGCCTTTTCTGCGCCCCGGCGCCGGAACCGCCCTGCGCGCGCAGGTGCGCGCAACGGCCGAGCACTTCGGAATCGCGCTGTCCGGGCTGACGAATGCCTATGTGCTTTTCCTGTTCGAGGCGCTTGCGCGGCTGGCGCCGGGCGGGCGGGCGGCGTTTCTGCTGCCTGCAGAATGGGCCAATGCCAACACCTCTGGGCCGCTTAAAGAACATCTCGTAAGGGGTGGGTATCTAAGAGAAATCATTCAGTTCTGTGCCTATCGTCCGGTGTTCGAGAAGACCCTGACTACGGCGTCTCTGGTGCTGCTGGAGGCGCCAGCGCACGTCGAACCGATCCCGGCTGAAATCCGCGCGACCTTCGTGCCCGCCGATGCCCGGCTGCCTTCGCGCGCTGGCCCTTTGCCGCCTGGCGTCACGCAGCGGTGGGTCACGCCCGAGGCGCTGCTGGCCGCCCCGAAATGGGACGAGTTGATCCGCGACGATGAAGCGCCGATCCCGCCGGGGTTCGTGCCGCTTTCGGCGCTGGCCACCACGCGGCGCGGGATCGCCACCGGGGCCAACGGTTTCTTTCATCTGAGCCGCGAACGCGCGACGGAGATTGGGTTGCGTGCGAGCCAATGCCTGCCCTGTGTCGCGAAATCGGCGGATGTGCCATCGCTTATATTCGGGCCTGCGGAATTCAAATCGCTTATCAGGGCCGGTCGCCCGACCCAGTTCTTCGCGCCAACCAAATCCTTGACCGAGGCCGAGGCCTCCTATGTCGCGCAGGGTGAGGCCGAGGGGTTGCACAACCGCTTCCTGACGCGCAACCGCAGGCCCTGGTATGCGCCCGAGCGGCTCTACCGTGCGCCGATCTGGGCCGCGACCTTCGGGCGCGGGCAGATGCGCTTCATCCTGAACACGGCGGAGGTCTGGCAGTTGACCGCATTCCACGGCATCTTCCCTTTGCAGGACGATCCGGCCCGCGCCAAGGCGCTTGTGGCCTGCCTGAACAGCGCGCCGGTGCAGGCGCTGATGCGGGGCCGGATGCGGATCTACGCGCGCGGATTGCAAAAGGTCGAGCCGCGCGATCTGTTGGAGATCCCGGTGCCCGACCTGCGTGCGGTCTCTGCGGCGTGGATCGCGGCACTCGGGGCGGCGCTGGAGGCGCTGAACGACGGAAAAAGCGGGGCGGACGACGCTCTGACCCGGTTGGTGATGGAGGCCGCGCAGGACGCGGCAAGCGGAGGAGCGAGCGATGAAACTGTTGCGTTGGGGTGAGGCCGGGGCCGAAAAGCCAGGGATGCTGGATGAGGCCGGGGCGATGCGCGATCTGTCCTCGGTCGTGGGGGATATTTCGGGCGATGTGTTGTCCGACAAGGGGCTGGCGGCGCTGCGCGCGCTCGATCCCGCGACGCTGCCGAAGGTGCCCGAGGGCGCCCGGATCGGGGCGCCGGTTGCGGGCGTGGGCAAGATGATCGCCATTGGCCTTAACTACGCCGATCACGCCGCCGAGGCCGGGATGCAGGTTCCGCCCGAGCCAGTGGTCTTCATGAAGGCCACCAGTTCGATCTGCGGGCCCAATGACGCGACCGAAAAGCCGCGCGGGTCCGAAAAGCTCGACTGGGAGGTGGAACTGGCCTTCGTCATCGGCAAGCGCGCGAAATATGTGACCAAGGACGAGGCGCTGGAGCACGTCGCGGGCTACATGCTGTGCAATGATGTGTCCGAGCGCGGGTTCCAGACCGAGCGTTCGGGCCAATGGGTCAAGGGCAAGAGCCATGACACTTTCGCGCCGATCGGCCCCTGGCTGGTGACGCGCGACGAGGTGGCCGACCCACAGGCGCTGCCGATGTGGCTGAGCGTGAACGGGCAGGGGATGCAGAAGGGCTCGACCGCGACGATGGTTTACGGCGTCGCTTACCTCGTCAGCTATCTCAGCCAGTTTATGACGCTGGAGCCCGGCGACATCATCACCACCGGCACCCCGCCCGGCGTGGGCATGGGGATGAAGCCGCCGCGTTTCCTGAATGTCGGCGATGTGGTCGAACTGGGCATCGAGGGGCTTGGCGCGCAGCGGCAGGAGATTGTCGCGGCCTGACACAAGGGGCGCGCCCATCCGCCATCGCCAGATGTTCTACCCGCGAGCATTTCGCTGGCGGCTATGCGGCCATGATCTGAGCGGGTAGCGCGCCCCTTGCCGCGTCCTCCGAAATCGCCCACACCGGGGCCAAAGGAAAGGGTTCGGTATGAGCGAGACGCAGGCGCAACCGGGGATCGGGTTCAAGGGCTATGCCTCGCTGGCGCTGCCGCCGCTGTTCTGGGCGGGGAATTTCATCGTCGCGCGGGCCTCGCGCGGGGAGTTGCCGCCGATGGGCCTTTCGTTCGGGCGGTGGGCGATTGCGCTGTTGTGCCTTTTGCCCTTCGCTTGGCCCTATATGCGGCGTGACTTCGCGCTTTACCGTCAGCACTGGCTGCGGATCGTGGGGCTGGCGGTGCCGGGGGTCGTGGCGTTCAACGCGCTTGTCTATCTGGGGCTGCAATCGACCACAGCGACGAACGGGATGCTGCTCAATTCTACGATCCCGCTGTTGATCCTGGCGCTCGGCGCGCTGTTCTGGGGTCAGCATTTGCGCGGCGCGCAGATCGCGGGTCTGGTGATCTCGACGCTCGGGGTGGCGAGCATCGTTCTGCATGGCGACTGGTCTCGGCTGATCGCGCTTGAGTTCTCGCGCGGGGATCTGATCATCTTCACGGCGATGGTGTGCTGGGCGGTCTATACGCTGATGCTGAAATCCTTCCCGCCCGAGGTGAACCGGCTTGGCCTGCTGGCGGTGCAGATCGCCATCGCGCTGGTCTTTCTAGCGCCGCTGTGGGGGTGGGAGCTGTCGCAGGGCCGTGCGCCGGTCTGGACCGGGGCCTCGGTTCTAGCGCTGATCTATGTGGGCGTGGTGCCCTCGGTGCTGGCCTATATCCTTTACATGCGCGCGGTGGTGATCGCGGGGCCAGCGCGGGCAGGGCAGGCCATCCACCTGCTGCCGCTTTACGGTGCGGTGCTGTCCACGATTTTCCTGGGCGAGCAGCTGCACATGTATCACGCCATCGGTTTCGGCGCGATCCTTGCGGGGATCCTGGTCGCGAGCCGGGGTTGAGGGGACTTAGTCCGCGTAGACAAGGAACGCGATAGCCAGCACTGCGATCAGGCTGGCTGCGCGCACCCACAACGGAAAGCTGCCGCGCGCCAAGTACCCCGGCAGCCACAGAAGCGCGCAGGCAAGGACGGCGTAACGCAGTAGCGGCAGCCACACCGAGGCCAGCTCGCGTCGCAGCGGTGCGCCCGCCCAGATATCGCCAAGCGCGCCGGTCAGCACGATGCCAACCGCGATACCGATGACGAAGACCATCCCCTCGGCCAGCACATCGGTGATCTGCACGAAGATCGGGTTGCGCGGCAGGCCAAGCGCCAGCAGGCACCAAAGGCCCGCAAAGGCGGCCAGAAGCTCGGTTCCGAGCATCGCGCGGGGCAGCTCGATCCAGGCGCGGGCCGAGCCGGGCGCGCCATGGCCGGTGACCAGCGGCAGCGCATCGGCGGCAAAAAGCGTCAGCAGATAGGCCGCGATCCCGGCCAGAACGATCAGCCCGGCCTGGGAGACGACCTCTTGCAGAAGGATCAGGAAGCGTGCCATCGGTGTCCTCGGTCTGTTTCGTCCTGCTTAGGCCAGAGCGGCGGGCAGGGCAATTCGCCTCGGCACAAACGAGCCCTTGCATCGCCCGCCCAATCGCCTATAACGCGCGGACTTCCGTATTCGTATGAACCGGCGGAGCCTCTCGTGGTGGGTCGCGGAAGTTTCAGACCCCACCTATGAAGCCGCCTGAGCAAAACAGGAGCACACATGCCGCTTTACGAGCATGTCCTCATCGCGCGTCAGGACCTGTCCAACGCGCAGGCCGAAGGCCTTGTCGAACACTTCTCGACCGTCCTCGCGGACAACGGCGGTAAAGTCGTTGAGAGCGAGTACTGGGGCGTGAAGACCATGGCCTACAAGATCAACAAGAACCGCAAGGGCCACTACGCCTACCTGCGCACCAACGCCCCGTCGGCGGCCGTGCAGGAGATGGAGCGTCTGGCCCGCCTGCACGACGACGTCATGCGCGTTCTGACCGTCAAGGTCGAAGCGCACGAGGAAGGCCCCTCGGTGCAGATGCAGAAGCGCGACGACCGTGAAGGCCGTCCCGAGCGCGGCGAACGCCGCGAGCGCCGTTGATCCGAGGAGCATAACCCATGGCGAACAAACCGTTTTTCCGTCGTCGCAAGGTGTGCCCGTTCTCGGGTGAAAACGCGCCGAAAATCGACTACAAAGATGTGCGTCTGCTGCAGCGCTACATCTCCGAGCGTGGCAAGATCGTGCCCGCCCGCATCACCGCCGTTTCGGCCAAGAAGCAGCGTGAACTCGCCCGTGCCATCAAGCGCGCGCGTTTCCTCGCCCTGCTGCCCTACGCCGTGAAGTAAGGAGCCAGACCCATGCAAGTCATCCTTCTGGAACGTGTGGCCAAGCTTGGCCAGATGGGCGAGGTCGTGAACGTCAAGGACGGCTACGCCCGCAACTTCCTGCTGCCGCAGGGCAAGGCGCTGCGCGCCAACGAAGCCAACATCGCTTCGTTCGAGACCCGCAAGGCCCAGCTCGAAGCCCGCAACCTGGAAACCAAGAAAGAGGCCGACGCTCTGGCCGCGAAGCTTGGTGGCCAGCAGTTCATCGTGATTCGCTCGGCTTCGGACGCCGGCGCGCTCTACGGCTCGGTCACCCCGCGTGACGCCGCCGAGGCCGCCACCGCCGCCGGCTTCTCGGTGGACAAGAAGCAGGTTGCTCTCAAAGCTCCGATCAAGGACCTCGGCCTGCACGAAGTGCACGTTGTCCTGCACCCGGAAGTCGACGTGACCATCGTTCTGAACGTTGCGCGTTCGGCCGAGGAAGCCGAGCTGCAAGCTTCGGGCAAGTCGATCCAGGAACTCGCTGCCGAAGCCGAAGCCGAAGCCGAATTCGAGATCGCGGAACTCTTCGACGAAGTCGGCGCTGCCGCTGGCGACGAAGAATAATCGACCTTACAGCGCAAGCTGCGAGCCGCGCCCCATCGGGGCGCGGTTTTCGTTTGTGTCAGCCGTGGCTGTGATGGTCGCAGGTGACGTTCGGATTGAACGGCGTCAGCGTCCCGGCCGGGTTCTCGCGGAACAGCCAGACGTGCTGGTCGTAATGCGGCATGAATCCATGCGCCTCGTCGCCCGCCGTGTCGGGGTTGTCGGCCATGTGATCCCACATGCGGCCGTTGATCATCGGCGGACCGTCATGCCCCGCTGCTTTCCAGGCCGCCTCGAAGACTAGGTTCTCGATGCCAACCAGTTCGAGACTGCCGTCGGCCTGCGGCTCATAAAGCAGGATCGCCGGTTTCATGAAGTCGGTATGGGTGCTCATGCCGTCAACGCGCGGCTCGGCCCCGGTGATCTGCAGGGCCGCCGGATTGAGATAGTGGATCCCCATTCCGCCCCATTCGGCAGGCAGCCCCTCGGCCGCAGCCGAAACGCAATGGCCCGAAGGGTCGGGGATGAAGCCCTCGGCGAGGGCTACGTTCACATCCTTGTATTTCGCGGTCGCGGCCCTGAGCGCGTCGAGATCGTAGTCATCTGCCAAAGCAGAGAATGGCGTGGCCAGCACAATGGCCAGAACGGTACTGGTGATCCTGTTCGCAGACATCAGAATATCCTCCCTCTCCCGGGCGGCGTTTCGTGCCGCCATGCCGATCAGTCTGCGCCTTTGGGCGAGTCGCGGCAATGCCGTGGGGAACAGCAGGTTAGGCCCTGTCACAAATGAAAAAACCGCCCCGAAGGGCGGTTCTTCCGTTTCCCGGTGGGGAAATCTTACATCTCGTCCAGGGCTTCGATGGCCTTCTGGAGGTCTTCTTTCGAGACTTCCTTGTCGGCCACTTCGGCGCCGCTGACGACGTAGTCGACAACCTTGTCTTCGAAGATCGGCGCGCGCAGCTGCTGTTGCATCTGCGGGTTCTGCTGCACGAATTCGAAGAAGGCGCGTTCCTGGCCCGGATACTGGCGCGCCTGGTTCAGCACGGCCTGGGTGAACTCGGCGTCGGTGACCTCGATCTCCTGCTTGCGGCCAAGTTCGGCCAGCAGCAGACCCAGGCGCACGCGGCGCTCGGCCAGTTTCTTGTGCTCATCGGTCGGTTCGATCGAGCCGTGGTTGTGGTCGTGAACCTCGGGGTTCTCTTCGTGCCACAGCTGGTGCGCGATCGAGGCGGCCTCGGCATCGACCAGCGACGGGGGCAGGTCGAACTTGACGGCAGCGTCGAGTTGGTCGAGCAGGCCGCGCTTGAGAACCGCGCGGGCGGCGCCGACATATTCAGCCTCGAGACGCTCAGCGATCTGGCCTTTCAGCGCAGCGAGATCCTCGGCGCCGAATTTCTTGGCCAGCTCGTCGTCGATCTCGGCCTCTTTCGGGCCGCGGACTTCCTTGACGGTGCACTTGAACAGGGCTTCCTTGCCAGCAAGATGCGCCGCACCGTACTGCTCGGGGAAGCTCACCTTGACTTCGACGGCTTCCTCTTCCTTGGCGCCGACGAGTTGATCCTCGAAGCCGGGGATGAACGAGCCCGAGCCGAGCACGAGCGGGTAGTCCTCGCCCTTGCCGCCTTCGAAGGCCTCACCGTCCACGAAACCTTCGAAGTCGATCACGACCTGATCGCCGTCCTTGGCTTTCGAGCCCTTGCGGCGCTTTTCGAAGTTCTGCGCGGTCTTGGCGAGGTTCGCCAGCGCCTCGGTCACGGCGTCGTCGCCGGCCTTGACGACCATGCGCTCAAGCTTGATGCCCGACAGATCGACTTCCGGGATCGCCGGCAGGGCTTCGTAGGCCACGGTCACGACCACGTCGTTGCCCGGCTTCCAGCTATCGCCGCCTTCCATTTCGATCTTCGGCTGCATCGCGGGGCGATCGCCGGACTTCTCGAAATGCTCCGACATCGCGCCATCGACGGCTTCCTGCATCGCGTCGCCCAGAACGCGGTCGCCGAAGGTCTTGCGCAGCATCGCCAGCGGAACCTTGCCCTTGCGGAAGCCCTTCATCTCGACTTCGGGTTGGGCTTCGAGAAGCTTCGCGGTGACTTTCTCGTCGAGTTCAGCAGCGGTGATGGTGATCGTGTAGCCGCGCTTGAGGCCTTCGTTGAGGGTCTCGGTGACCTGCATGGGGTTTCCTCTGTGTCTAAGGCCGCGCGTTGGCGCGGCCATGTCCGTCAATTTCAGCCGCCCTTCTATTGATCGCGGGCCTTGGTGGCAAGGTGAAAAGGCGCGATCCGGCACCCATTGCGCGAGGCGGCTGTGCCTGCAAGGGCACAGCGGCGGATTGCCACGCGTGCAAGGGGATGATCCCTCTCGATTTGCGCTCCGATGCCTTTAAGAATAGCGAGCAGACAGGCGCGTTTCGTCAATTCGGAGTGCAGATTGGAACCGACCACCGCCGCCGGGCTTTTCGGCGAGATCACCGTTTCGGCGTTCACCCTTTGGCAAGTCCTGCTGCTGCTTGGCCTGACCCCGCCTCTGGCAATCTGGGCGGGGCATACGCTTGGGCGTCGGCGGCGCACGCGGTTGCTGGCCGAGGGTATGGGCGTCGAGCCGTTTCTCAGCGATGCCACGCTTGGCGCCTTCATGGCGCTGCTTGGTTTGCTGCTGGCATTCACCTTCGGCAATGCGCTGACGGTGGCCCAGTCGATCAAGGGTTCGATCACCGATGAGGCCGCCGTGATCGGCACGGCCTTCTTGCGCGCGGATTACCTTGAAGAGCCCGTTCGCACTGAGTTGCAGGTGGCACTGCTGGACTATGGGCGCTCGCGCGTTGTGCCGAAGGGCACTTCGACCACCAAGATCGCTGACGTTCATGCCTTCGTCGATCGCAGCCTTCAGGCGCAGGCGAAGCTATGGCCGCTGACGCTGAAAGGCACGCAAGATCCGTTCCCGGCGCCGCTGAAGGGCTTCGTGGCGGGGGCGGTCAACGATGTGCTTGATGCGCATCTTTATCGGATGGCGACGCTGTCGGTGCCGCTTGCCAGCTTCATGCAGCTGGTCGTCTATCTGTCGATCATGGTGTCGCTGTTCCTGTTGGGAAACAACGTGGGCATGGTCGGCAACCCGATGACATGGCGGTTGTTCTCGCTCGCGCTGTTCATGGCCACGACAATGTATTGCGTGATCGACATCCGGCGCGGCAACGAGGGGCTTTTGCGCGTGGATGACGCGCCGCTGCGTGCGACTGTCTTCGACATGGAACAGGCCCTGAAGGGCCGGATCTGACGCGCATCGCGCGGAAAGATGTCGGGATTGCAAAGTGGTGCGGGTGAAGGGACTCGAACCCCCACGCCATAGGCGCCAGAACCTAAATCTGGTGCGTCTACCAGTTCCGCCACACCCGCAACGCGCGCCTTTTAGCAAGACCGCGCGGCGCAGGGTAGGGGCCTTGCGAAAAATCTTTTGCGCCGCTCAGAGACCCAGATCGCGGAAGACTTGCGGCAGCATTTCTGGGAGATCTTCGGCAATCAACCCTGGGCCGAAGGCGCGCGCGGCGGCGGCGTGAAGCCAGGCGCCGCTCGTCGCGGCCTCGAACGGCGCAAAGCCGCGCGCCATCAGCCCTGCGATGATTCCGGCCAGCACATCGCCCGAGCCCGCCGTGGCAAGCCAGGGCGCTGCATTCGCACCGGTGGCCGCGTGCAGCGCCGCGCGACCGCTTGGGTCGGCGATGACGGTGTCCGGGCCCTTGAGCAGCACCACGCAGCCCGCGCGGGCTGCGGCCGCGCGCGCCGCCTCGATCTTGGGATAACCGGGGGTATGTAGCCGCTCCGCCAGATCGGGGAAGAGGCGGCGGAACTCGCCCATATGCGGGGTCAGGACGACCTTGTCATGCAACTGCCCGAACAGCACGGGCGGGTCTTCGGCAAAGGCGCTGAGGGCATCGGCGTCAAGCACGGTGGCGCGGCGGCCCCACAGGGCGGCGGGCACCAGATCCTGTGCGCGCGATTGGCCAAGGCCGGGGCCGAGGCAGAGCGCATTCAGGCGCGCGTCCTGCAAGAGGCCGCGCAGGCTGTAGCCGTCGGGCAGGGCGGTCAGCATGATCGCATTGAGCTGCGCGGCGTACTCGGCGATGGCTGGTTGCGGCGCGGCGATGGTGACGAGCCCGGCACCCACGCGCAGCGCGGCCCGCGCCGCCAGACGCGCGGCGCCGCCCTTGCCTGCGCCACCCGAGAGCACAAGCGCATGGCCATGGCCGTATTTATGCCCCTGCGCGCTCTTGCCAAGAAAGACCGCCGGACGCGCGACAAGCTGAACCGAGTCCGGGGCGGGATCTTGCGGCAGGCCTATGTCCACGACGGCGACCTGCCCGCAGCAGGCCGCGCCCCCCTCGGGCAAGCCCGCGGGTTCAAGGTAGTGCCCCCATTTCGCGCGATGGAATGAAACGCTCAGGTCGGCCCAGAACGCGCCCCCGAGATTGGCGCCGGAATCCGCGCTGATGCCGCTTGGGATATCGACGGCGACGACGCGTGGGCGGCCGGAGGGCGTGCGATGCCGAAGGGCGTCGAGGGCCTGCGATGTGTGTGTCGTGTCGGGCGGCATGGGGCGGGTCAGACCGGTGCCGAATACGCCATCCACCACAAGGCCCGAGGTCATCGCGCCAAGCCGATCCCCGATCTGCCGATCGTCCCAGAGATGCACCGGGCCTGTCTTTAGCCAGCGGTCATGATTAGTGCGCGCGTCGGGGGGCAGGCGGGCGGGATCGCCCAGAAGGTAAAGCGCGATTGCCCATCCGCGCTGTTGCAGCAGGCGTGCAATGACGAAACCGTCCCCGCCATTGTTGCCCGGCCCGCACAGGATCGCGGCCGTTGAGGGGCTCAGATCAGGGAAGGCGGTGGCGATCTGCGCAACAACGCCAGCCCCGGCGCGTTCCATAAGCTCAAGACCGGTGACGGCGCCGCTGGCGATGGCTTGTTGCTCGATGCCGCGCATTTGGGCGCTGCTCAGAATTTCACTCATGCGATCGCTCTAATTGTTTTCATTCTGCTGCAACTTCACGCTAACTGCACAAAAATTGGGCAATGTATGCCGAATTCCCGACCCTCGGGACACCCCGCCAAGCTAGCCGATTGCGGGCCCTTGTGGAAAGTGGTCAGAGGGTCTCGGCAAGACCTGATGGGGGGAGTCGACTACATGAAAAAGGTTGAAGCGATCATCAAGCCCTTCAAGCTGGATGAGGTGAAAGAAGCACTTCAGGAAGCGGGGATCCAGGGGCTTTCTGTGATCGAGGTGAAGGGCTTCGGCCGTCAGAAGGGCCATACCGAGCTCTACCGTGGCGCCGAATATGTCGTGGACTTTCTGCCCAAAGTGAAAATCGAGATGGTCCTGCCCGATGAGCTGGTCGATGCAGCTATCGAGGCCATCGTCTCGGCCGCCCGGACCGAGAAAATCGGCGACGGCAAGATCTTCATTTCGCCTGTCGAACAGGCCATCCGCATCCGCACCGGCGAAACCGGCGACGACGCGGTCTGAGAATTCATACGAATACGGGCCTGCCGGGGCCCGGTAAACCCATGCTCAACGAAAGGGTAAGTAGCAATGAGCGCAGTTAAAAAAGCTCTCGACCTGATGAAGGCGGAAGACGTTGAATACGTCGACGTCCGCTTCACCGACCCGCGCGGCAAACTGCAGCACGTGACGCTGATCGCCGACCTCGTCGACGAAGACTTCTTCGAAGAAGGCTTCATGTTCGACGGTTCGTCGATCGCTGGCTGGAAATCGATCGACCAGTCCGACATGAAGCTGATCCCGGATGCCTCGTCGGTCTATATCGACCCCTTCTACGCCGAAAAGACCCTGTGCGTGCACTGCGTCGTCGTCGAGCCGGATACCGGCGAGGCCTATGACCGCTGCCCGCGTCAGGTCGCCCTCAAGGCTGAGGCCTACCTGAAGTCCTCGGGTATCGGTGACACCGCCTATTTCGGGCCGGAAGCTGAATTCTTCATCTTCGACGACGTGCGCTACTCGGTCACCCCGGCCAAAGTGTCGTACCAGATCGACGCGGAAGCCGCCGCCTGGAACACCGACGCCGCCATCGAGATGGGCAACCTTGCGCACCGCGCCGGCCACAAGGGCGGCTACTTCCCGGTGAACCCGGTCGACGAAGCCCAGGACCTGCGTGGCGAGATGCTCTCGACCATGAAGCGCATGGGCATCAAGGTCGACAAGCACCACCACGAAGTGGCGACCTGTCAGCACGAACTCGGCATGATCTTCGGTGGTCTGGTCGAGCAGGCCGACAACATCCAGAAGTACAAGTACGTGATCCACAACGTGGCCCACGCCTACGGCAAGACCGTGACCTTCATGCCGAAGCCCATGAAGGGCGACAACGGCTCGGGTATGCACGTGAACATGTCGATCTGGAAAGACGGCAAGCCGCTGTTCGCGGGTGACAAGTATGCTGACCTGTCGCAGGAAGCGCTGTGGTTCATCGGTGGCATTCTCAAGCACGCCAAGACCCTGAACGCCTTCAGCAACCCCTCGACCAACTCGTACAAGCGACTGATCCCGGGCTTCGAAGCCCCGGTTCTGCGCGCCTACTCGGCCCGCAACCGCTCGGGTTGCGTCCGTATTCCGTGGACCGAGTCGCCGAAGGCCAAGCGCGTCGAAGCCCGTTTCCCCGATCCGGCTGCGAACCCCTATCTGTGCTTTGCGGCACTGATGATGGCTGGTCTCGACGGCATCAAGAACAAGATCGATCCGGGCCCGGCTTCGGACAAGGACCTCTACGACCTGCCGCCGGAAGAACTGGCCGCGATCCCGACCGTTTGCGGTTCGCTGCGTGAGGCGCTCGAGTCGCTGGAAGCGGATCACGACTTCCTGCTCGCGGGCGACGTGTTCACCAAGGGCCTCATCGAGGGCTACATGTCGCTGAAGTGGGAAGAGGTTTACGCTTACGAGCACACCCCCCACCCGGTCGAGTACCAGATGTACTACTCCTGCTAAGGGATTGGAAAATCAACGGAAAGGGCGCCCGGACGGGCGCCCTTTTTGCTTTCTGCGGGTCGGTCTGGCGCGAACGTGATCTGCGTCTGCGCACAGACTCTGTTGGGGCGTGTGGAATTGAGACCGGGGCCTGTGGTGGGCATCTTCACCGCTGAAATCGCCATGACAGGAGTACCCCCCGCGATGAAATCCGTTCTGCTTGCCGCCGGCCTTGCCTTTGGTCTTGCCTCCGCCGTCGCTGCGGCACCCGCGACCTACACCCTCGACCCGAGCCACAGCCAGATCGTGTTCGACTACACGCACCTGGGGTTCTCGACCACGACGGGCATGTTCTCGGGCTTTGAGGGCACGATCCAGTTCGATGCGGAAGACCCGGCAGCCTCGTCGGTTGAAGTGAGCTTCCCGACCGCCTCGCTCTTCACCGGCTGGGATGCGCGCACGCAGCACTTCCTGACCGAGGACTTCTTCGGCGCCGAAGCGAGCCCGGAGATCTCGTTCAAATCGACCGGAATCGAGGTGACCGGCGAGAAGACCGGCAAGATCACCGGCGATCTGACCATCAATGGCGTGACCAAATCGGTCGTGCTGGATGCCGAGATGACCCAGATGGGCGAGCATCCGATGGAGAAAAAGCCGTGGGTCGGCTTCAATGCCACCACCGAGATCAAGCGCTCGGACTTCGACATGGGCATGTTTGCGCCCTACGTCTCGGATGAGGTTCAGATCGCGATCTCGATCGAGGCCATGAAGGCGGAATAAGCCCCGCCCATTAAATCGAAACGGCCGCCGGATCGCTCCGGCGGCCGTTTTTCTTTATGAAGGCGTGGCGTCAGGCGTCGAGAGCTGCCGAAGCGGGCTGGCGTGTCGCGCTAAGCGTGACTTGCACGGTGACGCGAAAGCCCACGCTGCTTTCGTCGGGATAGCTTTCGCCCATGCCGAAGGCGCGGCGGTCAAGCACGGCCTCACCGGTCATGGTGGCCTGATCGCCTGCGATGCTCAGCGCAAAGGGCAGGGTGAGCGGAACCGAGGCGCCGCGCAGGGTCAGGGTGCCGGTGGCCTCATGCGCGCGGCCTTCGGTGCGGGTCAGATCGGCTGTGAAGGTGGCAATGGGGAAGGTGGCGGTGTCGAAGAACTCCGCCCCCTTGGCCTGATCGGTGACCGAGCCGAGGGTGAGTTGCGTCGTGTCGATCTGCACGGTGACGGTGCCGGTGCCGCTGGCCTCGTCATAGTCGATCTGCGCGGTCCAGGCGGGCAGGGAGCCGTCGACCACCGCGCCCATCTGCTGAACGGTGAAACCAAGCGTGCCCTCGCTGACTTGCCAGTTCCCGGAGGGCTGGTTTTGTGCGACGGGGGCGGGGCCGTCAAGGCGTTCAGGTCCGGCGGGAAGGGGCAACGCGCTGCCGATCACGGCGGCCCAAATGGCCACCGCGGCCAAGGGCGCGCCTGCGCCATGTGCCACGCGGCCTTCGCCCGCCGGGGTGCCGCGCGTCATCCGTGCCATGGTCGCATCGCGATCGATGATCACGTGCTTGAGCGCGCCGAGAACGTGCAGACCGATCGCAGCGTAAAGGACAAGGGCCGAGAGCTTGTGGATGCCCTCGAACAGATGGGCGACATCGGTCGATTGCGGCACGAAGGGCAGGGTCTGGCCGAAGGGCCACAGGATCGGGGCAAAGCCCGCCTGCGCTGCGTGGCCGATCCAGCCCGAGAGCGGCATGATCAGCATCGCGCCGTAAAGCGCCCAGTGGATCAGCTCGGCCGCGAAGGTCTCGGCCCGGCGCTCGGGGTGCAGCGGCACGGGTTTGGGCTGTGCAAGCGACCAGAGAATGCGGGCAAGCGCGGTGAAGAAGGCGGCAACGCCGATGGTCTTGTGCGCGGAATAAATCGTGACAAGCGTGGCGACGGCGGCGTCGGTATCGCGTGGCAGGTCCTCGGCATATAGCCCTAGGCCGATCGCGGACAGGATCAGAAGCGCGGTGAGCCAGTGGAAGATCCGGGCAACCGAGCCGTAGCTGTGGGAGGTGTTGGTCAGCATGGGGGCCTCGTGTGAACTTTCCCCAGACCATAGGTCTGCGCGCGCGCATGAACCACGCGGACAGGCGCACAGACTCTGTGCGCAGGTTGTTGTCAGTGCCCTCGGGTCACGCTAGACCGAGGCAAGCACAATGTGGAGGAAGCCATGAGCCGAGCATTCGTATTCCCCGGACAGGGCGCGCAGACCATCGGTATGGGCAAGGCGTTGGCCGAAGCCTATCCCGCCGCCAAGGCGGTCTTTGATGAGGTGGACGCCGCCCTGGGCGAGAGCCTGTCGAGCCTGATCTGGGAAGGCGAGATCGAAACGCTGACCCTGACGGCCAATGCGCAGCCCGCGCTGATGGCCACCTCGATCGCGGCGCTGCGCGCGCTGGAGGCCGAGGGCTTCTCGGTCAAGGACGCGGCATTCGTGGCGGGGCATTCGCTCGGGGAATACTCGGCGCTTTGCGCGGCGGGCGCACTGAGCGTGACCGACACGGCCAAGCTGCTGCGGATCCGTGGCGAGGCGATGCAATCGGCGGTTCCGGTGGGTGTAGGCGCGATGGCCGCGCTGCTGGGTCTGGATTTCGAGACCGCAACGCGGATCGCGGGCGAAGCCGCGGCCGCTGGCACGGGGCAGGAGGTCTGTCAGGCTGCCAACGATAACGATCCCGCGCAGGTTGTGGTCTCGGGCCATAAGGCTGCGGTTGAGCGCGCGGTCGAGATTGCCAAGGCGGCCGGTGCCAAACGCGCGCTGATGCTGCCGGTCTCGGCACCGTTCCATTGCGCGCTGATGCAGCCCGCCGCCGACAAGATGGCCGAGGCCCTGGCCTCGGTGCAGATTGCGGCGCCTGTCGTGCCGGTCGTGGCCAACGTGCGCGCCGAGGCGGTGAGCGACCCCGAGGTGATCCGTCAGTTGCTGATCGAGCAGGTCACCGGCTCGGTCCGCTGGCGCGAGAGCGTGCTGTGGATGGTGGGTCAGGGCGTGACCGAGTTCTGGGAGATCGGCGCGGGCAAGGCGCTGTCGGGCATGGTCAAGCGCATCGCCAAGGAAACCGTGCAAAAGAACGTGGGCGCGCCCGAGGATATCGCTGCGCTCAAGGGCTGAGGCCCGATCAAATGATGGCAGGGCGGGGCTTCGGCCCCGCCTTTTTCATGCGCTGACGATGCGCGGCTGCGCGGGGCGCACGGGCAGAGCGGTCATCTCGGCCAGACGCAGGCGGACTAGGGCCTCGTCGGCCTCGGGGGGCAGGTCGATCAGCTTGAGGCCCGCCTTGGCCAGCGCATCGCGCTTGGCTTGACTGCGCGAGATCTGGAAGTCGCTCGGAACTTCGGTGGTCGCGTGGCATTCGATCGCGGCCACCACAAAGCCGCGCCGGTCGAGCAGGGCGAGATCGAGATGCTCGCCCGCCAGCGCCTTGTTGGCGTCTGAGAACGTGTCCTCGGTGCCATCGGGGGAGACGGCATGAACCACCTGCGACAGCGCGACTTGCGCCAGAACGCGGTGGCCTTCGCCCATTTCGCGCGCGATCTTTTCGAGCATCGGCAACACCCGCGCCTCAAGCCGGTTCAGAAGCGGCACGACGCGGTAGCCGTTGTTCACGACAAGGCGTTGCGGATCGGGCTGCATCGCGGCCAGCTTGGCCAGCGTCTCATGCCCGTAGTCGCGTTCTTGATAAGAGCTTTTTGATCGGTTCGTCAGCATCTTGAACAGAAGCGGCAAGGCGGCCAGCGCGACCAGCGTCAGCGGGATCTGCGCGGAACTCATGAGGTTCTCGATCACCGCGGCGAACGGGTCCATCGGGATTTCAGTCTGTGCGAGGATGTCGGTGTTCGCCATGGTTTTCGGTCGCTTGCCTGTTCGCACTTCAATAGGCGGCCAAGGTGGCGAATTTATGGCCGTGCGCGGAAAGATGCGCCCGGTGGCTGGCAGGAAGGCCGGATCGCTGCTATTGAGGCGCAAAGTTAACCTGAGGGACGACCATGTTTGATCTGACTGGGAAATCGGCGCTGGTGACCGGCGCTTCGGGTGGTATCGGCGCCGAGATCGCCAAAGCGCTGCATGCCGCAGGCGCCAAGGTCGCGCTGTCGGGCACGCGGGTCGAGCCGCTGGAGGCGCTGGCCGCCGAATTGGGCGAGCGCGCCTTTGTTGTGCCCGCGAACTTGAGTGACGCGGCCTCGGTCGAGGCGCTGCCCAAGGCCGCCATCGAGGCGATGGGCGGGCTGGACATTCTGGTCAACAATGCAGGCATCACGCGCGACAACCTGTTCATGCGCATGTCGGATGAGGAATGGCAGTCGGTTCTGGAGGTCAACCTGACCTCCTCCTTCCGGCTGATGCGTGGCGTGCTGCGCGGCATGATGAAGGCGCGTTGGGGCCGGATCATCAACATCACCTCGGTCGTGGGCGCGACGGGCAACCCCGGTCAGGGCAACTACGCTGCCGCCAAGGCAGGCATGGTGGGTATGTCGAAATCGCTGGCCTATGAGGTCGCAAGCCGGGGCATCACCGTGAACTGCGTGGCGCCCGGTTTCATCGCCACCGCGATGACTGACAAGCTCAACGACGACCAGAAATCCAAGATCCTGACGCAGATCCCGGCAGGCCGCATGGGCGCGCCCGAGGAAATCGCGGCAGCGGTTCTCTATCTGGCCAGCCCTGAGGCGGGCTATGTGACCGGTGCCACTTTGCACGTCAACGGCGGCATGGCCATGGTGTGACCAGATGCCCCGAGGCTGCAAAACGGCTTGCCTTGCGGGAAGACTGTAGATATTAGCGGCTAGGACGGGCCGGGGGCTGACCCAGCCTTTCGGCTGCCTCGCTGTGCGGGGCGCATCAAGCCGCTCGAACGAGCTAGAACTAGGGACGGGCAGAGGCCCTCAAACTGAGGAAATGACATGAGCGACATCGCTGATCGCGTGAAGAAGATCGTCGTGGAGCACCTGGGCGTTGAAGAGGACAAGGTCACCGAGACCGCCTCGTTCATCGACGATCTGGGCGCCGACAGCCTCGACACCGTCGAGCTGGTTATGGCCTTCGAAGAAGAGTTCGGCATCGAGATCCCGGACGACGCTGCTGAGACCATCCAGACCTTTGGCGACGCGGTGAAGTTCATCACCGAAGCCGCCTGATCCGATTTCGGATAGGTTTTCGACGGCGCCCCCTTGTGGGCGCCGTTTTGCATTCCGGGGTGTAAATGCGGGCTTTCGTGGCGATTCCGATGCCGGAAGAGGCGGTGGCGCCTATTGTCGCGCTGCAAACCCTGTTGGGCTGCGGCCGGGCGGTGGCCGAGGAGAACCTGCACCTGACGCTGGCGTTTCTGGGCGAGATCAGTCTGGCCGAGGCGCAGGCGCTGGATGAGGAACTGGCCGCCATTCCCACGCAGCCTCTGGTGCTGGAACTAGCGGGGGCGGATGTGATGGACCGCGCGCGCCCCGATCTGGTCTTTGTCGGCCTGCGCAAAAACCCGCCGCTTGAGGCCTTGCAGCGCCATGTGGCGGCGGCGGCGCGTGCTGTCGGGATTGATCTGGCGCGGCGACGTTTTCGGCCGCATGTGACCCTTGCGCGCTTTGGTCGCGCCTATGGCCCTGCCGAGGAATTGCGGCTTGGCCGCTTCCTGGAGGCCTCGGCCGATTTCACATTGCCGGGATTCGCAGTGGGGGAATTCGTGCTCTATCGCTCGACGCTCGATCCCCATGGGCCACGTTATGACCGTCTGGCGGAATACCCGCTTGGCGATCTGCCCGGGTCGGATTGGGCCGAGGAATAATCGGGAGCAATGCCGATCCGTTAAAACGCGAGGCTCCTTGACGTTGCACCCCCCGTTTTGGCCGTGTATCAGAACGGGATCGGAGGATTAACCAAAGAGGTCGAGGATGCGTCGTGTAGTCGTCACGGGTCTGGGGCTGGTCACGCCGTTGGCTTGCGGGGTCGAAGAGACCTGGGCGCGGCTCATTGCCGGGGAGTCCGGCGCCGGTCCGATCACAAGGTTCGACGCGTCGAACGTCACCACGAAATATGCCTGCGAAGTGCCGCGGGGCGATGGTTCGAACGGCACGTTCAATCCGGATGACTGGATGGAGCCGAAAGAGCAGCGCAAGGTCGATGAATTCATCCTTTACGGGATCGCGGCGGCGGTTCAGGCCGTGCAAGATTCGGGCTGGATGCCCGAGGACGAGGAAAACCGCCTGCGCACCGGCGTGATGATCGGTTCCGGCATCGGCGGGCTTTCGACGATTGCCGAGACCGCCCTGTTGATCAGGGAAAAAGGCCCCAAGCGGGTGAGCCCGTTCTTCATCCCAGCCTCGCTGATCAACCTGATCTCGGGTCAGGTGTCGATCCGTTTCGGCTTCAAGGGCCCGAACCACGCGGTGGTCACGGCCTGTTCGACCGGCGCGCACGCGATTGGCGATGCTGCCCGCCTGATCATGCTGGGCGATGCCGATGTCATGGTCGCGGGTGGTGCGGAAAGCCCGATCTCGGAAATCGGGATCGCGGGCTTCAACGCCTGCAAGGCGCTTTCGACCAAGCGCGGCGATGAGCCGACCAAGGCCAGCCGTCCCTATGACGCCGACCGCGATGGCTTCGTCATGGGCGAGGGCGCGGGCGTCGTGGTGCTGGAAGAATACGAGCACGCCAAGGCGCGTGGCGCCAAGATCTACGCCGAGGTTCTGGGCTACGGCCTGTCGGGCGACGCCTATCACATCACGGCCCCGGCGGAGGATGGCGATGGTGGTTTCCGCTCGATGAAAGCGGCGATCGAGCGTGCGGGCCTGACCCCGGATGCGATCGACTACATCAACGCGCATGGCACCTCGACCATGGCCGATACGATCGAACTGGGCGCGGTGGAGCGCCTGATGGGCAATGCCGCCGCCAAAGCCACGATGAGCTCGACCAAGTCATCCATCGGGCACCTTCTGGGGGCTGCGGGCGCGGTTGAGGCGATTTTCTGCATCCTCGCGCTGCGTGACCAGATCGCGCCACCGACGCTGAACCTCGACAACCCGGCGGTAGAGCCCAAGCTTGACCTGGCGCCGAACAAGGCCGTCAAACGCGAGATCAACGTGGCCCTGTCGAACAGCTTCGGCTTTGGCGGCACCAATGCGAGCCTCGTGCTGGGCAAGGTCGCCAGCTGATGTGGCGCAATATTGTCTCGAACTTTCTGACCCTGCTGATCGTCGTGTTGGTGGGGGTTGCCGGGCTGGTTGCCTGGGCCAAGCAGCAATATGAGGGGTCGGGGCCATTGACGCAGGGCGTGTGCCTGCGCGTTGAGCAGAACGCGACCTTCGGCCGCGTGTCTCAGGATCTGCTGGCGCAGGGGGCGATCGCGTCGGGCTACATTTTCCGCGCGGGCGCGGATTATGAAGGCAAGAGCGGGTCGCTCAAGTTCGGGTCGTATCTGATCGAGCCGGGCTCTTCGATGCAGGACATCATCGAGCAGATTACCGCCGGCGGGCCGTCGACCTGCGGGACCGAGTTGAACCTGCGCATCGGCGTGAACGCGCAGCAACTGATCCTGCGCGAGTTGGACGCGGCCTCGGGGCAATATGTCGAGAAGGCCAAGTTCGACCCGGTGGCCGAGGCGAAGCCCGAAGGCTTCGACGAGGCGGCAAGCAAGGCCGACGTGCGACTGCGCATCACGCTGGCGGAGGGTGTGACCAGCTGGCAGGTGGTCGAGGCGCTCAAGTCTGCGGATTTCCTCAAGGGTGAGGTTGCCAAGGTTCCTGCCGAGGGCACGCTGGCGCCGGACAGCTATGAGGTGCGCCGTGGTGCTGACCGCGCCGGACTGCTCAATGAGATGGCTAAGCGCCAGTCCGCCATTCTGGCCGCCGCATGGGAGAACCGGGCCTCGGGGCTGCCTTACGAGACGCCGGAAGAGGCGTTGGTGATGGCTTCGATTGTCGAGAAGGAAACCGGTGTGCCGGAAGAGCGGCGTCAGGTGGCGAGTGTCTTCGTCAACCGCCTCGATCAGGGGATGAAGCTACAAACCGACCCGACCGTGATCTATGGCGTGACCGAGGGCAAGGGCGTGTTGGGCCGTGGTCTGCGCCAGTCCGAGTTGAATCGCGAGACGCCCTATAACACCTATGTGGTGGCGGGGCTGCCGCCGGGGCCGATCTGCAACCCCGGCCGGGCGGCGATTGAAGCGGCACTGAACCCGGATTCGACTCGGTATCTGTTCTTCGTGGCCGATGGCACCGGCGGGCATGCCTTTGCCGAGACGCTGGATGAGCATAACCGCAACGTCGCACGCTGGCGCGAGATCGAGCGCCAGCAGAAATCGCAAGGCTCAGGCAACTGATATTGCAAATAAAAATGGGCCTGCCGAGTTCTTGGCGGGCCTTTTTCCTGGGGTTCGAGAACAACCATAGATTTAGTGCTTGACTTACAGAACGCCCTACGATAGAAATATGTCATGCTAGGAGAAGTGGGCAAGCGCCGCGGGTAACCGTCGGCGCTTTTTCATTTCGCTCGTGCGGAACAGGCATGAGGAGCGGGTTCTGTAGCACATGGATATGACTTTCTCGGGTGGGGAAGGCCCTTCAGTGGATCTGCTGAAGGAAACGGAAACTCTTTATCGGGAAGTGGCCGAAGAGCTGGCGCTGGCGATGCGGGGGGTTCGCCAGGGCGAGGTGTCGGATGCCAAGGCTGCCATGCAGGCGGTCAAGGATCTTCGCATCGCCTTCCAGATGGTAATGGATGAAAGGACACGGGTTGAAAAACTCCGCAAACAGGTTGCCGGGGTCGTCCGAGATCATGCGCTCGACTTCGATGCAGCCCGATCTGAGATCGGGCGCCGCCTGGCTCGCCTCCGCGACGCCGGAGGATGTTGACGCGTTTCTGGACGGGCTGGAGGACAACGCGCTTCTGGCCCTGCCATGGATGTTCGAGTTCTGGGCGCTGCCGCATCAGTTGCCGCCGCAGGGAGCCTGGAAAAGCTGGGTTATCATGGGCGGGCGCGGTGCGGGCAAGACGCGGGCCGGGGCCGAGTGGGTGCGCGCGCAGGTGGAAGGCGCGTGCCCGCTCGACCCCGGCAGGGCGCATCGCGTGGCGCTGGTGGGAGAGACCTTCGATCAGGTGCGCGACGTGATGATCTTTGGCGACAGCGGGATCATGGCGTGCTCGCCCCCCGACCGTCGGCCCGAGTGGGAGGCGACGCGACGGCGCCTCGTCTGGCCCAATGGCGCGACCGCGCAGGCGTTCTCGGCGCATGAGCCCGAGGCGCTGCGAGGCCCGCAGTTCGATGCGGCCTGGGCGGACGAGCTGGCCAAGTGGAAGAAGGCCGAGGAGACGTGGGACATGCTGCAATTCGCGCTGCGGCTCGGCGATCATCCCCAGCAGGTCGTCACGACGACGCCACGCAATGTCGGCGTGTTGAAGGCGATCCTGAACAACCCCTCGACCGTGGTGACCCATGCCCCGACCGAGGCGAACCGGGCCTATCTGGCGGCCTCGTTCCTTGAGGAGGTGCAGGCGCGCTATGCGGGCACCCGGCTCGGTCGGCAGGAGTTGGAGGGCGTGCTGCTCGACGATGTCGAGGGGGCGCTTTGGACAACGGCAGGCCTGGAGGAGGCGCGGATCGCCTCGGCCCCCGAGATGGACCGGATCGTGGTGGCGCTGGACCCATCGGTGACGGGGGGAAGCGCATCAGACGAATGTGGGATCGTGGTCGTCGGCGCGGTGACGCGCGGGCCGGTGCAGGACTGGCGCGCGGTGGTGCTTGAGGATTGCTCGGTCCAAGGCAAGCCGACCGACTGGGCGCGGGCCGCGATCCGCGCGATGGAGAAATACGGGGCCGAGCGGCTGGTGGCCGAGGTCAACCAGGGCGGCGACATGGTGGAAAGCGTGATCCGGCAGATCGACCCGCTGGTGCCGTTCAAGGCGCTGCGTGCGGCGCGGGGCAAGGCGGCGCGGGCCGAACCGGTCGCGGCACTGTATGAGCAGGGGCGGGTGCGCCACCTTCGAAGCGGTCATCTGGGCGCGTTGGAGGATCAGATGTGCCGCATGACCACGCGCGGCTATGAGGGGCGCGGCTCGCCCGACCGGGTGGATGCGCTGGTCTGGGCGCTGACCGAGCTGATCATCGAGCCCTCGGCGCACTGGCGCCGGCCGCAGGTCAGGGGCCTCTGAGCAGGGCAGACAATCATTCGCAAGGGCCGGGATTTCCCGGCCCTTTTCTTTGGCCGGGTCCACAGGGCCGGGCCGCGACGAGGAGAACGGGATGGGTTTGAATTTCTTTCGCAAGGCCGAGCCGGAGGGCGCGCCCGAGCAGAAGGCCTCGGTCACAGGGCGGATCGTGGCCATGGCATCGGGGGCGGGCCGGGTGGTCTGGTCGCCGCGCGATGCCGTCAGCCTGACCCGCAGCGGCTTTACCGGCAATCCGGTGGGGTTTCGCTGCGTGAAGCTGATCGCCGAGGCGGCTGCCGCCGTGCCGCTCGTTTGCCAGGACAGCGAGCGCCGCTATGAGATGCACCCGCTGATCGACCTGATCCGGCGTCCGAATGCGGGGCAAGGCCGGGCCGAACTGTTCGAGGCGCTTTTTGGTCAGATGCTGCTAACCGGCAACGGCTATCTGGAGGCTGTCGCCTCGGAAACCGGCCTGCCGCGCGAGCTGCACGTGCTGCGATCCGACCGGATGTCAGTCGTGCCCGGCGCGGATGGCTGGCCCGTCGCCCATGAATATGCCGTGGGTGCGCGCAAGCATCGTTTTGACATGACCGGGCACCCCGATCCGATCTGCCATATCAAGAGCTTCCATCCGCAGGACGACCATTACGGCCTGTCGCCAATGCAGGCGGCGGCAACGGCGATGGACGTCCACAACTCGGCCAGCGCCTGGTCGAAGGCGCTGCTGGACAATGCCGCGCGGCCCTCGGGGGCGATCGTCTACAAGGGTTCGGACGGGCAGGGCACGCTGAGCCCCGAGCAATATGACCGGCTGGTCTTCGAGATGGAGACGCATCATCAGGGCGCGCGCAATGCGGGGCGGCCGATGCTTCTGGAAGGTGGGCTCGACTGGAAACCAATGGGGTTCAGCCCCTCGGACATGGAGTTCCACGAGACCAAGTCCGCCGCGGCGCGCGAGATCGCCGTGGCCTTCGGTGTGCCGCCGATGCTGCTGGGGATCCCCGGCGATGCGACCTACGCGAATTATGCTGAGGCGCACCGGGCGTTCTATCGCCTGACCGTGCTGCCGCTTGCGACGCGGGTCAGCGCGGCGGTGGCGTGGTGGCTATCGGGTTTCATGGGCGAGGTGGTCGAGTTGAAGCCCGACCTTGACCAGATCCCGGCGCTGGCGACGGAACGCGACGCGCAGTGGAAGCGCATCGGTGAGGCTGCCTTTCTGACGGCGGCTGAAAAACGCGCGCTGCTTGGCCTGCCACCGGTCTCGGAGGAGTGAGATGGCGGCAGGCGGGTCGCGTTTTCTCAAGGAGCCGTTCGAGGTTCACGAGCAGCGCTTCGAGGCGACCGAGCGGATCATGGAGTTGCAGTTCACCCAGGTGGACAGACGGCTGGAGCGTATCGAGGCGATGATCGAGGGGTTGGAGAGGCGGCTGTGGATGACGGTTTACGGGGTCGTGGCCGTGATCCTGACGCAGGCGGTGCAGGGCGTTCTGGAATATGCCCCGAAATAGGGAAGTGCACATGAAGACAAGTGATTATGGCCTTGAGTTGAAGTTCTCTCAGGCGGGTGAGGCGGTGCAGGTTACCGATGGTACGGTGATCGAGGGCTATGCCTCGCTTTACGGCGTTCCCGATCAGGGCGGCGATGTCGTGCAGCCCGGCGCCTATGCCCGAAGCCTTGAGCGGCTGCGGGCGCGTGGTGGCTCGGTCAAGATGCTCTGGCAGCACGATCCCGCACAGCCGATCGGCGTGTGGGACGAGATCCGCGAGGACGCGCGTGGGCTTTATGTCAAAGGGCGGCTCTTGCTGGATGTGGAGCGCGCGCGCGAGGCAGCGGCGCTGATTGGTGCGGGGGCGATCGACGGTCTGTCGATCGGCTATCGCACGGTCAGCGCCCAGAAAGACGCAAAGGGCCAGCGGCTGCTTGCGGAACTGGAGCTTTGGGAGGTCTCGCTGGTGACCTTCCCGATGCTTCGCGAAGCGCGGGTTGCGGCGAAGGGCGACAGCCCCGACCCCGAGACCTGGCGCGAGATGGTCGAAGCGCTGAACGGCGCTGCGGCGGAACTGGCCCGGCGATAAGCCCGGCTCATACCCATGGAGATCGAGTGACGATGAAGACCGAGTGCAAGGCTCGGGCCGGGACGGGTCTGTCCGACGGCCCCGCCCCGGCGACCGAGGTGAAGACCGCGCTGGCCGGTTTCCTGAAAGAGATCAAAAGCTTTCAGGATGAAGTGAAGACGAAGATGCAACAACAAGATGAGCGTTTGACCATGCTGCAGACCAAGACTTTCGCCGGGCGTCCCGCCCTTTCTGTCGCCGCCACCGAAGAGGCGCCGCATCAGAAGGCCTTCGCGGCCTATCTGCGCTCGGGCGATGATGATGCGCTGCGTGGCCTTGCGCTGGAAGGCAAGGCGCTGAACACCTCGGTTTCGGCTGAGGGCGGTTACCTCGTGGACCCGCAGACCTCCGAGACGATCCGCGGTGTGCTAAAGGCCACCGCCTCGATCCGTCAGATCGCGAATGTGGTTAATGTCGAGGCGACCTCGTTCGACGTGCTGGTCGATCATACCGAGATGGGCTCGGGTTGGGCGACCGAGACCGCGACGCTGACCGAGACGGGCACGCCGCAGATCGACCGGATCTCGATCCCGCTGCATGAGCTGTCGGCGATGCCGAAGGCCTCGCAGCGACTGCTCGACGACAGTGCCTTTGACATCGAAAGCTGGCTGGCGGGGCGCATCGCGGACAAGTTCGCCCGCGCCGAGGCGGCAGCTTTCGTCAATGGCAACGGTGTGGACAAGCCGACGGGCTTCCTCAACCATGCGTCGGTCGCGAATGACGCTTGGGCCTGGGGTTCGCTTGGCTATGTGGCGACCGGCGCCGATGGCGACTTCGCCGCGCTGAACGCCTCGGACGCGATCGTGGACCTCGTCTATGCGCTCGACGCCGAATACCGCGCCAATGCGACCTTCGTGATGAACTCGAAAACCGCCGGTGCGGTGCGCAAGATGAAGGACGCCGATGGCCGCTTCCTGTGGTCGGACGGTCTGCAGGCGGGCGAGCCGGCGCGCCTCATGGGTTATCCGGTGCTGATCGCCGAGGACATGCCGGACATCGCCTCGGGTGCTCAAGCAATTGCCTTCGGCGACTTCAAGAACGGCTACACCATCGCCGAGCGCCCCGATCTGCGCGTTCTACGCGATCCCTTCTCGGCCAAGCCGCATGTGCTGTTCTACGCCTCGAAGCGTGTCGGCGGCGACGTGAGCGACTTCGCGGCGATCAAGCTGCTGAAATTCGCGGCCTCGTAAGGGGCGCGAAGCGGGGTGCGCGGGAGACCGGGCACCCCTGAGCCGAGAAACCGGCTTCGGGCGGGCGCGGGTTTGACCGTCGTCGCCTAGCTGCTCCCTCCGTCCGAGCGGCGGCGGGAGGGCCTGCGTCCGATCCCCGTGGCCGCGCGCCGCGGGGCCCCATGCGACTTTCGGAGTATTTTCATGATGTTGAAAGAAGTGACGGTGGTGGCCGCGGCGGCACTGCCTATGGCTGCGTTTCGCGACCATCTACAACTGGGGAGCGGGTTCGCCGATCTCGGGGCGGAGGATGCCGCGCTGGAGGCCTATCTGCGCGCTGCCATCGCGGCGATCGAAGGGCGGATCGCGAAGGCGCTTCTGACCCGCGATTTTGTGCTGACGCTCTCGGACTGGCGGGATGGCATCAGCCAGCCGCTGCCCGTCGCGCCGGTTGGGGCGCTGCATTCGGTGCAGATGATCGACGCCACAGGTGCCATTGCCGAGGTTTCCGCAGCGTGCCGCCTTGTCCCCGATATGGGGCGTCCGCGGCTTGAGGCTGTCTCGGGCAGCCTGCCGCCGATCCCACGTGGGGGCGTGGTCGAGATCCGTTTTGCTGCAGGGTTTGGCGCGGAGTGGAATGAGCTTCCGGCCGATCTGGCGCAGGCGGTCATGCTGCTCGCCGCGCAATATTTTGAGCGTCGTCACGACGCGGGTGCGGGGCAGGACGCGATGCCGTTTGGTGTCGCTTCGTTGATCGAGCGCTGGCGCACCGTGAGGGTTCTGGGAGGGCGCGCATGACCCCGTTTCTCAATCGCAAGCTGGTTCTGGAAGAGGCGCAGCGTAGCCCGGATGGCGGCGGTGGTCATCGCCTTGACTGGGTGCGCCTTGGCGATCTCTGGGCGCAGGTGACGGCTGGAACGGGCAATGAGCGCTCCGGCGAGGCGGTCACACTGGCCTCGGTGCCCTATCGGATCGTGGTGCGCGCGGCCCCGGTGACCAGTCCACGCCGCCCGCGCCCCGATCAGCGGTTTCGCGAGGGCGCGCGGGTGTTTCGTATCCTGTCCGTGGCCGATGCCGACCCTTCGCAACGCTATCTGGTCTGTTTCGCTCGCGAGGAGGTGGTCGCATGAGCTACGCGGTTTCCGCAGCGCTTCAGGCGGCAGTCTATCAGCACCTGCTGGCCGATCCCGGCGTGTCGGCCCTAGTCGGCGGTGCGGTCTATGACGCTGTGCCACCCGGCGAAGCGCCGATGACCTATGTCACGCTTGGCCCCGAGGATGTGCAGGATGCCTCGGACATGACCGGCGCGGGCGCCACGCATGATTTTGTCGTGTCGGTCGTGACCGGCGAGGCCGGGTTTCATGGAGCCAAGGAGATCGCGGCGGCGATCTCGGACGCGCTGAGCGATGCGGCGCTGGTTCTTGAGCGCGGCGCGCTGGTGGCCTTGTGGTTCGTCCGGGCCAAAGCCCGGCGCGTCGAGAAGGGTAACACGCGGCGCATCGATCTGACCTTCCGCGCGCGGGTCGAGGGCTGAGGCCCGCCGTCCCGCTTTCGGATTTGCCCCGACCGGGCAGAAATATTCACGTTATCTAGGAGACTTCGGCCATGGTGGCGCAGAACGGCAAGGACCTTCTGATCAAGCTTGACCTCAACGGAGGCGGGCAATTCGAGACCATCGCGGGGCTGCGCGCCACGCGCATCAGCTTCAATGCGGAAACGGTGGATGTGACCTCGCTGGAAAGCCAGGGCGGCTGGCGCGAATTGCTGGGCGGGGCAGGGGTGCGATCGGCCTCGATCTCTGGCTCGGGCGTGTTCAAGGATGCGGCGACTGATGAGCGCGCGCGGCAGATCTTTTTCGACGGCGAGGTGCCGGATTTCCAGGTCATCATCCCGGATTTCGGCATCGTGCAGGGGCCGTTCATGATCACCTCGGTGGAATACGCGGGCGCGCATAACGGTGAGGCCAGCTACGAGATGAGCATGGCCTCGGCCGGCGTGCTTAGCTTCACGGCACTCTGAGGTAGCGATGATTAACCCTTGGGCGGGAGAGGTCGAGGTCACGCTCGACGGTGAGCGGCATGTGGCGAAGCTGACGCTTGGCACATTGGCCGAGTTGGAGGCCGAACTGGGGGAGGGCAGCCTGCTCGACTTGGTTCGGCGCTTCGAGAGCGGTGCTTTCTCGACGCGCGACGTTCTTGCCCTGCTGGTCGCGGGGCTGCGAGGCGGCGGCTGGCGCGGCCGCGCCGAGGATCTGCGCGCGGTGGATATCGCGGGCGGCCCGATCGAGGCCGCCCGCATTGCCGCGCAACTGCTGGCCCGCGCCTTCACGGTGCCGGGTAGCGCATGAGCGGGCTTGATTGGCCCGGTCTGATGCGGGTCGGCATGCGGGGGCTTGGCTTGCGACCGCAGGAGTTCTGGGCGCTGACCCCCGCGGAATTGGCGTTGATGCTCGGGGAGACCTCTGGGTCGCCGCCACTGACCCGCGCGTGTCTTGATGAACTGGTGGCGCGGTGGCCCGACAAGGCCGCCGCGGGCGACAGGAAAGGAACAGGCGATGGTTGAAGTCGATGGGTTGGATGGGCTGAGCGTGCAGGCCGCCCTGCTGGAGCGCAATCTTGCAGGCGCCGAGGCGATTGCCGGGGCGTTCAACGACGAGTTGGGGCGAATGCGCGAGGGAATGCTGTTTACCGGGCGCGAGGTGAACTCGCTGACCAACAGCATCGGGCGCGGGCTGCGCCGGGCGTTCGATGGGCTCATTTTCGACGGGATGAAACTTTCGGATGCGCTGCGCTCGGTCGCGCAGACCATGGCAGACAGCGTCTATTCGCTGGCGATGCGACCGGTGCAAAACGCGCTTGGCGGCGCGATCGCGCAGGGGATGAGCAGCGCGCTCGGCGGACTCATGCCGTTTGCTCAGGGCGGGGCATTCAGCCAGGGGCGCGTCATGCCCTTTGCCAAGGGCGGTGTGGTGAGTTCGCCGGTCGCGTTTCCGATGCGCGGTGCGACGGGTCTGATGGGTGAGGCCGGACCCGAGGCGATCATGCCGCTGACCCGAGGCGCCGATGGTCGCCTGGGCGTGCAGTCAAGCGGGGGCGGGCGCGCCATCAACGTGGTGATGAACGTCTCGACACCCGATGTCGGCGGTTTTGCCCGCAGTCAGGCGCAGATTGCCGCGCAGATCAACCGCGCCCTCGCGCGCGGGCATCGTAACAGCTGAGGAAGACTACGATGGCTTTTCACGAAGTCCGGTTTCCGGCAAATCTGAGTTTCGGCTCTGTTGGTGGCCCCGAGCGGCGGACCGAGATTGTCACGCTGACCAACGGCTATGAAGAGCGCAACACGCCCTGGGCGCATTCGCGGCGGCATTACGATGCGGGCGTCGGGTTGCGATCGCTTGATGATGTCGAGCGGCTGATCGCGTTCTTCGAGGCCCGCCAAGGGCAGATGCATGCGTTTCGTTGGAAGGACTGGGCGGATTTCAAGTCTTGCCCGGCATCGCGAAGCCCCGGCTTCGAGGATCAGCTGATCGGGATTGGCGATGGTCAGGCGACCCGTTTTCAACTCTGTAAGACCTATGCTTCCGGCGAGGCGAGTTACGTCCGTCCCATTGCAAAGCCCGTGCAGGGCACGGTTGTGGTCGGCGTTCAGGGTGATCAGCAGGTGGAGACGGTCCACTTCTCGGTCGGCCTTGAGGATGGGTGGATCACGTTCTTGGATGCGCCGGCAGAGGGCGCGCGGATCACGGCGGGGTTTGAGTTTGACGTGCCTGTCCGCTTTGACACCGACCGCATTCAGGTTTCGGTGCAGTCGTTCCAGGCGGGTGACTTGCCGCAGGTTCCCGTGGTGGAGGTGCGCCTCAGATGAGCAACGTCAATGAGTTGAACAATCACCTCGCCTCTGGCTGCACGACGGTTGCCCGTGCCTGGGCCGTCGAGCGGACGGATGGCTTGGTGCTCGGTTTTACCGATCACGACCGGGCTCTGCACTTCGATGGGATCGAGTTCAAACCCGAAAGCGGGATGACCGCCAAGGCGGTCGTGCAAAGCACGGGGCTGTCGGTGGATAACTCCGAAAGCTATGGCGCACTAAGCTCGGATGCGATCACGGAGGAGGACATTCTAGCCGGGCGTTACGACCGTGCTCAGGTGCGCGTCTGGATTGTGAACTGGGCTGCGCCGGACCAGCGGCAGATGATCTTCCGCGGTCATATCGGTGAGATTTCCCGCTCTTCGGGCGGGTTCACCGCCGAGTTGCGCGGCCTCTCTGAGGCGCTCGGGCAGGAATATGGGCGCATCTACCATCCGCGCTGCTCAGCGGTCCTGGGAGATCGGTCCTGTCGTTTCGATCTGGAGCGCGAGGGATATGTGGTTGAACTGACCGTCGAGACTGTCGAAGGCGATGCGAGGTTTCGTTTCTCGCAGCTATCGGGGTATCAGGCGCGCTGGTTCGAAAAGGGGTGTCTTCGTGTTCTGAGCGGAAAGGCCGAAGGGCTGTTCGGCGTGATCAAGAACGACCGCATACTGGCGAGCGGAGAGCGGTCCGTTGAACTTTGGCAGCGGATCGGTGCCGCGATCCGCCCTGGGGACATGGTGCGCCTGGAGGCCGGTTGTGACCGGCGCGCGGAGACCTGTCGCTTGAAGTTCAATAACTTACTGAATTTTCGCGGCTTTCCGCATATTCCGGGCGAGGATTGGCTTATGAGCTATCCTGTTCGCGGCGGTGCAAACGACGGTGGTAGCCTGTTCAGATGACCGAGGTCCGAATTGGTGTGAAGCGCGACATGGCGTTGCAATGCGCGCGTGAATGGATCGGGACGCCGTATCAGCATCAGGCCTCTGTCAAAGGCGCGGGCACGGATTGTCTGGGGTTGCTGCGCGGGATCTGGCGCGCGCTCTACGGATGTGAACCCGAGGCGATCCCGGCCTATACGCCGGATTGGTCCGAACCATCGCGCGACGAGCGCATCCTGATCTCGGCGCGAACGCACATGATCGAGGGGCACGGGGCGATGGTTCCGGGGCAGGTGCTGGTCTTTCGGATGCGCGACGGCGCGGTTGCCAAGCACGTTGGCCTAATGAGCGCTGGCCGCGAGCGCGCGGCGTTCATTCACGCCTACACCGGGCATGGCGTCATCGAGAGCCCGTTTTCGACACCATGGCGTCGCCGTGTGGTCGCACATTTTGACTTTCCTTGAGGAGCCGACGATATGGCTACGATTTTGCTTTCCGCAGCCGGGGCTGCGATCGGTGGTGCTTTTGGGGGAGCCGTCCTAGGCCTTTCCGGGGCGGTGATCGGTCGCGCGATCGGTGCAACGCTCGGCCGGGCGGTGGACCAGCGTCTGCTCGGGGTCGGTTCGCAGGCCGTCGAGATGGGCAAGGTTGATCGGCTCCGGCTGACCAGCGCAAGCGAGGGCGAAGCGGTCGGCAAGCTTTGGGGACGTATGCGTGTCTCGGGTCAGGTGATCTGGGCCACGCGCTTTTTCGAGACCAAGAAAGTCAAGAAAAGCGGGAAGGGTGGCCCGCGGGTTACCACGACGACCTATAGCTATTCGGTCAGCGTTGCTCTTGCGATCTGCGAGGGCGAGATCCTGCGCATTGGTCGGGTTTGGGCAGACGGTGCCGAGATCGACAAGGCGGCGCTGAACATGCGGGTTTATAGCGGCTCGGAAAGCCAGTTGCCGGATCCCAAGATTGCCGCGGTGGAGGGCGCTGATGTTGCGCCCGCGTATCGCGGCATCGCCTATGTCGTGTTCGAGGATCTGGCGCTTGCAGAGTATGGCAATCGCATTCCGCAGTTCTCGTTTGAGGTTGTGCGTCCCGCGCAAGGGCCGCAGATTGACGACCTGCCCGATCTGGTGCGCAGTGTGAATGCTGTTGCGCTGATCCCAGGCACCGGTGAATACGCTTTGGCGACCCAGCCCGCATATTTCATCACCCGCTCGAAAGGGAAGAAAAGAACCACGGTTGCGAACCAGAACGCTTCTGACAGCAAGACAGATTTCGCGTTGGCGCTTGAGGCGCTTGATGAAGAGCTGCCCGAATGCGCGGCGGTCTCTCTTTTCGTGAGCTGGTTTGGCGACGATCTGCGGTGCGGCGCATGCAAGCTCCAGCCCAAGGTCGAGAAGGCCGTCGGTGATGCGAAGGGAATGCCTTGGCGCGTCTCGGGGGTGACGCGTTACGAGGCTGCGCGGGTTCCGTTACTGGACGGAAAGCCGGTCTATGGCGGCACTCCGAACGATGCTTCGGTGATTGAGGCGATCACAGCACTGCGGGCGGCAGGAAAGTCGGTGACATTCTATCCGTTCATCCTGATGGATCAGTTGGCGGATAACGGCTTGTCGGACCCGTGGTCTGATGCGGAGGATCAACAGGTATTGCCCTGGCGTGGCCGAGTGACATTGGCTGAGGCGCCGGGCCGCCCGGGATCGGCGGATCGGTCGGCAGAAGCCCAAGCGCAGGTTCGCGCGTTCTTCGGGAATGCGGCGATCAATCACTTCGTGATCGAAAGCCAGGAAGTCTCGTACACAGGCCAGGATGAGTGGTCGATGCGCCGCTTCATCCTGCACTACGCGCATCTTTGTGCCGCGGCGGGCGGTGTCGATGCGTTCTGTATCGGCTCGGAAATGGTCGCGCTGACCCAGATCCGTGGCGCGGGCGACAGCTTTCCCGCCGTTGAGGAACTGAGGCGCCTCGCGGCCGATGTGCGCGAAATATTGGGGCCGGATTGCAAGATTGGTTACGCGGCCGACTGGTCCGAATACTGGGGATATCAGCCCGGCGACGACTCGCGTTACTTCCATCTCGATCCGCTCTGGGCCGACGACAATATCGATTTCATCGGGATCGATAACTACATGCCTGTCTCGGACTGGCGCGATGGCGACAATCATGCCGATCAGGCTTGGGGGTCGATCTATAATGTCGACTATCTCCAAGCGAATATCGAAGGCGGGGAGGGGTTCGATTGGTTTTACGAGAGCGACTCTGATCGCGAGCGGCAAATCCGGACTCCGATCCGCGATGGCGCGCATGGCGAGGATTGGATCTGGCGCTACAAGGATATCCGCGCGTGGTGGGAAAACCCGCACCACGAACGCATTAGCGGCGTTCGCGCGGCCGAGCAGACGGACTGGGTGCCACGTTCGAAACCGATCTGGTTTACCGAACTCGGCTGCGCGGCTGTAAACAAGGCGACAAACCAGCCTAACAAGTTCGTGGACCCCAAGAGCTCGGAGAGTGGTCTTCCCTATTTCTCGGACGGTCGGCGCGATGAGTTCATTCAGATGCAGTATCTGCGCGCGGTGCTCGATTATTGGAAGAACCCGGACAAGAACCCCGTATCCGAGGTCTTTGGCGGGCCGATGGTCGATACATCGCGTGCGCATGTCTGGGCCTGGGATGCGCGCCCCTATCCGCAGTTTCCGTCCAATCTTTCACTTTGGGCGGATGGTGCGAACTATGCGAGGGGGCACTGGATCTCCGGCCGATCTTCGGCGCAGCCGCTGGCGAATGTCGTTGCGGAGGTTTGTAGCGATGCCGGGGTGCGTGAGATCGACACCTCCGGGCTTTACGGGGTTGTGCGGGGTTATGTGACCTCGGGCGGTGTCACCGGGCGTGGTGCGCTGCAGGGCCTTGGCTTGGCCTACGGCTTTGACGCGGTAGAACGTGATGGCAAGCTGGCGTTCGTGATGCGGGATGGCAAGGCAAGCGCGGTGTTGAGCGAGGGTGATCTGGTTGAATCGGCAGATCATGGCTGCGTCGAGGCCACGCGTGCGCCGGAGGCGGAACTCGCTGGCCGCATCCGGTTAACTTATGTCGAGGCGGATGGAGATTTCGAAGTTCGCGCCGTCGAGGCGGTGTTCCCCGATGAACGCGCGGGGGCAGCCTCCGTTACCGAGTTACCGATCGCACTGTCGCGTTCTCAGGCTGTGGGCGTGTCGGAGCGCTGGCTTTCCGAAGCACGGGTGGCACGGGATGGCGTGCGGCTGGCGGTGGCGCCCTCGCGCAATGACCTGAAGACGGGAGACGTTTTCGATTTGCTCCAAGATGGTGAATCGCGCCTCTATCGCGCGGACCGGATTGAACGCGCCGAGGCGCTGCAGATCGAGGCAACGCGCATCGAGGCCTCGGTCTACTTGCCGTCGGATGAGGTGGAGGAGAATACGACGCTCAAGCCCTTCGCGGCTTTGACTCCCGCGACGGCAGTGTTCCTCGATCTGCCTTTGCTGACCGGGCAGGAAAACCCCTACGCTCCGCATCTCGCTGTGTCTGCCGAGCCTTGGCCGGGTGAGGTTGCGGTCTATTCCGCAAGCGACGACTATGGATACGGCTTGAACATGCTGGTTGAGGGCCACGCGGCTATTGGCGAAACGCTTTCGCCGCTTGCGGCTGCGCAACCCGGCGTCTGGGATCGAGGAGCACCACTGCGCATTGCCCTTGCTTCGGGTGAGTTGGAATCCGCCGACGTCGCGCGGGTCTTCAACGGAGCCAACCTGATTGCCATTGGCGATGGTTCGTCCACGAATTGGGAGTTGTTCCAGTTCGCGCAGGCGACGCTTGTCGAGACCGATGTCTGGGAAGTCAGTCTGCGTCTGCGTGGCCAGCTTGGTACGGATACGAATATGCGGGAAGTTTGGCCGGTCGGCAGCACGGTTGTCCTGATCGACGAGGCACCCAAGCAGATCGAAGCCCTTGCCTCGGCCCGAAATCTGGCGCGTCACTATCGGATTGGCCCTGCAAGCAGACCCTATGATGACCCCTCTTACGAGCATGTTGTTGAGGCATTCCTGGGTATTGGTCTGAGACCGCTCAGCCCAGTGCATCTCAAGTCCAATCGAACGGCGAGTGGCATTACGTTCGAATGGACCCGCCGTACCCGGATTGATGGTGATAGTTGGGAAGGGGTCGATGTCCCGCTTGGCGAAAGCATCGAGCAATATCGTGTCCGAGTGCTCGTGAACGGCGCCAACCGTCGAGAAGATGTCACCGCCGCCCCGATGTGGACCTATTCGGAGACGATGCGGGAAAGTGATGGGATCTCAGATGATTTCGAGATACACGTCGCCCAGATTTCCGAGGTATTCGGGGCCGGATCCTGGGCGAAGTTGTCGGTGTCTGTGGGGTGAGCAGAAGACCTAACGCGCCGATTGCGGGCTTTTATCTCTCACAGACTTCCCCTATTCCGCAATCAGCCTATGTGATAGGCTCGTTACAGGAAGAAGGAGCCTCAAAATGGCTGAAACACGCGCGAAATTCGCAACGGTCGATCCGGTCTGGTCGCGTATTTGCGATGAGGCGCGTGCGGCCGTTCAGGACGAGCCGCTGCTCGGGGCTCTGATCCACGCGGGCCTTTTGCATCATTCGACAATGGAGCGGGCTCTGGCCTATCGGTTTTCGCTCAAGCTCGCTTCGGGCGAAATGAGCGAACAGATCTTGCGTGAGATCGCGGATGAGGCCTATGGCGAGGATGCTGACTTGGGCCAGTCGGCCCGCGCCGACCTTGTTGCCGTGTTCGACCGAGATCCCGCCTGCCATCGCTTCTTGCAGCCGATGCTCTTTTTCAAAGGGTATCAAGCGCTTCAGTCTTATCGCATTGCGCATTGGCTGTGGCGTCAGGGGCGTCGCGATATGGCCTATTTCGTGCAGATGCGAACCTCCGAGATCTTTGGCGTCGATATTCATCCCGCAGCCCGGATCGGGAAGGGCGTGATGATCGACCACGCGCACTCGATCGTCATCGGTGAGACTGCGGTCGTGGGCGACAACGTGTCGATGCTGCATTCGGTGACCCTTGGCGGGACCGGCAAGGAAGAGGAAGACCGTCATCCCAAGATCGGCGATGGCGTGCTTATTGGCGCAGGTGCGAAGGTTTTGGGGAACATAAAGGTCGGGGCAAACAGCCGCATTGCCGCAGGTTCGGTGGTGCTGGAGGAAGTGCCCTGCTGCAAAACCGTCGCCGGTGTGCCCGCGAGGATCGTGGGCGAGGCGGGCTGCGATCAGCCATCGGTCAAGATGGATCACCGTCTGAAAGACTGCGAAGACTAATTCAAAAGGCCGGAGCATCGCTCCGGCCCTTTTTGTTTTCTGGCTCAGGCGAGCATCGCAACGGGGTTCTCGAGGTTCTCGACAATCGCCGACAGCAGTTGCGCACCAAGAGCACCGTCGATCACGCGGTGGTCGACAGACAGCGTCATCGACATCATCGTCGCGACTTCGATCTCGCCCGCAGCGTTGACGATCGGCTTCTTTACACCGGTCCCGACTGCAAGGATCGCGCCATGCGGAGGATTGATCACGGCGTCGAAGTTTTCGATGCCGAACATCCCCAGGTTCGAGATCGCAAAGCTGCCGCCCTGATACTCATGCGGAGCGAGCTTGCGGTCACGGGCGCGCTTGGCAAGATCCTTCATCTCGGAAGAAAGCTTGGAGAGCGACTTGCCTTCTGCATCCTGAAGAACCGGCGTGAACAGCCCGCCTTCGATCGCAACGGCTACGGCCACATCCGAAGCTTTCATCTTCAGCACACGATCACCCGCCCAGACAGCATTCGCGTCCGGCACGGCCTGAAGCGCAAGCGCGCAGGCCTTGATGATGAAGTCGTTGACCGACAGCTTCACGCCACGGCTTTCCAGCTTGCGGTTCAGATCGCCACGGAACGCCATCAGCGCATCCAGCCGAACTTCGCGACGCAGATAGAAGTGCGGAATGGTCTGCTTGGCCTCGGTCAGGCGCGCCGCGATGGTCTTGCGCATCCCGTCGAGCGACACTTCCGTGTAGCTGCGACCGTCATAGAGTTTGGTGATGGCCGAGGCCGACACTGCGGGCGCAGCCGGAGCAGCAGCGGCAGCGGCGGGGGCAGGTGCAGCCGGGGCTGCAGCGGCCTTCGGCGCGACACTCGCACCCTCCACATCCGCCTTGACGATCCGGCCGTGCGGGCCAGTGCCTTTGACGGTCGCCAGATCAAGGCCCTTCTCCGCGGCGATGCGACGGGCAAGGGGCGAGGCGAACACGCGCTGGCCATCGGCCTTCGGCGCTGCCGGGGCAGGGGCCGGCGCAGCGGCGACCGCCGCAGGAGCCGTGGCGGCGGCCGGAGCCGCAGCTGCTTCCGGCGCGGGGGCCGCAGCCGCAGGGGCGGCGGCGGTGGCATCTTCGCCTTCCTCGACGAGGATAGCGATGGGCGTGTTCACCTTCACGCCGGCGGTGCCCGCCGCGATCAGGATCTTGCCGACGATACCTTCGTCCACGGCCTCGAATTCCATCGTGGCCTTGTCGGTTTCGATCTCGGCCATGATGTCGCCGGCCGAGACGGTATCACCCTCTTTCACCAGCCATTTCGCGAGCGTCCCTTCCTCCATCGTCGGGGACAGTGCGGGCATCAGGATTTCGGTTGCCATTGTTCTTCCCCCTCAGCGATAGGTGACCTGTTTCACGGCGGCGACGATTTCGTCGGGCGTGATCAGGGCCAGTTTTTCAAGGTTGGCAGCATAGGGCATCGGAACGTCCTTGCCCGTGCAATTGATGACCGGAGCGTCGAGGAAATCGAACGCGCGCTCCATGATCGTGGCGCTCAGGTGGTTGCCGATCGAGGCTACAGGCCAACCCTCTTCCACGGTAACGCAGCGGTTGGTCTTCATGACCGAGGCAAGTACGGTGTCATAGTCGATCGGGCGCAGCGTGCGCAGGTCGATCACCTCTGCCGAGATGCCCATCTCCGCCAGCTTGTCCGCCGCTTCAAGCGTATGCGCCATACCGATCCCGAACGAAACCAGCGTCACATCGGTGCCTTCGCGCCAGATGCGGGCCTTACCGAACGGAATGGTGAAGTCGTCCAGCACCGGAACCTCGAACGAGCGGCCGTAGAGGATCTCGTTTTCGAGGAAGATGACCGGGTTCGGGTCGCGGATCGCCTGCTTGAGCAGACCTTTCGCGTCCGATGCCGAGTAAGGCATCACAACCTTGAGGCCGGGGATTTGCGCATACCACGCCGCGAAGTCCTGCGAGTGCTGCGCGCCGACCCGAGCCGCCGCGCCGTTGGCGCCACGGAACACGATTGGACAGCCCATCTGCCCGCCCGACATATACAGCGTCTTGGCGGCCGAGTTGATAATGTGGTCAACGGCTTGCAGGGCAAAGTTGAACGTCATGAACTCGACGATCGGGCGCAGGCCACCGAAGGCCGAGCCGACCGCGATGCCGGTAAAGCCATACTCGGTGATCGGCGTGTCGATCACACGCTTGGCGCCGAACTCGTCCAGCAGACCCTGGCTGATCTTATAGGCGCCCTGGTATTCGCCGACTTCTTCACCCATCAGGTAAACCGTCGGATCGGCGCGCATTTCCTCGGCCATGGCCTCGCGCAGTGCTTCGCGCACGGTCATCGTCTTCATCGGCGTGCCTTCCGGCCAGTCCGGCGAGGCTTTCGAGACGACCTCTACCGGGGCTGCCGCCACGGCAGCAACCGGAGCGGCCGCATCCGCGACCGGCGCGGCGGCGGGGGCCGCGGCTGCGGCAGGGGCCGCATCGGCGCTTTCGCCTTCTTCGACCAGGATGGCGATCGGCGTATTGACCTTCACGCCGGCCGTGCCTTCGGCCACGAGGATCTTACCGACGATACCTTCATCGACGGCTTCGAACTCCATCGTCGCCTTGTCGGTCTCGATCTCGGCGATGATCTGGCCGGATTTGACCTCGTCGCCTTCCTTGACCAGCCATTTCGCAAGCGTCCCTTCCTCCATCGTGGGGGAGAGCGCGGGCATCAGAATTTCGGTTGCCATGATATCACTCCCTCACGCGTAGATGTCGGTCCAAAGCTCCTCGAGCGCGGGCTCAGGGCTTTCTTTCGAGAATTCGGCGGCTTCGTTGACGATGACCTTGATTTCCTTGTCGATCGCCTTGAGGTCGTCGTCGGTCGCATGTCCACCGCTGAGAAGCAGATCGCGCACGTGCTCAATGGCATCGCGCTCTTCGCGGATCTTCTGCACTTCCTCGCGCGAGCGGTATTTCGCCGGGTCCGACATCGAGTGACCGCGGTAACGGTAGGTCTTGACCTCGAGGATGTAGGGGCCTTCGCCCGAGCGGCAGTGCGCGATGGCCTTCTCGCTCGCGGCTTTCACCGCCAGAACGTCCATGCCGTCCACCGGTTCGCCGGGGATGCCGAAGGCCTGGCCGCGGGTGTACAGTTCCGGCGTCGAGGTCGAGCGACGCTGTGCGGTGCCCATGGCGTATTGGTTGTTCTCGATCACGAAGATCACGGGCAGCTTCCAGAGCGCCGCCATGTTGAACGTCTCGTAGATCTGGCCCTGGTTGGCCGCGCCGTCGCCGAAGTAGGCAAAGGTCACGCCGCCATTTTCCAGGTATTTGTCGGCAAAGGCGAGGCCTGCGCCAAGCGGCACCTGCGCGCCGACGATGCCGTGGCCGCCGTAGAAATGCTTCTCTTTCGAGAACATGTGCATCGAGCCGCCCTTGCCGCGCGACAGGCCGCCCTCGCGGCCGGTCAGTTCGGCCATCACGCCCTTGGGGTCGAGCCCGCAAGCGAGCATGTGCCCGTGGTCGCGATATGAGGTGATGCGCTTGTCGCCCTCGCGGGTCGCAGCCTCCAGGCCCACGACAACCGCTTCCTGGCCGATATAGAGGTGGCAGAAGCCGCCGATCAGACCCATCCCATAAAGCTGGCCCGCCTTCTCCTCGAAGCGGCGGATCAGTAGCATTTCACGGTAGTACTTGAGCAGTTCGTCCTTCGAGACGTTGGCGCCGGGGGCGCTTTTCGTCTCGGGATTCTTGCGTGTTGCCATCGGGCACCCTCCCCCAGAACAGAATAGTTCAACGTTAAACTAGTTTCTAGCGTAGCTTGAATCGAAACGCAACGCTTGTGTGGGCTGAATGTGACCCAAGGGCAATTTTATGCGGAAAAACGCCGAAAGCCCCGCTGACGGGGTGTTTCAAAGCGATTTGAGGTGGCTTAGCGGATGACGATCTCGTCCGTGCGGATGGTGCCAAGCACCTCGCGCGCGCGTTCATCCAGCAAATCGAGGTCCAGATACTCGTCTGACAGGCGCTTGGTTAAGTTCGCCATGCGCTGCACTTCGGCGCGCAGGATGTCGCGCTCGGCGCTTCGGTCGGCGATCTCCGATTCCAGTTGCACGCGGCGAAACACCCCACTGGGCCCCTGCACGGCGGCAAAGGTGAAATAGGCCCCGAGCACGAAGCAGATCGAGAAGAAGATCAGAGGGCCGATGGCCCGGCGCTTTTGCATGATGGGTGCTCTGCCTGTTGTGCCTCTTGTCGGGCGTGGGATGAAGGATGCCATATCCACTTTGGCTTGTGAATCCCTTGGCGATGCTTTCAGAAGAAAAATCGCGCGAGACACGCGGGCAGGGGGCTGGAATGAAAACAGGGGCCCGAAGGCCCCTGTGTTCTGTCTTTGGTCGGCCGATCAGCCGGCGATCGAGGCTGCGTAGATCGAGTCAATCGCACCGCCCAACATGGCGTCGAACTCTGCGTCGGTCTGCTGAGCGCTCAGCCCTTCGGTCAGCGCGCGCGAGAACGAGGCGATCATGCCGGTGTTCTGCGCCAGCATCGCGTTCGCGTCGTCGCGCGAGTAGCCGCCCGACAGCGCCACGACCTTGAGCACGCGCGGGTGATCGACCAGCGGCTTGTAGAAGTTCGGCACGCTCGGCAGCGACAGTTTCAGCATGACCTGCTTGCCCTCGGGCAGAGCGTCCAGTTGCGCAAGGATTTCGGCGCGCAGGATTTCTTCGGCCTCGGCCTTGTCGGCGATCGTGATGGTCACTTCCGGCTCGATGATCGGCATCAGGCCATGGGCGATGACCTGGTTGCCCAGTTCGAACTGCTGCGCGACGACAGCCTTGATGCCCTCGGCATTGGCGGCCGAAATGACCGAACGCTCCTTGGTGCCGAAGATGCCTGCCTTGACCGCGCGGGCCAGCAGATCATCCAGACCCGGGATCGGCTTGAGCATCTGGCAGCCGTTCACCTCGGTCTCAAGACCCTTGTCGATCTTGAGGAAGGGCACAACGCCGCGCTTTTCCCACAGGTAGGTGGCGGTCGGGATGCCGTCGACGGCGCGGTCCATGGTCTGTTCGAACAGGATGGCGCCGACGACCTTCTCGCCGGTGAAGGCGGGCGATTTGATGATCCGGGCGCGCATCGCGTGGATCAGGTCGAACATCTCGGTCTCGTTCGAATAGGCGTCCTCGTTCACGCCATAAAGACGCAGCGCCTTGGGCGTGGACCCGCCCGACTGGTCGAGCGCGGCGATGAAGCCCGCCCCCTTCTTCATCTGTTCGGTCTGCTTGGCGTTCGACATGATGCTCCCCGGGACTGTCTGGGTGAAAGGTGATGGGCGCGGGTGCCCCTGTGGCTGCGATACCGCCTTGCTGGCGCGCGCGCAATTCTGAGAACGCTAACACGCGGGCGGGAAAGAAAAGGCGACCCGAAGGCCGCCTTGGGTTCAGTTCATCAGTGCCGCGACGCCGGGCAGTTCCTTGCCTTCCATCCACTCAAGGAAGGCGCCGCCCGCGGTCGAGATATAGCTGAAATCGCCCGCGACCCCCGCCTTGTTGAGCGCGGCAACCGTATCGCCACCACCGGCAACCGAAATCAGGCTACCGGCCTTGGTCAGGCGCGCGGCGGTCTGTGCCGCGGCATTGGTTGCCGTATCGAAGGGCGCGATCTCGAAGGCGCCGAGCGGGCCGTTCCAGATCAGCGTGTTCGAGGCTTCAAAAACGCGGCCGATCATGTCGACTGCTTTAGGCCCCGCATCGAGGATCATCGCATCCGCGGGGCAGGCATTGGCTGCGACGGTCTCATTCTCGGCCCCGGCCTTGAACTCGCGGGCGACAACGACATCCTCGGGTAGGACGATCCGGCAACCGGCGCTTGCGGCCTTTTCCATGATGTCGCGCGCGGTTTTGGCCATCTCGTGCTCGGCGAGCGATTTGCCAACGTCGATTCCCTTGGCGACCAGGAAGGTGTTGGCCATGCCGCCACCGATCACCAGGTTGTCCACCTTGGCCACAAGGTTCGAGAGCAGCTCGATCTTGGTCGAAACCTTGGCGCCGCCCACAACCGCCGTCACCGGGCGGGTCGGGTTGCCAAGGGCAGCCTCGAGCGCCTTGAGCTCAGCCTCCATCAGGCGACCAGCCGCCGAGGGCAGGATATGCGCCACGCCCTCGGTCGAGCTATGCGCCCGGTGCGCGGCCGAGAAGGCGTCATTCACGTAGACCTCGCCCAGGGCTGCCATACCCGCCGACAGCTCGGGGTCGTTCTTTTCTTCGCCCGCGTGGAAGCGGGTGTTTTCGAGCAGCAGAACCTCGCCTGCGGCAAGCGCGGCGACGGCCTTCTTGGCCGGGCCACCCACGCAATCCTCGGCGAAGTTCACCTTGCAGCCCAGCTTCTCGGCCAGAACCGGAACCAGCGGGCGCAGGCTCATCTCGGGGACGACCTTGCCCTTGGGGCGGCCGAAATGCGCCAGCAGGACCGGCTTGCCACCTTTGGCCATGATGTCCTTGATCGTCGGCACGATCTTCTCAATCCGCGTCGCATCGGTGACGACACCGTTCTCAACCGGCACGTTGATATCCACACGCACCAAGACCACCTTGCTCGCAAGACCCATCTCGTCGAGCGTTTTCCAAGCCATTCTCGTCACTCCCGATTTTGCGCGCGGCGGGCTCTGGCCCCTCTCGCGCGGTTCACGCAAACTTGCCCCGATGTGCAGGCATCGTCAACGCCATGCGGCGCTTTCGCCTTCCGAATCCCGCGCCGCTTCCTTACAGTCGCCCCAAATTTCGAGGAGGACCATTCATGGCCGAGATCAAAGACCCCGAGAACACCATCATCATCGAGCTGAAGGACGGCCCCGTCGTCATCGAACTGCTCAGCGACATTGCTCCGCAGCACAGCGCGCGGATGAAGCAACTGGCCCGTGACGGCGCCTATGACAACGTGGCGTTCCACCGCGTGATCGACGGCTTCATGGCGCAGACCGGCGATGTCGAGAACGCCAACATGGAGAAAGACTACAACCCCCGCCGCGCTGGCACGGGCGGTTCGCAGTACCCCGACCTTCCGGCCGAATTCTCGCGCATTCCGCATGATCGCGGCACCCTTGGTGCGGCGCGCTCGTCGAATCCGAACTCGGCGAATTCGCAGTTCTTCATCAATTTCAACGACAACCACTTCCTGAATGGTCAGTACACGGTCTATGGCCGCGTGATCTCGGGGATGGAAAACGTGGACAAGATCGTCCGCGGCGAGCCGCCGGCGAACCCCGACCGCATGATCTCGGTCAAGGTGGCTGCCGATGCGTAAGATCCTGCTTGCGACGGCGCTGGCCTTCGCGGCCACCGGCGCTTGGGCCGAGGGCTCGGGCGTGCCGGATACGGACGGCCCGAACCTGACGCTGGAGATCGGTGGCTCGGTCAGCGGCAATGTGGTCATCGACCTGCTGCCCGACGTGGCCCCCAAGCATGTCGAGCAGATCGTCGCGCTGGCCAAGGAAGGCGCCTATGACGACGTGATCTTCCATCGCGTGATCGAGGGCTTCATGGCGCAGACCGGCGACGTGCAGTTCGGCAAGCGCGGCGGCGATACCCGTATGGCGGGCGTAGGCGGGTCCGAGCGCCCGGACCTTCCGGCGGAGTTCTCGAACCGCTCGTTTACGCGCGGCATTGTGGGGATGGCCCGTTCGGCCGATCCGAACTCGGCCAATTCGCAGTTCTTCATCATGTTCCAGGCCTCGCCGCATCTTGATGGCCAGTACACGATCGTGGGGCATGTGGTCGAAGGTTTGGAGATCGTCGATCAGATCCAGAAGGGCGACATGCGCCAGAACGGGCTGGTAGATCAGCCCGACTACATCGTCCACGCCACGGTCGAATAAGACCCGCGCGGCAGAATCGAAAACGGGCGCCCGAAGATCGCGGCGCCCGTTTTCTTTTGTCTGTTGCGTCTTAGCTCAGCTGCACCAGCGCGTGGCGCTTCTTGCCCGCGCTAAGCTTCACCGGCTCGGCCAGATCGCCCGCGTGGAACATCCGCCCCGCATCGGCGCAGATGTCGTCGTCCACGCGCAGGCCACCCTCGGCGATCAGGCGCTTGCCGTCCTTGCCAGTCTTGGCCAGACCCGAGCGCACCACAAGCTGCGCAAGGCTGATGCCCTCGGCGACGTCCTCGGCGCTTAGGTGCAGGGTCGGCAGGTCATCGCCCACGCCGCCCTTTTCGAAGACCTCGCGCGCGGTGGCCTCGGCCGCCACGGCAGCCTCTTCGCCGTGCAGCAGCTTGGTGACCTCATTGGCCAGAATGATCTTGGCTTGGTTGATCTCGGAGCCTTCCAGCGAGCCAAGACGGTCGCACTCTTCCACCGGCAGATCGGTGTAGAGCTTGAGGAACCGGCCCACGTCCGCGTCGGTCGTGTTGCGCCAGAACTGCCAGAACTCGTAGGGGCTGAGCATCTCGCCGTTCAGCCAGATCGCTCCGCCCTGGCTTTTGCCCATCTTGCGCCCGTCCGAGGTGGTCAGCAGCGGCGTGGTCAGGCCGAAGATCTCGCGGTCGAGCACCCGGCGCGTCAGGTCGATGCCGTTGATGATGTTGCCCCACTGGTCCGAGCCGCCCATCTGCAGCAGGCAGCCGTAGCGGCGGTTCAGCTCCAGGAAGTCATAGGCCTGGAGGATCATGTAGTTGAACTCAAGGAAGCTCAGCGACTGCTCGCGGTCGAGGCGCGATTTCACGCTTTCGAACGACAGCATCCGGTTGACCGAGAAATGCCGACCGATGTCGCGCAGGAACTCGAGGTAATTCAAATCGTCCAGCCACTCGGCGTTGTTGCGCATCAGCGCGCCGTTGCCGTCCTCGCGGTAGTCGAGGTAGCGCGCAAAGACCCTCTGCATCCCGTCGATATTGGCGTCGATGGCCTCGGGGGTCAGCAGGGGGCGTTCCTCGCTGCGGAACGAGGGGTCGCCGACCTTGGTCGTGCCGCCGCCCATCAGCGTGATCGGCTTGTTGCCGGTCTTTTGGAACCAGCGCAGCAGCATGATGTTCAGCAGATGCCCGACATGCAGCGATGCCGCCGTCGCATCATAGCCGATATAGCAGGTGACCATCCCCTTGATGAGAGCTTCGTCCAGCTCTTGCAGATCGGTGCAATCCGCAAGGAATCCGCGCTCGATAATGATGCGCAGAAAATCCGATTTGGGATGGTAGGTCATCACACTTGTTCCTTTGCTAGCGCCATGCGTATATCGGGTGGGCAGCCGAAGGGGAAGCCATGTTGAAACCGGGTCCGGTCTGGGCGGTTGGGGCGATGTCGGGAACCTCGCTTGACGGCGTGGACGCGGCGCTGGTCCTGACAGATGGCGAGCGGATTCTGGACTTCGGCCGCACCGATTACCGCGCCTATTCCGATGAAGAACGCAGCGCCCTGCGCGCGGCTCTTGGCTGCTGGCCGGACGATCCGGGCGTGGATGAGGCCGCCGAGGTGGTCGAGACCGCCCATGCCGAGCTTCTCTCATCGCTGCTGGATGCTGCACTTGTAGGTTTTCACGGCCAAACGCTTGCGCATGATCCGGACGGGCGCATGGGGCCCCGGCGCACGCATCAGGCCGGCTCGGGCGAGGTTCTGGCTGAGGTTCTGGGCCGTCCTGTCGTCTGGGATTTTCGTTCGACGGATGTCGAGATGGGCGGGCAGGGCGCGCCGCTGGCGCCGTTCTTTCATTTTGCTTGTGCGAAATGGGCGGGGCTGAGTGCGCCGGTGGCTTTTCTCAACCTTGGCGGAGTGGGCAACGTGACCTGGGTCGATCCGCGCCAACCGGGCCCCGAGGCCGTGGGCGCGGTTCTCGCCTTCGACACCGGGCCCGCGAACGCACCGATCAACGACCTCGTGCGGGCGCGACTTGGCATGGATTGCGACGAGGGCGGCGCTTTGGCGACCTCGGGCACCGCCGATGAACAGATCGTCGAGCATTTCCTGTCGCATCGCTTCTTTCACCGCATTCCGCCGAAATCGCTGGACCGGAATGATTTTCACGATCTGCTGGAGGCGGTGCGAGATCTGAGCGACGCCGACGCAGCGGCAACGCTGACCGCCTGCGCCGCCGCCGCCGTCGCGCGCGGGTTTGAGCATTTTCCCGATTACCCGCGTGCGCTCTACGTCACCGGCGGCGGGCGGCTGAACGAGGCGCTGATGGTTGCTCTGACGCGTCGCCTCAACTGCCCTGTCGCGCCGATCGAGGATATCGGCCTTGATGGCGACATGCTTGAGGCGCAGGCATTCGCCTATCTTGCCGTCCGAGTGGCGCGGGGCTTGCCGACCTCGGGCCCGACGACGACGGGCGTTGCCGGTCTGATCGGCGGCGGGCGTATCAGCTACCCAGACTGAGCGCTGGCACCGGGGCAGGGCATCGCGATGCCGGAAGGGGGTGCAGCGCGACGCGCAGTCCGAACCACTCGTGTATCACCTGTGTGCAGCGCCAGCTGCCGATTTGCAGATCGGCCCCGCCCGGAGGCGGGTCAAACGTGCCCTCCTCGCCATTCACTAGGCGCCCGCGTACCTGATAGCCCGCTTGCCTTCGGCCCCAGAACAGATCTGCCGAGATAATCTCGGCCCATTCGGGTACGCGATTGAGCGTGCGATCGTTCGAGATCCGGGCGCTCATATTCGCCAGCCAGATCAGCATCAGGATCGCCAGAACGACAGTAAAACCCACGCCACGCAGCTTGCGCATCCGGGAATTCCCCTTGTGAATGTGCGCACAGTATCCTGCGTGGCGGCGAACGGAAGTGCCGCGGCAATCACATTTGACGTGAGCGGTAAGTTTGACTAGATCGAAGGGGCCTAGAAACGTGCGATCTGTCAGGTTACCCCGGTCATCGCGCCCCCTGTGCGAGAGCTAGTCGATTTTCGAACCCACGGCATCCTTTCCAACCGGGCACCGCCCTCCAGAGATCGAATGTCGATGAACAACCCTGACCCCAAGCGCGAGAAGCGCACAATCCTGCTCGCGCAGCTTTTCATTTCCTGCATGATGGCCTTCCTGATGACCTTCATCTTTTCGATCTTCGCGCAGGGTATGCCCGCCGGATGGTCGCTGCTTTGGCTGCACCATTTCTTCACCGCATGGCCGGTGGCTTTCGTCCTCTCGCTCGGTGTCGGGCCGATTGCCTTCCGCCTGGCCTATTGGTCGATGCATCGGTTAACCGGGCCGACTTGACGCCGGTCATGGCGGTCTAGGCGGATTAGGGGCATTCTTGGGCCGTGTCGCACAAGGAGGTGGCCATGTTCGATTCTGTCTCTCATGCGATGCCAAGGCCGCGCTTTTCGATGCGGGCGGCGGCGGTGTTCCTTGTCGGTCTCAACTTCCTGTTGATGCTGGTCTCGGGGCTGGTGGTGATGATCGCCCCCTCCGGGCGCGTCGCCGGACAGATCGAGTGGACGATGCTCGGCTTGGGTCGACCGCAATGGGAGTTGCTGCACCTCGCGGGTGGTTTTCTCTTCATTGGGGCTGCGGTCTGGCACATCTGGCTGCATTGGTCGGTGATCACCAACCTGCTTTGGTCCAGCGCGGCCAAGACGCTCTGCCACCGGCGCGAGTTCGCGCTGGCAGTTGGGTTGACGCTCTTCGTTATCGTCGTAGCCGTGCTTGGCCTGCCGCCCGCAAGCTGGCTTGAGCAGTTGCAATCGTGGTTCAAACGCGACTTCTGGTGATCAGCCGGGAAGGTCGAAATCTGGCGCTCGCAGGCTGCGGTCGCCGCCCGAGGGCGCACTCGCTCATACGCGGCGGCGTTCTTGCGCGGCGACGATTATCATGGCGATGATCGCGCCGAGTGCGTTGAACACCAGATCGAGCGCGGTGTTGAAGTAGCCGCCGACGCCCGTGTCTTTCACGATCACCACGGCGGTGAACTCGATGATCTCGTTCACCGCACCTAGGCCCATCGCGGCAAGCGCGGGGTAGGTATAGGCCGTCCAGGTGCCGCGCACATCTGGGAAGTGCCGCACGACAAGGTGCCACAGTAGCCACGCTGTCACGCCAAAGCCGAAGGCATGGACGACCTGATCGTATTTCAGGATCGTCATCTCGCCCTGGCCATCCGAGATGATCGGGATCAACTGCACCGCGTAGAGCACCTTGTCGCCCACCGGCACACCGCCCCCCGCCATATGCAGCAGGCCCCAGATCGCCAGCGCCCAGAGGATGGCGGGCGGGTATTCGGCCTTGCGCAGGCTGGAGCCGATCAGGCCGATCAGGATGGCCATGGTGATGATGTAAACGATGAACTCGGCATTGCCGATCATCAAGAACCAGGCCGAGAAGCCGATGCTGTAAAGCGCAACAAAGATCGCGACGGCCTTCTCGGCCGGTTTGATGTTCTTTGGAAAAACCATGGTGCTGCTCTCCCCTTCGTTTTCGGGCAGCATGGCAGGTTCGCGCCACTCGGAAAAGCGCAAAGCAAAAGGCCCCCGCCGGGGCGAGGGCCTTTCGTAATTCGGTTGCCGGTCCTTACTTGAGGATCGAGCGGCCCGCGTATTCGGCGGTCTCGCCCAGCATTTCCTCGATGCGGATCAGCTGGTTGTATTTCGCCAGACGGTCCGAACGCGCAAGCGAGCCGGTCTTGATCTGGCCGCAGTTCGTGGCCACGGCGAGGTCGGCGATGGTGCTGTCCTCGGTCTCGCCCGAGCGGTGCGACATGACGTTGGTGTAGCGCGCGCGGTGGGCCATCTCGACGGCCTTCAGCGTCTCGGTCAGGGTGCCGATCTGGTTGACCTTGACCAGCATCGAGTTGGCGACGCCCTGCTTGATGCCATCGGCCAGACGCGCCGGGTTGGTCACGAAGAGGTCGTCACCGACCAGCTGCACTTTGTCGCCCAGCTTCTGGGTCAGGATCTTCCAGCCCGCCCAGTCGTCTTCCGACATGCCGTCTTCGATCGAGATGATCGGGTAGGCGGCGCAGAGCTTGGCGAGGTAGTCGGCATTTTCTTCCGAGGTCAGCGACAGGCCTTCGCCCTTCATCTCGTACTTGCCGTTCTTGTAGTATTCGGTCGAGGCGCAATCGAGCGCGAGGTAGATGTCCTCGCCCGGCTTGTAGCCGGCTTTTTCGATCGACTTCAGGATCAGGTCGAGCGCCGCGGTGGTCGAGCTGAGGTTCGGCGCGAAGCCGCCCTCGTCGCCCAGACCGGTCGAGAGACCGGCGGCGGTCAGCTCTTTCTTGAGCGTGTGGAACACTTCCGAACCCATGCGCACCGCGTCGCGGATATTGCCTGCCGAGACCGGCATGATCATGAATTCCTGGATGTCGATCGGGTTGTCGGCATGCTCGCCGCCGTTGATGATGTTCATCATCGGAACAGGCAGGACGCGGGCCGAGGTGCCGCCGACATAGCGGTAAAGCGGCTGCGCCGAGAAGTCGGCCGCGGCTTTCGCGCAGGCCAGCGACACGCCGAGGATGGCGTTCGCGCCGAGGCGGCTCTTGTTCGGGGTGCCGTCCAGCTCGATCATCATCTGGTCGATGGCGACCTGCTCGGTCACGTCTTCGCCCACGAGGTTCTCGGCGATCTCGCCGTTCACGGCCATGACGGCTTCCAGCACGCCCTTGCCCATGTAGCGCGACTTGTCGCCGTCGCGGCGCTCCACCGCCTCATGTGCGCCGGTCGAGGCGCCCGAGGGAACGGCGGCACGGCCCATCGTGCCGTCTTCGAGGATCACGTCGACCTCAACGGTCGGGTTGCCGCGGCTGTCGAGGATTTCGCGCGCGTGGATGTCGATGATCGTGCTCATGGAGATGCTCCGGCTGAGGGATTTGTCGCGCGCTCTATAGCCCGGTCCCCGCGCGCGGGAAAGAGGTTTGTTAGCGCTATCACGATTGTTAGCGCCGGACTTGCAAGAAATTTCGGATTCAGCGGCGAGTGCGCCTTGCCTGCCGCCAAAGCGTGTAGAGGCCCGAGCCAACGATCACCGCGCCGCCGATCAGCGTCGCGCGGTCCACCGGCTCATTGAAGACCGTCCAGCCGATGATCAGCGCAAAGATCAGGCGGGTGTAGCGGAAGGGGGTGATCACGGCGACCTCGCCGATCCGCATGGCTGCGATCAGGGCGTAATAACCGGCGGTACCGAACAAAAGCCCGCCGCCGATCATGGCGAAGTCGCGCGGGGTCGGCAGGGTGATCTCGGCGGGGCTGAGCCAGGCCATGGCAATGCCCGCAGGGATCACGGCCGCAAAGCCATAGGTCGCCAGTTGCATCGATGAGACCGACTTGGCGACCCGACGCGTCGCGACATCGCGTGCCGCGAGGCCGACCACGGCGGCCACGGCCAGCAGCGAAAGCGCCGAAAACCCCTCAGTCCCCGGACGTATCACGATTAGCACGCCGATGAAGCCCACGATGATCGCCGACCAGCGACGCCAGCCGACCTGCTCACCCAAGAACAACGCCGCGCCGAGCGTGACGGCCAGCGGCGTCGCCTGCAGAATGGCCGAGGCCTGCGCCAGCGGCGTCAGCGCGATGGCGGACACGAAGCACATCGTGCCCAGAAGCTCGCTGAAGTTGCGCAGCAGGACCGGGCCAGCCAGCAGATCGCGCGAGATAAGCCGATCCCCGCGGATCTTGGCGAGGATACCGAAAATCGCGCTGCCCCCAAGCCCAAGCAGGGCAAGAACCATGCCGATCGGCAGGCCTCGGGCCAGCTCCTTGACGAACATGTCCTCAAGGGCGAAGCCAGCCATCGCCGCCACCATCAGAAGGCTGCCGCGCAGGTTTTCCATGATATGTCCCGTATCCCTGACCAAGCGGTCCAACCGCTTGCCTGCCGCCTTGCCTCAAGCCGAGGCGGCCGTCCAGTGCGCAATTGTGTCACGCACAATCGCTAGCGCAAAACACCCGCCACGTCGGCCCAGATCGGCAGGTGATCCGAGGCGCGTCGCGCCAAGGGCGTATCCAGAACGCCCATACGCACGATGTTGATATTCGGGCAGGTCACCACGCGATCAAGCCGCCCGAACGGCGCGCGCGAGGGGTAGGTGGGGCCCGGCGCGTGCACGTGATAGCCCGTCAGCGCCTCGAAACCGTGCTTGGAGGACCACTCATTGAAATCGCCGATGGCAAGTGCGGGGCCTTTCGCGCCGCGCAGGGTCTGGGCGATCCGGCTCCATTGCGCGCGCCGGTCGGCGCGACGCAGGCCAAGATGGGCTGCGACCAGGGTGAAGGGGGCTGCGCCCTCATGCGCGATCACAAGGCGCAGCGCACCGCGCGGCTCAAGCCCCGGCAGCGCCAGCCCGTCGATATCGAGCACCCGCCCTCCGCGCCGTACGAGCACCGCCTGTCCGTGCCAGCCAAGACTGTCCGGGCCGGTTTTGGGGCCTTCGGCAACGTGAAAATCCGTCTCTGCCTCGATCAAGCGCGCGGGCAGGGCGGAGGGGCGCGCGCCAAGCCGCCGATCCACCTCTTGCAAGGCAATCACATCGGCTCCGAGTGCGTTGATCACGGCAAGAATGCGCGCGGGATCGTGGCGGCCATCGGTGCCGACGCATTTGTGCAGATTGTATGAGGCAAGACGAACGGTCATGATGACGATATGATTGTTTTCCCGGTGGGATTCATCCCCTGGGGATGGCCCTGCGACAACGTAGCGTGTACCCATGCGACTTCGCAAACATTACGCCAGCCTTCGCGCACAACCCCGGCTGATACAAGCGATCTGGGCGATGCTGGCGATCGAGTTTCTGCTGGCGCTGTGGGAATGGCAGCTGGCGCTTGCCGCTGTCGCCTGCCTGACCTTCCTGCTGACGCTGGTGCCGATGTATCTGACCTCGCGCCTTGGAATCGCCCTGCCGACGCCGCTGCTTGTCGGCATCACGATCTTCATCTTCGCGACGATCTTTCTGGGAGAGGCCTTCGATTTCTACAACCGATACTGGTGGTGGGATGTGGCGCTGCACGGCACCTCGGCGCTTGGCTTCGGGCTGCTGGGGTTCTTGGTGGTCTTCATGCTGTTCGAGGGCGACCGCTACGCCGCCCCGCATTGGGCGCTAGCGCTGATCGCCTTCTCCTTTGCTGTCACCATCGGCGCCCTGTGGGAGATTTTCGAATTCGGGATGGATCAGATCTTCGGCACGAACATGCAGAAATCCGGACTGGTCGATACGATGTGGGATCTGGTCGTGGACGTGATCGGGGCATCCCTGGGGGCGCTGGCGGGATGGCTTTACCTGATCGGGCGCGGTCCGGGGCCGACGCGCAACCTGTTTGAGGATTTCGTCGCAAAGAACCGCCGATTTTATCGAAAGTTCAAAAGCCAAAACAAATGATTGCACCGCGAAGTTCAGGTACCGCAGAAGGTCCGCAAAACCCGTTCGTCGGGCACTGGCGCCAGTTCGAGCTCGGCGAATGCGGGGTCGTCGGCAAAGGGCGTGCGCAATGCGGCGCTCAGGCGCTCGAACGGGGCAAAGTTTCCATCCGTCGCGGCGACGATGACCTCTTCGATGCGGTGATTGCGCGGGATGCGCACCGGGTTCGCGGCAGCCATGGTCGCCGTGGGCGTTTCCTCGCGCGCAAGGCGGGCTTGCCAGGCGGGTGCCCATGTGTCGAAGGCGGCGGGGTCGATGAACTCGGCGCGCGCCTTTCCGCTGCGCAGCCCGTGGAAGGTGCGGGTGAAATCGGCGCGCTCGACCGCCATACGGCTCAGCAGGTCTTCGATCAGGGGCCGGTCGTCCTCGGTTGCTGAGGAAAGGCCCAGTTTCGCGCCCATATAGCGCAGCCAGGCGCCCTGGTAGATCGGGGCGAAGCCATGCACGGCCTCGGTCGCGGCCTCGATGGCCGCGTCACGCTCTCCCATCAGGGGCAGCAGGCAGGTTGCCAGTTGCGCGAGGTTCCAGGCCGCGATCTGCGGCTGGTTGGCATAGGCATAGCGCCCGAATTGGTCGATCGAGGAAAAGACCGTCTGTGGGTGGTAATCATCCATGAAAGCGCAGGGGCCGAAGTCGATCGTCTCGCCCGAGAGCGCCATATTGTCGGTGTTCATCACGCCATGGATGAACCCCACGGACATCCAGCGCGCCACCAGATCTGCCTGCGCCGCGACGACGTCGCTCAGCAGGTCGAGCGGGCTTGTCGCGTTGGGATAGTGGCGCGAAATCATAAAGTTGCAGAGCGATATTAGCGCATCTTCGTCGCCGCGCGCCGCAAAATACTGGAAGGTGCCAACACGTACATGGCTGGAGGCCACGCGCGCAAGGATCGCGCCGGGGCGGCCCATTGCATCGCGCACGACGACCTCGCCCGTAGTAAGGGCCGCAAGCGCCCGTGTCGTCGGGATCCCAAGGGCGGCGAAAGCCTCGCTGACGATGTATTCGCGCAGAACGGGGCCAATCCATGCGCGCCCGTCGCCCCGACGCGAAAACGGCGTTCGGCCTGCACCCTTGAGCTGGATGTCAAAACGCGCGCCATCCGGCGCGACAACCTCACCCAGCAGGATCGCGCGGCCGTCGCCCAGAGTCGGCACCCATCCTCCGAATTGATGCCCGGCATAGGCCTGCGCCAAGGGCTCGGCGCCCGGCGGCATGGTGTTTCCGGCCAACATGGCGATGCCTTCGGCGCTGGCAAGCCAATCGGCATCAAGCCCAAGCCGTTCCGCAAGCGGGCGGTTCAGCGCGGCAAGGCTTGGCGCCTTGACCGGCACGGGGTCCTGGCGTGCATAAAACCGCTCGGGCAGGCGGGCATAACTGTTGTCAAAGGGCAGGGTCATCGCATCTCCTTCGCCCGGATATAGCGCGCCTTTCGCGCCGCGCCAGCCCGACTAAAGGCGGCCAATGCGTTCGATCAGCAGGGTGTAGAACCCTTCGGCGTCGAGCGAGCCCATGAAAAGCGCATTCGCCGGGCGGTCCGTCACGCGCCACCAGTCGGCGACGGTCATGCCCATAGTCAGTTCGGACCGGGTCTCGATCTCGACGTTGATGTGGCGGCCCTCGAACAGGTTGGGGTTCAGAAGGTAGGCGATCACGCAGGGGTCATGCAGTGGCGCGCCCTGGCTGCCATATTTCGCCATGTCGAAACGCTCGAAGAAATCGGTCCAACTGGCGACGGCATTGCCGACGCGGGTGCCAAGGGCGCGGAAGGCCTCGATCCGCGCGCGGGTGGTCAGCGCCTTGTGCGTGACGTCAAGCGGCATGACCGCCAAAGGCACGCCGGATTTGAACACGATCTCAGCAGCTTGCGGATCGACGTAAATGTTGAACTCGGCGGCGGGCGTGGTGTTGCCAACCTCGAAATAGGCGCCGCCCATCAGCACGATCTCGGCCACCTTCGGCACGATATCCGGCGCGCGGGTGAAGGCCGTGGCGATGTTCGTCAGCGGCCCCAGAGGGCACAGGGTTACGCTCCCTTCGGGGAGATCGCGCAGCGTCTCGATGATGAAATCGACGGCATGAGCATCCTGTAGGGCCATGGTCGGATCAGGCAGGGCGATCCCATCGAGCCCGGTCTTGCCGTGGACATACTCGGCGGTGACAAGGGCGCGCTGCATCGGGCGATCGCAGCCGGCGAAAATCTTGACCTCGGTCTTGCCGGCCAGTTCGCACACGACCCGCGCATTGCGTGTGGTCAGCGCCAGCGGCACGTTTCCGGCCACGCAGGTGATGCCCAGAACCTCCAGCTCAGGGCTCGCCAGCGCCAGAAGGAGGGCGACGGCGTCGTCCTGTCCGGGGTCGGTGTCGATGATGATCTTGCGCGGCATGGGGCTCTCCTTTCGGGCAGAGTGTCCGAGCCGCCGGGCGAAGTCCAGAGATCGCCGCGCGAAGAAAAAGGCCCCGGTTTCCCGGGGCCTTTCAGGCATTAACCGTCGAAGTTCACAGCCTCGATCAGCTTCAGCGCTTCGGGGCGCAGGTTCGAGACGTCGACAAGGTTGATCGGGTCGGCGGTGAAGTCACCCCAGCTTTCGACCAGCGCCGAGCGCTTGACGCCGTCCTTGACCGGGAACTCGTGGTTGGTCTCGGCGTAGATCGCCTGAGCTTCATCCGAAGCCAGGAATTCCATCAGTTTCAGCGCGTTATCGCGGTTCGGTGCGGCCTTGGTCATTGCCACGCCCGAGATGTTCATATGAGTGCCCTGACCCTCGAAGGTCGGGAAGACGATGCGGACCGAGTCCGCCCAGGCTTTCTGCTCGGGGTCGGCGACCATCTGGCCCATGTAATAGGTGTTGCCAAGCGAGATGTCGCATTCGCCTGCCCAGATCGACTTGACCTGGCTGCGGTCATTGCCCTCGGGCTTCTTGGCGAGGTTGGCCTTGACGCCTTCGAGCCAGGCGGTGGTGGCCTCGGTGCCGTGATGGGCCAGATAGGCGGCGGTCAGCGCCACGTTGTAATCCGAGGTGAAGGAGCGGGTGCAGATGCGGCCTTTCCACTTCGGGTCGGCCAGATCTTCGTAGGTGGTCACCTCGCCATCGGCCACGCGGTCGCGGCTGGCATAGACGATGCGGGCGCGGCTGGTCAGACCAAACCATTGGTTCGCCGGATCGCGGAAGCTGGCGGGGACCGCGGCCTCAAGTGCGGGGTCTTCGACGGGCTGGATCACGCCGGCTTCCACGACCTGCTGGAGGCGCGCGATATCCACGGTCATCACGAGGTCGGCGGGCGAGCGGCTGCCCTCGGCGACCAGGCGCTCGACCATGCCCTTTTCGACGAAGGCGACGTTCACATTGATGCCGGTTTCGGCGGTGAAGGCATCGAACAGCGGCTGCACCAGTTCGGGCTGACGATGCGAATAGACATTGACCTCGTCGGCGAGAGCGGGGGCGGCGACCAGAGCGGTCGAGAGGGCCAGGAAGATGCGCGTGTTCATTGGTGACTCCTTTAGTCAGAATTGCGCCTCTTAAACCCAACTCATGGCGCTTCGTCAATACCTGAGTAGAGTTCTCGGATAAATTCTTGTGACAAAAAAAAGACGGGGGCCAAAGCCCCCGTTTCTGTCGTCTTTTGCTCAGATCGCCTCGGCGGCTTCAAGCTTCTCCAACGCCTCGATCCATAGCTCTTCGGCGCGGACCATCGCATCGCGCGCCTCCGCGTGTTTGAGCAACCACTTGTCGCGCTCGGACGCGCGCGCGGCTTCGTAAAGCCCTGCATCTGCCAGCTTTTCATCAAGTTTTCCAAGCATTTCCGACAGCTTGTTCACACGCTCTTCGCATTTGCGCGCCTCGGAACGCAGGGCAAGGATCGCATCGCGCGAGGGCTTGGCGGGCTTGTCCTTGGCTTTCGGTGCGGGCCGCTCGGCCGGGTCGCCCGCCAGCAATTCGGCGCGGTATTGCTCTAGATCGCCGCCATAGGGCTGAACCGCGCCGCCCTTGACCAGCCACAGCCGGTCCGCCACGAGGCTGAGCAGGTGCATGTCGTGGCTGACAAGGATGACGGCGCCGGTATATGCGGTCAGTGCCTCGACCAGCGCCTCGCGGCTTTCAATGTCGAGGTGGTTCGTCGGTTCGTCGAGGATCAGCAGATGCGGCGCATCGAGCGTCGCGAGCAGCAGCGACAGTCGCGCCTTCTGCCCGCCCGAGAGCTTGCCGACATTCGTCTCGGCCTGATCGGCGCCAAGGCCGAACCCCGCCAGCCTTGCGCGCAGCCTGGATTGATGCTCTTCGGGGCGCAGGCGCTGAAGATGCAAGAGCGGCGTGGCGTTCAGGTCCAACTCATCCACCTGATGCTGCGCGAAATAGCCGATCCGCAGCTTGGACGAGCGGGTGATCGCGCCTTCCTCGACCTGCAACTTGCCCGCAAGCAGTTTCGAAAGGGTCGATTTGCCCTCGCCATTGCGACCTAACAGGGCGATCCGGTCATCCTGGTCGATGCGCAGGCTTAGGCGGCGCAGGATCGGCGCGCCGCCATAGCCGACGGCCGCCCCCTCCATCGCGATGATCGGCGGCGAGAGCTGCTCGGGCGTGGGGAAGGTGAAGACCTGCTTGGCGGCCTCTTCCGGCGCGGTGATCGGCACCATCTTTTCGAGCATCTTCACGCGGGCCTGCGCCTGGACGGCCTTGCTGGCCTTGGCCTTGAAGCGATCGACGAAACTTTGGAGGTGGGCGCGGCGGGCCTCTTGCTTCTTCGCCTCGGCGACCAGAACGGCGCGCTGCTCGGCGCGGGTGCGGGCAAACGTGTCGTAGCTGCCTTGATAAAGCGTCAGTCGACGGTTTTCGAGGTGCAGGATCGCGCCCACGGCCCGGTTCAGAAGGTCGCGGTCGTGCGAAATGACAATGACCGTATGCGGATAGCGCGCAAGGTATTGCTCCAGCCAGAGCGCGCCTTCGAGGTCGAGGTAGTTCGTCGGTTCGTCCAGCAACAGAAGGTCAGGCTGCGAGAACAGCACCCCCGCTAGCGCTACGCGCATTCGCCAGCCGCCCGAGAAATCCGAGCAGGGGCGCCGCTGCGCCTCGGCGTCAAAGCCAAGCCCCTTGAGGATCGCCGAGGCACGGCCCTCGGCCGACCAGGCTTCAATATCGGCCAGCCGGGTCTGGATCTCGGCGATGCGGTGTGGGTCTGAGGCGTGCTCGGCTTCGGCCATCAGCGTGGCGCGTTCGGTGTCGGCGGCCAGCACCGTGTCGATCAGGCTGACGTTGGACGAGGGCACCTCTTGCGCGACGCCGCCGATGCGGGCGCGGGCGGGCAGCGAGATCTCGCCGCCCTCCAACGCCAACTCGCCCCGGATCAGGCGGAAAAGCGTGGTCTTGCCCGCGCCGTTCGCGCCGACAAGGCCCACCTTGTGGCCGTCGGGAATGGTGGCCGAGGCGCCCTCGAACAGGGGGCGGCCTTCGATCGAATAGGAAATGTCGGATATCTTGAGCATGGGCCAGCCATGCCCGAGCCCGACTGCGCCGTCAACGGTGGTTAGTCGAACAGGCCCGTCATCAGTTCTGCGCCGTAGCTGTGGAAGCCCACCATCGGCTGCTCGCCCTCTTCCGAGAAGACGAAGAGATTGAAGGCGTCGTTGAATAGCGCGACGCGGCAAAAGCGGCCCTCGGCGGCGAGGTCAACGGGGCAGACCGCGATATCGACATGGGGAACCGAGGCCTCGAACATCTCATAGGTGAAGGGCAGGGCGTTCGGCCCCACAGTCTCTTGCGCGGCCAGAGCAAGCGGGGCGATCAGGGCGGCGGCGAGTGGTAGCACGAAGCGGATATTCATGGGGAGCTCCTTGAGGATTTGCGCAAAGCTGACTTAAAAACTCGGGTATATGCAACGCGACATCCGGCCGCAGCTTTTTCCGCCGATCGACATTTTGGTCAGGTTTCGTGCAAAAGACATATCAAGGCGATAGAAATTGCGCATGGCAGGGGGTTTTCAAGCGCCAAACCCCATGCTAGCAGGCGCCAGAAGCAAAAATCCGACCCGGTGATCTCGCCGGGTAGTGTATCAGAAAGGGCCTCCCCTCATGGCTATCGAACGCACGCTCAGCATCATCAAGCCCGATGCGACTCGCCGCAACCTGACCGGCAAGATCAACGCCAAATTCGAAGAAGCGGGCCTGCGCATCGTCGCGCAGAAGCGCATCAAGCTGAGCCTCGAGCAGGCCGGCAAGTTCTACGAAGTCCACAAAGAGCGCCCCTTCTACGGCGAACTGTGCGAATTCATGGCTTCGGAGCCGGTTGTCGTGCAGGTGCTGGAAGGCGAAGGCGCGATCGCGAAGAACCGCGAAGTGATGGGCGCCACCAACCCGGCCCAGGCCGCTGACGGCACCATCCGCAAGGAATTCGCGCTCTCGGTTGGCGAGAACTCGGTCCACGGTTCGGACGCCCCGGAGACCGCAGCGGTCGAAATCGCGTTCTTCTTCTCGGGTCTGGAACTGGTCGGCTAACGCCGCAACCCCACACCGATCTCATCAAGGGCCGCCTCCAGCCGGAGGTGGCCCTTGTCAATTCCGGCGGTGCGCTGGCGCGCCTCGGCCTTGAGCGCGTCGAAACGCTCGCGCAGGGCGTCTTTCTCGGCGCCCCGGCAATCGTTCCAGGGGCGGCCCTGAAGCGCCATGACCAGCGCATAGTAACCGATGAAATGGGGAGGGTTCCCGGCGCGCATCCACGCCAGATAGGCGGCATCGGCGCCCATCTCGCGCAGGGTCTCGGCGTCGGGGATACCCGCACGCTGAAAACCCTCCGCCGTGGCGGGGCCGATACCGTTGATGTCTGTCAAAGGGTTGGGCATGGCGGGATCAGCGAAGGGGACAAGCTACTGTGTCCCGTTGTTGTCCCGCAGGCAAGCTGCCTTAGATCGAGGCCCAGTCGTTGAAGGTCACGCCACCCTGTTGGGCGGTGGTGCCGGATTGCCCCTGCTGCTGGGGGGCAGATTTGGTTCCGGGCTTCTGCTGGTTGTCAGAGCCCATCTGTTGCGCGTGTTGCATCATCAGCCTCAGTAACCCGTCATGCCTAATTATTAGGCAGTTTGAAAACGGGAGTGCGGCGCCAGATACGACTGGTTCTTCGTTTAGGCAAGAACAGATATTGCGTTTGGCAAGGCCTCGCGCGGATGTGACCGCGCTGCTACGCCGCGATGCCCGATACGCTTAGTTGAGCGCCGCCTGAGCCGCCGTGGCTGAGGCGCCCGAGCGGCGGCTCGTTCCGCAAATCGAAATCGGCTGAGCCGTGGGCAGGCGCAGAAGATGCTCCAACGCCGCATTGTCCTCGATCAGGTCGGCGAGCGTGCGGCGGTCCATCGTGGCATAGAATGCCTCGAGTGCCTCCAGCAGTGCCTCGCGGAACATGCAGGCTTCGTGCAGCGGGCAGGTGTTGGTTTCCAGATCGAAGCATTCCGCGAAGGGCAGGGTGGCCTCGAAGGCGCGCAGCACCTCGCCCACGCCGATCTGATCCATCGGGCGCGCCAGTCGCAACCCGCCCGAGCGGCCGCGCTGCGTTTCGATGAACCCGCGCTGAGCGAGCGTATTGACCACCTGCGCCAGGTGATTTTCGGACGCGTTGCAGGCCTCGGCGATCTCATGCTTGCGCACGATGCGATCCGGGTTCACGGCGCAGAACATCAGGGTCCGCATGGCAAGGTTCGTTCGTGTGGTCAGTCGCATCGCAATGTCCTCTGGATAGGTCTGTTTACGACAGAACAGCGGCGCGGGACTTGACTTAGATCAGGTATCGAAAATGCACCAAATGAAACGCGACTCTTGGCGGTTTTCCGCCACCGGCCCGTGGCTAAGACAGCGCCGCGGAAGGCTTGACCTTTGCGCTTGCTCGGGTCAGCTAGGGCAAAACGATGAGGTGTGCGATGGCGCTTGAAGATGCCAAGAACGAGATCGACATGGCGTTCACGCGTCAGGACCTGCGCGGGCTGGCTTATGAGAACGCCTTCGCCGGTGCGACCAGCTTCCTGCGCCGCCGTTACAGCAAGGATCTGACCGGGGTCGATCTGGCCGTTACCGGCGTGCCCTTCGATCAGGCGGTCACGCATCGCCCCGGCACGCGCTTCGGGCCGCGCGCCATCCGCGAAGCCTCGACCCTGCAAGCCTTCGATGCGCCTTACGGCTGGGGCTATGATCCGCTGAGCGAGATGAGCGTGGTCGATTACGGCGATGTGGCCTTCGATTACGCGCATACGGCCTCGTTCCCCGACCGGGTGCAGGCGCATATCGCGCACATTCTGGCGGCGGGCGCGGGGACGGTGACGCTTGGCGGCGACCATTTCGTCACACTGCCCATCCTGCGCGCCTATGCCGAGAAGTTCGGCCCCGTCGCGCTGATCCAGTTCGACGCCCATTCCGATACCTGGGCCGATGACGACATGAGCCGGATCGACCACGGCACGTTCCTCTACAAGGCGATCAAGCTGGGGCTCGTCGAGGCGCCGACGACGGTCTCGGTTGGCATCCGCACCGACAATCCCGATACGCTCGGGGTGAATATTCTCGACGCGCCCTTCGTGCATCAGCGCGGCGTCGATGAGACGGTCGCGCGGATCAAGGAGATCGTGGGTGACCGGCCGACCTATGTGACCTTCGATATCGACTGCCTCGATCCGGCCTTCGCGCCGGGGACTGGCACGCCGGTCTGGGGCGGGCTGGCGAGTTGGCAGGCGGCGGCGATCTTGCGCGGGCTTGCAGGGATCAATCTGGTCGGGGGCGATGTCGTCGAGGTCTCGCCGCCCTATGACACGACCGGGGCAACCGCCATTGCGGGCGCGCATGTCGCGATGGAGCTGATAGCGCTTTACGGTTGGACGCGCCGGAGCACGGCATGATCTTACGCCTCGTTCTGGCGGCCCTTGTTCTCGCCGTGCTGGCTTTTGCCGTCTGGGTGCGGCTGGCCCCGCTTCCGGCGGATCGCTATCACCGGATGGACAGCGCCAATGCACCCGGCGACTGGCCCATGCGCGGCGGATTCGAGGCCGTGCGCCAGGTGCCGGAGCCGCGCGCGGCGCTGGTGGCCCTTGCCCAGGCGGCCGAACTGACCCCGCGCACCGAACTGCTGGAGGGCAGCGTTGAAGAGGGCCTATTGACCTTCGTGACACGCTCGGCGGTCTGGGGTTTCCCGGATATTTCGAACATCTGGATTGATGGTGACCGGGTACATCTGCGTGCCCATCTGGTGTTCGGCGGGAACGACTTCGGCGTGAACCGCGCGCGGGTCGAGGGCTGGCTTGCGCTCGCCGGGCTCTAGGATCTGTTGCGCGGAAATCACGCGCAAAACTCCCTCGGGGCGCCACCTTGCAGGCCAACCTGCGACCCCCTATCTGACCCGGAGGCGAGTGGGGACATCATGCGCATCGCACTACATTACTTTTCCTGGGCGTTCGGTTTCACGGCACTGGGCCTGGCACTCGCGATCTGGCTCGGCTGGGCCTATTCGGGCACGCTGAGCGGCACGTTCGCCTTCTTCGTGATCGCAGCCGTGCTCGCGGTGCTTGAGATCTCGCTGTCTTTCGACAACGCTATCGTCAACGCCAACAAGCTCAAGCAGATGACGCCCGAGTGGCAGCACCGCTTCCTGACCTGGGGTATCGTGATCGCGGTCTTCGGGATGCGGATCCTGTTCCCGCTTCTGGTCGTGGTGATTGCCGCCGGCATTGGCCCGATCGAGGCGGTGAAGCTTGCGGCGACGCAACCCGCCGAATACGCCCGCATCATCGGCTCGGCGCATGTGTCCATCGCTGCGTTCGGCGGCGCGTTCCTGATGATGGTCGCGCTGAACTACTTCATCGACGAAGGCAAGGAAGTCGACTGGATCGCCGCGCTGGAGCGGCGCCTGCGCGCCTGTGCCTCGATCCGCGGGCTTGAAATCGGCCTCGTCCTGAGCGTGGTCATGCTGTTCACCTGGGTGCTTCCGCCCGGAACCGAAGGTGAGTTTCTGTTCGCCGCCTGCGCGGGGCTTTTGACCTTCCTGGGTGTCGAGGTGCTGGGGCACGTGCTCGACCGCGCCTCGCTTGCCAGCGAAGCGGCGAAGGGTGGTATCGGCGCCTTCCTTTACCTTGAGGTACTCGACGCTTCGTTCAGCTTCGACGGTGTCATCGGTGCCTTCGCCTTGACGCAGAACCTCTTCCTGATCGCCATCGGCCTTGGCATTGGCGCGATGTATGTGCGCTCGATGACGATTATGCTGGTCGAGAAGAACACGCTGGCGGAGTTTCGCTACCTCGAACATGGCGCGTTCTGGTCGATCCTGATCCTTTCGGGGATCATGTTCGCGCAGACGCTGTGGCATATTCCCGAGGTCGCGACCGGCCTGATCGGGGCAGCTTTCATCGGCCTGTCGTTGCTGTCCTCGCTGCGCTTCAACCGCCGCAGCGCGCGATAATCACCGAAAACCCCACCGTTTTGAGGGGTTTTGCCCGAAATTTGAGCATTTCGCTGGCTCGACAGGGCGCGCCTACCGCGTCATCCTGACTTTAACAGGAACACGAGCTGTCCGTGCGGTCGCGCCGCGTGACGGCGCTGGCAAGGTAACGGCATGTCCACTCCCTATTCCCGCTTCACCCCTCTTGGGCTTTGTTTTCTGCTCGCCGCGCTTTCGCTGGTCGGGCTTGTGCTTTCGGCGTGGTTCTGGGTTCCCGCGCTGATCTTCGGCGCTCTCGGTGTCGTGGGCATCTTCGACTTGATCCAGACGCGCCGTGCGGTTCTGCGTAACTACCCGATCCTTGGCCACATGCGCTATATGTTTGAGAGTATCCGCCCCGAGATCCGCCAGTACCTGATCGAGAGCGACCAGGACGAAGAACCTTTCTCGCGCGAGCTGCGCACCATCGTCTACCAGCGCGCCAAGAACGTCGAGGACAAGCGCCCCTTCGGCACCCGGATGCGGGTCTACGATTCCGGCTATCAGTGGCTGACGCATTCGGTGCGGCCCAAGCACATCACCGACACGAACTTCCGCGTCACCATCGGCGGGCCGGACTGCAAGCAGCCCTATTCGGCCTCGATCTACAACATCTCGGCCATGAGCTTCGGCGCACTTTCGTCGAACGCCATCGAGGCGCTGAACCGTGGCGCCAAGGCAGGCAAATTCGCGCATGACACGGGCGAGGGCGGTATTTCGCGCTATCACCGCACCGGCGGCGGCGATCTGATCTATGAGGTCGGCTCGGGCTACTTCGGTTGCCGTGATGCTGCGGGCGCGTTCAGCCCCGAGAAGTTCGCTGAGACCGCGGCCGATCCGCAGGTCAAGATGATCGAGATCAAGCTGAGCCAGGGCGCCAAGCCCGGTCATGGCGGGATGCTGCCCGCCGCCAAGATCAGCCCGGAAATCGCCGAGGCCCGCGGCGTGCCGATGGGGGTGGATTGCATCTCGCCCGCCTCGCATTCGGCCTTCTCGACCCCGCTCGAGATGATGCAGTTCATCGCGCAACTGCGCGAGTTGTCGGGTGGTAAACCAGTGGGCTTCAAGCTGTGCATCGGCCACCGGCGCGAGTTCATGTGCATGGTCAAGGCGATGCTGGAAACCGGCATCACCCCCGATTTCATCGTGGTCGACGGCAAGGAGGGCGGCACCGGCGCTGCCCCGCTGGAATTCGCCAACCACATGGGGATGCCGCTGGTCGAGGGGCTGACTTTCGCCCACAACACGCTGCGCGGCGCGGGCCTGCGCGAACGCATCAAGATCGGCGCCAGCGGCAAGCTGGTCACCGCGTTCGACATCGCGCGCGTGCTGGCGCTTGGGGCCGACTGGGCGAATTCGGCTCGTGGCTTCATGTTCGCCATCGGCTGTATCCAGGCGCAGGCTTGCCATACCAATCGCTGCCCGGTGGGCGTGGCGACGCAAGACAAGATGCGCGCACGGGCGCTGGTTGTGCCCGACAAGGCCGAGCGTGTCGCCAATTTCCACGGCAACACGATGAAGGCACTGGCCGAGATGACCGGCGCCGCTGGCCTTGAGCATCCCGGTGGCTTCCTTCCGCACCACTTCCTGATGCGCGAAAAGGACGGCGAGATGGTCGTCGCCGACGAGGTCTATCCCTACATGCCGGAGGGCTTCCTGCTGCGCGAGGATGATGAACGGTTCGGTTACCTCAAGCGCTGGCGCCGTGCGCGCGCAGCGGCCTTCGAGCCGATCGACAGCGGTGTCTGAGAATAGAGGGCGGGCCTGGTGGTGGGGTCAAGCCCGCCCCTGAAGCCGGTCACACAGTGGTCCCGGGTGACGAAGCCTGGTTCAGGGGCTTCGGGCAGCTAGCACCCGGCTTCTTGACCCGGCTGCTTCCAGGTTAGCGGCAACGCATTACTGGGCAGTCTGTCTGACCAGTATAGGACAGTTTCACAATTTTGCCACAATTCATCGCGGCCCGAAGGCAGAAATCTGTGGTCTCACGCCCCGATCTGCATGAGGTCGTAGGGTGTGCCCTGATAGATCTCATTGATCCAGTTGCCATAGAGCAGATGCGCGTGGCTGCGCCACCGGTTGGTCGGCACGCGCGCGGGGTCATCGTCCGGGTAGTAATTGGCCGGAACGTTGATCGGTTTCCCCGCCGAGACGTCGCGGTCATACTCTTCCTTCAGCGTGCCCGAGTCATATTCGAGGTGGTTGAAGATATAGAGCGCGCGGTGGCAGCTGTCCTCCACGAGGCAGGGGCCTGTCTCATCCGAGGCGATCAGCGTCTTGAGGCCCGTAGCGTCGATCTCGTCCTGGTGCATCTCGGTCCAGCGGCTGACCGGGATCAGCACATCGTCCGAGAATCCGCGCAGATAGGGCGAGGCGGGCGACAGGTTGCGGTGCCGGAAGCAGCCGAAGGCCTTGTGATCAAGGATGTGCTTGTGCACGCCGTGGAAGTAGTGCGCCATCGCCATGCCGCCCCAGCACACGCCGAAGGTGGAAAAGACATGGCTCTGCGTCCAGTCGAAGATCCGCGTCAACTCGTCCCAATAGGTCACCTCCTCAAAGGGCAGGTGCTCGATCGGGGCGCCGGTGATGATCAGCCCGTCGAACTTCTCGCCCGAGGCCTCGACCTCGGCGAAGGGGCGATAGAAGGCCTCCATATGCTCGGCGGCGGTGTTCCTGGTCTGATGCTCGGTCATACGGATCAGCTGGAAGTCGATCTGCAGGGGCGTCGCACCGATCAGCCGGGCGAACTGGTTCTCGGTCTGGATTTTCTTGGGCATCAGGTTCAGCAGCGCGATGCGGATCGGACGGATGTCCTGCATTGCCGCGCGCCCGGGCGACATCACCATGACGCCTTCCTTCGAGAGGATGTCGAAGGCGGGAAGCGTCTCGGGTAGGGTGATGGGCATGGGTCTCTCCGGGGTCCTGCTGGCCGGGGTTGGTCAGTTTGGGTTGGCGTTCGATCTTAGGCGGGAAGTGCCGCTGCGATCAGCGATGTAAAGTCTTTCTCGTCGCGGACAAGGGCCACGTCTTCTGCCTTGACCTTGACGCCCCAGTGCTCGGCCATGGCGGCGTAGCGGGGCTGGCGGTGTTGGAGCGCCTGCCGATAGGTCCAGCGCACGAAATCGTCGGGGTTGACCTCGTCTTCCTTCAGGCCGCGCTCGACGCGGTATTGCACCCATTTCCGCTCAAGGAATTCGGGCTGGTAATACATCGGTTTCGGCGCGCGGTCGAAGCGGCGCACCAGTTCCTCTGTATGGGCCTCGGATCCCTCGATCCAGACCATGAGGAAGTTTTCGGACAGGGCGCGCAGGATCGGGTCGGCCGGGTCGGTGGGGTCCACCACCTCGCAGATCGAGCCGCCGGAGTCGCAGACGAAACTGGTGATGCCGTAGATCTCACGGGCGCGGCGGACGAAATGCACCGTGTCGAGCAGCGCGGCCTTTTCGGCGGCACGGTGCTGGTTCTGGCGACGCATGTATTCCTCGAACGGCAATCCGCCCTTGGCCTCGGAGCCGGGCTTGCCGAGATAGGTGGACAGCGGCGCGAGATTATCGAAGGTGATGTTCGAGGCGATATAGACGCTGTCGGTCAGCAGCAGCTCGCGCAGGAAGGGGCTTTTCATCGCCTCGCGCTTGAAGTTGTCGGCGATGAATTCGCCCATGTAGCGCGTGCCGATCCGGTAATCGACCGAGTAGTGGAACCAACCCGTGCCGCGCAGCATGGCCGAGAGATAGGTCTTGCCCAGACCCGACATGCCGAACAGCAGCACTCGCTTCTGGCTTGCCGCCAACCATTCTGCGCGATTGGAATAAATCATCCCGGTCCCCTTGCTTTGGCCCGGTTTAGCGCGGCCCGCCGCCGCCGTCACGGGGTTTTGGTGCGGTTGAGCACGACAAGCCCCACCGCCAGCAGGCCAAACCCGGCCAAGGCGTTAAGGCCGACCCTCTCGCCATAGACCAGCGCGCCCGCGACGATGGCGACCGGCGGGATCAGCAGCGTTACCAAAAGCAGGTTGCCCGATCCCGCAAGCGCGAGGATCCGGTAGTAGAGGATATAGGCCAGCGCCGAGCACCCGGCCGCGAGCCAGATCAGACCGACCCAGACCGAGGGTGCCCAGTCAAAATTCGGAACGCCCTCAATGGTCAGCATGGCGGGCACCATCCAGAGGGTCGCGCCGCTCAGCATTCCGGCTGCGGCGACCTCGGGGGCCAGTCCGCGCGTGGCGTGGCGCGCGTAGGCGCCCGCGAAGCCGTAGGCGATCGAGGCGCCGATCACCGCCATCTGGCCCGCCGAGGCAAGGTCAAAGCCCGCGAGCGCGTCCGGTCCGATCGCCAGAACCACCCCGGCGAAGCCGATCAGAGCCCCTAGGGCCCTGGCGCTGGTCAGTCGCTCATCCGCAAAGACCGCCGCCGCGATCACCACGCCGAAGATTGCGGTCGAGGCATTCAGGATCGAGGCCAGCCCCGAGTCGATGTGCTTTTGCCCCCAAACGATCAGGCTGAACGGTATGGCATTGTTCAACGCCCCCATGATCACGAAACGTGTCAGGATACGCCGGTCGTTCGGTACGGGCAGGCGTCGATAGAGAACCCAGGCCCATAGCACCGCCGCCCCCAGGGCCACCCGGAAGGTGACGACCGTCAGCACGCCCGCGCCCGCAAGTGCCGCGCGATTGGAAAGGAACGATGTCCCCCAGATCAGGGCAAGCGCCCCCAGGAGGATCCAGGCAAGCAGCGAGATACGGGTTTGGGACAGGCTCTGGTTCATGGCGCGACGCTACCTTTGGTCAGAGGCTTTCACCACCCGAAACCTGCGAAAAGAAACACCCCGCACGATGGCGGGGTGTTTGCGGATTCTTGGAAGCGCGACGACTTAGAACGAGTAGCCCACGCGAAGGCCAAAGGCGACGGCTGTGTTGTCCTCGAACTCTGCGAAGGTGCCGCAGTCCTGGTTGGGGCATTGCCCGCCAAGGAATGCCGAGGGAACCTCGGTCTTGGTGTCGCCGATCATGACATAGCGCACGCCACCGGTGATCTTGAGGTTGTCGCGCGTGTAGGTGGCGGCAAGGCCAAGCGCGGTTGCGCCATCGGTTGGGCCAAGGTTGCCTGCGTATCCGCCCGTGCCAGCTTCATGGCTGACGAAGACAGCACCCGACCAGTTCTGGTTGAAGCGGCGCCCGACACCCAGAGTGTAGGTGATCGTGTCGTCCTCGTAGGATACCAGCGCGTCCTTGAAGTGGTTCGAAGGTGCGTTGGTATACATGTAGGGCGAGATGTCGAAGGCACTCCAGTCAACCCAGCGAACCGAGCCGAACACCAGCGTGTCTTTCGCGATGCCGGTCTGACCCTCAAGCAGGATCGATTGCGGGATATCGGTCTCGAACTCGGTGTCGAAAGTGAAGCCGCCGGCGACCTCGGTCGCGTCGAACTTGTGGCTGACGGCCGAATTGTAGGTCAGGGCGATACGAGCCGCGATCTCGGGCTTTTCCCATGCAACGCCGACAACGTAGCCGAAGTCGGTCTCGCTCGAGGTCTGCATGTCGTAGCCAGTGAACAGATGGACCCGACCACTGGTCTTGATCGCGCGTACACCGCCGATAACGCTGAAGTTGTTCGGCAACCTGTAGCGCAGCAGCGCCGTCGTCGCGAGCGCGTTCACATCAGCCGTCGAGCCCCCGTAGAGGTAACCCGTCATCGGATAGGAGACGTCGGCGCCAATCGGCTCGTCCACGATCAGGGCGAAGTCGAGCTTCTCGTTGACCTTCAGCTTCAGGCCCAGGCTGTAGGTATTATAGTTTTCCGTCATGTCGCCGGAATCTGCGCCAACAAAAGCTGCGCTCGGATACGGAAACATCTGCGTTCCCGACACTTCTGGCTTCACGCGGCCCATGTTGAATTCGATGTAATTCCCCTCTTCAAAGAGGAGAGCCACCGACTGTGCGGATCTCTCGATCCCCCCTGCATTGACCGCGCTGGCGCACAAGGCCACGGCGCTGGCCGATAGTAAGACACGTCCCATTTCTACCTCTTCCCTACGTGCTTGCTTCTTGTTTTTTCAGTGAAGCTAGCATGACGTTAACGTGAATTATTTCGGTCTGGGCAGTGACGTGGCGTCGCACTTTTCGGTGCCCGGGGGGTGCCCCGACGTCACGTGGCACAAGTGCCACGCTTCGGTGCGCGGCGCGGCTTAACGGATCATCGAAGTGATTCCCAGACCTGCCATCCAGAGCACCGAAAGCGTGCCCGACAGCAGCACAGGAACCCAGATCGTGTAGCGTGGGCGAGGGATCGGCAGCCTGCATTTTCGGACCATGCTCTCTCCGTTTCGTTTCGGTCATTAAGCGCGTGTTAGGTGAATCATGGCTTAACGCGGCTATGGAAAATCTTGCCATCGTCGACACGAAACTGGGGCCGCTGGCTTGGGGCCACGAGGTAGACGCCCTCGGCGGCGGCGCCTTGCAGCAGCACTGGACCTATGGAGAGATCGCGGCACTGAAAGGGCGTCGGGTACGCCGGTGCGAAGTGTTGATTGGGTCGCAACGGATCGGGCTGGCGCAGGTAATCGGGCGCGGCGGGTTCTGGCTGCTCGGCCGCGGCCCCGTGCTTGCGCCCGGCGCGTCGGTCAGGCCGGTGCTCCGGGTGCTGGCTCGCGCGCTACGCGGGGCGCTGATCGCCACGCCAGAGGTTGCCTGCGAGGGCCGGGGCCTTTTCCCGCTTGTCACGCCGCGCCACCATGCGATCTGGGATCTGGTGCCAGACGCCGGAACTCTGCGCGCGGGGCTGGCGGGGAAGTGGCGCAACCGCTTGGCCGTCGCGGAGCGCTCTGCTCTGAGGGTGGAGATAGACCGGGCGCCGGATTGGCTGATTGCAGCGGAGGCCGCTCAGCGTCGCGCCCGCGGCTACCGAGGGCTGCCAGGTGATTTTGCGCAGGGCTGGGGCAGGGCCGAAACGGGTGGGCTGCTCGCGCTCAAAGCGACGCTACGGGGCGCGCCGATCGCCGGGATGATCTATCTGCGCCACGGAGCGATGGCAAGCTATCACATCGGCTGGACTGGCCCCGAGGGGCGCAGCCACCACGCGCATAACCTGCTGCTTTGGCGCGCGGCCGAGATCCTGCGCGGGCAAGGTGTGCAATCTCTCGATCTGGGCGATGTGAACTCTGAGGAGGGCGCAGACCTGATGCGGTTCAAGCTGGGAACAGGGGCGGTGGCGCGCGCCCTCGGCGCCACCTGCCTTGTCATGCCCGGTCAGGCGCGCTTGGCGCGTTCGTGAAAGATGAAGCCGAGGAAGTTTAGCAGCACCTGAGCGGCCAGGATCGGGGTCGAGCCGGCGGGGTCGTAGTCAGGCGCCACCTCGACCAGGTCAATGCCGACGACGTCATGCTCGCGCGCGATGCCTTGCAGGATTTCCAGCACCTCATAGTAAAGGAACCCGCCATGCGATGGCGTTCCGGTACCTGGCGCGATCGAGGGGTCGAAACCGTCGATGTCGATGGTGACATAGATGCGCGCGCCCTTGGGGATGCGCGACAGCACGCCTTCGGTGCCCAGACGGCGTACCTGCCGCACCGAGAGGATATCGTCACCCATGGCGCGGGCGGCCTCGTATCCGTCTTGCGTGGTTGAGCTGACATTGCGGATGCCAAGCGCGGTGATGCCCGAGACGAAGTCCTTCTCGGCCGCGCGGCGCATCGGGTTGCCGTGTCCGTGCCGCACCCCGTGGCGCACATCGACAAAATCCAGATGCGCGTCGATTTGGACGATGTGGATCGGGCCGTCCTTGGCACAGGTCTCGTCGAAGGCCCGGATGCACGGAATGTTGATCGAGTGATCGCCGCCGATCACCACGGGCAGGGCGCCCGCCTTGAGGATCGCGCGCACGCCAGCCTCGATATTGGCGTGGCTCGTTTCGGTGTCAGTATGGACGATGTCGGCGTCGCCGATATCCACGATGCGCACATCGCCGCCCAGATAGACGGCGTCGTCCTCATGGTCATAGGCGCCTGCATGGCCAAATGAAAACAGCGTCGAGGCCTCGCGCACCGAGCGCGGCCCGAACCGTGCCCCGGACCGAAACTGGGTGCCAAAGTCGAAGGGCGCGCCGAGGATGGCAATATCTGCATCGATCTTGCTCCAGTCCTCGACATAGGGGCGCTTGCCGAAGGTTGCGATGCCGACGAAGGGCAGGTTGAGACGCCCCGTCTCGTATGAATGCCGCGCCATATTGTCTCCTGTCATTTCCCGGCCAAGCCGTGCATGAGCATCTTGCAACGGCGCGTGCGGGGCTGCTAGCCCTGCTGTAGTCAATTCGCGGACGAGGACGAAACGATGGCATTCAAGGCACCCACCCCGACACCGAAAGGTCTTTGGCGGCGCACGCCTCCGGCGATCTTCCCGCCCGTCCTGGGGCTCTTGGGGCTGGCGCTAGCGTGGCGCCGGGGCGAGGGCGAGTTTGCCCTGCCGACGGGCCTTTCCGACATGTTCATCGGGGCGATCACCCTGCTGGCGTTGTTCGCCGTGCTGACCTATGTCGTCAAGTTCGCGCGCCGCCCGGCCGTGGTGCTGGAGGATCTGCGCATCCTGCCCGGCCGCGCCGGTCTGGCTGCGGGTGTTCTGAGCCTTTACCTGCTCGCCGCCGCCATCGGCCCCCTGGCGCCAAGCGAGGCGCGGCCGATCCTGCTTCTGGGGTTGGGGATTCACCTGCTGTTCAATATCGCTGTCATCTGGACCTTCGCGAAAGGCCCGGCCGAGCAGCGCCGTGTGAGCCCGGTGTGGCATCTGACCTTCACGGGTTGGATCGTCGGCGCGATGGTCGCGCAAAGCCTTGGCCTGCCTCAGCTTGGCAAGGTGCTGTTTGTCGTGGCACTTGTGGCCGGGGTGGCGATCTGGGCGGCCTCGGCGCGCCAGTTCCAGCGTGAAAGCGTTCCCGCGCCGCTGCGCCCGCTTCTGGCCATTCACCTCTCGCCTGCGGCGCTCTTTGGCACTGTGGCGGCGGGCATGGGGGCTACGAACCTCGCGCAGGCTTTCGCGATCATTTCGGCGGTTTTGCTGGCGGTGATGGTGGTCAAGGCGCGCTGGCTGCTTGAATCCGGGTTTTCGCCGATGTGGGGGGCCTTGACCTTCCCGGTCGCCGCGACGGCCAATTGCTGGCTGGCGGTGGGCGGTGTGTGGCGTCTGCCCGGCGCGCTCATGCTGATCGCGGCCACGCTGCTTATCATCCCTATCGCGGCCAAGATCCTGAAACTCTGGGCCAAGGGGCAACTTGCCGTGAAAACCAACGCCGCCATCGCCTGAGGGGCTTGCAAAGCGCGGCCAGCCATGAAACAGGGGCGTGCCAAACGTGCCCTGCCAAGGAGGCTTCCCATGCAGATTCGTGAGGCTCTCACCTTTGACGACGTGCTCCTCGTTCCGGCCGCATCTTCGGTGCTGCCGTCGGAGGCCGATGTCTCCACATTTGTGACGAAGGCGATCCGTCTGAACATCCCGCTTCTGTCCTCGGCGATGGATACCGTGACCGAGGCCAAGATGGCGATTGCCATGGCGCAGGCGGGCGGCATGGGGGTGATCCACCGCAACCTGAGCGTCGAGCAGCAGGCCGCCGAGGTCAGCCGCGTGAAGCGCTTTGAATCCGGTATCGTCTACAATCCGATCACCCTGACGCCTGATCAGACGCTGGCCGACGCCAAGGCGCTGGTCGAGCGCTTCAACGTCTCGGGCTTCCCGGTTGTGGATGCTGCTGGCCGCGTCGTCGGTATCGTCACTAACCGTGATATGCGTTTTGCTTCGGATGATCGTACGCCGGTGCGCGCCATGATGACGGCCGATAACCTGGCCATCCTGCGCGAGCCCGCCGACCGTCAGGAAGCGATGCAACTGATGAAGGCGCGCCGGATCGAGAAGCTGCTGGTGGTGAACGCTGAGGGCAAGCTGACCGGTCTTCTGACGCTCAAAGACAGCGAGAAGTCGGTGCTGCACCCGCTCGCCTGTAAAGACGAGATGGGCCGCCTGCGCGCCGCCGCAGCCTCGACCGTGGGCGACGCGGGCTATGAGCGTAGCTGCGCCCTGATCGAGGCGGGCTGCGACCTGATCGTGATCGACACGGCGCATGGCCACTCGGAAGGCGTCGCCAAGGCCGTCGAGCGCGTGAAGAAGTTCAACTCGACCGTTCAGGTCGTCGCGGGCAACGTCGCCACCGGCGAGGCCACGCGCGCGCTGATCGGTTCTGGCGCGGATGCGGTCAAGGTGGGCATTGGCCCCGGCTCGATCTGCACCACGCGGATCGTGGCGGGCGTGGGCGTGCCGCAGCTGACGGCGATCATGGATGCCTGCTCGGGCGCGGGCGAGACGCCGATCATCGCGGATGGCGGCATCAAGTTCTCGGGCGATTTCGCCAAGGCGATCGCGGCGGGTGCTAGCTGCGCCATGGTCGGCTCGGCCATCGCGGGCACCGATGAAAGCCCGGGCGAGGTGATCCTGTACCAGGGTCGCTCGTATAAATCCTACCGTGGCATGGGCAGCCTGGGCGCCATGGCGCGCGGCTCGGCCGACCGCTACTTCCAGAAGGACGCGGCCTCGGACAAGTTGGTGCCCGAGGGCATCGAGGGGCAGGTGCCTTACAAGGGTTCTGTCGCGGCGGTTCTGCACCAGATGGTGGGCGGCCTGCGCGCAGCCATGGGTTACACCGGGCACGGCACCGTGGCCGGCATGCGTGGCGGCTGCGAGTTCGTGCGGATCACCGGCGCGGGCCTCAAGGAAAGCCACGTCCACGATGTGCAGATCACGCGCGAAAGCCCGAACTATCGCATCGGCTGATTGTTTTCGCCAAGCAAGTCCCAGAACCCCCGGCGCGATCCGCCGGGGGTTTTCTTTTGTCAGGATGACGCTCCAGCCGAAGGGCGCTCAAGCGTGCGAAGGAAAACCGGCGCGCGTGTTGCCTTGCGAGAGTCGCAAATGAAAAGGCCCCGGCATGGTCGCCGGGGCCTGATAGCTTTCTCGGGGTTTGATCACTCAACGAGGCGGAAGTAATCCAGCTCGAAATTGTCTTCCATACCCGTACCGCAGTAACCGGCAGAGGAGTTCGAGGTGGCGTCGATCTTGCCGCCCGAGATGATCGAGGAACCATTCACGCCATTCTCGTTGGCCTCGAAGATCACGTCACCTTTGGCGATGATCTGGCCGCCATACATCGAGAGACCGGAGGCGACCTTGAACCCGCCCTTGGTGACGATTTGCGCGCCGCCGCCTTCAGCACAACCGTCTTTCTTGCCAATGCGAAGATTCGACGGGGCGTAGATGCTTTGGTTGTCGGTCGAGGTGTTGACCAGAACCACGTCTTCAAGTGCGGCACCGGAGCTGAACTGCACAGGGCAATGCGCGATAATGACAACTTCCTTGATCAGCGGGCCGTCGATATTCACCCCGTTGCTCTTGCTGCAATACAGGTCGTAGACATTGCCGGCAACGAAGGTGCTTGTGGGGACATTACTGCCGATCAGATATTTCTTGCCCGGTTCCTTGATGTAGTCAGGCAGGCGCTCGGCGGATTCGCTCGACATATCCGCGATGATCTCGTCGATGCGGGACAGGATGCGGATCTGGTAGAAGTTCTCGCGCAGGGCCTCGGCCAGGCCTTCGTTCTTCTCGAACATCGAGTTCGGACCGTCGAGCAGATCAAGGCTTGGCATCGACACGATGGTGCCGCTTTCGAATTCGTTGTTCTGGTTGATCGAGATCCCGGTGTTCGAATGCAGGCAGAAGCCGTTCGAGAACAGGTTGTTCGACTGCAGGTCCAGTTGACCGTCGGCGATCCAGCCCTCGGTCAGGCACTTCGGGCGATAGGTCTCGGCAATGGCATAGGTCGCCACGTCCCAATAGCTGCGGCCGATGATGCGCATCAAATAGGTCGGGAGTTGGTTGCCGCGCGACTTGAGCCGCCCCGCAGATACGCGGACCGCGCTGCGCGAGGTAATATCGGGCGTAAAGACGAGCGTTTCTTCGTTCCAACGGCCGAAAGTGACATCGGCCTCAAGCACCGAGCCCGGATCCATCGTACCCAGGTTCATGTTTGCGATCGCCAGTGCCTTGTTGGTCGCGCTCTGTGCATCCATCGTGTTGCGCATGTACAGGCCGCCAAGAGCGGCGCTATCCACAGTTTCCTGAAGAACCGTTCGTGCGCGATAGACATTCGCCACGTCAAGGCTGAGGCCGCCAACGACAATGAAGATCGACATCCAGAAGATGGCAAGCAAGCTCAGCGCGCCGTCTTCCTTTCTGAACTGCGCAATGAACCGCTGCATTGCTCATTTCTCCCTATATTGATAGGCCGCTACGGTCAGGTTGGGAGCAATGGATGAGGGCAGAACGCCCAGAACTTGAACGTTGCGGAAAGGAATGCTGACGGTCGTGCTGAATACCCCGTCTTGCTCCTTGCTCGTTACGCTGACGGTCGATCCATAGTTCGCCAACCGCGCCTTTACGGTGTTTTCAGCAACAGACATGTCCGTAATGCGCCCGAGCGCGAGGGAACGATTGATGTCCTGAATCACACCCAGAATCCGCGAGTGCGTATGGAATACCATCGAAGCATCGACGATCAGGCAGAGCATGTAGACAAACAGCGGCAACCACAGGACGGCCTCGATCGAAGCCGAGCCTTCGTCACGGTGCAAGAAGCTGCGGATATTGAGGCGTCTGAACATGAATTCGCCTAAGGTCATAAGGATGGCTTTGTGCCGTGTGGTAAATTTCCCGAAAACATGTGGCCAAAAGATGGCGGGATTTTGGGCAGCAAGTGGCGTTTTTGACGGGAGCAATTTTTTTGCGGGATTTTGGGCCGAGCGGAGGCAATATGACGGTCTCGTGACCGCGAAAATGTGGCGGAATGATGGCGATGTGGCGTTTGCATCCCGGCGTTTACATGGCCTCGAATCGCTCGACCCTTAACGGTTGTGGCGTTAGGAGGGCCGCGAAGGAGACGCCATGACCCCCGCTGCTCGCATTCAGGCCGCTATCGAAATTCTGGATCAGACGCTTGCGGGCTCTCCCGCTGAGCAGGTTCTGACCAACTGGGCGCGCGCGCATCGGTTCGCGGGTTCGGGCGACCGCGCGGCGATCCGCGACCACGTTTACGAGGCTTTGCGCCGCCGCGGGTCTTTGGCGCATCTGGGCGGTGGGCTGAGCGGACGCGGTCTGATGATCGGTCTAGCACGCGCGGAATGCCTTGATCTTAAAAGAATCTTTTCCGGCGAACGTTTCGCCCCCGCGCCGTTAACCGCGTCCGAGGCCGTGCCTGTAGACCCCGCTGATGCTTGGCTCGACTGGCCCGCCTGGCTGCGTCCTGCCCTTGAGGAAAGCCAGGCTGAGAAGGCCGCGCCGATCGTCGCGGCGATGCAGAGCCGCGCGCCGGTGTTTCTGCGCGTGAACCTTGCCAAGGCGGACCCCGCGCTGGCGATCTCCATGCTGGCTGAGGACGGGATCGTCGCGCGCAGCCATCCGCTTGCCGCCACGGCGCTGGAGGTTGTGCAGGGCGAGCGCAAGATCAGCGGCAGCCGTGCTTACCAGTCAGGCATCATCGAGTTGCAGGATGCGGCCTCGCAGGCGATTGCCTCGGTTCTGCCCATCGCTCCCGGAATGCGTGTGCTGGACTACTGCGCGGGCGGCGGGGGCAAGGCGCTTGCGCTGGCCGCGCGTGCGCCCGAGGTAGCCATTTTCGCGCATGATATCGACGCGGGGCGCATGCGCGATATTCCCGCCCGGGCCGCGCGGGCGGGTGCCCGGATCGGTCTGCGGAAACCGGGCCAGCCCGGCGGTCCCTATGATCTTGTGGTGGTGGACGCGCCGTGCTCGGGCTCTGGCACATGGCGGCGGACACCCGAGGCGAAATGGGCGCTTACGCCTGATCGCTTGGAAGAACTCACGCGGATTCAGAGAGAGATCCTGTCGATCGCACGCACCCTCGTGGCGCCTGGCGGGGCGCTGGCCTATATGACTTGCTCGCTTCTGGCTGATGAGAACGAACGACAAGTGGCAGCATTCCTGGCGGAAACCGGTTGGGCCGAGGACGCGCGGCTTGCGCTGACCCCGCTGGATGGTGCCGACGGGTTCTTTGCGTCAGTCTTGCGTCGGGCCGAGTGACAGATTAACGCACCTTCAGGTTGTGTCCTTGATGCCCTTAACAGGGCGTTAAGCGTTTTGCTGCCGAATGCGGGAAAGCGAATCTGAAAGGAAAGACGTTGGTGCAGCTCGAACGGCCTCAGCAGTCCCTCTTGAAAACCGCCGAGGCGCTGGCTGCAAGTGCGCCGATCCTGCTGCTCATGAGCGTTTTGGTCGGCGTGGCTGCATTCAGTGTGACCGACCGCGTCGCGCTGACGGTGATGCTATCGATCTCCGGGGCGTTTCTGGTTCTGGCGTCGCTTGTCACCGGTGCGCGCGTCCTGTCCCGGTATATTCAGGCGCAGGAATTGCGGCGGCTTGCGGATCTTATCACCCATGATGCGGTGGCCAGTTTCGCCACCGACCGCAGCGGTGCCGTGCAGATGCAAAATCGCGCCGCGATGGAGCGCTTTGGCCCACGCGAAAAGCTGACGCTGGCCAGCACGCTCGGAGAGCTGTTTGCCGAGCCGCGCTCGGTCCTGCTGCGGCTACAGGGCAGGGCTTACGCGCTTGGCTCCGCTCAGGAAGAGGTTGCGACCCGCAAGGGGCTGATGCGGATCTCGGTGCATTGCACGGGTGACGACGTCCTTTTGTGGCGTATCGAGGAGTATGCAGAGACCGGCGGGACACGCGGCCCTGAGGTTACGCGGCTGCCGATGATGACCGTCTCACGGTCGGGCACAATTCTGTTCATGAACGAGGCCCTGCGGCACCTGATTGGCGCGCGCCATTCAACGATTGAGCAGATCTCCGAGATGCCCCTGGTTGGGGGAGAGGAGCGGGTGATCCCTTCCGTGGATGGCCCCTTGCGCTGTGTGATCGCCGAGATAGATCTTGGCGCGGGGCGGCGCGAGATCTACCTCGTGCCGGTCGCATCCGCCCGCACGACTGACGATCTAACGGCCTTCGAGAGCCTCCCGGTCGCGCTCATGCGCCTTGACGCAGAGGGGCGTATTTCGGCCGCGAATCTGGCTGCGCGGGCTCTCATAGGGCAGATCGCCGAGAATGCGCGGCTCTTCGATGTATTCGAGGGGCTCGGTCGCCCGATTGAGGATTGGGTGCGCGATGCGCTAACCGGGCGGGCTGACCGCCGCCCCGAGGTTATGCGAGTGCGCCGTGCCGAGCCGGAGAAATATTTGCAGATCACGCTCAGCCGGGTTGTCGAGAATGGGCAGCCGGGTCTGGTCGGCGTGATTTCGGACGCAACCCAGCTCAAGACGCTTGAGGCGCAGTTTGTCCAGAGCCAAAAGATGCAGGCCATCGGGCAGCTTGCGGGTGGCGTCGCGCATGATTTCAACAACCTGCTGACCGCGATTTCGGGGCATTGCGATCTGCTGATGCTGCGCCACGACAAGGGGGACCCGGACTACGCGGACCTCGATCAGATCAGCCAGAACGCCAACCGGGCGGCGTCGCTGGTGGGGCAATTGTTGGCATTCTCGCGCAAGCAGACGCTCAAGCCAAAGGTGATCGACCTGCGCGGCACCCTGTCTGACCTGTCGCATCTGCTGAACCGGCTGGTGGGTGAGAAGGTGACGCTGACGGTTTCTCATGATCTGAGCCTGCCGCCGATCCGTGCCGACAAACGACAGTTGGAGCAGGTCATCATGAACCTCGTGGTGAATGCGCGCGACGCAATGCCTCGGGGGGGCGAGATCTGGATCGAAACCGAGAAGCTGAAGCTGCCCGAGGAACTCAACCGCGACCGCGCCTGTGTGCCGAAGGGCGATTACGTGGTCGTGCGGGTCATCGACGAGGGCATTGGCATCGCACCCGAGAATCTCAGCAAGGTCTTCGAGCCGTTTTACACGACCAAGCGGACGGGCGAGGGGACGGGGCTGGGGCTATCGACCGCATATGGGATCGTGAAGCAGACCGGCGGTTATATCTTTTGCGACTCCGTTCCGGGGGCGGGCACGACGTTCAGCCTCTATCTTCCGGCCCTTGATCATGGGGTAGAGGCACTTGCGTATGAAGCGCCGGCCTCCTCGGTCAGAGCCGCAGCAGTCGAACCTGGGGCGACGGTGCTGCTGGTCGAGGATGAAACGCCGGTGCGGGCGTTCGCGTCACGCGCGCTCAGGTTGCGGGGCTATTCGGTGCTTGAGGCCGAGAGTGGCGAAGAGGCGCTGAAAATGCTCGAAAACAATGACTTGCAAGTCGATGCTTTTGTAACCGATGTGGTCATGTCTGGCTTGGACGGACCAAGCTGGGTGGCGCAGGCACTCGGCGCCCGAGCCGGCACGCCCGTCGTCTTCATGTCCGGCTATGCCGAGGATGTCTTTACCGAGGGCCGCGCGCCGATCCCGAATTCGGTCTTCCTGCCCAAGCCATTCTCGCTGAGCGAGCTGACTGCCACCGTCCAGAACCAGATCGCAAAGTGTATGGCGGCGGCCTGAACGCTGTCAGCCGATGACCCGGTAGAGGTCGATGTCACGTGTCATGGCAACCCGTAACGCGGCCTCGGTCGCGGGTGAGAGCTTGACATCCACCGCCGGCGGGACGTTCACGCGGGGCAGCGTGATCGCACAATCGAGACGGTCCTCAAGAAACTGGACGAACTGGTCGATCGCCTCATATCGGAAGACCCGATCGACAAGCAGCTTGCCGGTACTATCCGTCAGGATCTCGGACTGAGTGCCCACGGCCGCATGGGCGGGTTGCACTGCCGAGATATAGTCGCGCGCGAAGGCATCGAAGCTCAGGCCGCTCATCGGGTGCTGCGGGTCGTCGTAATCATCGCGCTGCCGGAACCGATACCATGACCGCAGCCACTCGATCGGTTCGCGCATCAGGGCGACCGTTGTGAATTCGGCGCCCGCGCGCTCCGAAAGGCAGGGGCCGATGTGCCGGTAAAAATCCACGGCACTCATATGCTTGAGTTCCGCCGGGCGCTGCATGACAACCGAGGCCAGCGGCTCGAGTGCCGCCTCGACGGCGCTAGAGCCAGCCTTCGGCGTGGCCAGGAACACCAGCCGTTGCTCCCAAAAGATCAGCATTTTCCCTCGCGCGCGATTTCCACCCTCAATACTGGTGCCGAAGGACGGCGTAAACGGGTCATTAACCAACAAGGTGAATGATTGGTTTATAGAATCATGTTGAAATGTTCTCATTTTGTGCTCATACAGATGAGAACATGAGGCGAACATCACGCGGTTTCGGTTCGATTGCCGATCAGTCTGCGCTGTGGGATAAGAAGGGGACGAAGCAATGGCGGGCCTGTTTGAGATGAACGACAAGGGTAAGGCGGACAAGCAAAAGGCGCTGGAATCGGCGCTAGCGCAGATCGAGCGGCAGTTTGGTAAAGGCTCGATCATGAAGCTTGGGGGCGATAACCCGGCGGCGGAGATCGAGGCGACCTCGACCGGTTCGCTCGGCCTCGATATCGCGCTTGGGATCGGCGGCCTGCCGAAGGGCCGCATCGTTGAGATTTACGGCCCGGAAAGCTCTGGCAAGACCACGCTGACGCTGCACGCCATCGCGGAAGAGCAGAAGAAGGGTGGCGTTTGCGCGTTTGTGGATGCCGAACATGCGCTCGACCCGCAGTATGCGCGCAAGCTCGGCGTAAATCTCGATGAGCTGCTGATCTCTCAGCCCGACACAGGTGAGCAGGCGCTTGAGATTGTCGATACGCTGGTGCGCTCGGGCGCTGTCAGCATGGTCGTGGTTGACTCTGTCGCGGCACTGACGCCGAAGGCCGAGATCGAGGGCGACATGGGCGATGCCACGGTGGGCGCGCAGGCCCGTCTGATGAGCCAGGCGATGCGGAAGCTGACGGCGTCGATCGGGCGCTCGAACTGCATGGTGATCTTCATCAACCAGATCCGCATGAAGATCGGCGTGATGTTCGGCAACCCCGAGACGACCTCGGGCGGCAACGCTCTCAAGTTCTACGCCTCGGTGCGCCTCGATATTCGCCGGATCGGCGCGATCAAGGACCGTGACGAGGTGGTCGGTAACCAGACCCGCGTCAAGGTCGTCAAGAACAAGGTGGCTCCGCCCTTCCGGCAGGTCGAGTTCGACATCATGTATGGCGAGGGGATTTCGAAGGTTGGCGAGTTGATCGACCTGGGCGTGAAGGCCGGGGTCGTCGAAAAGTCGGGCGCCTGGTATTCCTATGGCGATGAGCGCATCGGCCAGGGCCGCGAGAACGCGAAGCAGTTCCTGCGCGACCATCCCGATATCGCCTATGAGATCGAAGACAAGATCCGCGCGAGCCACGGCCTCGATTTTGGCGGCTCGGATGAGGATGCGGTGACCGAGGAGTGATCGCCTCGATCTCCCACGTGCATTGGGCCGCGCCATCAGGTGCGGCCCTTTCGCTTTAGCGGGGCGCCTCACATCCGATCTTGTGGGAACGGATCTGCGGCGCATTGAATCGGTGCCGCGTTCCCGATCTGCGGAGCTTATTGGCAATCTGCTGTTTGCCTTGCTGGACAGGGGGCAGGGCGCGGGTTAAACGGGGAAAAATCCCTATGAGGCGCCGAAGACATGCCCAGCCTGAACGATATCCGCTCCACCTTCCTGAACTACTTCGAACGCAACGGTCACCGCGTCGTTGAAAGCTCGCCTCTGGTCCCGCGCAACGACCCGACGCTGATGTTCACGAACTCCGGCATGGTGCAGTTCAAGAACTGCTTCACGGGCCTCGAGAAACGCGATTACGTGCGCGCGACGACGGCGCAGAAATGCGTGCGCGCGGGCGGCAAGCATAACGACCTCGACAACGTGGGCTATACCGCGCGCCACCATACGTTCTTCGAAATGCTGGGGAATTTCAGCTTCGGCGATTACTTCAAGACCGAAGCGATCCCCTTTGCGTGGGAGCTGATCACCAAGGATTTCGGCATCGACGCCAAGCGCCTGCTGACGACCGTTTATCATACCGATGACGAGGCCTTCGAGATCTGGAAGAAGGTCGGCGTGCCCGAGGACCGGATCATCCGCATCGCGACCTCGGACAACTTCTGGCAGATGGGGCCGACCGGCCCCTGCGGCCCCTGCACCGAGATCTTCTACGACCACGGCGACCACATCTGGGGCGGTCCGCCCGGCTCGACCGATGAGGATGGCGACCGCTTCATCGAAATCTGGAACGTCGTGTTCATGCAGAACGAGCAGTTCGAGGACGGCTCGATGCGCGCGCTCGACATGCAGTCGATCGACACCGGCATGGGGCTTGAGCGGATCGGCGCGCTCTTGCAGGGCAAGCACGACAACTACGACACCGACCTGATGCGCAGCCTGATCGAGGCCTCGGCGCATGCGACCTCGGCTGATCCCGATGGCCCGGGCAAGGTGCATCACCGTGTGATCGCGGACCACCTGCGCTCCACCTCGTTCCTGATTGCTGACGGTGTGATGCCCTCGAACGATGGCCGCGGCTATGTTCTGCGCCGCATCATGCGCCGCGCCATGCGCCACGCGCATATGCTGGGAGCCAAGGACCCGGTGATGTACAAGCTGGTGCCGGCGCTGGTGCGCCAGATGGGCGCCGCTTACCCGGAACTGACGCGCGCGCAGGCGCTGATCGAAGAGACGCTGAAGCTGGAAGAGACCCGCTTCAAGCAGACGCTCGACCGTGGCCTCAAGCTTCTCGATGACGAACTCTCGCGCTTGCCGGAAGGTGGGAACCTGCCGGGCGAGGCTGCGTTCAAGCTTTATGATACCTATGGCTTCCCGCTTGACCTGACGCAGGACGCGCTGCGCGAAAAGGGCCGCGCGGTCGATACCGACGGGTTCAACGCAGCGATGGATGAGCAGAAGGCCAAGGCGCGCGCTTCCCGGGCGGGCTCGGGCGAGGCGAAGGACGCGACCATCTGGTACGACATTGCCGAGGCCAAGGGTGTGACCGAGTTCCTCGGCTACGACACCGAAACCGCCGAGGGTCAGATCGTCGCGCTGGTGAACGAGGGCGCCGAAGTGGCCGAGGCCGCTGGCGCGGTTCAGATCGTCGTCAACCAGACCCCGTTCTATGCGGAATCGGGCGGTCAGGTCGGCGATGCGGGGATCATCCGCACTGAAACCGGCGAGGCCCGCGTGACCGACACCAAGAAGGTTGCTGGCGTCTTTATCCATCTGGCCGAGGTCACTTCGGGCAAGATCGTCAAGGGTCAGGCCGCAAAGCTTGAGGTGGATCACGCGCGCCGTTCGGCCATCCGCGCGAACCACTCGGCCACGCACCTGCTGCATGAGGCCCTGCGCCGCGCACTTGGAGAGCATGTTGCGCAGAAAGGCTCGCTGAACGCCGAGGATCGTCTGCGCTTCGACTTCAGCCATGCCAAGTCGATGAGCGCCGAGGAAATCGCGCAGGTCGAGGCTGAGGTGAACGCCTTCATCCGCCAGAACACCCCCGTCGAGACGCGGATCATGACGCCCGATGACGCGCGTGGCATTGGGGCGCAGGCGCTGTTTGGCGAAAAATACGGCGACGAAGTGCGCGTTGTGTCGATGGGTGAGCTGCTCGGCTCGGGCAAGGGTGCGGATGGCAAGACCTACTCGCTGGAGCTTTGCGGCGGCACCCATGTGCGGCGCACCGGCGACATCGGTGCTTTCGTCGCGCTCGGTGACAGCGCGTCCTCGGCCGGTGTGCGCCGGTTCGAGGCGCTGACCGGGCAGGCGGCGCTCGATCACCTCAAGGTGCAGAATGATCGTCTGGCCGAGGCCGCAGCGGCGCTGAAAACCTCGCCCTTGGATCTGGTCGAGCGTGTCAAGGCACTGGCCGAAGAGCGCAAGTCGCTGGCCAACGAAGTGGCGCAGTTGCGCCGCGAACTGGCCATGGGCGGCGGTGCCTCTGGTGGCCCGGAAGCAATTGACATCAATGGGTTGAAGTTCATTGCTCAGGTGGTTTCGGGGGTTTCCGGTAAGGATCTTCCGGCGCTGGTCGATGGGTTGAAGGACAAGATCGGCTCGGGCGCGGTGCTGGTTGTGGCCGACACCGGCGGCAAGGCAGCCGTGGCAGCCGGCGTGACCGCCGACAAGACGGACGTGATCAGCGCTGTCGATATGGTCAAGGCTGCGGCGGCTGCGCTTGGTGGCAAGGGCGGCGGTGGCCGCCCCGACATGGCGCAGGCAGGGGGTGCGGATGCCTCGAAAGCCGATGAGGCCATCGCCGCCGTCAAGGCCGTCATTGCAGGAGAAGTCTGATGCCCGGAGCCTACTGGATCGCCCATGTGAAAGTGACGAACCCCGAGGCCTACGCGAAATATGCAGCCGGGGCGACGGTGGCCATCGCTAATGCCGGGGGCAAGTTCCTTGCCCGCGGCGCGCGCTATGTTCAGCTTGAGGGCAATGACCGCGCGCGCAATGTCGTGGCGTGGTTCCCCAGCCTTGAGGCTGCCGAAGCCTGCTATCGCGGGCCGGAATACCAGGCGGCGCTGGCCCATGCGAAAGGCGCCTCCGAGCGCGATCTCGTGATCGTCGAAGCGATCGAGTGACTTTTGGCTCGGCCGTAATTCGGTTACAGTACGGCCGAGCGAACCATTCAGGCGGGTAAACCGCCGGGCGAGAGGCAGAGCATGTGCCGTTGGGCGGCCTATGTCGGGCAACCGATTTTTCTGGATGAAATCATCAGCAGGCCGGGCCATTCGCTGATCCATCAAAGTCATTGCGCGACCCAGTGCCACACGGCGATCAACGCGGATGGTTTTGGCGTCGCTTGGTATGGTGAACCGACGCAACCGGGCCTCTACCGCGACGTGATGCCGGCCTGGTCCGACCCGAACCTGCGCTCGCTGACGGCCACGGTGAAATCGGCGCTGTTTCTGGCGCATGTGCGTGCCTCGACCGGCACGGCGACCTCGCGCAACAACTGCCATCCGTTCGTCGTGGGGCATTGGAGCTTCATGCACAACGGCCAGATCGGCGGTTACGATGCCTTCCGCCGCGCGGCCGAGATGATGATCCCCGACAGTCTCTACGCGCAACGCAAGGGTGCGACCGACAGCGAGGCGCTGTTCCTTGTGGCCCTCGGCGAGGGGCTGGAGGCCGACCCCAAGCGCGCGCTCGAACGGGCGGCCGCGCGGTTTGAGGCGCTTGCGCGTGAACGCGGCGGGGCACCGCATATGCGGTTGACGGCGGCCTTTTCCGACGGCGTTCGGCTTTATGCCGTGCGCTACGCCAGCGACGACGCGGCGCCGACGCTCTATCACAAATGGTCTGATACGCGGCGCGGGCGCGCAGTGGTCTCGGAGCCGCTTGAAGAGGATCAGTCGGATTGGGAAGAGATCCCGCCCGGTTCCTTCTGCACCTTCGAAGGCAAATCCGTCACGATCGAGCCTTTCCGCCCCGTTGCGCGCGCCGCAGCTGCCTGAGATCGCTTGGCAAGCGCGTTTCGGCGCGCTAACAAGATGCCATGAAGAACCGTGCCACCATCATTTGCATTATTTGCCGCTGACACACGTCACGCGGGCCGTTCTTCTCATTCCAAACGAGTGTTGAACCTGCTAAGCCCGCGCCGGGAAAGACCTGCGAGGACTTATGACCGAGATCCGCCTGCACAATACGAAAACCCGTCGCAAGGAGGTGTTCGAGCCGCTCGATCCGCAGAATGTGCGGATGTATCTGTGTGGCCCCACGGTCTATGACCGCGCGCATCTGGGCAATGCGCGGCCCGTCGTGGTGTTTGACGTGCTCTACCGGCTGCTGCGGCAGGTCTACGGCGCGGATCACGTGACCTATGTGCGCAACTTCACCGACGTGGATGACAAGATCAACGCGACCGCGCTGGCACGCAAGGAAGCCGGGGCCGAGGGCACGCTCGAAGATCTGATCCGCGAGCGGACCGAAGAGACCATCGGCTGGTATCACGCCGATATGGATGCGCTTGGCGCCCTGCGTCCGAATTTCGAGCCGCGCGCGACCGACTATATCGGCGCGATGATCGCCATGATCGCGGACCTGATCGAGAAGGGGCATGCCTACGCCAAGGATGGCCATGTGCTGTTCCGCGTGCGCTCGTATCAGAATTACGGCGCGCTCTCGGGGCGGTCGGTCGATGACATGATCGCGGGCGCGCGGGTCGAGGTGGCGCCCTTCAAGGAAGACCCGATGGATTTTGTGCTCTGGAAGCCTTCGGATGACGAGCTTCCGGGCTGGGACAGCCCCTGGGGTCGTGGCCGTCCGGGCTGGCATATCGAATGCTCGGCCATGAGCTACGAGCTGCTTGGCGCGAGCTTTGACATCCATGCGGGCGGGATCGACCTGCAATTCCCGCACCATGAGAACGAGATCGCGCAAAGCTGCTGCGCCCATCCTGACGGAGGCTTTGCACGCTTTTGGCTGCACAACGAGATGTTGCAGGTCGAGGGCAAGAAGATGTCCAAGTCGCTCGGCAACTTCTTCACCGTGCGCGACCTGCTGGATCAGGGCATCCCGGGCGAGGTGATCCGCTTCGTCTTCCTCCAGACGCATTACGGCAAGCCGATGGACTGGACGGCCGAAAAGGCCGCGCAGGCGGAGGCTACGTTGCGTAGATGGCGTGGTCTCGTCGCGGGCATCGAGCCCGCGCCGAGCCCGGCTCCCTCGGTTGTCGCGGCGCTGGCTGATGACCTCAACACAGCGGGCGCCATTGCGGAGCTACATCAGATGGCCGGGGATCCGGCGCTGTTGAAAGCCTCTGCGGCCCTGCTCGGGCTTTTGGAGGATGTCATGGGCGCATGGGCCGAGGCGCCGCAGGTGGATCTGTCCGCCCATGCGGTTGCTCTGAGCAATATTCGTGCGAAAGCCATGGAAACCAAAGACTTCTCGGCGGTGGATGCGCTCAAATCGGCGCTCATGGCTGCCGGGGTCGAGGTGCGCATGTCGAAGGCCGGGGTCGAACTTTTGCCCGGCGCGGGTTTCGACGCATCGAAATTGCCGGACGTTTGAGGCGGGGGGAGCAGATGGGCAAGGAACGCCTCTATCTATACGACACGACGCTGCGCGATGGGCAGCAGACGCAGGGTGTGCAATTCTCGGTGGGCGAGAAGGTCGCGCTGGCGAATGCGCTCGACCAGATCGGGATCGACTATATCGAGGGCGGCTGGCCCGGTGCGAACCCGACCGACAGCGATTTCTTCGCCGAGCGTCCGCAGACCCGCGCGACGTTCACGGCCTTTGGGATGACCAAGCGGGCAGGGCGTTCGGCCGCGAATGACGAGGTGCTGGCGGGCGTGATGAACGCCGCGACGCCAGCGGTCTGTCTGGTCGGCAAGACGCATGACTACCATGTCACCACGGCGCTTGGCATCACGCTGGACGAGAACCTTGAGAATATCTCGGCCTCGGTCGCGCATATGGTCGCCGAGGGGCGCGAGGCGCTGTTCGACGCCGAACATTTCTTTGACGGCTACAAGGCCAATGCGCCCTATGCGCTCGATTGCGTGCTCGCGGCCTATCGGGCCGGGGCGCGGTGGGTCGTGCTGTGCGACACCAACGGCGGCGCGCTGCCCCATGAGGTCAGTGAGATCGTCCGTGCGGTGATCGATGCGGGCATCCCAGGCGACCGGCTGGGTATTCATTGCCATGACGACACCGGGCAGGCGGTGGCGGCCTCGCTGGCGGCCGTTCTGGCGGGATGCCGCCAGATCCAGGGCACGCTGAACGGGCTTGGCGAGCGCTGCGGCAACGCGAACCTGACCTCTCTGATCCCGACGCTGCTGCTCAAGGAGCCTTTCCGCAGCCAGTTCGATATCGGCGTATCGCGCGACGCTCTGCGCGGGCTGACGAAGCTGTCGCGCAAGCTTGACGATATTCTGAATCGCGTGCCACTGCGCTCGGCGCCCTATGTCGGGGCCTCGGCTTTCGCGCATAAGGCGGGGCTGCATGCCTCGGCGATCCTCAAGGACCCCTCGACCTACGAGCATGTGGACCCGGCGACGGTGGGCAACGCGCGCCTGATCCCGATGTCGAACCAGGCGGGGCAGTCGAACCTGCGCGCGCGGCTTGTGTCGATGGGGATCGAGGTGGACCCGAAAGATCCGCGCCTCGTGCAGATCCTCGATGAGATCAAGCTGCGCGAGGATCAGGGCTATGCCTATGACGGCGCGCAGGCCTCGTTCGAGCTGGTGGCGCGGCGGGCGCTTGGGCTCTTGCCGAAGTTCTTCGAAGTCGAGCGCTATCGCGTGACGGTCGAGCGGCGGCGCGATGCGCGGGGCAAGATGGCACATCTGTCCGAGGCGGTCGTCGTCGTGAACATTGGCGGCGAGCGGACGCTGAGTGTGTCGGAAGGCATAGTGGCCGATGGCACCGATGGCGGCCCGGTCAACGCGCTCTCGAAAGCTTTGGCGAAGGATCTTGGTCCTTACCAGTGCATGATCGACGACATGAAGCTGGTCGATTTCCGTGTGCGTATCACGCAGGGCGGCACCGAGGCGGTCACCCGCGTCATCATCGATAGCGAGGACGGTCAGGGGCAGCGTTGGTCCACGGTTGGCGTCTCGCCGAACATAGTCGATGCCTCGTTCGAGGCGCTGCTTGAGGCGATCATGTGGAAGCTTCTGCGCGACGGGGCGCAGCCGGTATGACCGCGCTGAGCGCCAGTTTGCGCGCGGCAGCCGAGCGCGTCGAGGCGGGCGATCCGGATCGGTTTCTTGCCACGATGGCGACCCGTACCGATCTGCGTGACCGGCTCTGGCCGCTTTATGCCGCCAACCTCGAGATTGCCCGCGCACCCTGGGCTTCGGCCGAACCGATGGTGGCGGAGATGCGCCTGCAATGGTGGGTCGATGCGCTGGAGGATCTGGCCGAGACCGGGCGCGAACCCGCGCATGAGATCGGCCCGGCCCTCGTGATGCTTCAGGGTCAGGCGGGGCTTCTGCGCGAAGTCGCAGAGGCGCGCCGGTGGGATTGCTGGCACGAGCCCTTCGAGGATGAGGCCGCTTTCGATAGCTATCTCGATGGCACGGCGGGAAATCTCTGTTGGGCTGCGGCACGTGCCTTGGGGGCGGATCCCGCTGCAGAGCCTGCGATTCGCGATTTTGCCTATGGCGCGGGCCTTGCATCTTGGTTGGTTGCGGTTCCGGCGCTGGAAGCGCGCGGGCGTTACCCGCTGGTCGATGGCCGCCCCGAAGCGATCCGCGCGCTGGCGGCCAAGGGCCTTGCCCGGCTGAATGCTGGCGAGGCGCAGGCCCAAGGCGCAGCGGCCCGCATCGCCTGCCTGCCGGGATGGCAGGCTGCGGGGCAGTTGAAGCGCGCGATCCAGAACCCCGCGCTGGTCGCGGAAGGCGCGCTTGCCGGGTCTGAGTTCGGACGTCGTGCGGGCCTTCTGTGGCGTGCGTTCCGCACCGGGTAAGGGCTAGCTTTCGGTGAAAAGGCTGTGCAACGCGGCCTTGGCCTCGGCGCAGGCGGTTTCAATCGGAGCGCCTTGGGCAAGGCGCGCGGCGATGGCACTGGCGAGATAGCAGCCGGTTCCGCGCAGTGACTTGGGAATGCGCGGCGCGGTGAAGGGCACGGGCTGCGCATCGGCTGAGAACAGAAGGTCGGTGGCCGCGATCTCCTCGGCATGGCCGCCCTTGACCAAGACATGCTGCGCTCCGTGGGCGAGCAGCTTGCGCGCGCTGGCCTCGATCGTCCCGGTTTCGGGGCCAAGATGAGCCGCGATCACCGCAAGCTCGGGCAGGTTCGGAGTCAGCAGCAGGACGCGCGGTAAGAAGGCGATCATCGCGGAAAGCCCGGCGTAGTCGAGAAGTGCACCGCCCGAGCTGGTCGCCAGCACCGGATCGAGGATGATGGGCAGATCCGGCAGTTCTTCGGCCACGGCCGCGACGATGCTTGCCGTGCCGAGCATCCCGATCTTAACCGCGCCGATGGGTCCGCAGACAAGTGCCGCGCGGATCTGTGCTGCGACCATTTCCGGCGCCATGGGTTGACTCGCGAGCAATCCGCGATCGGTTTGGGCGGTCACCGCGGTGACGGCGACCCGAGCGTGGCAGCCTGCCTGCTCTAGCGCCTGAGCATCGCGCAGCAAACCCGCGCCGCCACTGGAATCCATCCCGCCGATCAGCAACACGCTTTTTGACCGCTGACCGCTCATGGACCGACCGCCAGCAACGCGATGCTCCGGTGGCCCATGTCGGTAAGTTTGCGCGCCGCGCGCATTGCGCGCAGGCCCGAGCGACAGCACAGCACCAGCCGTTGCTCGGCGGGCGCTGAAAGGGCGCTTAGTTCGGCGGGGGCGACGCGCCGTGCGGACGGGTGGGCGGGCTCGGCCGCCTCGGCCTCGGGGCGCAGGTCGATGACCAGATCGGCAGGGTCGATCTGTGTCGGCGAAATGAAAGGATAGCGGGTGGCAGGCTCGGGCGCGCCATCGAAACGCATCGCCGAAATGCGCCAGTTCGCAAGGTCCAGATGGAGCAACTGGCCGATGGGCGAGGGCTGGTGCCCGATCAGGACCGACAGTGTCATTTGCGCCTGAAGTGCCGCAATGGCCGCCACAACCGGCCCCATGACGCCGGTCTCATTGCAGCTGGCCATATGCTCCGGAACGTCGGGGAAGACGGCGCGATAGCTCGGCCCGCCGCCACAGAACGCGCCCACATAGCCCTGCCGCGCCAGCACCGCAGCGGAAACCAGCGGGATCCCACGTGGGTGGCAGTAATCCGAGAGCATGTAGCTGACGGCGAAACTGTCGGCTGCATCGATGATCAGGTCGGCGCCCTCAAGCACGGTGGCCATGTTCGACGGCACAAGGCGCATAACCTGCCCCTCGGCGCGGATGCCGGGGTTGAGGGCGACGACCTCGCGCGCGGCGCAGAGGGCTTTCGGCTGGCCGATGTCGGTCATCCGGTAAAGCGTCTGGCGGTGCAGGTTGCTTTCTTCTACGTGGTCGGGGTCGAGGATAGTGAGTTGCCCAACACCTGCGCCGGCCAGCGCGGGGATAACGCCGCAGCCTAGGCCCCCGGCGCCGATGATGGCGACGTGGGCGCGGGCAAGGCGGGCCTGTCCTTCGGGGCCGATCTCGGGCAGGGCGGTTTGGCGCAGGTAGCGGCTCATCTTGTGGCCTCGATCCAAGTGCGGGTGCGGGCGACGGGGTCGGCGGCCTGTTGAATGTCGGTCACGACGGCGGCACAGTCGGCGCCTGCCGCGAAGACCTCGGGCAGGCGTTCAGGTGTCAGCCCGCCGATGGCGACCAGCGGCACCGAGCCTGCGCGGTCTTTCCAGGCGCGGATCCGGGCATGGCCCTGCGGTGCCCATTTCATCTGCTTGAGCAGCGTCGGAAAGATCGGGCCAAGCGCGACATAGGCCGGATCGCAGGCAAGGGCGCGCTCAAGTTCTGCTTCATCATGGGTTGATAGGCCAAAGCGAACCCCTGCGCGGCGCAGCGCCCCAAGATCGGCCGCGTCGAGGTCTTCCTGCCCAAGGTGGACGAAGTCGATGCCCAGATCGAAAGCCAGTTCCCAGTAATCGTTCAGGATCAACTGCGCCCCATGGGCCGCGCAAACGGCCTGTGCGCGCAGCGCCTCGGCGCGCAACAGGTCCGGCGGCAGGTCCTTGGTGCGCAACTGCACCAGCTTTACGCCAAGGGGGACAAGGCGTTCGAGCCGTTCGGCCGTGCCAGAGATCAAGTAGAACCGGTCCATCATGCCAATGCCGCCATGCCAAAGATTGGGGTGGAGGCCGAGGCCATATCGCGCCGGGGCATCAGCCCCGCGCGATGCGCCGCCAGCCCTGCCTCGACTGCCTGCCCGAAGGCGCGCGCCATGCCGACCGGGTCCAGTGCCTTGGCAACGGCGGTGTTCAGAAGCACCGCGTCGAAGCCCATCTCCATCGCTTGCGCGGCTTGCGAGGGCGCGCCGATACCCGCGTCGATGACGAGGGGAATGTCGGGGAAATGGGCGCGCATCGAGCGCAGCCCATCGATATTGCGCAGGCCTTGGCCCGAGCCGATGGGCGCCCCCCAAGGCATCAGAACGCGGCAACCGGCCTCGATCAGCTTTTCTCCGAGGATCAGGTCTTCGGTGGTGTAGGGGAAGACCTCGAAGCCCTCGGCGCACAGCACCCGCGCGGCCTCGAGCAGCGCGAAAGGGTCGGGCTGAAGTGTGTCGGCGTGGCCGATGACCTCAAGCTTGATCCAGTTGGTGCCGAAGACCTCGCGCGCCATGTGGGCGGTGGTGATCGCCTCGCGCGCGGTGTGGCATCCGGCGGTGTTGGGCAGCACCCGGCAGCCGGTCGCGGCGATCAGATCGCGGAAGCCGCCGCCGCCCGACCCCTCGCGGCGCAGGCTGACGGTGATGATCTCGGTGCCCGAGGCGCGGATCGCTTCAGCCAGGATCGCGGGCGAGGGGTATTGCGCCGTCCCGAGAAAGAGGCGCGAGGATAGTTCCGTTCCGTAGAACATCTCAGCCTCCCTGCATGGGGGCGAGGATCTCGATCCGCGCGCCGGGGGTAAGGGGGTGGGCGTCGCGCAGGGTGCGCGGCACGAATGTGCCATCAACGGCGGTCGCGACGCAGGGGGCCTCGAAGCCCAACTCATCGAGCAGCGCAGAGAGGGTTTCGGCCTGAACCTCGTGCGGCGTGCCGTTCACATCAACTTGCATGGCGGTGCTCCTGAAACAGGGTTTGGGCCAGTTCCTCGGCCAGTGCGGGGGCGGTGAGGAAGCCGTGGCGGTAGAGGCCGTTCACATGGCTACGCTCCCCTCGGTGCAGCACACGCGGCACATTGTCGGGCAGCGAGGGGCGCAGGCCCGCCCCCATCTCGACGATGGCGGCCTCGGCAAAGGCGGGGTGCAGGGCGTAAGCGGCGGACAGCAACTCCATCGCCGCGCGGGAGGTGACGGGGCGGTCGTCGTCGCTCTCCACCATCGTCGCGCCGATCATGAAGCGGTTTTCGCCGCGCGGGACGATGTAGCAGGGGAAGCGCGGATGCAGCAGTCGAACGGGGCGCGAGAGGGTGATCTCGGGTGTTTCGACCAGCAGCATCTCGCCACGCACGGCGCGCAGCTCGGGCAAGTGGTCGCGGCTGGTAAGGCCGCGACAGTCGATGATCTGGCCGCGCGGGGCGGCGCAGGTGCCAAAGTGCAACTCGGCCCCAAGGGCGATCAGCCTATCACGCAGCGCGCGGGTGGCCGCGCGCGGGTCGAGATGCGCCTCTTCGGCATAGTAGAGGCCGCGCGCGAAGCGGCCTTGAAGGTCGGGCTCGATGACGCCGGGATCGACCCATGCATGCCCGCGGGTCGCACGGGCAAAGCGGTCCAATTCGGCCGTGTCGCGGGCCGGGGCGACGACGAGCGTGCCATTTTGCAGCACGCCCGGTACGCGCTCGGCCCACCAGCGCACCGCGTCGCGGCCCATGAAGAAGACCTCTTCGGGTGCGGCCTCGGCCTCGCAATAAGGCGCGAGCATCCCGCCCGCATACCAGGATGCGCCGGTGGGGTCGGGGGAGGGGTCGATCACCTCGACCCGTGCGCCCCGTTCGGCAAGGGCTGTGGCGGCGCACAGCCCCGCCACGCCCGCCCCAAGGACGGAGAAGATCATTGCGCCTTCTCCGCCGGGAGATAAAGCGCGCCGCCCTCACGGAATTTCTCCGCCATCTGGGCCATGCCTTCCTGCTTCTGCGCCTCGACCCGGATGTCGTGCGAGATCCGCATCGAGCAGAACTTGGGCCCGCACATCGAGCAGAAATGCGCGAGCTTGTGGGCCTCTTTCGGCATGGTCTCGTCGTGGAATTCACGCGCGGTGTCGGGGTCGAGCGAGAGGTTGAACTGATCCTCCCAACGGAACTCGAACCGCGCGCGCGACAGCGCGTCATCGCGCAGTTGCGCGCCGGGGTGCCCCTTGGCGAGGTCGGCGGCATGGGCAGCCAGCTTGTAGGTGATGACCCCGGTTTTCACGTCGTCCCGGTCGGGCAGGCCGAGGTGTTCCTTGGGCGTCACGTAGCACAGCATCGCCGTGCCGAACCAGCCGATCATCGCCGCACCGATGGCCGAGGTGATATGGTCGTAACCCGGCGCGATATCGGTCGTCAGCGGCCCGAGCGTGTAGAACGGCGCTTCATGGCAATGGGCCAGTTGCTTGTCCATATTGGCCTTGATCTTGTGCATCGCGACGTGGCCGGGACCCTCGATCATGACCTGGCAATCCTTGGCCCAGGCGATCTTGGTCAGCTCTCCCAGGGTCTCAAGCTCGGCAAATTGCGCCTGGTCGTTGGCGTCGGCAATCGAGCCGGGGCGCAGCCCGTCACCGAGCGAGAAGGAGACATCATAGGCCCGCATGATGTCGCAGATCTCGTCGAAATGCTCGTAGAGGAAGCTTTCGCGGTGATGATGCAGGCACCACTTGGCCATGATCGAGCCGCCGCGCGAGACGATGCCGGTCACGCGCTTGACCGTCATCGGGATCATGTGCAGGCGCACGCCCGCGTGGATGGTGAAATAATCCACGCCCTGCTCGGCCTGCTCGATCAGCGTGTCGCGGAAAATCTCCCAGGTCAGGTCTTCGGCCACGCCGCCGACCTTCTCAAGCGCCTGGTAAAGCGGCACGGTCCCGATCGGCACGGGGGCGTTGCGGATGATCCATTCGCGGATGTTGTGGATGTTGCGGCCCGTCGAAAGGTCCATCACCGTGTCGGCGCCCCAGCGAATTGCCCAGACCATCTTCTCGACCTCCTCCTCCATCGAGGAGGTCACGGCCGAGTTGCCGATATTGGCGTTGATCTTCACCAGGAAGTTGCGGCCGATGATCATCGGCTCCAGCTCGGGGTGGTTGATGTTGGCGGGGATGATGGCGCGGCCTGCCGCGATTTCCTGACGCACGAATTCGGGCGTCACGAGGTCGGGGATCGCGGCGCCGAAGTCCTCGCCGTCGCGGGCCTCGGCCCAGGCTTCGGTGCGACCGAGGTTCTCGCGGATGGCGACATATTCCATCTCGGGGGTGATGATGCCGGCTTTCGCATAGGCCATCTGCGTCACGGCGCGGCTGCCGGTGGCGCGGAAGGGGCGGCGCAGCTTCGGGAATTCCGGCACGAGGCGGTCGCCCTCGGCAAAGCCGTTATCGGCCGAGGTGACAGCGCGTCCCTCGTATTCCTCGATGTCACCGCGTGCGCGCAGCCAGTCTCCGCGCGTTCCGGCAAGGCCCTGGCGGATGTCGGTGCTGGCCGCCGGGTCGGTGTAAGGGCCCGAACTGTCATAGACGCTGACCGGCGTCTCGTTCGAAACGTGGATCGAGCGCATCGGCACCGCGATCTGGTGCAACTGGCCGGGGATGAAAACCTTGCACGACGCGGGCAGGGCACCGGTGGTGATCCGGGGGGTGGGCTTGTTCATAGTTGGTCTCCTCTTGCGATGAGACCCAAGCAACACGTGAGGCAAGAAGGGGCCGCTGGCCCCAAGCGAAAGGGCCGCTACGGCCCGAAAGGACCGCCCCAGTCATATGTCGGGAGGGCGCCCTTCGGTCTTCCTACGCCAGTATCAACTGGGTCAGGTTCAAAGGGTCGCTTCACCGGGGTTTCCCCCTGTCAGCCTCTCAGTCCCCTAGGCGGGACTCCCCTGACGTGGGGCGGAAGATGACGCAGGGGCGGGGGCACTGTCAATGGGAGTTGTGCGGCTTGCGGCGGCGGGCGTGTTTGGCTAGCTTGCGCGGGTCTGGTGCCCGGCTGCGGTCGGGATAATCGGGAACGCGGTGCAACTCCGCGACGTGCCCAACGCTGTAAGGTGGATGGTGCAGCTGGAGCCACTGGCCAAGGCCGGGAAGGCGCTGCACCGCGCGAAGCCGAAGTCAGAAGACCGGCCGGACAGGATAGGCCCCCTCGCGCGGACGGCGGGGGCGGCCATGGTTGCCAGACAGGGGATGTGTCATGCCGCAATCCGTTCACCTCGTGCCCGCGGGGCCTTTTTCAGACGCCGAGCGCGATGCGGTCTATCGTGCGATTCACACGCGGCGCGATGTGCGCAGCCAGTTCCAACCCGACCCGATCGCGCCCGAGGTGCTGGAGCGCCTCTTGTTGGCAGCGCATCACGCGCCCTCGGTGGGCTTCATGCAGCCCTGGAACTTTCTGCTGCTGAGCGATCCCGCGACCAAGGCGCGGGTTAAACAGGCTTTTTCGCGCGCCAATGACGAGGCCGCCGCGATGTTCGGCGATGCGCGCAAGGCGCTTTATTCGGCGATCAAGCTGGAGGGGATTACCGATGCCCCGGTAAACCTGTGTATCACCTGCGACCGCGAGCGGGGTGGGCCGGTCGTGCTGGGGCGGACTCACAACCGCGACACGGATCTGTATTCGACGGTCTGCGCGGTGCAGAACCTCTGGCTTGCCGCCCGCGCCGAGGGCATTGGCGTTGGCTGGGTCAGCATCTTCAATGACGCCGACCTGCGCGAGATCCTCGGGCTGCCCGAGCATGTGGTGCCGGTGGCCTATCTGTGCCTCGGGCATGTGCGCGAACTGCATTCGGAACCTGAGTTGCAGCAACGCGGATGGGCGCAGCGGATGCCGTTGGAAGAGCTGATCTTTCACAATGCTTGGGGTCAGCGCGAGAGCGGGGAATCGTCCGACTTACGCGAAATCCCGTCGCTCTGATCTGCGCTTTATGCTGCGTCTGCAAAATGCCCGAAAAATGTTCTAAAAAGAGATCTGCGGCTAATAATTTAACGTGACTTTTACAATGCGCGTTAATCTTGGCAGGTATTGCGGCAGATCAATTTCTGCGTGTGCGAAGAATGATAGACTCCTTGAGCTTGGCTGAGACTGAAGGAGGACAGACATGGCAAGTAAGAAACAGAACCCGTTCGGCGTGATGGCCGGTTGTATGCCGACCCCGTCGGTTGATATGTCGATGTTCCTGCGCCCGCAGGCCCGGATGGCCGAGGCGCTGCTCAAGCAGAACATCGAGACGCTCGACTTCCTGAAAACCCGTTTCGAGCGGGACCGCAGCATGCTGGCCGACCTGGCCGATGCGAAGGATCCGAACGAAGCGATGGCGCTCTGGACGACCTTCTGGCAACGGATGCTGAGCGATTATTCGACCGAAACGAACAAGCTTGCCGCGTCGGTGACGGAAATCGCCGAGCAAGCGGTGCGTACCGCGACCGAGGAAGGCAACGCCATCATTTCGGCGACGGGCAAGAAAGACTGACGAAGGACGGGCGGATGGGCCGCCCGCCGTAACTAGGTTGAGAGATGACGACATCTGCTCCGAAGGCGCGCCGGTCGCGCGTCAAGGCTGAGGCGGCCGTGGAATCGGCCGCCCAAGCTATCTCTGGGACTGTGGTTGCCGAAAGGCCCGAAGCGCTTGCGCCCAAGGCAGACAAGGCAGAGCCTATCCCGAATCTTCCGGCTCGGCTGGCCGAGGTCCTGTTGACCGACACGCCCGAAAAGCTGGCCGCTGAAGAGGCATTCGTCAGACTCGACCGTTTGGTCCATGCGCAGTTCGGCAAGCTCGGAGCGAGCATCTCGCCGATCTCGCTGGCGCTCGCCTGGGGCGATTGGGCGGCGCATCTGGCAATCAGCCCCGGCAAGCGGGCTGAGTTGGTCTGGAAATCGGCGCGCAAGGCGCAGCGTCTGGCGGCCGAGATCCTGTGTCAGGCGGCCGGTGGCAACGGCGAGGTCTGCGTTGAGCCGCTCAAGCAAGACCGCCGATTCGCCGGGCCCGAATGGCTGAAGTTTCCCTTCTCGCTCTATTCCCAAAGCTTCCTGCTGACGCAGCAGTGGTGGCATAACGCCACCTCCGAAGTGCACGGGGTGGAGGAGAGGCACGAGAAAGTGGTCGAGTTCTACGGGCGCCAGTTCCTCGATATGTTCTCGCCTTCGAACTTCCTGCTGACCAACCCGCATCTGATCCAGCGCACCGTCGAGGAGGGCGGCCGCAATCTGACGCGCGGTGCACAGTTCTTCTACGAAGACATGATGAAACGGATGACCGGTCAGCCTGAGGATCCGCCGGAGTTCACGCCGGGTCATGAGGTTGCGATAACGCCGGGCAAGGTCGTTTTCCGCAACCGCCTGATCGAGCTTATCCAATACGCTCCGACGACGCCCACGGTGCATTCGGTGCCGTTGCTGATCGTCCCGGCCTGGATCATGAAATACTACATCCTCGATCTGACGCCGCCCCAGTCGATGATCAAGTGGCTGGTCGATCAGGGTTTTTCGGTGTTCTGCATCAGCTGGAAAAACCCCGACGAGGAAGACCGCGAGCTTGGCTTCGATGACTACCGCGAGCTTGGCGTGATGGCCGCGATCGACGCGATCAGCGCGATCACCGGGGCCGAGAAAGTGCACGGTCTGGGCTATTGTCTCGGTGGGACGCTTCTCTCGGTGACCGCCGCTGCAATGGCGCGCGACGGGGATGAGCGGCTTGCCTCGATGACTATGCTGGCCGCGCAGGTTGATTTCACCGAAGCCGGTGAGCTTTCGCTTTTCACCAATGAAAGCCAGCTGTCGCTGCTGGAAGACATGATGTGGGAAGAGGGCTATCTGGACAAGGAGGCGATGGCGGGCACCTTCTCGATGCTCAAGTCGCAGGACCTCGTCTGGTCGAAGATGGTGCGCGAATACATGCTGGGTGAGCGCGAGGCGCCCTCGGCACTTGGTGCCTGGAGTCATGACGCGACGCGGATGCCCTACAAGATGCATTCGGAGTATCTGCGTAAGCTGTTCCTCAACAACGATCTGGCGGATGGCCGGATGACCGCGGGGGAAGGCCACATCTACCTTCAGGACATCAAGGCGCCGGTCTTCGCCGTCGCGACCGAGCACGACCACATCGCGCCGTGGAACTCGGTCTTCAAGCTGACGTACCTGATGCATGGCGATGTGACCTTCGCACTGGTCTCGGGCGGGCATAACACGGGCATCGTGGCGCCGCCCGGCAGCGCGCGCGCCAAGCATCGGATCATGACGCATGTGCCTGGCCACAACCATCCCGCGCCGGAGGACTGGGCCAAGAGCGTGCCGAAAGTGCAGGGCTCGTGGTGGGAGCCCTGGGCCGATTGGCTGCGCGTGACCGGGGGTGCCGTTGCCGGCCCGGACCAGGCGCCGCCGCCTATGGGCAATGCGGATGCGGGCTACAAGCCGCTGCAAAACGCGCCCGGCCGCTACGTGCTGAAACAATAAGAAAGGGCGCCGAAAGGCGCCCTTTTCATCTACCGTCCGCGCCAGATCCAACCGCCGCCATAGATCCGCGTTCCGCCGGTTTCGTAGAAAACGCAGGCCTGTCCGGGGCTTACGCCTTCTTCCGGGTTTAGCAACTCAACCTCGGCCTCGGTCGCGCTGATCGGGCGGACAATGGCCTCACGCGGCGGGCGGGTTGAGCGGACCTTGACGCTCAGATGCCATTCAGGGCGGGCGGTGAAGGGCTCATCCCCAAGCCAGTTGATCTCGCGCACCGGGATGATCCGGGTCGAGAGCGCCTCTTTCGGGCCGACGATCACGCGCCGCGTGTCGGGGTCCAGCCGGACGACGTAAAGCGGATCGCCAAGCCCGCCGATGCCAAGACCACGGCGCTGACCGATCGTGTAATGGATGACACCCTTGTGCTGGCCGAGGACATTGCCCTCCATATCGACGATCTCGCCGGGGTCCGCCGCACCGGGGCGGAGCTTCTCGATGACCGAGGCATAGTTTCCGTTCGGCACAAAGCAGATGTCCTGGCTGTCGGGCTTGTCGGCCACCGGCAGGCCATATTTCGCCGCCAGTGCCCGCGTCTCGGCCTTCGAGGCCAGATGCCCAAGCGGAAAGCGTAGGTAGGAGAGTTGCTCGGGCGTGGTCGAGAACAGGAAATAGCTCTGGTCGCGGTTCGGATCGGCTGCGCTGTGCAACTCGGGGCCATGCGGGCCCATCTTGCGCTGGATGTAATGCCCGGTCGCCATGCAGTCAGCGTCGAGATCCTTGGCGGTTTCCAGCAGGTCCTTGAACTTCACCCGCTCATTGCAGCGAATGCAGGGCACCGGCGTCGCGCCCGCCAGATAGGCGTCGGCGAACTCGTCGATCACGGCCTCGCGGAACGTGTTCTCGTAGTCGAGCACGTAATGCGGAAATCCCATCGTCTCGGCCACGCGGCGCGCGTCGTGGATATCCTGACCCGCGCAGCAGGCGCCCTTCTTGGCGAGCGCCGCGCCGTGGTCATACAGCTGCAAGGTCACGCCCACGACATCATAGCCTTCCTCGGCCAGTTGCGCGGCCACGACCGAGCTATCGACGCCGCCAGACATGGCGACGACAACGCGGGTTTCGGCCGGGGGCTTGGGCAGTCCCAGCGAATTGAGGGGCAGATCCTTGCTCATGAAAGGGGTCCTTTGATCAGACCCGCAGGAATATAGGAAAATGCGAACTAGTCTCAACCCCGCGTTTCACCCGTCGTTAAGGCGAAGCGGTCATTTTCAGGCCAGGAAAGCGGAAGGGGGAGCAGATGTATCTCAAGAAAGTGGATGGGCCGCGTTCGGTGACCTTGCCCGATGGCTCGATTCTGACGCGGGCGGATCTGCCGCCGCCCGATACGACGCGATGGGTTGCCAGTCGCAAAGCGACGCTGGTGCAGGCCGTGACGCATGGGCTGATTCCGCGCGCCGAGGCGCTGGATCGCTACGATTTGTCGGAAGAAGAGCTGGATCTGTGGATCGAGGGGGTGTCGAAACACGGGGTGGACGGGTTGAAAGTGACCGCGATCCAAAAATGGAAACAACTTTAGGTTGCAATCATTAAGAATATTGCCAGACTAACTGGGTGTTAACCAATCGGTGCAAGCCTCGAACATTATCGGGGATTTAATACGGAGAACCCAGGATGCGCATTTTGTTGGTCGAGGATGATCCTACAACCTCGCGTAGTATCGAGTTGATGCTGACCCATGCCAATCTAAACGTCTACTGCACCGACCTGGGTGAAGAAGGGATCGATCTGGCGAAGCTCTATGATTACGACCTGATCCTGCTCGATCTCAATCTGCCCGACATGAACGGGCATGAGGTGTTGCGCCAGCTGCGTTTGGCCCGCGTGGATACGCCAATCCTGATCCTGAGCGGGGCGGATGACACCGACAGCAAGATCAAGGGTTTTGGCTTCGGCGCCGACGATTACATGACCAAGCCGTTCCATCGCGAAGAACTGATCGCGCGAATCCATGCGATCATTCGCCGCTCCAAGGGCCATTCGCAGTCAATCATCCGCACGGGCAAGATCGCGGTGAACCTTGACGCGAAGACGGTCGAGGGGGAGGGCAAGCCCGTCCACCTGACCGGCAAGGAATATCAGATGTTGGAGCTGCTCAGCCTGCGTAAGGGCACGACTCTGACCAAGGAGATGTTTCTCAACCATCTCTACGGCGGCATGGATGAGCCGGAACTGAAGATCATCGATGTGTTCATCTGCAAGCTGCGCAAGAAACTGGCTGAGGTGACGGGTGGCGAGAACTACATCGAGACGGTCTGGGGCCGCGGCTACGTGCTGCGCGATCCGGCGCCGGCGATCATGGCTCAGCGATTGGCTGTGGGCGCCTGAGATACGCTCACCCTCTGGACGCTCCTCCCGGCTGACCCTAAACCATTAGGGTGGCCGAGGGGGAAGAGGATGACCGTGACGGACAAGATTGCAGTTGGTGCGCTGACCCGTGCCGAGGCAGAGGCCGAACTGCCGGGGCTGATTGCCGCAATCGACGCGGCGAATTCCGCCTATCATACGCACGATGCGCCCGAGATTTCTGACGCCGAATATGATGCGCTCAAGCGGCGTTTGACCGAGATTGAGGCCCGTTTCCCGGATCTGGCGCGCCCTGACAGCCCGACCCTTCAAGTGGGCGCGCCTGTCGCCGAGGGCTTCGGCAAGGTCGCGCATGAGGTTCGGATGCTGAGCCTCGAAAACGGCTTTTCCGATGAAGACGTGCTCGACTTTGATGCCCGCGTGAAATCCTACCTTGGCATCGCCGAGGCAGAGGTGCTGGCTTACACGGCAGAGCCCAAGATCGACGGTCTGTCGCTGTCGCTGCGCTATGAAGGTGGGCGGCTGGTGCAGGCAGCGACGCGCGGCGATGGTGAGGTCGGCGAGAACGTCACCGAGAATGCGCGCACGATCACCGATATCCCGCAACTCTTGCCCGGTGCGCCCGATGTGCTTGAGGTGCGCGGCGAGGTCTACATGAGCCACGCCGATTTCGCGGCGCTCAACGCCCGGCAGGCCGAGCGGGGCGATAAGCCGTTCGCCAACCCGCGCAACGCCGCCGCCGGATCCCTACGCCAGCTTGACGCGCGGATCACGGCCGCGCGGCCGCTGCGGTTCTTTGCCTATGCCTGGGGTGCCTTGTCCGAACCGCTGGCGTTGACGCAGATCGACGCGATTGCACGCCTGAAGGCATTGGGTTTTCAGACCAACCCGCTGACCGAGCTTTGCAACGGGCCGCAGGACATGCTGGCGCATTACCGTGGGATCGAGGCGCAGCGGGCCAGCTTGGGCTATGATATCGACGGGGTGGTCTACAAGGTGAACGATTTGGGCCTGCAACGCCGGCTCGGGTTCCGCTCGACCACGCCGCGTTGGGCCATTGCGCATAAATTCCCCGCCGAGCTGGCCTGGACCCGGCTTGAGAAGATCGAGATTCAGGTCGGGCGCACGGGCGCGCTCAGCCCGGTTGCGCGGCTCAGCCCCGTGACTGTGGGCGGCGTTGTTGTCTCGAACGCGACCCTGCATAATGAGGACTACATCGCCGGGCGTGACTCGAAGGGGCAAGAGATCCGCGGCGGCAAGGATATCCGCGAGGGGGACTGGGTACAGGTTTACCGCGCGGGCGACGTGATCCCCAAGGTCGCCGATGTGGACCTGTCGCGCCGCCCGGCGGATGCGGTGCCCTATGTCTTCCCGCAGCACTGTCCGGAATGCGGATCCGACGCGATCCGGGAAGAGGGCGATGCGGTGCGCCGCTGCACCGGCGGCATGATTTGCCCGGCGCAAGCCGTGGAAAAACTGAAACATTTCGTCTCGCGTTCTGCGTTCGACATCGAGGGCCTGGGGGCAAAGCAGGTTGAGGCGTTCTACGAAGACGATTGGATCCGCGAACCCGCCGATATCTTCCAACTGAAACGCAACTATGGCCCGAACAGCCTGCGTCAGCTGCGCAAGCGCGAGGGGTGGGGTGAGAAATCCGCCGACAAGCTCTTTGCCGCGATCGACGAGCGGCGGCGCATCCCGCTGGCCCGTCTGATTTTCGCGCTTGGCGTTCGCCATGTCGGCGAAACCAGCGCCGCGCTGCTGGCCAATCACTACGGAAGCTGGGCCGAGTTCGAGGCCGCGATGACCGGCGCGCAGATCGGCGAGGGAGCCGAGTGGGATGAGTTGATGTCCATCGACGGGGTCGGCACGACGCTTGCAACCTCAGTCGTCAGCAGCTTCCATCAGGAGGCTGAGCGCGCCCTGATCGACCGTCTGATCACCGAACTGACGGTAGAGGATGCGGTGCGCCACGATACCTCGGGCAGCCCGATTGCGGGGCAGACTGTTGTCTTTACCGGGACGCTCGAACGCATGACCCGCGCCGAGGCCAAGGCGCGGGCCGAGCAGATGGGCGCCAAGGTCGCAGGCTCGGTATCGGCCAAGACCGATCTGCTGGTGGCGGGGCCGGGGGCGGGCTCAAAGGCCAAGAAAGCGGCCGAACTGGGCATCAAGGTGATCGATGAAGACGAATGGCTGACGCTGGCGGGGGCCTCATGACCGGACGCCCGCCGATCCTTTTTCCGCTGTTCGCGGAGATCGAGACGCTGCCGGGTGTGGGCTCGAAAACCGCGCAGCTACTTGCCCAAACCGGGATCGCGCGTCCGCGCGACATGGCCTTCACGCTACCCCATTCGGTGATTGACCGCCGTCCGGTCGAGACGATCCGCGGTGTCGCGGCCCCCTGCGTCGTTAGTGTCGTCGCCGAGGTTGGGACGCATATCCCATCGCGCCGGAAGGGCGGGCCGACGCGGATTTTGATGCGCGACAAGGCCGCCGAATTCCAGCTGGTGTTCTTCCATGCGCGCGGCGATTACCTGCAAAAGCAACTGCCGCCGGGCGAAAAGCGGCTGATCTCGGGCAAGCTTGAGGTTTTCGACGGGGTCGCGCAGGTCGTTCACCCGGATTACATCCTGCCGCCCGATGCCGTAGGCGAGCTGCCGCGGTTTGAGCCTGTCTATCCTTTGACCGCAGGGGTTACGCAAAAGGTGATGGCGAAGGCGGCGGCGGGGGCGCTTGCGCGGCTGCCTGATCTTGCCGAATGGATCGACCCCTCGCTCTTGGCGCGCGAGGGCTGGCCTGCGTGGAACGCAGCCCTGCACGCAGCCCATGCGCCTCAGGCGCTCGCCGACACAGCGCAAGCTGCCCCCGCGCGGCAGCGCCTGGCCTATGATGAATTCTTCGCGCACCAACTGACGCTGGCGCTGGCGCGGCGCCAGCAACGCCGTTTGCGCGGGCGCGAGACCAAGGGAACCGGTGCGCTGTCAGGCAAGGTTCTGCGCGCGCTGCCCTATGAGATGACCGACGCGCAAAGCCGTGCGGTGGAGGAGATCACTGCCGACATGGCGGGCCCGCGCCGGATGAACCGGCTGCTTCAGGGCGATGTGGGTTCGGGCAAAACGCTGGTGGCCTTTCTGGCGCTTCTTGCGGCGGTCGAGGCGGGCGGGCAGGGCGTGATGATGGCCCCGACCGAGATCCTTGCGCGCCAGCATCTCGATGGGCTTGCGCCGCTTGCGGCCTCGGCGGGCGTGCGGGTCGAGATCCTGACCGGGCGCGACAAGGGCGCCGAGCGCGTCGCGAAGCTGACGGATCTGGCCGAGGGGCGCATTCACATTCTGGTCGGAACCCATTCGGTCTTCCAGAAAGACGTCGAATTCAACGATCTGCGGCTTGTCGTGATAGATGAGCAGCATCGCTTTGGCGTTTCGCAGCGCATGGAGTTGGGTGCCAAGGGTGAGGCTGCCGACGTTCTGGTGATGACCGCGACGCCAATTCCGCGCTCGCTCGCGCTGGCGCAATATGGCGACATGGATGTGAGCGTGCTGGACGAGAAGCCGTCGGGGCGCAAACCGGTCAAGACCGCGCTGATGTCGACCGCGCGGCTCGATGAGGTGGTTGCGCATCTGCGCCGCGCGGTGGCCGAGGGGCGCCAGTGCTACTGGGTGTGCCCGCTGGTCGAGGAAAGCGAGCGCGTCGATCTGACCTCGGCCGAGGATCGTTTCCGCTTCCTTCGCGCGGCCTTGGGCGAGGGCGTCGTGGGCCTTGTCCACGGGCAGATGGCGGTGGCCGACAAGGATGCCGCGATGGCCGATTTCACGTCGGGGCGGACGCGTGTTCTGGTGGCCACGACCGTGATCGAGGTGGGGGTGAATGTGCCCAATGCCTCGATCATGGTGATTGAGCGCGCCGAAAGCTTTGGCCTCGCGCAGCTGCACCAGTTGCGCGGGCGCGTCGGGCGCGGGTCGGCCGAATCCACCTGCCTGATGCTGTATCAGGCCCCGCTGAGCGACTCGGGCGAGCGGCGATTGCAGATCCTGCGCGAAAGCGAGGATGGTTTCCGCATCGCCGAGGAAGACCTCGCCATGCGTGGCGCTGGCGATGTGATCGGCACCGCGCAATCGGGTGTGCCGCGCTTCCGCATTGCCGATCTTGAACGGCAGGCGGGCCTGATGGCCGTTGCCCAAAGCGATGCGCGTAACCTGTTGACCCAGGACCCCGAGCTGCAGACCGCGCGCGGGCAGGCGGCGCGGGTGCTGCTCTGGCTGATGGAACAGGACCGCGCAATTCGCCTTATCGACGTTGGTTGACCGGATGTTCTTAAAAAGTTCTTTACTTCGCGCCGAAAAAATGAGAACAAAATAGCAACACCGGAGAAGGAGGTTCCGAATGCGCCGCGAAGTTCAAGCAATTCTCAAACGTCATTCGAACGGCCTTCTGCATGATGCACTGGGCGCGATGTCGCTTTGCATCACGTTCCTTGGCGTTCTCTTCATTCCGGGTCTGTTCTGAGGCCCAATCGCTACTGCCTCGCGCTTTTCGCTGCCGCCCTGTCCCCAAACACGCGGCCTGCCTGTCGATACGGGCAATTTCGCCCGGAAAGCGCTTCCTCGCGCCGCCATCCCCGGATGGCGGCGTTTTTTTTAGCCTGCGTTCAGCGCGTCGAGCGTTGCCTGCGGAGCAAGCAGGATCGACGCGTGGCGATTGGAGTAATCGCGCGCCGCAAGCAGAACTTCGTAATCGGCGAAGGGGGCGGAGGGCACCGGGCCACCCTTGAGCATCGCTGCCAACTCATCGCGCAGGCGCTCAACCTCGGCCGGCGAGCGCCCGATGACATTGGCACCAAAGATCGAGGCCGAGGCCTGCCCAAGTGCGCAGGCGTGAACCTGCTGGCTGTATCCGGTGATGCGGGTGCCGTCGAAAGTCAGCTCCACCGTGACCGTCGAGCCGCAAAGCGGCGCGCGGCGGTTGGCCTTGTGGGTGGGCGCGGGCAGGGGTTCGGTATGCGGGATATCCGCCGCCAGCGCGAGGATGCGCGACGAATAGAGTTTGAACAGGTCGGTATCGCTCATGGCTTTCCCCCGCAGGCGTCCCGCGATAGATAGTGCCTTACGCCCAAGGAGAAAAGTCATGACCTTCGATCCCAGCACGCTCAAATACGACGCGAACGGCCTGATCCCCGCGATCGCGCAGGATCACAAGACGGGTGAGGTTCTGATGATGGCCTGGATGAACGCCGAAAGCCTTTCGCGCACGCTCGAGACTGGACAGGTCACCTACTGGTCGCGCTCCCGCCAGAGCTTCTGGGCGAAGGGTGAAAGCTCGGGGCATGTGCAGAAACTGGTCGAGTTGCGCGTCGATTGCGATCGCGACTGCCTGTTGATGCTTGTGGATCAGATCGGTCCGGCCTGTCACACCAACCGCCGCAGCTGTTTCTACACGGCGGTGCGGAGTGGCGAAGAGGTCGAGATCCTCGTGCCGATGGCGGATTAAAGCCCGACGAGGCGACGGATATCGGCGGGTGTAGCCCCTTCGGCGCGGTATTTCGCGATCGCACGGGCGTCATCGCGTTTTGCAAGGCGCTTGCCGTTCTTGTCTCGAATAAGATTGTGATGACAATAGGTTGGCGTTGAAAGCTTCAGTAATTTCTGAAGCGTGACGTGGATCTGAGTGGCGTCAAACAGATCCTCGCCGCGCACGACATGCGTGATGCCCTGCGCCGCGTCGTCTAGCACTACCGACAGGTGGTAAGAGGTTCCCATATCGCGCCGGGCAAGGACGATATCGCCGACGTTCTGGATCATCTGTTCGGGCGTGATGCTGTGCGTACCGCAGTGTGCCTCGCCAATCTCATCGAATGAACAATGGGCTGCCGCGCGATCCATATAAAGCCGCAGCACTGCGTCGGGCAGAGGCTCTCCCGCCGTACGCGCGCCGGACTCGCGGCAGGTGCCGGGATAGATGAGGCCATCTGGCCCAAGGCTGACGCCTTCCTGCGGGGCGGAGGTTGCCGCTTCGATATCGCGGCGGGTGCAGGTGCAGCGATAGAGAAGATCACTTTCCCAAAGCTTCGCAAGCGTTTGGCGGTAGATATTCAGGCGATCTGACTGACGCATGACGGGTTCTTTCCATGTCAGGCCAAGCCAGGCGAGGTCATCGTAGATTTGCGCCTCCCATTCCGGGCGGGAGCGTTGCCGGTCGATATCCTCAATACGCAGCAGAAAGCGTCCGCTCGCCGCGCGCGCCATATCATGCGCCAGGATCGCGCTATAGGCATGGCCAAGGTGGAGCGGCCCGGTGGGCGATGGCGCGAACCGGGTGATCATCTTAGCTATGATCCGCAAGCCATTGAGTAAACGACTCTTTCGCGCGATCTGTATAGGCCTTGTAGCGGTCCTTGCGGCCGCGCCGCCCGCCTTTCGCGTCAATCGGCGGGAAGAGCCCGAAGTTCACATTCATCGGCTGGAAGGTCTTGGCCTCGGCACCGCCGGTGATGTGATTGACCAGGCTACCCATGGCCGTCTCGATGCCCGGGGGCGGCAACGCCCCCCCCTTGATCTCCGCCGCCGCCATTCGGCCCGCCAGCAAACCCATCGAGGCGCTTTCAACATAGCCTTCCACGCCGGTAATCTGCCCCGCGAACCGAATATTGGGACGCGACTTCATCCGCATTTGCGTGTCGAGCAGCGTGGGTGAGTTGATGAACGTGTTGCGATGGATTCCGCCAAGACGCGCGAAGCTCGCTTGTTCGAGGCCAGGAATCATCTTGAAAACAGCAGTTTGCGCGCCGTATTTCATCTTGGTCTGGAAACCCACGATATTATAGAGCGTGCCAAGCGCGTTATCGCGGCGCAGCTGCACGACGGCGTAGGCTTTTTCCTCGGGCTTATGCGAATTCGTCAGCCCGACAGGCTTCATCGGCCCGTGGCGCAGGGTTTCGCGGCCACGTTCCGCCATCACTTCGATCGGCAGGCAACCGTCGAAATAGCCGGCGGTCTCACCCTCGTGGAACTGGGTCTTCTCTGCCGCCAGAAGCGCGTCGATGAAGGTCTCATACTGCTCGCGGTTCATTGGGCAGTTTATGTAGGCCTTCTGCTCTTCCTCGGTCTCGCCCTTGTCATAGCGGCTCTGGCGCCAGGCCACATCCATGTCGATCGTGTCGGCATAGACAATCGGAGCGATCGCGTCGAAAAAGGCGAGGCTCTCGGCGCCGGTCGCGGCGCGGATGCTTTCGGCCAGAGACCCAGAGGTCAGCGGCCCGGTTGCCACGATCCAATGGCCGGTTGAAGGAAGTTCTGTAACTTCCTCTTCACTAAAGGAAATCAGAGGATGCGCGCGCAATTCCGCAGTCACTGCACCCGAGAATGCATCGCGATCAACGGCAAGCGCGCCACCGGCCGGAAGACGGTGCTGTTCGGCCATTTGCATGATCAGCCCACCAGCCGCGCGCATTTCCCAATGCAGCAGGCCAACGGCGTTGCGCTCATGATCGTCCGAACGGAACGAGTTTGAGCACACCATCTCGGCGAAGTCGCCGGTGCGGTGCGCGAAGGTGCCCACGTGGGGGCGCATTTCGTGAAGCACGACGGGCACGCCTGCCTCAGCCGCCTGCCAGGCAGCCTCGGATCCGGCCATGCCGCCGCCAATGATGTGTAGCGTTTCCATGGGCGCGGGTTTAACGCCGCGCCCGGATTGTTGCAATCCGCCTCAGAGGCCTGGGAGGAACTCTTGCAGGCCACGGCCGCCGAAGGTCACGCCGCCGGTTGCGCCGAAGGTGGCCTTGAGGCCGATGCCGACGAAGCTTTCGGCATCCATGCCGTCGCCATCGACGAAGCCAAGCTCGCCCGTCAGCATGGTGCCCGGGTTGATGCGGTAGCCCGCCGTCGCGCTCAGGCGGCTCATGTCGTCGCCTTCGGCGTGCAGCGTGTCGAAGCGCCCGCCAAGGTCAAGCTGCGGGTTCAGCGCGTAATTCGCCTGAAGGCCCAGCTGATTGCCATGCGCGCCGTCCGCATCCATATGGGTGAAGGCGGCCTCGTAGCTGATCTGGCCCATGGCGCCCGCGGTCTCAAGCCCAGTGTATTCGACCGACTGGCCATCGAGCCAGTCCTTGCCGATGAAGGCACCAACCGCCATGTCGCCCGGCAGGTGGTAGATCGCGTGCGCGGTCGCGTTCTTGCCGGTTTCGTCGATCCCGTCGAAGTAGCGCGTGGCGATATCGCCTTGGACCGAGAACTGCGGGCCGAAGCCCAGCTCGATCGCGCCTCCGAGGGTGGTCTTGTTGACGTCGCGGGCATTGCCGTCCGCCAGCGTCGAGTAGGACAGGCCGATCTCGGCGCCGGTCACTTCGGTCGCCAGACCGGTTTGCGGCAGCGCAAGCGCCGCCCCGATCGAGAGGAGCAGGAGTTTCTGCATCGTATTGCCTCAGGTTTTTTCTCCGCGCGGAATGCGCGGAGTTATCGTTTTTTATTGCTCTGCTTCTTCATCGCCCTGGTCGGCGACCCGCGCGACCGAGACGACTTCTTCATCGGTGCCCGTGTTGAACACCTTCACTCCGCCCGCCGAGCGCGAACGGAACGAGATCCCCGCGACCGGGCAGCGGATCGACTGGCCCGTCGAGGTGGCCAGCATCACCTGATCGCTGGTCTCAACGGGGAAGGAGGCCACAAGGGCGCCGCCCCGATCGGTCATCTTGAAGGCGCCGACACCCTGGCCGCCACGTCCGCGCACGGGGTAGTCGTGGCTCGATGAGGTCTTGCCGAGGCCCTTTGTGGTGATCGTCAGGATCAGGTCCTGCGCGGCCAGCATCTCGGCGTAACGCTCCTCGCTCAGCGAGCCTTCGGCCGAAACCTCTTCAGCCTCGTCATCGGTTTCGATCTCCGCCTCTTCCTCGCCACCCATCTCGGCGCGGAAGCGCTTGATGAACGCGGCGCGTTCCCAGGGTTCGGCCTCGAAGTGGCGGATGACCGACATCGACACGACCGTGTCGCCGCTGGCCAGACGCACACCGCGCACACCGGTCGAGTCACGGCCCTTGAAGACGCGCACCTCGGTCACCGGGAAGCGGATCGCGCGACCGCGCTCGGTTACCAGCATGACGTCGTCGGCCTCGGTGCACATGCGCACGTTCACGAGGCTGACGCCCTCGGGTAGCTTCATCGCGATCTTGCCGTTGCGCATCACATTGGCGAAGTCCGACAGCGCGTTGCGGCGCACATCGCCCTCGGATGTGGCGAAGAAGACCTGGTAGCCATCCCATTCGGCCTCGGGGGCGTCGACGGGCATAAGAGCGGCGATGGTGACGCCCTGCGGGATCGGCAGGATGTTGACGATCGCCTTGCCCTTGGAGGTGCGCCCCGCCAGCGGAAGGCGCCAGCACTTGAGGCTGTAGACCATCCCGTCGGTGGTGAAGAACAGAAGCTGCGTGTGGGTATTGGCAACGAAGAGGGTGGTGACGACGTCGTCCTCTTTGGTCTGCATCGAGGCCAGACCCTTGCCGCCGCGGCGCTGCGCGCGGAACTCGGCCAGCGGCGTGCGCTTGATGTAGCCGCCCGAGGTGATGGTGACGACCATGTCCTCGCGCTCGATCAGGTCTTCGTCTTCCAGATCGCCCGCCCAGTCCACGATCTCGGTGCGGCGCGGCACGGCGAACAGCTCTCTGACCTCGCGCAACTCGGCCGAGATGATCGCCATGATGCGTTCGCGCGAGCCGAGGATTTCGAGGTATTCGCGGATCTTGCCAGCCAGTTCGGCCAGTTCTTGCGTTACCTCTTGCACGCCCATCGCCGTCAGGCGCTGAAGGCGCAGATCAAGGATCGCGCGGGCCTGGGTTTCCGACAGGTTGTAGGTGCCGTCCTCGTTGATCGGATGCAGCGGATCGTCGATCAGGCGCAGGTATTCGGCGATGTCATGCGCCGGCCAGCGGCGGGTCATCAGGCGCTCGCGCGCCTCTGCCGGGTCTTTCGACGAGCGGATCGTGGCCACGATCTCATCAACGTTCGTAACCGCAACGGCCAGACCGCAGAGGATATGGCTGCGCTCGCGCGCCTTGCGCAGCTCGTAGGCCGTGCGGCGCGCAACGACTTCCTCGCGGAAGGTGATGAAATGGGTCAGGAAGTCGCGCAGGGTCAGCTGCTCGGGGCGGCCGCCATTCAGCGCCAGCATGTTGCAGCCGAACGAGGTTTGCAGCTGCGTGAAGCGGTAAAGCTGGTTGAGCACAACGTCGGGCGTCGCATCGCGCTTTAGCTCGATCACGACGCGCACGCCGACGCGGTCGGATTCATCGGCAATCCCGGAGATGCCTTCCAGCCTCTTCTCGCGCACGAGGTCGGCGATCTTCTCGATCATCGAGGCCTTGTTGACCTGATAGGGGATCTCGTCGACGACGATGGCGAAGCGATCCTTGCGGATCTCTTCGATATGGGTCTTGGCGCGCATGATGACCGAGCCGCGCCCCTCAAGGTAGGCCTTGCGCGCACCGCCGCGCCCCATGATCTGGGCTCCGGTGGGAAAGTCCGGGCCGGGCACGATCTCCATGATCGCCTCGGAGGACATGTCGGGGTTCTCGATCAGGGCCAGCGTCGCATCGACGACCTCGCCGAGGTTGTGCGGCGGGATGTTGGTCGCCATGCCGACGGCGATACCGCCCGCGCCGTTGACCAGCATGTTGGGGAAGCGCGCCGGAAGGACGGTCGGCTCGCGGTCCTTGCCGTCGTAGTTGTCCTGGAAATCGACCGTCTCTTTCTCGATATCGGCCAGCATGAAGGCCGAGGGCTTGTCCATGCGCACCTCGGTGTAGCGCATGGCCGCCGGGCTGTCGCCGTCCATCGAGCCGAAGTTGCCCTGACCATCCAGCAGCGGCAACGACATCGAGAAGTCCTGCGCCATGCGCACCAGCGCGTCATAGATCGCCGCGTCGCCGTGGGGGTGGTACTTACCCATGACGTCGCCGACCGGTCGGGCTGACTTGCGGTAGGACTTGTCATGCGTGTTGCCGGTCTCGTGCATCGCATACAGGATGCGCCGGTGCACGGGCTTCAGACCATCGCGCAGATCGGGAATCGCACGGCTGACGATCACGCTCATGGCGTAATCGAGATAGGCGGTCTTCATCTCCTCGGCGATCGACACCGTCGGCCCGTCGTAATGGGGGCGCTTCGGGCCTTCGTCGAGGGCTTCCGGCATATCAGGAGTATCGGTCACGCGCGTCTCGTTCTTCTAGATTTTGTTGCTCGTCTTATAGCGCAGTCAAGGCTTGGGGTGCAATCGAGAACCGCCCCGCGGGGCGCCCCGGCCTGCCGTGCTGCCCTCTGGGCTTACGCGCCGCGCTTGGCCGCGCGATAGGCAAGGACCCACATCACCGCGAAGACGAGCGAGAACACCGCGTTCAGGTTGGGCATTGTGATGCCCATGAAGGACCACACGATCTCATCACAGCGGATCAGCGGCGCGGCCTCGATCTGGGCCAGCAGATCTGCGGGCGACAGCCCCGCGATGCCGTTCGATGTGCAGGTATCGGGGCCCTCAAAGATGCCCCGTTCGACGCCAGAATGGTAGAAGCCCAGAACCGAGGTCGTCAGCGCGGCGAGCGCACCGAAGAACGCCAGCGCGAGGGGCAGGTTGAATAGCAGCATCATTCCGCCCAGAACCGCCGCCACCAGATGCGGCCAGCGTTGCAGGATGCACAGATCGCAGGGCGCGAAGCCTATGGCCTGAAACAGCAGCGCGCCGATCAACACGGACGCCGATCCCGCGGCTGCAAGGCCGATCAGAAGGCGGGGCGAGGCGAGGATCTCTCGCGGCGAAAGGGGCAGATGCATCACAGATACCTCAGCACATAGAAGCCGCCGAGCAGGCCGACGACGAAGACGGTAAAGACGAGGCCAAGCCGGCGCTCGATGAAGTCGCGGATCGGTGCGCCGAACTTCCACAAAAGCGCGGCGACGATCACGAAGCGCAAGGCGCGCGCAAGGATCGAAACGCCGATGAATAGCGGAAGCGACAGATGCGTCGCGCCCGAGAAGATGGTGATCACCTTGTAGGGGAAGGGTGTGACCCCGGCGATCAGCACCGCCCAACCGCCATATTCGTTGAAGCGCTGCGCCAGCTCGTCGAACTGGCCCGACTTGCCGTAGAACTCAAGGATTGGATGGCCGACCGCGTCCATGAAGCCGTAACCGATCAAGTAGCCCAGGCACCCGCCCAGAACCGAGGCAACAGTGGCCACGGCCGCGAACTGAAACGCGCGCCAGGGCATTGCCAGCACCATCGGGATCAGCAGGACATCAGGCGGAATCGGGAAGACCGAGCTTTCGATGAAGGCCACGGCGGCCAGCGCCCAAATTGCGTGACGGTGGCTGGCCAGCCCCATCGTCCAGTCGTAAAGGCCTCGGATCATGTCTGTCCTCGCTGTCGTGCCCCACGCATCGCTTGGCAGGGCGGCAACGTCAAGCGCCGAGCGGCCGAAAACCTCTGTCGCGCCGGAACTCGAGTGGGTAATCTCTGTTTCGTGATCGGTGGAGGATTTTGCGATGAAGTGGCAGGGGCGGCGCGGCAGCGCCAACATCGAAGACCGTCGCGGGAGTACCGTGCGGGGCGTCGGACGCGTAACTGGCCTCGGCGCGGTTGCGATCCTGCTTCTGGGATATTTTCTTGGCGTCGATGTCACGCCGCTGCTCGATCAGGGCCCGGCCTATGAGACCTCGGGCGAGTTGACGGCACAGGACCGCGCGATGGGCGATTTCGTCTCTGTCACGCTGGCAGACACAGAAGAGGTCTGGGCGAATATCTTCACCAACGATCTGGGTCGCGAATATCAGCCGGTGACGCTGGTGCTTTACTCCCGGGTGACGCCTTCGGCCTGTGGCAATGCCTCCGGGGCGACCGGGCCGTTCTACTGCCCGGTGGACAAGAAGGTCTATCTGGACACCGATTTCTTCAACACCTTGTCGAGCCAACTGGGCGCGGGCGGCGATTTCGCGGCGGCCTATGTGGTGGCCCATGAGGTCGCGCACTATGTGCAGGACAAGTTAGGAATCCTCGATCAGGTCAACGCCGTTCGCGCGCGCTCAAGCGAGGCACAAAGCAACGCGCTTTCGGTGCGGATCGAGCTTCAGGCCGATTGCTTCTCGGGGATCTGGGCGCGGCAGGCCGCCGAGCAATTCGGCTCGATCGAGAAGGGCGATATCGCCGAGGCGATGAACGCGGCGGCGAAAATCGGTGACGACACGCTGCAACGCAACGCAGGCAGGCGGCCCATGCCCGACAGCTTCACCCACGGCACCTCCGAGCAGCGTCAGCGCTGGTTTGCGACCGGCTTCGACAAGGGCGATCTGCGGGCCTGCGACACCTTCGCCTCGCGCAATCTGTGATCGCGCGTAGGGCCTTGTCTTGCGCCTTTCGGGCGGTTAGACCGTGATCGCTGGCCCGAGTGGCGGAATGGTAGACGCAGGGGATTCAAAATCCTCCGGTAGTAATACTGTGCGAGTTCGAGTCTCGCCTCGGGCACCAGCTTTTCCTGATCGTCATCTAGCTACCATTCGCGCGCAGCGGCACGAGGGCCGTGCGCAGAATCATCACGAAATCGCGCAGCAGGGATTGGTCTGTCAGGTAGCTCTCGTCGAAGCGGACGCGCGCCGCGAAACCGGATGTTCCGCGCGCCTCAAGCTGCCAGGGGCCGGTGATCCCGGGGCGCAGGCGGTAATAGTTGCGCCCGCCTGCGGCACGGTAATCGGCCTCTTGTGAGGGCAGGAACGGGCGTGGGCCGACAAGGCTCATATCGCCTCGCAAGACATTGAAAAGTTGCGGTAACTCGTCAAGGCTCGTCGCGCGCAGCAAATGGCCAAGGCGTGTCACGCGTGGATCGCGGCGCAGCTTCTGATAATGCGCCCACTCCAGTGCAAGCGCGGGGTCACTCGCCAGCAGCTTGAGCAGCGTCGCCTCGGCGTCTGGCGCCATCGTGCGGATCTTGAGGCAGTCAAAGACCCGCCCGTTGCGCCCGATGCGGCGCTGGCGAAAGAACCCCGGACCGCCGTCGCGCCGCGCAAGCCCCCAGCACAGCACGATGAGCGGCGCGCAAAGCGCAAGCAACAGCAGGGAGAAGACCAGGTCGAAGCACCGCTTGCCGCCGTTCCGGTATAGGCCGCGCCGCTGCGTTGCCTCGGCGCGGGGCGGGCTGATCTCGGACAGAAACAGGTCTGACATGGGCAATTGGCCTTCCTGTTCTTCTGGGTTCCGGCATTGGCAGAGTGGATTTCACGACTCGCGCCAAGGTTGAGTAAGCAAAAACGCCCATAGGTTGTAAATGGAAAATAGGTTAACGGCGCGATGCGCCGCTCGCTAAGCCGATATTAATGCAAGCGGGCTACCCCGATTGAAACGATCCAGTCGGGAGGCACAGAGGCGATGCCGTCAAGATCCGTGTTCAACGTGCTGCGCGCTTTCAAATCTTCCATGTGCGAGGTTCTGCTGTTCTGCCTGCTCGCCGCAGTACCAGCCCTTGCGCAGCCGCCGCACCTGGTGATCCGGGAGGATCGCGGAGGACCGCTGGAGGCACGGCTCGCCCGCGTCGAGACCTTGCGACAGGAGGGAAGAGCCGTAGCGATCCCCGAGGGGCGCTGCCTCTCGGCCTGCACGCTCTACCTTGGGCTTGAAGAGACCTGTGTCGGAAAGGCGGCGATCTTCGGGTTCCACGGCCCAACGACGCAGTTCGGGACGATTGCGTTGCCGCAGGCCGAGTTCGAACGCCTCAGCGGTCTGATGGCCCGCCGCTATCCTGAACCGTTGCGTGAATGGTTTCTTCTAAGCGCTCGATTTCATACGATTACGTATAGATATGTGACGGGGGAGGAGCTTATCCGACTTGGCGTCGCGGAATGCCCCGACCAGATCGACTAACTCTCCGATCCGTTTCTGCCAGCGGTTGGGGCGGTTGTGCTCAACGGTTGCGCGGCACCGTTGAAGGCTGTCAGGGAGAGGGAATTGGCATGGCCATCGGCGATCAGCTGCGCGAGCAAGGCTAAATCGCGCGCGAGGGCGGAACCCGGCGTTGCACGGCTGGCGGCCAGATCAAGCGCGGTAGAGATGGGCGCGCTCAGGTCGGGGTTGGTCTGGACAAGCGTCAGGAGTTCTCCAGCCATCGCGGCGACAAATTCGTCGATCCGGGCCTGATCGGCGCCAGACCTGCTCAGCGCGGCAAGGCTGTCTGCGACCACTGCGGGGCAGTCCGCTGAGTGGCATGCGTTTGCAACCGAACGAACGTCAAACGCCGTCGAGGCCGCACTCAGCCCGACCGAGGCGACACAGGCCAGAATCATCGAAGCAAGAAAGCGCATGGTCAACAGAACACTACCTAAGGTAGAGTGACGATAGCACGCAGATCCAACCGGGCAAGAGAAAGGTGCGGCGATGTCGGGGCAGGGGCTTGGCTGGGGAATACGCGCGGTACTGATCGGCGGCTTCGCGGCCCTTCTCGTGACGGCGAGCGTTCTGCTTCCCGCAGAGGCCACCGCGCTGCGTCGCTCGGATGAAACCAGGCTGATCTCGGACCTTCTGTCCGGAACCCCGGTTCAGCCCGGTCGCGGTCAGTATACGGTCAGGCGCCAGATCGCGGGGTGTTTTGCCGCGCTCGATCAAGCGGCGGGGCCGCTGTTCACGATGGAAGCGCGCCGGGAGCTCTTGTCGGGATGCGATGCGCTGGCGGCGCGGCGTCTTGAGCGGGTGCCGAGCCATGCGGCGGCGCATCAGTTGCGCGCGGAGGCGATGATGGCGCAGGGGCAGGTTGCGCAAGCGCTCGACGCCTCGCTGTCGAGCGAAATCTTGGCGCCGAACACCGCATGGCTGGATCAGCGCAGGGTGGTTTTGTTGGCGCGCCTTCAGCCAGTGCCCGAGACGGGGCGGCAGCTTTTTGATCGGGCGCTCGTGCGCCTGGCAAGCACACCCGAAACGCGGCTGTGGCTGGCGCGAGCATATACGCGCGATCCGGCGCTGCGCGCCGCGATCAGCCAAAGTGCCGCCACGATTCCCGCGTCAGATGCTGAGCGCCTGATTGCCGAGATCCGACGGCTCGACGCCGCCATGGCGCGAGGGGAATGACGATGGCCATCTCCGATCTGGCAATCACCGGCAGCACCCAGGGCGCAATGGCGGTCCGACGCGATGGACGTGTGATCCTGGCGTGGATCTTGCTGCTGCTGGTTCTGACGGCGCCGCTTCCGGCGGGTTCCAACCGGCCCGTCATCTGGCTGATGCTTGGCGGCGGACTCGGCCTTCTGGGTGTCATCTGGTTCTCGCGGCGTGGTGTGCTGATCGGAAGCGGGCTGCGGGGTTGGTTCGGTGTTATCGCAATTGCGATGGCACAACCGCTCTGGGGGGTGGCGCAGACCCTGGGGCTTTCGCAGCCCGTCTCGATCGACCCCGGCGCAACCCTGTTGGCCGTGGTTCGCATGACGGCCAATGTCGGGTTCTTCATGCTGGCGCTTGAGGCCTTCTCGCGCCCCGGACTGGGTCGGCGGATGATGCCACCGCTGTTTTTCGGGGTCTGTGCCCATGCGCTCTGGGGGCTCATCGCCCTGCGATACCTCGGGGATGCCGCGCTTTGGGGAGAGAAACTTGCCTATGTGGGCGACGCGACAGGGGCTTTTGTGGGTCGCAACGCCTATGCTGCCTATCTTGGCATGGGGTTGGTGCTGGGGACCGTTCTGCTGGCCGAGGTCTGGCGCGGTAAAGGCTTGGCGCGCCTTGGCTACCTGCTTGGGATGGTAGTGATCATGGCCGTGCTGATCTCCACGAATTCCCGGTTGGGCGTTGGTTTGGGCATGGCGGCGGCGGCTCTTGCGGCCCTGCTGATGGGTGCGCCGCGGTCTATGGTTGGCGTGCTTGCGGTGCTCACGGCGCTTGCCCTTACAGCGTTTGGCGCGCCGCTGCTGGAGCGCGGTTTCGCCTGGCGTGGTGACATCGCGGTTCGGTGGGGTCTCTACGCCGATACGCTGCGGCTGATCGCAGAGCGACCGCTGAGCGGCTTCGGGCTCGACGGTTTTGCCCAGGCCCATGAGATGACCCGCTCTCGCGCTCAGTATGATGCGTTCGTTTTTACCGATGCCCATTCGAGCTATCTCGAATCCTGGGCCGAGGCGGGGCTGCTCATTGGAACGATGCCGTTTCTTGCGGGCATCTTGGTATTCTCGCGGCTTCTGCGCAGTTCGTTTCGTAATCGCGCAACGGTTGTGGCGGCGATATCGACGATCAGCCTTGCCGCGCTGCATTCTCTTTTCGATTTCGCCTATGAGATCGAGGCAAATTTACTGCTGCTTTTGTTTATTGGCGCGATTGGGGCGTCCGAAGCTTACCCACGCGATGACGCGCGTCACCGGATTTCGCGCGGCACACACGTTTAGATTGTATTTGCTATAATCGCGGTGCCATACTCCCTCAGGATGCAGGCCGGGGGACAGAATGGCGGGATCGCGAAGCGAACTGATCGAGCTGAGGGCGCTCGTGGATCTCTTTCTTGGGCAGGTACGGCTGATCGCGGGTGTGACGGCGCTGATCTTCGGGCTTGGCGTTGGCTATCTTCTGCTTGCGACTCCGATCTACCGGGCGACCGCGCTGGTTATGGTGGAGCCCGGGCAGAGAAGCCTGCTCGACGGCGCCGAGGCGCGGGGCGACTCAGCCTCGGACTATGCGCGGCTTGAGAGTGAGGTCGCCATCCTGCACTCGGACAAGGTTCTGCTGGCAACGATCCGCGAGGCCGGGCTGATGAGCGACCCGGAGTTTGGCCCGCGCCTGAGCCTGATCGCAAAGCTGCGGCTCGCGCTTGGGGTGCGGGGGCAGGGCGTCGATGACCCCGTTGCCCTGACTGCGCAGACGCTGGAGCGGTTCGCGAAAGCGGTTTCCGGAAAACGCCGGGGCCAGACCTTGATCCTTGAGGTCTCGGCCGAGTCGCAACAGGCCGAAAAGGCTGCGTGGCTCGCCAATACCCTGTCGCAAACCTATATCGCGCTGCAACTCGATGCGAAGGTAGCGCGGGCCCTCGGGGCGCGGGATCTGCTTCAGGCGCAGCTTGACCGCGCACAGCAGGCGCTGGCCGGGTCGGAGGCCGCGATCGACGCCTACCTCCAGCGCGAAATCGCCGAGATCGCGACCGAGACCGGGAACATGGCGCTGATGGATCTGGCCGACCGGCTTGCCGCCTCCGAGGCGCAGCGCGCCACGCATGAGTTGGCCTATCAGCGCGCCGATACGGCCACTTCGGTGCAGGATTGGGCGCAGCTGTCCGCGCAGCTCGGCGACGAGGGGGTGGCATCGCTTGCGGCACAGCGTGCGGCGGTCCAGGCGCGCCTAGAGGCTGCGCCGGATGCCGATCAGGGCTCGGTCGTGTTGCGACAAGAACTGGCTGCGCTGGATCGGCAGTTGGCACAGCAGGGGGCTTCCGCCGTCACCGATTTGCAAACTCAGGTCGCCCGTCTCGCCGCGCAATCGCGCGACCTGCGCGAGGAGTTGCGGCGCGAGGTGCTGCGCTCAGGCCTCTCGCCCGAGACGCTCAGCGCGATCTATGGCCTCCAGCAAGATGCCGAGATCGCACAGCGCCAATATGCGGCGCTGCTCGCCCGGATGCGCGATCTGGAGGCGCAGGCCGTCGTGCAGGTGGCCGATAGCCGGATCGTCTCGGAGGCGCTGACGCCACAAGATCCGGTCGCGCCCAATGTGCCTTTGGTTCTCGCGGCGGCGCTGATCCTTGGGTTTGGGATGGGCCTCGCCGCGGCACTGGCGCGCAGCTATTTCGTGGCGGGGATCGACAGCTCGCAGCAACTGGCCGAAGTTCTGCCCGTGCCCCTGGCCGCGACAATACCTTGGGTCGATCTGGGCAGCGGGCAGCGTTCGGTGGCCGATATGGTGCTTGATGCTCCCTTCTCGGCCTATACCGAGGCGTTCCGGCGGTTGCGCCTGTCGCTTGAGCAGGTGCCGCATCGGCGCTCTGGTGCCATGGTGATCCTTGTCTGCTCGGCTGTGCCGGGCGAGGGGAAATCGGCGGTCGCGCTCGCGCTTGCGCGCAGCTATGCGCTTGGCGGCAAGCGCACCCTGTTGATCGACGCCGATCTGCGCCGGCCGACGCTGGCGCGGCACATGGGGCTTACCCCGGAACTCGGGCTGCTCGACTATATCGAGAACGCGCAGGCCCTGACCGGCGGCGAAGAACTGTGCCGCAAAGACCCGCGATCGCCGGTCGTCGCCATTCTGGGGCAGGGGCGGCCTGAGCAACCTACCGATCAACTTCTGCGCTCGGAGATCTTCGACGAGGTGCTCGAGACGGCGCGCGAGGCCTTCGATGTCATCGTGATGGACACAGCGCCGCTCTTGCCCGTCGTTGATACGCAATACCTTGCCGGGCATGCTGATGCCGCGATCATGGCGGTGCGCCACGCCGCCACAGCGCAGGCCGAGACGCGCGAGGCGCTGCGCCAGTTGACCGAGGCCGGCGATGGGGCGCTTCCGGTCCTGTCGGTCCTCAGCATGGACCGCTCGAACCGCCGCCTGTCGCGATACCGCGGCTATTACGCCGAATACGCGCCCGGCTGACGCGCGCCGAGCCGGTGGACGCCCTGTCCGAATTGCACTAAGGAGCGGCTCTCTTGTCCCGCAGGGGACCGGTCAGCACGCAAGAGGACAGGGTGTCGATGACCCAGCACGACAGCTCCACAACAGGGTTCGACGCCTGCCGGCGTTCGGCCCGCCTTTCGGTTGCGCCGATGATGGACTGGACAGACCGCAACTGCCGCTATTTCCACCGGCTGATCTCGCGCAATGCGCTGCTTTACACCGAGATGGTCACCGCCCCCGCGATCATCCACGGCCCGCGCGCGCGGCTGCTGGATTTCAATGCCGAGGAACACCCCGTCGCCCTGCAACTGGGCGGCTCCGATCCTGCCGAGCTTGCCGAGGCCACGCGGATCGCCCGTGACTGGGGCTATGACGAGGTCAACCTCAACTGCGGCTGCCCATCGGATCGGGTGCAATCGGGTGCCTTCGGGGCCGTGCTGATGAAAACGCCCGAGCTTGTGGCCGATTGCGTCGCGGCGATGATCGCGGCCTCGGATGTCGAGGTGACGGTGAAATGCCGCATCGGCGTGGACGATCAGGACCCGGAAGAGGTTCTGCCGCGTTTCCTGTCCGTGGTGGCGGGTGCGGGTGTGCGCCGCTTCACGATCCATGCGCGCAAGGCCTGGCTTCAGGGCCTCAGTCCCAAGGATAACCGCGAGATCCCGCCGCTCGACTATCCGCTTGTGCATCGGATGAAGGCCGAGTTTCCCGATCTGCACCTGTCGATCAACGGTGGGCTTGCGACGCTTGAGGCTGCGCGTGCGCAGATCGATGCAGGGCTTGATGGCGCGATGATCGGCCGTGCGGCTTATCATGAGCCGATGAACATCCTCAGTGCGGCTGATGCCGAGATCTGGGGTGCGGGCGCGCCCTCCGATCCGTTCGCCGTGGCCGAGGCGATGAAACCCTATATCGCGAACCACTTGCAAGACGGCGGACGTCTTCACCAGATCACCCGCCACATGCTTGGCCTGTTCCATGGTCGCCCCGGTGCGCGTAACTGGCGGCGGGTTCTGTCAGAAGGGGCCACGCGCGATGGCGCCGGTCTTGGGCTTTACGATACGGCCTTGGCAGAGGTCATGCGCGTCGCGTAAGGCTGCGCCGACAGGAGGGCCTAGGATGACCCATATGGAAACTTTGCTGCCGCTGATCGCGATCCTGATCGCGGTGGGCGCCTTCGCGGGCGTTCTGGCCGGGCTTCTGGGCGTGGGCGGCGGGATCGTGCTGGTTCCGGCCTTCTTTTACCTGTTCGGCGGGCTTGGCTATGGCTCGGACCAGCTGATGCAGGTCTGCGTCGCGACGTCGCTTGCGACGATCATCGTCACCTCGGCGCGCTCGGTCATGGCGCACAATCGCAAGGGCGCGGTGGACTGGACGATCCTCAAGCAATGGGCGCCGCCGATCGCAATCGGGGCCGTTGTCGGCGTGCTCGTGGTGGCGCAATTGCGCACGCAGACACTGCAAATCATCTTCGGCGTGATGCTGGTTCTGATCGCGCTTTACATGATGCTCGGCAAGGCGAGCTGGCGGCTATCGGATCATTTGCCGGGGCTTGGGTTTCGGGTCTGGTTCGGGCCTCTGATGGGCTTCATCTCTGTGCTTCTGGGGATCGGGGGTGGCTCGATCGGCACGCCGATGCTGACGCTGCACGGGGTTCCGATCCATCGCGCGGTTGCGACCTCGGCGGGCTTCGGCATCACGATTGCGCTGCCTTCGGCTATCGCCTTCCTGCTGACCCCCGTGGCCACCGCACCGCCTTACAGCGTGGGCGCGGTGAACATTCCGGCGTTTCTTGTGGTGATCGCCACGACGACGATCACCGCCCCCTGGGGCGCCGCGCTGGCGCACCGGCTGGACCCCAAGCTCCTGCGTCAGGTCTTTGCCGCCTTCCTGATCCTTGTGGCGCTGAACATGCTGCGCAAGGCGCTGCTCTAGGTCACTTCAGGCCGCGCGCCTTCGCGTCGTTCCACAGCGCGTCCATCTCGGCCAGATCGCTGTCGGCGGGGGCTTTGCCGAGTTTACGAAGCTCACTTTCAATATGAGCGAAACGGCGGGTGAACTTGCCGTTGGTCGCGCGCAGGGCGGCCTCGGGGTCGATCCCGAGGTGGCGGCCAAGGTTCACCATCACGAAGAGCAGATCGCCATATTCCTCGGCGATCTCGTCGGCGCCAAGGGTCGTGCGTGCCTCGTTCAGCTCCTGCGCCTCTTCGACGATCTTGTCGATCACCTCAGCGGTTGAGGGCCAGTCAAACCCCACCCGCGCAGCGCGCCTTTGCAGCTTGAGCGCGCGGGTCAGCGCGGGCAGGCCAAGGGCCACGCCATCAAGCACACCGCGCTCATCCTTGCCCGCGCGTTCGGCGGCCTTGATCTTTTCCCAGTCCTCGGTCTGCTGCTCGGCCGATTTGTCGCGACTTTCCGCGCCGAAAACATGCGGGTGGCGCGAGACCATCTTGTCGTTGATCGACTTCAGCACACCGAGAATGTCGAAATGCCCGGCTTCGCCCGCCATCTGCGCGTGATAGACGACCTGCAGGGCCAGATCGCCCAACTCGCCCTGCAACTCACCCCAGGCGCGGCGCTCGATCGCGTCGGCGACCTCATGCGCCTCTTCGATCGTGTAGGGGGCGATCGTGTCGAAATCCTGCTCAATATCCCAGGGGCAGCCCGTTTGCGGATCGCGCAGGCACTCCATGATGGCCACAAGCCGCGCAAACTGGTCCCGCACATCGCCTGTTTCGTCGAATATGATCAAATCCGTCGGTTTGGGCATTGCGCTCGCCTTCGTGTTGGAGTCTTCTTCGGTCAGTATCGCTTCCCAACCCGCAGAGTCCACCATGCCCGTGATCAACCGCATTGCCGCCCTTGCCCCCGAGATGACCGAGTGGCGTCGCTACCTGCACCAGCATCCCGAGCTTGAGTTCGATCTGCCCGTGACCTCGGGCTTCGTGGCCGATCGGCTGCGCGAATTCGGCGTAGACGAGATTCACGAAGGGATCGCCACCTCGGGGATCGTGGCTTTGATCAAGGGCCGCGCGCCGGGGCCGGTGATCGGCCTGCGCGCCGATATGGATGCGCTGCCCATTGATGAGGTTACGGGGGCCGAGCACGCCTCGCTCAATCCCGGGAAGATGCATGCTTGCGGCCATGACGGGCATACGACGATGCTTCTGGGCGCCGCGAAATACCTGGCCGAGACGCGCAACTTCGCGGGCACTGTGGCGCTTCTGTTCCAGCCCGCCGAAGAGGATGGCGGCGGCGGTGAAGTGATGGTGAAGGAAGGCGTGATGGATCGCTTCGGGATCGAGCAGGTCTATGGCATCCACAATGCGCCCAACGTGCCCTTCGGCCATTTCCACACAACGCAGGGGCCGCTGATGGCGGCAGTTGACACCGCTTGGGTCACTGTGCGCGGCAAGGGCGGCCATGGTGCAACCCCGCATGAATGCGTCGATCCCATCGTGGCGATCACCGGAATGGTCGGCGCGCTGCAAACCATCGTCAGCCGCAACGCCTTCGCGATGGATGAGCTGGTTATCTCGGTGACGCAGATCCACGTCGGCACCGCCAACAACATCATCCCCGAAGAGGGCTGGTTCTGCGCCACGATCCGCTCGTTCCACCCCGAGGTGCGAGATCTGGCCGAGCGGCGATTCCGCGAGATCGTCGAGGGCCACGCCGCGGCCTATGGTGTTGCGGTCGAGATCGACTACGACCGGGGCTACCCGCCCACCGTGAATGACGCCGCCAAAGCCCGTTTCGCCGCCGAGGTCGCGCGCGAGATCGCCGGGGCCGACGCGGTGCTGGACGACGCCGGGCGCGAAATGGGGGCCGAGGATTTCTCCTACATGCTCGAGGCACGCCCCGGCGCCTACCTCTTCCTTGGCACCGGGCCGGGGCCGGGGCTGCACCACCCGGCCTATGATTTCAACGACGAGATCGCGCCGGTCGGAGCGAGCTTTTTCGTGCGTCTGGTCGAGCGCGCGCTGCCGGTCGCGTGACGTCGGCGTGATGGACCCCGTCGCGCCTTGCCAAGCCGGGGGGCGGCGGCTAGGGTGCGCGCCGAAAACCGGGGGCATGACCCCCAGGCCCTAACGAGAGGACCACAAGATGTTCGCAACCCCCGCTTTTGCTCAGGCCGCAGGCGCTCCGGCCGGTGGCGCTGCCGCTTTCAGCCAGTTCCTGCCGCTGATCCTGATCTTCGTAATCATGTATTTCATGCTCATTCGCCCGCAGCAGAAGCGCGCGAAAGAGCACAAGGCGATGGTCGAGGCGCTGCGCCGTGGCGATCAGGTCGTCACCCAGGGCGGCATCATCGGCAAGGTGACCCATGTGCGCGAAGACGGCGAGCTTGAGGTCGAGATTGCGCCGAACGTCAAGGTGCGCGTGATCAAATCGACCGTCGTGCAGGTTCTTTCGAAAACCGAACCGGCTGCTAACGCCGGTTAATCAAGGCTCGCCGCCATGCTACAGATTCCGCTCTGGAAGCGCGTTGTCATCATTGGTCTTTGCCTTCTGGGGCTGGCCATGGCGGCGCCGAACCTGTTTTACCCGCGCGTCGAGGCGCATAACGATGCCGTCAAGGCCTTCACCGATTCCGGGGCCATGACCGATGCGCAGGCTGCGGCCAGGGCTGGCTGGCCGGATTGGCTGCCCTCGGGGCTGGTCAATCTCGGCCTCGATCTGCGTGGCGGCGCGCATCTTCTGGCCGAAGTGAAGGTCGAAGAGGTCTACAAGGCGCGCATGGATTCGCTCTGGCCCGAGGCGCGCAGGGCGCTTGCAGCCGAGCGCGCCACCATCGGCGCCGTGCGCCGCGCGCCCTCGCCCGATGACGAGTTGCGCATCCAGATCGGCGAGCCGTCGCAAATTGCCCGCGCGGTCGAGATCGCGCGAACGCTGGCAAGCCCGGTGGTGACGCTGACCGGGGTCGGTCAGAACGACATCGAAGTGACGGGGCAGGGCGACACTATCGTCATCCGTCTGAGCGAGGTCGAGCGCGTCGCGACCGACGACCGCACCATGCAGCAGTCGCTTGAAATCGTGCGCCGTCGCGTGGACGCCGCCGGTACGCGTGAACCGACCATCGTGCGTCAGGGCACTGACCGCATCCTGATCGAGGTGCCCGGTATCGGCTCGGCCGCCGAATTGAAGGCGCTGATCGGCACCACCGCCAAGCTGACCTTCCAGCCGGTGATCAGCCGTGGCTCGAACCCCGACGCCAACCCCGGCTCGGGCAACGAGATCCTGCCTGCCGCCGATGAGCAGGGCGTCTACTACGTGCTCGACAAGGTTCCGGTCGTGACCGGGGATGAACTGACCGACGCACGCCCCGACACCGACCAGAACGGCTATCCCGCCGTGGCCTTCCGCTTCAACGCCACCGGCGCGCGGTCTTTCGGCGATTACACCGCCAACCATATCGGCGAGCCCTTCGCCATCGTCCTTGACGGCAAGGTGATCTCGGCGCCGACGATCCAGGCGCATATCGCGGGCGGCTCGGGCATCATCACCGGGCGCTTCAGCGTGCAGGAGGCAACCGATCTTGCGCTGCTGTTGCGTGCGGGTGCGCTGCCGGCGGGCATGACCTTCCTTGAAGAACGCACCGTCGGCCCAGAGCTTGGGCAGGACTCGATCGACGCGGGCCGTGTGGCTGCGATGGTTGGGCTTGTAGCCGTCGTGGGGTTCATGGTCGCGTCTTACGGGCTGTTCGGCGTCTTTGCGTCGATTGCGCTCTTGATCAACATCGCACTGATCTTTGGTTTCATGTCGATGATCAGCGCCACGCTGACGCTTCCCGGTATCGCGGGCATCGTGTTGACCATGGGCACCGCGGTCGATGCCAACGTGCTGGTCTTCGAGCGTATCCGCGAGGAGATGCGCAGCGCCAAGGGCCCTGCGCGTGCCATCGAGCTTGGCTATGAAAAGGCCATGTCGGCGATCGTGGACGCGAACGTGACCACCTTCATCACCGGTCTGATCCTGTTCGTGCTGGGTGCGGGTCCGGTGCGCGGCTTTGCTGTGACGCTGCTGATCGGCATCGTGACCTCGGTCTTCACCGCGATCTGGGTGACACGTCTCATGGTCACGCTGTGGTTCGCCCGGCGTCGTCCGAAACAACTGGTTCTGTAAGGAGAGCGCGTCATGGCATTCCGGCTCAAACTCGTTCCCGATCACACCAATTTTGACTTCTTCAAATACCAGTGGGCGACCTTCGGTTTCTCGGTGTTCCTGGTCGTGGCCTCGATCATCGTTTCGGTGGTGATGGGGCTCAACTTCGGTATCGACTTCAAGGGTGGCACCACGATCCGCACCGAGTCGGTTCAGCCGTTGGACGTCGCGGCCTACCGCGGCGCTCTGCAGCCACTTGATATGGGCGATGTGGCCATCACCCAGGTCTTCGATCCGAACTTCCGAGACGATCAGCACGTCGCCTCGATCCGCGTTCAGGCGCAGGAGGGTGATGAGGCCATCACCCCCGAGGTCATCGGCCAGATCGAAGCCGCACTGAAAACCGTTGACCCCGAGGTCAAGTTCATCTCGACCGAATCCGTAGGCCCCAAGGTCTCGGGTGAGCTGATCTGGACGGCTATCTGGTCGATCCTGGGTGCTACGGCCGCGATCCTGATCTATGTCTGGTTGCGGTTCGAATGGCAGTTCGCTGTCGGGGCCGTCGCCGCGCTTGTGCATGACGTGACCGTGACCGTCGGGATCTTCTCGCTTTTCCAGATCAAGTTCGACCTGACGATCATCGCCGCGCTTCTGACGATCCTGGGCTATTCGATCAACGACACAGTCGTCGTGTTTGACCGCCTGCGTGAGAACCTGATCAAGTACAAGACCATGCCGCTGCGCGAGGTGATGAACGTTTCGGTCAACGAGACCCTGTCGCGCACCGTGTTGACGGCGGGCACCACGCTGCTTGCGCTGATCGCGCTTCTGGTTCTCGGCGGCGACGTGATCCGTGGCTTTGTCTTCGCGATGACCTGGGGCGTGATCATCGGCACCTATTCGTCGGTCTATGTCGCCAAGAACATCGTTCTGTTCCTGGGGATCGATCGCGACAAGAAGCCAGCCGATCCGTCTGCCAAGTTCTTCACCGAGGGGACTGCTGATGCCGATAACTGAGGCCGAATACGGCGCCTCACTGCCGGTGGATGGCTACGGTCCGGGGTTCTTCCGGGTCGCGGGGCAGGTGTATTGGGGCGGGATCGTCGTCGAGGCGGGCAGCGTCACGCCCTGGGCCGGATATGACGAGCGCGTGCCGCTCCTGGCCCTTTCGGGAAAGGTCGATGTGCTGTTCGTCGGCACCGGCTCCGAGATTGCCTTCCTGCCCAAGGACTTCGTGCGCGAGCTTGAGGCCGTGGGCGTGATGTGCGAGCCGATGGCAACCCCCTCGGCCGCACGCACCTACAATGTGCTTCTGTCCGAGGGCCGCCGCGTGGCCGCAGCGCTTATCGCGATGCCCGAAGGCGGCGCCGGATGACCCTGCTGGCTGTCGAGAACCTGACCGTGACGCGCGGCGGGCTGCCTGTGCTTGAGGGGCTTGGATTCACGCTTGCGGCAGGCCATGCGCTGGTTCTGCGCGGCCCCAATGGGATCGGCAAGACGACGCTGCTGCGCACCCTTGCCGGACTGCAACCGGCGTTGACGGGCTCGATCTCTATCCCGCCCGAGACGATGGCCTATGCGGCCCATGCCGACGGGCTGAAATCCACGCTCAGCGTGACCGAGAACCTGCGCTTCTGGGCGTCGGTCTATGGCACCGGCCCGATCGACCATGCGCTTGACCGGATGAACCTGCGCCAGTTGGCCGAACGCCCGGCGATGAGCCTGTCTGCCGGGCAAAAGCGCCGTCTGGGCCTTGCGCGGCTGCTGGTGACCGGGCGCCCGGTCTGGGTTCTCGATGAGCCGACTGTGTCGCTCGACGCGGCCTCGGTTGCGCTTTTTGCCGATGCGGTGCGCGATCATCTTGCCAAGGGCGGGGCTGCACTGATGGCGACGCATATCGATCTTGGGTTGCATGAGGCCGCCGTGCTCGATCTTACCCCCTTCAAGGCGCTCCCTCCCGAGGAGGGCGGCTACAAGGGCTCGTTCGACGAGGCTTTCACATGATCGCGCTGTTGCTTCGGGATTTGCGGCTTGCGGTGCGGGCAGGGGGCGGCTTTGGCCTCGGCCTCGCGTTCTTTCTGATCGTGGTGACGCTGGTGCCCTTTGGCGTCGGCCCCGAGGGCAACGTGCTGGCGCGCATCGCGACGGGCGTGCTCTGGCTTGGCGCCTTGTTGGCCTGCCTGCTCTCGCTCGACCGGATCTTCGCGCTGGATTTTGAGGATGGTTCGCTCGACCTGCTGGCCACGGCTCCGGTTCCGCTGGAGGGAGTTGTGACGATCAAGGCGCTCGCCCATTGGATCACGACGGGCCTGCCTCTGGTTCTTGCGGCGCCGGTCTTTGGCGTGCTGCTGCACCTGCCGGGGCCAGCCTATTTCTGGCTTGTAGTATCACTGCTCCTTGGCACGCCTGCGCTGTCGGTGCTGGGGGCTTTCGGTGCGGCGCTGACGGTGGGTCTCAAGCGCGGGGGGCTTTTGCTGTCGCTGCTGGTGCTGCCGCTTTATGTGCCCACGCTGATTTTTGGCGCCGAGCTGGTCAGGCGCGGCGCCTCGGGCATGGATACGCAGATGCCGCTTTTGATGCTCGCCGGGATCACGGCTGCAACGATCGCGGTGGTGCCTTTTGCCTCGGCTGCGGCGATCCGGGTGAATCTTCGCTAGCTTGACCCTCGTCAATCTGCCGCGTTGCATTTCGTGGCAAACGCAATAGTGACTTGAGCGCGAACGAACAGGAAAGTAGCAAGACCCAATGTCGATCTGGGAATACGCCAACCCCGTCAAATTCATGAAGACCTCGTCCCTCGTTCTGCCGTGGGTGACGGGGCTTGCCGCGGTCTGTCTTGTCGTGGGGCTCTACTGGGGCTTCTTCCTGACGCCCGAGGCCGAGAATTTCAAGCAATCCGTCAAGGTGATCTACGTCCACGTGCCCTCGGCGATGATGGCGATCAACATCTGGGTGATGATGCTGGTGACCTCGCTGATCTGGCTGATCCGGCGCCACCACGTTTCGGCGCTGGCGGCCAAGGCCGCGGCGCCCATCGGCCTTGTGATGACCTTCATCGCGCTGGTGACCGGTGCGATCTGGGGCCAGCCGATGTGGGGCACCTGGTGGGAGTGGGATCCGCGCCTGACCTCGTTCCTGATCTTGTTCCTGTTCTACCTGGGCTATATCGCGCTGTGGGAAGCCATCGACAATCCCGACACGGCTGCCGATCTGACCGGCGTTCTTTGTCTTGTTGGTTCGGTCTTCGCGATCCTCAGCCGCTATGCCGTGAACTTCTGGAACCAAGGCCTGCATCAGGGCGCGACGCTCTCGCTCGACAAGGAAGAGAATATCTCGGATGTCTACTGGTTCCCGCTTCTGCTGTGTATTGCGGGGTTCGTTCTGTTCTTTGTCGCGCTACTACTGCTGCGCACCCGTACCGAGATCCGCGCGCGCCGTCTGAAGGCGCTTGAGCAGAGGGAGCGCATGGCATGATACCTGATCTGGGAAAATATGCGGCCACGGTGATCTTTTCCTACGTCGGGACGATCCTGCCGATGGCGGTTCTGGTGGCACTGACCCTTTGGCGGGGCAGCAAAGTCAAACAGGCGCTCAAGCGCCAGGAAGAACGGATGAAGAAAAATGGCTAAGCCATTGATGTTTCTGCCGCCGGTGATCTTTGCAGCTCTCGCGGGCATGTTCGTCTGGGGGATGAGCCGCGAAGATCCCAAGCAGCTTCCTTCTGCACTGGCGGGCAAGGACGCGCCGCCCGTACAGTTGACGCCGATGGCGGGTTTTGAGCCCTTCACCGATGCTGACCTGCGCGATGGCGAGATCAAGCTTGTGAACTTCTGGGCGTCGTGGTGCGCGCCCTGCCGGGTCGAGCATCCGAACCTTGAGGCGCTGTCGAAGGATGGCGTGACGGTTCTGGGCGTGAACTACAAGGATGAGCCCGACAATGCCCTGGGATTCCTGGAAGAACTCGGCAACCCTTACGCCCGCATCGGCGCGGATCGCGCGGGCCGCATGGCGCTCGACTGGGGCGTCTACGGCGTGCCCGAGACTTTCGTGGTCGATGGCGAGGGCAAGGTGATCTTCCGCTTTGCGGGCCCCGTCACGCAGCGCGTCATCGACGAGCGGCTCGCACCGCTTCTGGCGGGTGAGGGCGAGTAAGATCAGGGCAGGCGGCGGGACGGGCGCTCCATCTGTGCCCAGTCGGGCCATAGCCCGGCCCATTCCAGCCCGACGATCGCGATCACGATCAGCGCGACCGCAAGAACGATCCGGAGCCTGCGCTTGGAGGGTGGATGCCGAACCCAGTTCGACATCCGCACCAGCCAGATCAGGTTCATGCCTTGGTTTCTTCGGTAAAGGTAACCTTGCCGATGAAGGGCAGATTGCGGTGGCCCTGCGCGAAATCGAGGCCGTAGCCCACGACGAACTCATCGGGGATTTCAAAGCCGGTCCAGGTGGCGCGCACCTCGACCTCGCGCCGCGACGGCTTGTCGAGCATGGCGCAGCACTCGATCCGGCGCGGGCCGCGGTCACGCAGCAGTTCCATCACCTTCGAGATCGTGTGGCCGGTATCGACGATATCCTCGACCACCAGCACATCGCGCCCGCCGATATTGCCGCGCAGGTCTTTCAGGATGCGCACCTCGCGCGATGAGGTCGTCTCGTTGCCGTAGCTCGAGGCTTCGAGGAAATCGACCTCGCAGGGCAGGTCGATCTCGCGGATGAGGTCAGCGATGAACACGAAGGAGCCGCGCAGCAGGCCCACAACGACAAGACGGTCGGTTCCCTTGAAGCTTTGCGTGATTTCCTCGGCCAGCGCCTCGACGCGCGCGGCGATACGCTTGGCGGAGATCATCTGATCAATCACATAGGGGCGTTGCGACATCCGGTAACTCCTCGGATCGGGGCCTTGAACACTTGCCCGCTTTATCGCAACAAGGGGCGAAAGGGAACCTTGGGAAGGAGCGCCATGCCGACACATTCCGAAAAGCGCGTCATGCCTTATTCGGCGCGCCAGATGTATGATCTGGTTTCGGATGTGGCTCGCTACCCGGAGTTCCTGCCGTGGAACTCGGCGGCGCGTGTGCGCTCTCGCAAGCCGGGGCCCGAGCCGGGGTCGGAGGTGATCGAGGCCGACCTGGTGATCTCGTTCAAGGTGTTCCGCGAACGCTTCGGCTCGCGCGCGACGCTGCACCCCGAGGAAAACCGCGTCGAGGTCGAGTATCTCGACGGGCCGTTCAAGTATCTCAAGAGCTGGTGGCAATTTGCCGACCGCCCCGAGGGCGGCTGCAATGTCGAGTTTTTCGTGGATTTCGAATTCCGCAACGCGATCTTGCAAAAGGTCATCGGCGTGGTCTTCGACGAGGCGATGCGCCGCATCGTGCGGGCCTTCGAAGAGCGCGCCATATCGCTGTATGGCAAGGGCGCCTGATCCCCGCGCCAGAAAAAGGCCGCCCAGTGGGCAGCCTTCTTCGTTTCAGATCACGAGTTCATATCGTAGGCGCGCTCGCCATGGGTCGAAAGGTCGAGGCCGTTTGTCTCGGCTTCCTTGTCCACGCGCATCGGGAAGATCAGCGCGACGCCCTTGGCAATGACCCAGGTCAGCGCCAGCGTATAGACGCCAACCATCACCAGCGCGCCCAGTTGCGCAACATAGCTGCCATGGCCGAACACGGCGACCATGATGGTGCCGAAGATGCCGCCCACGCCATGCACGGCGAAGACGTCAAGCGTATCGTCGATGCGGATGCGCTCGCGGATCAGGACGACGGCTTCCTGACACAGGATGCCCGCGACGGTGCCGATAACCAGCGCCTCCAGCGGGCCAACGAAGCCCGAGGCCGGCGTGATCGAGGCAAGGCCCGCGATGGTGCCGGTCACGATACCCACCAGCGACGAGCGGCCGAACTTGATGCGCTCCCACGCGGCCCAACTGAGCGAAGCCGCCGCCGCCGAGATATGCGTCACGGTGATCGCCATCGCTGCACCGCCATCGGCGGCAAGCTGCGAGCCGCCGTTGAAGCCGAACCAGCCGACCCAGAGCAGCCCCGCGCCCATGGAGACCATGCCGGGGTTATGCGGCGGGGTGGTGCGGTGACGGCGCGGGCCGATCATGATGGCCAGCAGCAGCGCGGCCAGAGCGGCGGTCTCGTGCACGACGATGCCGCCTGCGAAGTCGCGCGTGCCGACCTCACCCCAGATGCCGCCGTCCGACATGATGCCGCCACCCCAGATCCAGTGGGTCACCGGCGCATAGACAAGGAACATCCACAGGGCCGAGAACAGCATGACGAAGGCGAAGTTCACACGCTCGACAAAGGCGCCGATGATGAGCGCGGGGGTGATGATCGCGAAGGTCATCTGGAAGGCGAAGAACAAGATCTCGGGCAGGGTGCCCTTGAGCGTGTCCGGGCCGACACCCAGCATCCCGAAGCGCGCAAGCCCGCCCCACCAGGCATTCGCCTCGCCAAAGGCGATGGAATAGCCGCCAAGCAGCCACAGCACACTCATCAGCGCGGCCAGCCCGAAGCACTGCATGAAGATCGAGAGCACGTTGCGCGCGCGCACCAGCCCCCCATAGAACAGCGCCAGCCCCGGCAGCGTCATCAGCAGCACCAGCGCCGTCGCAACCATGATCCAGGCGGTATCAGCCCCATTCATCCGCGAATCCTCCTTCGTTCGTCCCTGAACGGGCTGGAGCATGGCGGCTGGGGTCAGAAAAGAGGCAATGCCCGTCGCGAGGCGCTCAAAATTGATGCGATCACCAGAACGCCCAAGGATTAGGCGCTTTGGGCGGTCTGGTGGCAAACGATAGGCAGTTCACGAACCCTGCTTCAGCGCAGCGGCAAGCAACCCAAGCGCGTGATTTCTTGCGCCAAGACGCACATTCGCTCGGCCGATCGCGCCGAACTCGATCGTCTCGACGCGTGTTTGAAGGCCGCGCTGCGCAAGCCCAAAGCAAACCCGGCCCTCGGGTTTGAACTCGGACCCGCCGGGGCCGGCAATGCCGGTGATCGACACGGCCAGATCGGCCTGCGAATGGGCAAGCACGCCCTCGGCCATCTCGCGGGCGACCTCCTCGGAGACGGCGCCATGGGCACTCAGGCTGGTCTCGGTCACGCCGAGCATCTCTTGCTTGGCGAGGTTCGAATAGGTGACGAAGCCGCGCTCGAACACGTCGGAAGAGCCGGGAATGTCGGTCAGCGCAGCGGCGACCATGCCGCCTGTGCAGCTTTCGGCAGTGGCGATGCGCAGGCCCTTGGCGCGGGCCGCGGCAAGGATCTCCTCGGGGCTCATCACAGCATCACCCCGTGATAGAGCCCGGCCAGAACCAGCGTCACGAGGCCCGCGAAGAGGCCCGCCCAGAGGTCGTCAAGCATCACGCCCGCCGCATCGCCGCGCCGGTCGGCACGCCCGACCAGCCAGGGCTTGGTGATGTCGAACAGGCGAAACAGCACAAAGGCCGCCACGGCGCCGGGCCAGACCATCGGCATATCGCGCATCCAGAACCCCGCCGCCGGGAAGAGCAGGGCGAGCCACTGGCCCGCGACCTCGTCGATCACAATCTCCGAGGGGTCCTCGCCGGGCCGGTCGCGTAGCTCCTCGCCCACGGTATAGAATCCAAGCGCCGTCACCGCGATGGTCGCGACCACCAGCGGGATGAAGCCTAGGTATCGCTCGATCCCCCAGCCCACGGCCAGCGCCGCCAGCGATCCCCAGGTGCCCGGCGCGGGGCGCAGCAGCCCGGTATAGAAGAAGGTGTTGATGAAGCGCAGCATCTCAGTCTCCGATCAGGGTCGCGGTGGCGATGGCGGCGATGCCTTCTTCGCGACCGGTGAACCCGAGCCGCTCGGAGGTGGTGGCCTTGACCGAGATCCGATCGGGCGCAAGGCCTATGATCCGTGCGAGCTCAGCCGCCATCGCCAGCGCATGCGGGCCGATCTTGGGCCGCTCGCAGATCAGCGTAACGTCGGCGTTAGAAATCCGGTAGCCCTTGGAGGCCGCGAGCTTCACCGCATGGTCGAGGAATATCCACGATGCCGCGCCTTTCCACTGAGGGTCCGAGGGCGGGAAGTGCCGCCCGATATCGCCCTCGGCCAGCGCGCCATAGATCGCATCGGTCAGTGCGTGCATCCCGACGTCGGCGTCGGAATGGCCCAGCAGGCCCTTGGAGTGCGGAACCTTGACCCCGCAGAGGATAACATGGTCGCCCTCGCAAAAGGCGTGGACATCGTAGCCATTGCCCAGACGGACATCCATGGCGCGCTCCTTTCGTGACCGAAGAACCGCCGCAGCGCGGGTGAAATCTTCGGGGTAGGTGATCTTGAGATTGTCGTCCGAGCCCGCAACGATCTGCACCGGCAGGCCCGCCGCGCGCGCGACCTCGACGTCGTCGGCGGCATCGCCGCCATGGGCGCGGTGCGCGGCCAGAATATCGCCAAAGCGAAAGCCCTGCGGGGTTTGCGCGCGCCACAGCCCTTCGCGCGATTGGGTGCCCGCGACTTCGCCGTCAACCCCACGCCAGAGCGCGTCCGAGACCGGCAGCGCGGGGGCAGCGGCGGGGCCAGCATCCAGCGCGGCAAGCACACGGTCGATAACCTCGGCGGAGATCAGGGGGCGTGCGCCGTCGTGGATCAGAACCTTGCTGATCCCGCTGCCATCAAGCGCCTCAAGCGCATTGCGCACGCTTTCGGCCCGGCTGGCGCCACCCGCAACCAGAGTGACACCGCCCCCAAAGAGCGCAACGCCGCGCGCCATGTCATCGGGATGCAGCACCACGAGGATACGCCCGACGCCCGCAAAGGCCGCGACGGTATGTGACAGGACGGGGCGGCCGAGCAGGTCGCGCCACTGTTTGGGCTCGTCGCCCCCGGCGCGGGTGCCGCGGCCCGCCGCCACGATGATCACTGCAACCGACATCGTGCCTCCTCGGTGCGGTCGGGAACTTCTGCCTCAGGCTTAGGTCATGCGCGCGCCTGGTGCAATCCGCGCCTTGCATGGCAGCTTTGTGACAAAAACAGAGGGGGTTTCGCACAATAATTAAGCGTGTGCGTATTTTTGACGCCTTTTGCGCTCGGTCAGAATTGTGATTCCCCGGCGGAGCCTATAGTTCGAAGCTATTCCAGACGACAGGAAGCGCTTGTGAGCATCGCCATTGATCAATGCCGCCTCGATCCGCCGGTTCTGCTGGCGCCGATGGCGGGTATCACCGATTTGCCGTTTCGCCGGATGGTGGCGCGTTTCGGCGCGGGGCTTGTCGTCTCCGAGATGGTCGCCTCGGGCGAGATGCTGACGGCTAAACCCTCGGTCCGAGCCAAGGCGCGTAGCGAGTTAGGGCTGGACTTGCCCTGTTCGGTGCAACTTGCGGGGCGCGAGGCCGAGCCGATGGCCGAGGCTGCGCGCATCGTGGCCGACATGGGCGCGAGAATCATCGACATCAACATGGGCTGCCCGGCGAAGAAAGTGACGGGTGGGGCCTCGGGCGCGGCCCTGATGCGCGACCCCGATCACGCGCTGCGCTTGATTGACGCGGTCGCCGGGGCGGTCGAGGTGCCGGTCACGCTCAAGATGCGGCTTGGCTGGGATGACGAGACCCGCAACGCTGCCGACATAGCGCGGCGCGCGGAAAACGCGGGCGTGCGGATGATCGTCATCCATGGCCGCACCCGGATGCAGTTTTACCGTGGCGAGGCCGACTGGCGCGCGATCAGCGAGGTGGTCGAGGCGGTGAAGGTGCCGGTGATCGCCAATGGCGATATCATCGATACCGCCAGCGCGCGCATGGCCCTTGCGCAAAGCGGCGCGGCGGGTGTCATGGTCGGGCGCGGTGCGCAGGGGGCGCCGTGGCGGCTGGCGCAGATTGCGCATGATATTCACGGCACGGCGGCACCGACGATCCCGATGGGTAGTGATCTCGTCGATCTCATTTCCGAGCATTACGAGGCCATACTGGCCTTTTACGGCCGCGATATCGGGCTGCGCCTCGCGCGCAAGCATCTGGGCTGGTACGCCGATCAGGCCGAGGCGCCGCTGCGCGCCGAGATGATGGTGTCGCAAAGCCCCGAGGCGACGCTTGCGCTGATCCGCTCGGCTTTCGGCGAAAGGTACGCGGCATGAACCTGCCTCCTCCCGGTATCATCTGGAACTCGCTGCCCATTCCGGCGCTGCTGATCGACGAGACCGATCGCGTGGCCGAGGTAAACCCGGCGGCGGAGCTTTTCCTGAACCTCTCGGCGCGGTCGCTGCGCGGCCAGTCTGTTCTGGAACGCCTCGCGATTGCCGCGCCGCTCGAGGAGATATTTGCGCGGGTGCGCAACAACCGCGCCTCGCTTTTCGTCAACGATGTGGACGTGACCACGGGCGAGAAGGCCCCGGTGCAGTGCAACCTTCAGGTCGCGCCTATCGGGGAAGACCCGAACTCGATCCTGATGCTGATCAGCCCGCGCGAGATCGCCGACCGCTTGGGCCGGGCGAGCATGGTGAAATCGGCGGCGCGCTCGGCCATCGGCATGGCCGAGATGCTGGCGCATGAGATCAAGAACCCGCTTGCCGGTATCGCGGGCGCGGCACAGCTGCTTAGCATGGGCCTGTCTGGCGAAGACCTCGAACTGACCGACCTGATCGTGGACGAGACGCGGCGGATCGTGAAGCTGCTTGAGCAGGTCGAGCAATTCGGCAACGTCCGCCCGCCGGAGAAGAAGTCGGTCAATATCCACGATATCCTCGACCGTGCGCGCAAGTCGGCTGCCGTGGGCTTTGGTGCGCATATGACGATCACCGAGGATTACGACCCCTCGCTGCCCTCAACGCTTGGCGATGCCGACCAACTGACGCAGGTCTTCCTGAACCTGCTCAAGAACGCGGCCGAGGCCTCCAAAGGTGCCGGGACGATACGCATTCACACCTTCTACGACTATTCCTTGCGTCTGCGCCGCGCCGATGGGGGCGGTCAGTCGGTGCCGTTGCAGGTCGAGATCATGGACGACGGCCCCGGCATTCCGCCCGATATCGCGAACTCGATCTTCGAGCCTTTCGTATCGGGCCGCGAGAACGGCACGGGGCTTGGACTCGCGCTTGTTTCAAAGATCATTTCCGAGCACGACGGCTGGATCAGCCTGGATTCCGTGCCCGGTCGCACCGTGTTCCGCGTTTCACTGCCTGTCGCGCCGAAGGAGACCTGACCGATGGACGGCACCGTTCTTGTTGCTGATGACGACCGCACGATCCGCACCGTGCTTACGCAGGCCCTGACCCGCGCAGGCTGCAAGGTTCATGCCACCGCCTCGCTTGTCACGCTGATGCGTTGGGTCGAGGAGGGGAAGGGCGATCTGGTCATCTCGGATGTCATGATGCCTGACGGAAACGGGCTGGAGGCCCTGCCGCGCATTGCGCAGGAACGTCCGGGCCTGCCGGTGATCGTGATCTCGGCGCAGAACACGATCATGACGGCGATCCAGGCGGCCGAGGCTGACGCCTATGACTATCTGCCCAAGCCCTTCGATCTGCCCGATCTGATGAAACGCGCAGCCCGTGCGCTGGACCAAAAGCGTAAGGCGCAGGTCGTGAGCAAGACCGCCGAGCCGCGCACCGAGGGCGGAGATCTGCCGCTGGTGGGTCGCACCGCCGGGATGCAGGCGCTTTATCGCCTTGTCGCGCGGGTGATGAATGCCGATCTGCCGGTTCTGATCCTTGGCGAAAGCGGTACGGGTAAATCGCTGATCGCCCGCGCCATCCATGACTTTTCCGACCGGCGCACGCTGCCCTTCGTGGTTGCGCAAGCGGCCGATCTTCAGGGCGCCGATGGCCCCTCGACGCTGCTGGCGAAAGCCAAGAGCGGCAGCCTCGTGTTCGATGAGGTCGGCGATTACGACGAAGAGACGCAGGGCCGCATCGTGCGCATGCTCGATGCGCTGCCCGATTCCGCGCCGCGCATCATGGCGACGACACAGGTCGATCTGGGCGCGCTGATGGAGGCCGGCAAGTTCCGGCAAGACCTGTTCTATCGCATCGGCGGTGTAACACTTGCGGTTCCCAGCCTGCGCGAGCGGGTCGAGGATATCCCGCTGCTGGCAGAGCATTTCCTTGCCCGTGCCGAACGCGACGGGCTTGGCGTGCGGCGCTTTTCGTCCGAGGCGATGGCGCTCGTGCGCGCCTATGCCTGGCCGGGCAACGTGCGTCAGCTGGAAAACACCATTCGCCGACTGGTCGTTACCTCGTCCGAAGAAGAGATCACCCGCTCCGAGGTCGAGTTCGTGCTTGGCAACCAACCCGCGATCGAGCCGCTGCGCCAGATCGGCGAGGGGGAGAAACTCTCGGCCTCTATCGCGCGGCACCTGCGGCGCTACTTCGATCTGCATGGCGGCAACCTTCCGGCGCCGGGGCTTTATGACCGGATCTTGCGGGAAATGGAGGCCCCTCTGATCGAAATCGCGCTGGATGCGACGGGTGGAAATCAGGCCAGATGTGCTGATCTTCTCGGCATCAACCGCAATACTTTGCGCAAGAAGATCACGGATCTGGATATTCAGGTGACACGCCGCCGCAAGCTGATGTAAACCTGCAACAGGGATTTGTGGCAATTCCGCCTGCCGGATTCGACGCAAATTCATGGACCGGGGGAAGTCTTGCGAACCGTCGCGCATCGTACCGCATGGGATCAACTTGTGCGCCTCAGGCGTCAACGGCGTTTTCAGAACGCGGTGACGCTTGGGTTGGTCGTGCTCGGGCCGGTGTTGGCGCTGGCGACCTTCTTCGTCATGGGTCCGATGGGGCAGGGCGCGGATTCGACCGCACTGCGGCTGATCCTTCTGGCGGACTTCATCTACTTCCTGCTGCTGGCCGGGCTGATCGTGATGCGATTGGTGCAGATGCTGGCGGCGCGGCGGGCGCGGGCCTCCGGCTCGCGGCTGACGCTGCGCCTGACGGGGGTGTTCGCCGGGATCGCACTGGTCCCGACCGTGCTGGTCGCGCTGTTCGCGGGCCTGACGGTGAATATCGGCCTTGAGGGCTGGTTCTCCGACCGGGTGCGCGAGGTGGTCGGCACCTCGCTAACGGCGGCTGAGGCCTATCAGGAGGAGCACCGCGGTGATCTGGTGCAGGACGCCGAGGCGCTGGCCATCTTCCTCAACCAGCGCCGACAGGCCGCAACCTTCATGTCGGACGGCGATCTGCGCGAGTTTCTTGTAGCGGGCCAAAGCGCGATCCAGCGCGGCCTGAAGGAAGCCTATATCATCGACGGCGCGGGCGAGATTGTCGCCCGCGGCGAGCGCAGCTACCTGTTCGACTACGAGGAACCCGCACCGGAACGTCTTGTCGAGTCGCAAAAGAACGCCGTTGTTCTGATCGAAGACTGGGACAACAGCGAGTTTCGCGCGCTGATCCAGCTGAGCGCCTTCGTCGACCGCTATCTATACGTGTCGCGCACGGTGGATGGCGATATCCTCTCGCTACTCGACAACACGCGCGAAACGGTGCGGCTTTACCAACAGCTTGAGGCCACGCGCGGGCGGGTGCTGTTCGAGTTCGGCCTTGTCTATATCGGCTTCGCTCTGATCCTGATCCTCGCCGCGGTCTGGTTGGGGTTGTGGTTCGCCGAGCGCCTCTCGCGCCCGATCGGGCGCCTTGCGGCGGCGGCCGAACGTGTCGGCGCGGGCGATCTGGACGCGCAGGTGATCGAGGCAGAGGGCGACGATGAGATCGCGACGCTCGGCGCTGCTTTCAACCGCATGACCCGGCAACTCAAGGGGCAGCGCACGGCACTGGTTGAGAACCACCGTGCGACCGAGGAAAGCCGACGCCTGTTCGACTCGGTTCTGTCTTCGGTTACTTCCGGGGTCATCGGCCTTGATGCCGAAGGACGGGTGGATTTCATCAACCGCTCGGCTCTGCGCCTGCTGGAGATGTCGCAATCCGAGGATCATGACCGAACACTGACCGAAGCTGTTCCAGAGTTCTCGCATCTTTTCAACCGCTTGCGCGAAGGAATTCAAGAGGTTGTGCAGGAGGAGGTACGGGTCTCTCGCGGTGGCCGGCTTGAAAGCCTGTTGGTTCGTGTTGCGGTTCGGCGTGGCGACGATGGCGCGCCCGAAGGCTATGTGGTGGCGTTTGATGATGTGACCGAACTGGTCTCGGCGCAGCGCATGGCTGCCTGGGGGGATGTCGCGCGGCGCATCGCACATGAAATCAAGAACCCGCTGACGCCGATCCAACTGTCGGCCGAGCGCATCAAGCGTAAATTCGGACGCCTGACCGAGGGAGAGGATGCAGAGGCTCTTGATCAGTTGACTGGAGTTATCATTCGCCAAACCAATGACTTGCGGCGCATTGTTGATGAATTCTCGCGCTTCGCGCGGATGCCCGAACCCGACCGGCGCGACCATGATCTGGCGCATCTGATGCGTGACGCGGTGCTGCTGCAAGACGGCGCGTTGCACGGTGCGCGGCTGGTGGCCGATCTGCCGCAAGAGCCGGTGATTGTGGAGCTCGACGCCACGATGATCTCGCAGGCCGTAACCAACCTGATCAAGAATGCGGGTGAAGCCATCGAAAGCCTGTATGAAAAAGGTGCGCCAGAGGGTTATGATCCAGAGGTACGCGTGAGCATGGAGGCCACGCCCGCGCAGGTCACCATCCGCATCGCCGATAACGGCATTGGCCTGCCGCCCGAGCGGACGCGCCTGTTCGAGCCCTACGTAACGACGCGGGCGAAAGGCACCGGGTTGGGGCTTTCCATCGTGAAGAAGATCATTGAAGAACACGGCGGGACGCTTGTCCTGACCGATGCGCCCGCGTTTTCAGAGGGTGCTCATCCCGGCGCACTTGCCGAAATAAGACTGCCGCGCGCCCGTGCGGCCAATAGATCCATCAAGGAGCGGGGAATCGAGCCCCCGGTGAATTGAGATGACTGACATTCTGATTGTTGATGACGAAAAAGACATTCGCGAATTGATCGCGGACATCCTGAAAGACGAAGGCTTTGCCACCCGCATGGCGGCGAACTCCGACGAATGCATGGAGGCGATCAATTCCGAGGCCCCCGCGCTGATGATCCTCGACATCTGGCTCAAGGACAGCCGGATGGACGGGATCGACATTCTCAAGACGGTCAAGCGCGACAATCCCGATATCCCGATCATCATCATCTCGGGGCATGGCAATATCGAGATCGCCGTCGCCGCGATCAAGCAGGGCGCCTATGATTTCATCGAGAAGCCCTTCAATATCGACCAGTTGATGGTCGTGATCTCGCGGGCGATGGAAACTTCGCGGTTGCGGCGCGAAAACTCCAGCCTGCGCCGGCGCGATCTGCACTCGGGCGAGATGCTCGGGAACTCGGTGGCGTTTCGTAAGCTCAAGGACCAGCTCGACAAGGTCACCAAGTCGAACGGGCGGATCATGCTGACAGGCGAGCCGGGCTCGGGCAAGGAAACCGCTGCACGCTATATCCACCAGCATTCGAACCGCGCCGCGGCGCCCTTCGTGACGGTCAATTCCGCCTCGATCGCGCCCGAACGGATGGAAGAGGTGCTGTTTGGCCGCGAAACTTCAGAGCGCGGGATCGAAAAGGGGCTGCTGGAGCAGGCCCATGGCGGCGTGATCTATTTCGACGAAGTGGCCGAGATGCCCCTGGGCACGCAGTCCAAGATCCTGCGCGTGCTGACCGATCAGCAGTTCCTGCGCGTCGGCGGCTCGGACAAGGTGCGCGTCGATCTGCGCGTCGTCAGTTCGACCACCCGCGACCTTGGCGCCGAGATTGCCGCCGGGCGCTTCCGGCAGGAGCTTTATGATCGGCTGAACGTCGTGCCGATCCCGGTGCCTTCGCTGGCCGAGAGGCGCGAGGATGTGCCGCTTCTGTCCGAGCATTTCATCGAGGCGTTCAACCGCACCCAGGGCCTGCCGCTGCGCGAGTTGTCGGAAGATGCGATGGCGATGATGCAAACGATGGAATGGCCCGGCAACATCCGCCAGCTGCGCAATGTGATCGAGCGCGTTCTGATCCTGGGCGAAGGCACCGGCCCGATCGAGGCGCGCGAACTGCCGGGCGATAGCGCCCCGGCCGAAGAGGGGCGTATCGTTCTTGGCGGCCAGCTGGCGACCCTGCCGCTGCGCGAGGCGCGTGAGCTGTTCGAACGCGAATACCTGCTGACCCAGATCAACCGCTTTGGCGGCAATATCTCGCGCACCGCGAATTTCGTCGGCATGGAACGCTCGGCCCTGCACCGCAAGCTCAAATCGCTTGGGGTGGTCACGCAGACCAAGGCGGGCGCGCGCGTCGCCACGCTCGACGGGACCGAGGACGACTTCTGATCCGCGCCGGGGCGGCGCGATTGACCGCCCCGAGCCGGAAGCATAGAACGAACCGGGGCAGCGCGGAGAAGTGCCATGAAGGTTATCATTTGCGGCGCGGGTCAGGTTGGCTGGCAGATCGCGCGGCATTTGGCGGGCGAGCGCAACGATGTGACTATCGTCGACTCGAACCCCGAACTGGTCCGGCGCGCCTCGGATACGCTGGATGTTCAAGGCGTTGTGGGATTTGCCTCGCATCCCGATGTGCTTGAACGCGCGGGCGCGCGCGATTGCGACCTGCTGATCGCCGCGACCCATTCCGACGAGGTGAACATGGTCACCTGTCAGGTCGCGCAATCGGTCTTTGGCATTACCCGCAAGATCGCCCGCATCCGCGCGCAGGCCTATCTTGCCCCGCAGTATTCTGACCTTTACCGGCGCGATCACCTGCCGATTGACGTGATCATCAGCCCCGAGCGCGAGGTCGCCGAAGCGGCGCTGCAGCGCCTTGCCGCGCCGACGACCTTTGACACCGAAAGCTTCATGGGCGGGCGGATCCAACTGCTCGGGATTGTGCTCGATGAGGATTGCCCGGTCCTGAACACTGCGCTGCGGCAGTTGACCGAGTTGTTCTCGACCCTGCGCGCGCTTGTGGTCGGGGTGCGTCGCGAGGGGCGCCTGTTCGCGCCTGAGCCGGGTGATCAGCTGTTCGCCAATGACCAGATCTATGTTTTTTCACATAACGAGGATGTCTCGCGCACGCTCGAGATCTTCGGCAAGGGCTCGAAGAAGCAAGAACGAGTTGTGATCATCGGCGGCGGCAACGTCGGCATGGGCGTTGCACGCGCGCTTGAGGCCCGCACTGACCGTATCCGCGCCAAGGTGATCGAGCGCAGCCGCGTGCAGGCCGAAAAGGCCGCCGACGCACTGGAACGCACCATCGTTCTAAATGGCGACGGGATGAGCGCCGAGCTTCTTGAGGAAGCCAATATCGAGCGCGCCGACGCGGTTCTGGCCGTCACCGACGACGACAAGACCAACATCCTGGTCGCCGTGCGCGCCAAGCAGGCGGGCTGCAAGATGGCGATCAGTCTTGTGAACGACCCAACGCTGGTGCCGCTGATGGCGCCGCTCGACATCGACGCCTACATCAACCCGCGCGCAACGACGGTCTCCTCGATTCTGCGGCATATCCGTCTGGGCCGGGTGCGCGCGATCTACTCGATCGGCGATGCTGAGGCCGAGGTGATCGAGGCGCAGGTCATGGGAACCTCGCCGCTGGCTGGCCGCATGGTGCGCGACATCGAATTCCCCGAGGGGGTTCTTCTGGGCGCGGTCATGAAGGGCGAGAAGGTCATCAAGCCCTCGGGCGACACCAAGATCGAAGAGGGCGATGTCATCGTTCTCTTCGCGCTGGCCGCCGATATCCCCGAGGTGGAGCGCCTGCTGCAAGTCTCCATCGACTTCTTCTGAGGTCGGCCATGCTGGACCGCGCGTTGCGCCAGTTTCAGGATCTGCCGCTGATCATCATCCTGATGGGGATCAGCGCGCTGGCGATGCTGTTGCCCGCGGTACATGGCTATATCGTGCGCGACTATCATACCTCGCGCACGTTCTTCTATTCGGCCGTGCTCTTTCTGGTGCTAGCGGGCCTGCTTGGGCTTGCCTCGGGCGCGAACCCGCGCGGACCGCAGGGGCGCAGCCATCTTCTGGCGATGCTTGCGGCATTCACGATCTTGCCGATCCAGCTTGCCGTTCCGTTCAACGAATCCGTTGCCGACACCGGTTTGTCTAATGCCTGGTGGGAGATGGTGTCTTCCCTGACCACCACCGGCGCCACCCTCTACATGCCCGAGCGTCTTGCTCCCTCGGTCCACCTGTGGCGCGCCGAGGTAGGCTGGCTTGGCGGGTTCTTCATGCTGGTGATGGCGATCGCGGTGCTCGCGCCGATGCGGCTTGGCGGGTTCGAGGTGTTCTTTTCCGGCGGGGCAAGCGGCGGGCCGATGCCGACGGCCTCGGCGCACGATGACAGCGCGGATGCGGGAGAGCGGATCATCTACTACACGCTGCGCCTGTTTCCGGCCTATCTGGGCCTGACAATGATGCTGTGGCTCTCGCTTCTGATGGCGGGGGATGAACCGCTGGTGGCGCTCTGCCATGCAATGTCCACACTCTCGACCTCGGGGATTTCGCCGATCGGAGGGGTAGGGGCCGCGCCCTCGGGTCTTGTGGGCGAGTTCTTGATCTTTGTATTCCTCATCCCGGCGCTGTCGCGGCGCTTCTGGCCTGGCGGGGGCGAGTTGCGCGCGACCGAGAGGCTGCGCGACGACCCGGAGCTGCGCCTGGCTGCGGGCCTCGTGGTGCTGGTGCCGTCGGTGCTTTTCCTGCGCCATTGGATCGCGGCGCTGGATGTGGCAACGCCCGCCGCGACGCTTGGGCCGATCCTGAAGTCGATCTGGGGCGGGTTGTTCACCTCGCTGTCGTTTCTGACGACGACGGGCTTTGACAGCGCGGTGTGGGATGACGCCCGCGCCTGGTCGGGCTTGGGGACGCCCGGTCTGATCCTGGCGGGGCTGGTGATTACCGGCGGCGGCGTGGCCACTACGGCGGGCGGCGTGCGCCTGCTGCGGGTCTACGCACTTCTGCGCCATGGCGAGCGTGAGTTGGACAAGCTCGTGCATCCAGCCTCTATCGCGGGCGGCGGCGATATTGCGCGGCGACTGCGGCGCGAGGGTGCCTATATCGCCTGGATCTTCTTCATGCTGTTCGCCATGTCCATCGCCGTGGTGATGATGGCGGTGTCGCTGACCGGGCTGACCTTTGAGCCCGCCACGATCCTGTCGATCGCAGCACTGTCGAATACAGGCCCGCTGGCGGGGGTGGCGGCCGATACGCCTCTCTACTGGGCCGATCTGAGCGATTCCACACGCCTGATTCTCGCCTTGGCGATGGTGCTGGGCAGGCTTGAAACCCTCGCCATCATCGCACTCTTCAACCCCGAGCTTTGGCGCGGATAGCGCAAACGAGCCCTCAGCACGCTGCAAACGCTGCGGATAGGTCCGTAACGGACTGTTTTTAGGGGTGGAATCTATCCATTTCTTTCGCATACTGAGCAAACGGAGTGCTAAGCATCCAGACGCGCGACAGAACAAAGGCATAATAAGAATGGCAGCCGATAAACAGAACCTGCAGGACGCTTTCCTCAATCACGTTCGCAAAACCAAGGTTCCGGTAACGATTTTCCTCATTAACGGGGTCAAACTTCAGGGAGTGATTACCTGGTTTGACAATTTCTGCGTGCTCCTGCGCCGCGATGGCCAGAGCCAGCTTGTCTACAAGCACGCGATTTCGACGATCATGCCGGGTCAGCCGATCTCCCTCTACGAGGGCGAAGACTGAGCGACCCGATCTTCCAGCGTGAACGGCCCACACGGGCCTATATCTTGCATCCGGACCTCAAGGCTGCGGATGCAAGACGCATGCCCCAGCATCGCCTGGCCGAGGCGGTATCGCTTGCGGCCGCGCTTCCCAATATCGAGGTCGCGGGTTCGGAAGTGGTGCGCTTGCCCAAGCCCCATGCCGGGCATCTGTTCGGCACCGGCAAGCTGGCCGAACTGAAAGAGCGCCTGGATGAGGGCGAGGTCGATCTGGTTCTGGTCGATGGCCCTGTCAGCCCGGTGCAGCAGCGTAACCTGGAAAAGGAATGGAGCGTCAAACTGCTCGACCGCACCGGCCTGATCCTTGAAATTTTCGCGGATCGCGCGCGCACGCGGGAAGGCGTGTTGCAGGTCGAGCTTGCGGCGCTCAGCTATCAGCGCACGCGCCTCGTGCGCGCCTGGACCCACCTGGAGCGTCAGCGTGGTGGCCTTGGTTTCGTCGGCGGCCCCGGCGAAACCCAGATCGAGGCCGACCGTCGCGCCATCGACGATCAGGTGATCCGCATCAAGCGCCAGCTCTCGAAAGTCGTGAAAACGCGCGAGCTGCACCGTGCCGCGCGCCGCAAGGTGCCGTTCCCCATTGTCGCGCTGGTGGGCTACACGAACGCCGGAAAATCCACGCTTTTCAACCGGATGACCGGCGCCGACGTGATGGCTAAGGACATGCTTTTTGCCACGCTCGACCCGACGATGCGGGGCATCACCCTGCCATCGGGGCGCAAGGTGATCCTGTCGGATACGGTGGGCTTCATCTCGGACCTGCCGCATGAATTGGTTGCGGCCTTCCGCGCGACGCTGGAAGAGGTGCTGGAGGCCGACCTCATCCTGCACGTGCGCGACATCGCCCACCCCGAGACCGAAGAGCAGGCTGCCGACGTGGGTGAGATCCTCGAATCCCTTGGCGTGGATGAGGATGTTCCGCTGCTTGAGGTCTGGAACAAGATCGACGCGCTCTCGCCGCAGATGCGCGACGCGCTTCTGGTGCAGGATGCGAGGCGCAACGATATTCAAGCGGTTTCGGCGATTACGGGCGAGGGGCTGGACGCCCTGCTCTCGGCCATCGAAACCCGCTTGGGCGAGGAACGCTACGACGAGGTGTTGAAGCTGCCCTTCGAGCGCGGACGTGCCCGCGCCTGGCTGCATGAACAAAACGTGGTGCGCGCCGAGACCGAGACCGAAGAGGGCTGGCAGCTTGAGGTGAACTGGTCCTCAAGCCAGCGCCATCGCTTCAAAGCGCTCTGATCATTCGGCCGGTGCTGCGGGCTCCAGCCGGGTAATACCTGCCGCGGCCGCACGGGCAAGTTCGGGGTCAAGCGACATCGGGATATATTCGCCCCGGCGCCACAGGACTGACAGATCGTCATAATGGCGGCTGAGCGGATGGCCCGATTGCCCCGTTGCGATCACGAAGACCGAGCTGTCGGGGTCGGCGAAGTCATAGACGCCACGGAAGCCCGCCGCATGGACGTTGGCGAAGGGATTCGGTTCCGTCCCCTTGGTCATGCCGCGCATCAGGGTGAAATCGCCGCCCGAGGTCGATTGGCGGATATTTGTCACCCATCCAAGCAGCGGCGCGCGGCCCAGAACCTGATGGTCTTGCAAGGCTTCATGCGCATCGCCCCAACGCCAGCTTTCCACCTTGGTGCCGAATTTCGCGCGCAGTTCCAGCAGCGCGTCGTCCAGCGCCATGCGGGCGATATCGGTGCAGGTCTCGACCGGGGCCGATTGCATGACATCGCACCAGCGACCTGCGCCGTCGGTGTTGCGGAAGACGCGCTCGACAAAAAGCGGCTCAAGCTGCGTGAACTCGGTGGCGAGCGGCCCCAGTTCGTCGCGGATCAGGCGGTTTTGCAGCGCGCGCATCCATGCCGCATAGATCAGCGGCTCGGGCAGGTGCTCGTTCATCTCGCCGTCCCAGGCGGCAAGCAGTTCCAGTGCGCGCTGGCGCATCCGCTCGGGCGTGCCGTCGGGAGCGGGGGCTCCGGTGAACCACAGATCGGCCCCGACCAGCGGCAGCAGGCCGCGCGCGGCGGGCGATACGGTATCGAGCTGCGCCGCGATAAAGCTTTCGCGCGAATGGACCTCACGCTCGCCCATCAGGCGGGTCAGGCGCAACACGCGCTGGCTGTCGCCCCAATCATAGGAGACATGGCGGGGGAACGGGCGGTCAACCGTCTTGTTGTTGGTGTTGATAACGATCCCGCCCTCGGGGTTCAGGAACTTCGGATTGTCGTCATAGGGCAGGAAACCTGTCCAGCGGTTCGCGGCTTCCCAGCCGGGCGAGGGCATCCGACCCTGCGTTGCGTGGCCCGGATCGCGAGCGGGCAGGCGCCCGATCGCAACCATGCCGACGCTGGTCTGGTCGGCAAGGATCAGGTTCTGCGCGGGCGCGATGTAACGCTCGCCCGCCGTTGCAGCCTCGGTGACCGAGCGCGCGCGCATCAGCGCAAGCCCCGCGCTCATCGAGCTGTCCTGACGCGACAGCGCAGTCCAATTGAGCGAGACGACATGGCCGGGCGGGGTAACGCTGGCCAGGTTGAAATGGCCGCCGGGCAGCACGGGGCCGTTCGTCGTCCAGCGCAGGGTCAAGGTGACCGGATCGGCGTCCTTGACCTGAATGATCGCTCGGCGGGTCGCGAATGCCTCCCATCCTGCCGGGGTGCGGTACCGCTCGGGGTCGGCGGGGTTCAGCTCTTCGATGTAAAGGTCAAGCGTGTCGGCATAGGCAGAGGTGATGCCCCAACCAAGCTCGGCATTGCGCCCCGTCAGCACCAGTGGAATGCCCGGAATGGTGCCGCCGATGACCCCGCCCGAGGCAAGCTCGACCCGCGCGAGATACCAGACCGAAGGCGCGGTCAGCCCAAGGTGCGGATCGTTGGCCAGCAGGGATCCACCGGCTGCCGAACGCTCAGGCGCGGCGGCAAAGGCGTTCGATGCCCCGGCGAAATGGCGTGGGGGGAAGGGCGACATAGCGTCGGGCGCGGCCAGAGCGGTCTGGACATTGCGCGGTACGGTCGGGAAGAGCGCGGCATAGTCGGGCAGCGCGGCCACACCTTGCCCCGGCATGTCGGGCATGATGTCGCGGGTCCAGTCCTGACCCAGCATCGAGACGCGGGCGCGCAGCACCTCTTCGTTGAACTGGGATTCCAGTTGGACCGAGAGCAGCTTGAGGATCGCAAGCGAATCCGCCGGGGTCCAATAGGCGATCGGGGCATCGAAGAGGAAGAATTCAGGCGCGCCACGGCCGCGCGCGCCCTCGTTGACCAGCTCGATCCATTGATTGACGCCCGCCGAATAGGCCTCCAGCGCGGCCAGCGTATCCGCATCCTGCGCTGAAACGGACTCGATCGCGGCACCATAGAGATCAAGACGACGCATCAACTCGTCCGTCTTCAGCGTGTCGGCGCCGAAAACCTCTGACAGGCGGCCCTGCACGGTGCGGCGCATCACGGTCATCTGCCACAGACGGTCCTCGGCATGGGCAAGTCCGAGCGCGAAGAAGACATCGTGGTCGGAGGCGCCGAAGATATGCGGCACATCCTCGGTCGAGCGCACGATCTCGACCGGTGCCGAGATGCCCTCAACCGCGTAGGTCGCATTGTAATCGGGCAGCGAGCGCGAGGCGAAATACCAGATGAAAAAGCCCCCGAGCATGACCGAAAGCAGCGCGGTCGAGACGATGCGGACCATCCATCTGAACAGGGTGAACATGGCGCGTTCCGGGGCAAGAGCTATCGGGCAGACCGGTCACCGCAGTTGACGGCGCAGGCACCAGCGTTACTAAGTCAGGCTAAGCGAATGTTCAACGCGGATAACGGAGGGGTGACTGTGGCGAAAATTGCGTTTCTTGGGCTCGGGGTGATGGGTTTCCCGATGGCTGGTCACCTTGCGGCAAAGGGGCATGAGGTGACGGTTTACAACCGCTCCGCCGCCAAGGCCGAGGCCTGGGTGCGCCATCACAAGGGCGAATGGGCGGCCACGCCCGCCGATGCGGCGCGCGATTGCGATTTCGTGATGGCTTGCGTGGGCAATGACGACGATCTGCGCGCGGTCTGTCTGGGTGAGAACGGCGCCTTTGCAGGCATGAAGAAGGGCGCGATCTTTGTCGATCACACGACGGTTTCGGCGGCCGTCACGCGCGAGCTGTCGGCGGCTGCGGCAGACGCCGGGCTGGGGTTTGTGGATGCTCCGGTCTCGGGCGGGCAGGCGGGCGCCGAGAATGGCGTGCTGTCGGTGATGTGCGGCGGCGCAGTGGATGACTACGCCAAGGCCGAGCCGGTGATCGACGCCTATGCCAAGATCTGCCGCCGTCTGGGCGAGTCGGGCGCTGGCCAGATGACCAAGATGTGCAACCAGATCGCGATCGCGGGCCTCGTGCAGGGCCTATCCGAAAGCCTGCACTTCGCTGAAAAGGCGGGGCTGTCGATTTCGGACGTCGTCGAGGTGATCAGCCAGGGTGCCGCCGGTTCCTGGCAGATGGCCAACCGCTACAAGACCATGGAGGCGGACCGCTACGATTTCGGTTTCGCCGTCGACTGGATGCGCAAGGATCTGGGGATCTGTCTCGATACGGCCAATGAGACCGGCGCAAGCCTGCCGGTGACGGCGCTGGTCGATCAGTTCTACAAGGAAGTGCAGAAGATGGGCGGCGGGCGTTGGGATACGTCCTCGCTGCTGGCACGGCTGCGCAAGCTCGACTGATGCGAGAAGGGGCCCCGTGGGGCCCCTTTGAATTTCGTCGATCAGAATGGGATTTCGTCGTCGAAATCCGAGCGGCCACCGCCCGATGAGCTACCCGACGAGCCGCCGTAGGACGGGCCTTCATCATAGCCGCCGCCCTGGCCGCCGCCGTAGGAGCCGCCACCACCCTGGCTACCACCGCCGCCGTCGCGGCTGTCGAGAAGGGTCAGGTTGCCGCTGAACGGGCGCAGCACGACTTCGGTCGTGTAGCGATCCTGGCCGCTTTGATCCTGCCATTTGCGGGTCTCAAGCTGGCCCTCGATATAGACTTTCGAGCCCTTGCGCAGATACTGCTCGGCGATTTTCGCCAGCGGTTCGGAGAAGATGGCGACCGAATGCCACTCGGTGCGTTCCTTGCGCTCACCCGAGTTGCGGTCACGCCAGGTCTCGGAAGTCGCGATGCGCAGGTTGCACACCTTGCCGCCGTTCGCGAAGCTGCGCACCTCGGGGTCGCGGCCCAGATTTCCCACCAGAATGACCTTGTTGACGCTGCCGGCCATGAATTCCTCCGCCTTGGTGGCCGCGTCCCAGTAGGCGCGGCGATTCTGATTTGTCCCAACGGGTATAGAGCATGGTCCGCCCGATCAGAAGAGGCGGGTGCACCGGCGACCCGCCCTCGCCTTAGGCGGTCTCGGCCAGCCTCCGCCGAGGGCATTGACGGCGCGCTTTCCAAGCAAGGCTTTTTGCGTATAATGCCGCGCATAATGGGGCAGAGAGCGGTGATACCAATGCGGAAATTGGCCGGTCTGATGGCGGTGTGCCTGACGGTGAGTCTGGCGCCGGTTACAATCTCCGTTGCCCATGCCGAGGGGCTTTCACTGTCCGGCAGCTCTTCCAAATCCCGCACCATGCTGTTTCGCAATCAGACCCGCGTGCTCGATAGCCGGGCGGCGACGCAGTATGAGAACTCGACGCGCCTCAAGCCGAAATCCGACCTGCTGACCGAGATCTCGGGCGCGATGCCGCGCTACACCGGGCGCTACAAGGGTGAGTATATGCCGGTCGCCCGCGCCGCCGCGAACCGCCATGGCGTGCCTGAGGATCTGTTCCTGCGCCTTGTGCAGCAGGAAAGCGGCTGGAACCCGAATGCGGTCTCGCCCAAGGGTGCGCGCGGACTTGCGCAGCTGATGCCCGGCACGGCCGCAAATCTGGGGGTCAATCCCAATGACCCGCGCCAGAACCTCGAAGGCGGGGCGCGCTATCTGCGCATGATGTATAATCGCTTCGGCAGCTGGCGCTTGGCGTTGGCCGCCTATAACGCGGGGCCCGAGGCCGTGGAAAAATACGGCGGCGTGCCGCCTTATCGCGAAACCAAGAACTACGTTCGCATCATCTACGGAAGCTGAGGGCGCGCGACGAACGCGCACCCGGGGCCCGGATCAGGGGATGATCCGGGTGTATTTGGTGCCTGCCAGCGTCGCGCCTGCGATCAGGCCAGCCTGACCGAAGACCAGCGCGATGACCGGCGCGAGCGAGGTCGTCGTATCGGCGCCGATCGCGCCGCCACGGTCGGGCAAGGCGTAGCGTGCATCCGCCCCGGCTTCCCAGCCATCGGCGCGGCGGAAATCGGCAAGGGCGTTCTCGGTCATGAAGAACAGCGCATGGGCATATTGCTGTGCGCCGATCTGGAACCCGAAGGATGCCGAGGCCGCCGAGTAGTAATCGACCGTCACATTGTTGATCCGCAAAGCGCCCTGGCCATAGGAGCCGCCGATGCCAAAGCCCGCCTCGGTGATCAGCGGCATGTAAAGCACCCCCACGGCCTTGCGCATCAGATCCTGCGTGCCGGGGTATTTCTGGATCAGGTAGTCGCGCGTCGCATCTACCCGCGCGTCGATCCGCGCGGCGCCGCTGCTGCCGATGCCATTACCGCAGGCGGCAAGGCCAAGCCCCGCTCCGCCAAGCACAAGGACGCTGCGTCTGGAAAGGTTCGTCATATGCTGCTCCGCTCTTGAATCGGGCCTTGTCGTGGCCCGTTGGCCACAACTTATAGGGCACAAACGGGCCGTTGTCACTTGTTCTTGACTGCCGCGGCAAGCCTTCGCCGATCAGCCTTGCGCTAGCAGACGCGCGGCCGCAGGGGCAAAATAGCTCAGAACGCCATCGCAACCCGCCCGGCGGAAGGACATCAGGCTTTCCAGCATGACCTTGTCGTGGTCGAGCCAGCCATTCTTCACCGCCGCCATCAGCATCGCGTACTCACCCGAGACCTGATAGGCATAGGTCGGCACGCCGAAGGCATCCTTTACGCGCCGACAGATGTCGAGATAGGGCATCCCCGGCTTGACCATCACCATATCCGCGCCCTCGGCCAGATCGCGGGCAACCAGGCGGATCGCCTCGTCGCCATTGGCCGGGTTCATCTGATAGGTCTTCTTGTCGCCCTTGAGCGCACCTGTCGCCCCCACCGCATCGCGGAACGGGCCATAGAAGGCCGAGGCATATTTCGCCGCATAGCTCAGGATCGTCACATCGGAATGGCCCGCAGCCTCCAGCGCCGCGCGCATCGCGCCGATCCGGCCGTCCATCATATCCGAGGGGCCAAGGATATCGGCACCCGCCTCGGCCTGCGCGATTGCCATTTTCACAAGGCACTCGACGGTTTCGTCGTTCAGGATCACGCCGTCGCGCACCAGCCCGTCATGGCCGTTGGCGTTATAGGGATCGAGCGCGATATCGGTCATGATCGCGATCTCGGGCACCTCGGCCTTGATCGCGCGGATCACCCGGTTCGAGATATTCTCGGGGTTCCAGGCCATCTCGCAGGTCTCGGTCTTCACCGCGGGGTCGGTGTAGGGGAATAGGCAGATCGCCGGGATGCCGAGCTTGGCGGCCTCTTCGGCGGCGCGCACCGCACCATCAAGCGTCATGCGGAAAACACCGGGCATCGACGAGACCTCGACATCCGCGCCGGGCACATCGGTGATGAAGATCGGCCAGATCAAGTCCTTGACGCTCAGCCGGTTTTCCTGCGCCAGATCGCGCAGGGCCTGCGTGCGGCGCATACGGCGCAGGCGGGTATGCGGGAAGGGCGGAAGGATCGGATTCATGGCTCTCACTCCTCTGACTTCTCAAGGAGGTGCCACGGATCGCGCCCCGGAACAAGTCAAAGCGTCGGCTCTGCGGCGCTAAGAATTTGACTGCCCCGCCCGATGGTCTAGTGTCGGGCCAAAGCAATTGGCAGAGGCGCCTTTGAGTATTCTCGATACGCTCTTTTCCGTCATCGACATGCGTTCCTTTTCCAATTTGTGGTATTGGATCGCGCTGGCGGTGACATGGTCGTCGGCCTCGCACTGGGTGTTGGGCGTGCCTTTCGACATGGTGCTGCGTGCGCGGCGCAAGGGCGGCCAGGCCGGGGCCGAGCTGGTGGCGATGACCCGCGTCAGCGTCACGCGCATTCTGACCATCTGGCGCGACGGCGGGATGCTGCTGGCGGTTATGGTGCCCTTCATCCTGACAACCTTGCTGATCCTTGGCTTCGGCTATGGCGCCGAATTCGCGCAGGCGACGGTGTTGATCCTGTTGCCGCTGGCCTGCGTGGGGCTGCTGAGCCTGCGCGCGGCGGGCCGGCTTGAAGCGACGCTCAAGGCCGAACCTGACCCAGACGATATCGCCAAAGCGCTGGCCTATCACCGGCTCAAGATTCAGGCGATTGGCATCCTCGCCATCGTGGTGACGGCGCTTTGGGGCATGATCCAGAACTTCCGGCTCTGGACCTTCGGCTAAGCACTCTTGACACCGGGCAGCAGGCGGATACCTCAGCGCGATGGAGCATCTTGTACTTTCCGGCGCCCCCGAGGGCTTTGACGGCAAACTGATCGCCAAGGAACTGGCACGGGGGCGGCCCGTCGTGCATATCGCGCGCGACGACCGGCGGCTGGAGGCCATGCGCGCCGCGCTGGCGTTTTTCGCGCCCGAGGCCGTTGTGCTGAACTTCCCGGCCTGGGATTGTCTGCCCTATGATCGCGTCTCGCCCAATCCTGATGTCTCGGCGGCTCGGATGGCGACGCTCGCGGCGCTTGCGACGGGTGTGCCGGGGCCGTTCGTGCTGCTGACCACGCTCAATGCAGCCATGCAGCGCGTGCCTGCGCGCGAATTGGTCGCGGGGGCGAGTTTTACCGCCAAGGTCGGTGGGCGGATCGACGAAAAGGCGCTGCGCGAGTTTCTGGCGCGTATGGGCTTCTCGCCCGCCTCGACCGTGTCCGAGCCCGGAGACTATGCCGTGCGTGGCGGGATTATCGACATTTATCCGCCGGGCGAGGCCGGGCCGGTGCGGCTGGACCTGTTTGGCGATGTGCTCGATGGCGCGCGACGCTTCGATCCGGTGACGCAGCGCACGACCGAACAGCTTAAGGTGGTCGAGTTCGCTCCCGTCTCCGAGGTTATTCTCGATGAGGCCTCGATCACGCGCTTCCGGCAGAACTATCGGGTGGAGTTTGGCGCGGGCGGGGCAGAAGACCCGCTTTATGAAGCCGTCAGCGCAGGCCGCAAACACGCCGGGATGGAACATTGGCTCGGCTTCTTCCATGAACGGCTCGAGTCGCTCTTCGATTACCTCCCCGAGGCATCGATCATGCTTGACGACCAGATCGACCCACAGCGCGATGCGCGTTGGGAAAGCATCGCCGATCAGTATGACACGCGGCGCGAAGCGATGACCCGTCGTGACAGGGTAGATACCGTCTATAAACCCGCACCGCCCGAACTGCTCTATCTGTCCGAGGCCGCCTGGGATGCCGCGCTGGCCACGCGCCGGGTGCTGCGCCTGCAGGTGCTGTCCGCACCCCCAGGCCCGGGTATCCTGAACGCCGAGGCGCGGATCGGCCGCAACTTCGCGCCAGAACGGCAACTTGAAAATGTGAGCCTTTTCAGTGCGCTGAAAGACCATGTTGAAGCGAAACTGGCGATTGGACCGGTGGTTCTGGCGTCATGGTCCGAGGGCGCGCGCGAGCGCCTCAAGGGGCTGATGGAAGATGAGGGCCTGACCGGCGCACGGCTGATCCGCGATGCGCGCGAGGTCAAACCGGGTGTCAACCTTACGATCTGGTCGCTCGATCAGGGGTTCGAGGCCGACGGGCTGACCGTCATCTCGGAGCAGGACGTGCTGGGCGACCGCCTCGTGACGCGCCCCAAGAAGAAGCGCAAGGCCGAGAACTTTCTGACCGAGGCGACCTCGCTCAGCCCGGGCGATCTGGTGGTCCATGTCGATCACGGCGTGGGGCGTTACAAGGGGCTTGAGACGGTGCAGGCGCTTGGCGCGCCGCTCGATTGTGTCTTGCTGGAATACGCCGGCGGCGACCGGCTGTATCTTCCGGTGGTGAACATCGAACTTCTCAGCCGTTACGGGCATGAGGAGGGACTGCTCGACAAGCTGGGCGGTGGTGCTTGGCAGGCCAAGAAGGCCAAGCTGAAGGAACGTATCCGCCAGATTGCCGACCGTCTGATGCGCATCGCGGCCGAGCGCCTTCTGCGCGCAGCACCTATCCTTGAGGCCCCGCATCACGAGTGGGAATCCTTCGCCGCGCGCTTCCCCTATACCGAGACCGACGATCAGTTGGGCGCCATCGACGATGTGGTCGAGGATCTGAGATCGGGCCGCCCGATGGATCGTCTGGTCGTGGGCGATGTGGGCTTTGGCAAGACCGAGGTCGCCATGCGCGCGGCCTTTGTTGCGGCGCAATCCGGCGTGCAGGTGGCGGTGATCGCACCCACGACGCTGCTTGCGCGCCAGCACTACAAGACCTTCGCCGAGCGTTTCCGCGGCACCGCCATCACCGTGCGCCCGCTCTCGCGCTTCGTGTCCGCGAAGGCCGCAAACCAGACCCGCGAGGGGCTGGCCGAAGGCACGGTCGATATCGTCATCGGCACCCACGCGGTGCTGGCCAAGGGAGTGAAGTTCCGCAACCTCGGCCTGCTGGTCATCGACGAAGAGCAGCACTTCGGCGTTCAGCACAAGGAGCGACTGAAAGAGATGCGCTCCGAGATCCACGTGCTGACGCTGACGGCGACGCCCATTCCGCGCACGCTGCAACTGTCGCTGACCGGGGTGCGCGATCTGTCGATCATCGGCACGCCGCCCGTGGACCGTCTGGCGATCCGCACCTATGTGAGCGAGTTCGACGCCGTCACCATCCGCGAGGCACTGCTGCGCGAACGCTATCGCGGGGGGCAGAGCTTCTACGTCGTGCCGCGCATCTCGGATCTGGCCGAGGTTGAGGAGTTCCTGAAAACCCATGTTCCCGAGGTCAGCTACATGGTGGCGCACGGGCAGATGGCGGCGGGGGAACTCGACGACCGGATGAACGCTTTCTACGACGGCAAGGCCGATGTGCTGCTGGCCACGACCATCGTGGAATCCGGTCTGGATATTCCGACCGCCAACACAATGATCGTGCATCGCGCAGACATGTTCGGCCTGAGCCAGCTTTACCAGATCCGTGGCCGGGTCGGGCGTGCCAAGCTGCGCGCCTATTGCTACCTGACCACCAAGCCGCGCCTGCCGCTGACGCCGCAGGCGACCAAGCGGCTGCGGTTGCTGGGCAGCCTCGACAGCCTCGGCGCGGGTTTCAACCTAGCCAGCCAGGACCTTGACCTGCGCGGCGCCGGGAACCTGCTGGGCGAAGAGCAGTCGGGCCATATCAAGGAAGTCGGCTACGAGCTGTACCAGGCGATGCTGGAAGAGACGATCTCCAAGCTGAAATCGGGTGAGCTGACCGAGGCGGGTGACGATGGCGAATGGTCGCCGCAGATCAATATCGGTGTGCCGGTGATGATCCCCGAGGTCTATGTGCCCGATCTTGACGTGCGGCTTGGCCTTTATCGGCGCCTGTCTGGCCTGACCACCAAGGTCGAGCTGGAGGGCTTTGCCGCCGAATTGATCGACCGGTTCGGCCCGTTGCCGAAAGAGGTGAACACGCTTCTTCTGGTCATTCGGATCAAGGGCATGTGCAAACGCGCCCATATCGCGCGGCTCGATGCCGGGCCGAAGGGGGCGACGGTGCAGTTCCACAACGACAAGTTCCCGAACCCGGCGGGGCTGGTCGAGTTTCTTCAGGCGCAGCGCGGTCAGGCCCGGATCAACGGCAACAAGGTGGTGATCCAGCGCGAGTGGACCTCGGACAACGACAAGATCAAGGGCACCTTTGCCATCGCCAAGGAACTGGCCGAGAAAGTGGTCGAGGCGAAGAAAGCCGCGAAGGCTTAATCCTCGCGGATCTCGTATTCGCGGGGAATGTCCGTGGTGGCATGGCCCCAGTCGCTGACGCGCGTGCACGCCTGATGCGCTTCGAAAGCGGCGCGATCAGTGAAGGCCTCTTCGACCATCCAAACAAGCGGATCGTCGGTCTGGGTGACCTGAAAACTCTGGCAACCGGGTTCGAGATGCGTCAGGCGGATATGTTCGGGCAGATGCGCGCGCACGATTTCGGCCTGCTTTGCGTCGGAACAGATCAGACGACCGGAAAGATACAGCGTCATCGGCGCCTCCATAGCAAAAGGCCCGCATCTTGCGACGCGGGCCTGATGGCTTATTCCCACTCGATCGTGCCCGGGGGCTTCGAGGTGATATCATAGGTGACCCGGTTGATCCCCTTGACCTCGTTGATGATCCGCGTGGCGGTCTCGCCAAGGAACTCATGGGTGAAGGGGTAGTAGTCGGCGGTCATGCCATCGACCGAGGTCACGGCGCGCAGCGCGCAGGCGTAGTCATAGGTGCGTCCGTCGCCCATCACGCCCACGGTGCGCACCGGCAGGATCGCGACGAAAGCCTGCCAGATCTCGTCGTAAAGGCCATGCTTGCGGATCTGGTCGATATAGACCGCATCGGCCTGACGCAGGATCTCGAGCTTTTCGCGGGTGATCTCGCCGGGGCAGCGGATCGCGAGGCCCGGGCCGGGGAAAGGATGGCGGCCGATGAACTTCTCGGGCAGACCAAGCTCGCGGCCAAGGGCGCGGACCTCATCCTTGAAAAGCTCGCGCAGCGGCTCGACCAGTTTCAGACCCATCTTCTCGGGCAGGCCGCCCACATTGTGGTGCGACTTGATGGTGACCGAGGGGCCACCCGAGAAGCTGACCGATTCAATGACGTCGGGGTAGAGCGTGCCCTGCGCGAGGAACTCGGCGCCCTCGATCTCGTCGGCGTATTTCTGGAACACGTCGATGAACAGGCGACCGATGGTCTTGCGTTTTACCTCGGGGTCGGTGACGCCCTCGAGCTCACCCAGGAACAATTCGGACTCGTCGGCGGCGATCAGCGGGATATTGTAGTTGTCGCGGAACATCGAGACAACTTCGCCCGCCTCGCCCTGACGCATCAGGCCGTGGTCAACGAAGACGCAGGTAAGCTGGTCACCGATGGCTTCGTGGATCAGCACCGCCGCGACCGAGCTGTCAACGCCGCCCGAAAGGCCACAGATCACGCGCTTGTCGCCGACCTGCTCGCGGATCTTGGCAATGGCGTCATCCTTGTAGGAGGCCATCGTCCAGTCGCCGGTGAAGCCCGCGAGGCGGATGAAGTTCTCGTAGAGTTTCGCGCCGCGCGGGGTGTGGTGCACCTCGGGGTGGAACTGCACGGCGAAGAAATTGCGCTTCACGTCCGCAGTGATCGCGAAGGGCGCGCCGGGCGAGGTGCCGAAGACCTCGAAGCCCGGTGCGATGCGCGAGACGTGATCGCCGTGGCTCATCCAGACCTGCTCGCGCCCTTCGGTGAACCAGCCATCCAGAATGGCGAGGTTCGTGCCCACGGGGGTCACGAAGGCGCGGCCGAACTCGGCGGTGCCATGACCGCTTTCCACGAGGCCGCCCAGTTCCTGCATCATCACCTGTTGGCCATAGCAGATCCCGAGGATCGGCACGCCAAGCGTGAAGGCGGATTTCGGCGGACGGGGAGAGCCCTCACGGGTGACGCTATCCGGTCCACCCGAGAAGATGATCGCTTTGGGGGCGAAATCAGCCAGGAACGCGTCGGTCACGTTCTGGTACGGGTGGATTTCGCAATAGACGTTCAACTCGCGCAGGCGGCGCGCAATCAGCTGCGTGACCTGGGAGCCGAAGTCGATGATGAGGAGGCGTTGGTGCTGGGTCATGTGCGGGGAATAGGCGGGGAAAGTTCGGAAAGCAAGAGGCCGGGGGCGCTGCCCCCGGACCCCCGAGGTATTTGGGCCAAGAAGAAAGGAAAGGGGGGCGCGTGGCCCCCCGTTTCGCTCGTTCTTATCGCTCTGGCAGCAGCCCTCGTGGGCTGAAGCGCAGCACGAGGATCAGCACGAGGCCCATGACGATCAGGCGCATATGGGCCGCCGAATCGACGAGGTGCCGTTTGACTGCGCCATCGGAGAGCTGATCGGTGATCATACCCATGAGGTTGGGGCCCCAGACCTCGGCCTTGATCCAGAGATACCAGATCAGCACGCCGCCCAGAACCGAGCCCCAGTTGTTGCCCGAGCCGCCGACAATCACCATCACCCAGATCAGGAAGGTGTAGCGCAGCGGATTGTAGCTGGAGGGTGTCATCTGGCCGTCGAGCGAAATCATCATGGCGCCAGCAAGACCGATCACAGCGGAGCCGATGACGAAGATCTGCAGGTGGCGGCGGGTGACGTTCTTGCCCATGGCGGCGGCCGAGATCTCGTTGTCGCGGATGGCGCGCATCATGCGGCCCCAGGGCGAGTTCAGCGCGAGTTGGGCAGCGATCAACAGGAGCGCGAGCACGATCACGAAGAGCCCGGTATAGAGCAGTTTCACTAGGACGGTCGAGCCTGTCACCGGATCGACGCCGAGTGCCGCCATGCGTTCAACGAAAGCAGGGCTTTCCTGAACGGCGATCTCATAGGGGACGGGCCAGGGGCGAGGGATGCCGTTCACGTTCAGAACGCCGCGGGCCAGCCATTCCTCGTTCCGCAGGACCGAGACGATGATCTCCCCGATGCCGAGCGTTGCGATGGCGAGGTAATCCGAGCGCAGGCCGAGCGCGGTTTTGCCGATAACCCAGGCCGCGCCCGCAGCAAGAAGCGCGCCGACAGGCCAGGCGAAGAGTGTCGGCAGGCCGAGACCGCCGAGATAGCCAAGGGCCGAGGGGTTGATCGCCTGGACCGCCTCGACCGCCGGGTCGAAGACCGCACGGTAGAGGAAGAAGCCCGCGACAAGAACGGCGATCACGCCAAGCGCGCGCGCCTTGCCCTTGAGGCGGCCATTCAGCCAGATGGTCAGAACGAGGCTCGCGACCGCGATCAAGAGCGCGATCAGAATCTGCCAGCCACCGGCCGAGAAGGCTCCGGGCGTGGGGGGCATGGAGATCAGCACAGGGGCAAGGCCACCAAGTGCGATGAAGCCGACGACGCCGGTGTTGAACAGGCCCGCGTAGCCCCATTGCATGTTCACGCCAAGCGCGAGGATCGCCGAGATCAGGCCCATGTTGAGAATGCCAAGCGCGCCGTTCCAGCCCGAGGTCATCCCCTCAAGCACGATCAGCCCGGCCATGATCAGGAAGAACAGCGGCGCACGCAGCGCGCCACCCTTTGCGGCGGTGGGTTGGTGTTGGCTCATACCGCTTTCCCCTTGAAAAGACCCGTGGGTTTGAACAGCAGGACGATGATCAGGATCGCGAAGCTGACGGCGAATTTATACTCGGTCGAGAGGAGCTGCATCAGGCCCTCGGCCTCGAAGCCGGGGATCGCGTAGGTGGCGACCTTTTTCCAGGCATAGGTCACGGCGACCTCGGAATAGGCGATGATGAAGCCTCCCGCGATGGCGCCAAGCGGGTTGCCAAGGCCGCCCACGATTGCCGAGGCGAAGATCGGCAGCAGCAGTTGGAAGTAGTTGAACGCCTTGAAGCTTTTATCAAGGCCGTAGAGCACCCCCGCCGTAGTGGCGAGCGCGGCGGCGATGATCCAGGTCACCGCGACGACATGATTGGGGTTGATGCCGGACAGAAGCGCCAGATCCTCGTTGTCCGAGAAGGCACGCATCGACTTGCCGGTGCGGGTCTTGTTGAGGAACCAGAACAGCGCCCAGACGACCAGCCCCGCCAGGACCACCGTCAGCACCTGCGTGGTGCGGATCGCCAGCGGCTCGGCCAGGCCGGTGGCCTCGCGGAAACCCTTCGCCGAGATGACGAAACGGGCGCCATCGGTGAACTGGATCTCATCCACGCCAATCACAAAGCGGGTGACGCCGTTCATCACGAACATCACACCAACCGAGACCATGACGAGGATCACGGGCGCCGCGCGCACCTTGCGGTAATAGGCATAGACCGCGCGGTCGGTGGCCAGCACGAAAGCCGCCGTGATCGCGATGCCGAAGGGCAGGGCGATCAGCGCCGTCGGCAGCGGGCCAAAGTGCAGGCCCAGCTTTTGCAGCCCCCAGGTGACGAGAATCGTCATCGCGGTGCCGAAGGCCATCGTGTCGCCATGGGCGAAGTTGGAGAATCGCAGGATGCCGTAGATCAGCGTGACGCCAAGCGCGCCAAGCGCCAGCTGCGCGCCATAGGCGGTGGCTGGCACGAAGACATAGTTGAGGATCGCGACGATCGCGTTCAGAAAATCCATCTCAGCCCCCCAGGAAGGTGCGGCGGACTTCGGGATCGGCCATCAGCGCGGCCCCGGTGTCGGTGTATTTGTTCGCGCCCTGGACAAGCACATAGCCCTGGTCCGCGATCTCAAGCGCCTGGCGCGCATTCTGCTCGACCATCAGGATCGAGATGCCGGTGCGGGCGACCTCGATGATCCGGTCGAAAAGCTCGTCCATCACGATGGGCGACACGCCGGCGGTGGGTTCGTCGAGCATCAGAAGCTTCGGCTGGGTCATCAGCGCGCGGCCCACGGCCACCTGCTGACGCTGGCCGCCCGATAGCTCCCCCGCGTTCTGATGGCGCTTTTCCTTGAGGATCGGGAAGAGGTCATAGACCTGCTCCATCGTGCCGCGGAAATCGTCGGGGCGGATGAAGGCACCCATCTCCAGGTTTTCCTCGACCGACATGGTCGGGAAGACGTTGTTGACCTGCGGCACGAAGCCCATGCCCTTGTGCACGCGCTCTTGCGGCGAGAGGGTGGTGATGTCTTCGCCATCCAGTTTCACATGACCGCCGCGCAGCTTCAGCATCCCGAAGACGGCCTTCATCGCGGTCGATTTGCCAGCGCCGTTAGGGCCGACGATGACCGCGATCTGGCCTTTCTCGACTTTCAGCGTGCAGCCGTGCAGGATGTCGGCGGCGCCATAGCCGCCCGTCATGTTCTCAGCTTCGAGGAAACTCATGCCTGCGCCTCCTTCTCGGCCTTGACCTTGTTCTTGAGGCCGGTGCCCAGGTAGGCTTCGATCACGGCCTCGTTTTGCATGATGCTGGAGGCCGAGCCCTCGGCCAGAACCTTGCCCTCGGCCATCACGATGACCGGGTCGCAGAGGCGGCCGATGAAATCCATGTCATGCTCGATGACGCAGAAGGTATAGCCACGTTCTTTGTTCAGGCGCACGATCGCATCGCCGATTGTGTTCAGAAGCGTGCGGTTGACGCCTGCACCGACCTCGTCGAGGAAGACGATCTTGGCCTCGACCATCATCGTCCGGCCAAGCTCGAGCAGCTTCTTCTGGCCGCCCGAAAGATTCCCGGCCTTCTCGTTCTTGAGGTGTGAGATGGTCAGGAAATCAAGAACTTCATCGGCTTTCTTCAGAAGCGCTGCTTCCTCTTGCGCGATACGCCCGCGCTGGAACCAGGCGTTCCACAGCGTCTCGCCCGCCTGGTCGCCCGGCACCATCATCAGGTTCTCGCGTACCGTCATCGACGGGAATTCGTGTGCGATCTGGAAGGTGCGCAGAAGCCCCTTGTGAAACAGTTCGTGCGGCGCGAGGCCAGAGATATCTTCGCCATCCATCGTCACGCGCCCCGAGGTCGGTTTGTGAACCCCGGCGATCACGTTGAAGAGGGTGGATTTGCCAGCTCCGTTCGGGCCGATCAGCCCGGTGATGGAGCCTTTGGCGATCTCGAGCGAAGCGCCATCGACGGCACGGAAGCCGCCAAAGTGCTTGTGCAGGTTTTCAACCCGGATCATGCAGTCCCCTAACTTCATGTTTTACATGAAGAATGCCATTTTAGGCCTTGTTTTCAAAGGAAACAGCCCGGATTGCTCCGGGCTGCCTCGGTTTCAACCGCGCCGCGTCAGCGGTATTTCACGGTCTCGATCTTGCCGTCCTTGACTTCGATCTCGCGGAAGGTGCCAGCGGACTCGCCTGCGCCGATCAGCTCGACCGAGGAAGCGCCCTGATAGTCGATGTCGGTGCCAGCGGCGATCAGCTCAAGCGCCTTGCCCAGCTCGCCCGGCAGAATCGGCTCGCCCGGAGCGTTGGCCACATCCATGACCTTCTCTTTGTACACGCTCGGATCGGTCGAACCGGCAGCGGCCATCGCCAGCATGATCAGCGCGGCGGCGTCATAGGCCTCGCCCGAGTAGACCGAGGAGCCATCAAAGCCGGCGGCCGAAGCCATTTCGATGAACTTCTCTTTGCCCGCGCCTTCCGACGACGGGATCTGGCCGAACGAACCGGCCAATTCAGCGGCAAAGTTGTTTTGCAGCGTATCGCCGATCATGCCGTCGGGAAGCACGAAGGTCTCGAATGCACCGGTGTCGAGCGAGCCGCGCAGGATGCCCGAGCCGCCCTGGTCGATGTAGCCCGCGATCACGAGCGCTTCGCCACCAGCCGAGGCCAGCGCGCCGACTTCGGCCGAGTAGTCGGCCTTGCCGTCATCATGGGCTGCGACGATGGTCACGGTGCCGCCAGCAGCCTTGAAGGCTTCGGCGAAGCTGTCAGCCAGGCCCTTGCCGTAGTCGTTGTTGGTGTAGGTCACGGCGACCGACTTGATGCCGTGCTCCATGATGATCTCGGTCATCACGACACCCTGACGCGCATCCGACGGGGAGGTGCGGAAGAACAGGCCGTTGTCCTCAAGCGTCGAAAGCGCGGGCGAGGTGGCCGACGGCGAGATCATGACCATGCCGTTCGGGATACCGACGTTTTGCAGCGAGGCGGTGGTTTCGCCCGAGCACATGCCGCCGACAACACCTTTCACGCCTTCGGTGGTGACCAGACGTTCGACGGTGGCGGTTGCCGCAGCCGCGTCAACGCAGGTCGAGTCGCCGCGCACCGGAACGACAGCCGCGCCGCCCATGAACTTGCCCGAATCCGAGACTTCCTTCATCGCCAGCTCGGCACCCTGCGCCATTGCCGGCGACATGGATTCGAGCGGACCGGTGAAGCCCAGCGAGATACCCAGCTTTACATCCTCGGCGAATGCACCACCTGCGGTCAGCGCGGCGGCGGCAGTAGCCAGAAGCAGCTTTTTCATTTGTTCACTCCCATGTTGGAACAGAGCCCCGGCAAAATTAGAGCGAGGGATCACAAAAGAAAATAGGGCTGAGTTGCTTTATGACGCAGGGAATCGACCGGCTGGGCAATTTTCTGCAGATTCATGCGACTGCAACGCAAGAATCTTCGATGCCGCGCCCCGCCGGGTTGGACTATTCGAAATCTTCGTCGTCGAAATCGATCCCGTCGAAGACAGAGTCGCCCTCGATTTCTTCAACTGCGCCGCCCGAGGTTCCACGCTCGCGGTAGGGCGTGGTCTGGTAGTGCGCGCGGTAGCATTTCGAGAAATGCGACGGCGAGGCAAAGCCACAGGCGAGCGCCACGTTGATCACGCTCATCTCGGTCTGCATCAGCAGGTTGCGCGCCTTCTGCAGCCGGATTTCCATGTAATAGCGCTTGGGCGAGCGGTTGAGGTAGCGCCGGAACAGCCGCTCAAGCTGGCGCGTGGACATGCCGACTTCCTCGGCCAGGCGGGCCGGGCTGATCGGTTCCTCGATATTCGTTTCCATCCGCGCGATGACCTGCGCGAGCTTGGGATGGCGCACGCCGATGCGGGTCGGGATCGACAGGCGCTGGCTGTCCTGATCGGTGCGGATCGAGTTGTAGATCAACTGGTCGGCCACGGTATTGGCCAGCCCCTCGCCGTGATCACGCGCGATCAGCTTGAGCATCAGATCGATCGAGGCGGTACCGCCCGCCGTCGTAAGCCGGTTGCCGTCGATCACGAAGACCGACTTGGTCAGCTTTACCTCTTCGAAATCCTCCGAGAAGCTGTCCTGGTTCTCCCAATGGATGGTTGCGCGTTTGCCGTCGAGCAGCCCGGCTTTCGCCACCGCCCAGGCCCCGGTGCAAAGCCCGCCCACCGCCGCACCCCGGCGCGCCTCTCGGCGCAGCCAGTTCAGGATCGGCTTGGTCGTCGCTTCGGCGACATCGATTCCCCCGCAGACCATCACTGTGTCGTCGCGGGTGATCTCGGTCAGGCCCATATCGACGCGCATCCGCACGCCGTTGGAACAGGTCACGTCCTGGCCATCCTCGGAGGCCAGCTTCCAGTCATAGAGTTTCTGTCCGGACACCTGATTTGCAAGGCGCAAAGGCTCCACCGCGCTGGCGAACGCCATCATCGTGAAGCGGTCGAGAAGCAGAAAAACGTAGCGGCGCGGGCGCGCTAGCGGCGGTAGCCGAACGGTCCCCTGAGAGGGCGCAGGGCGCGTATGGGTGCGGGGGGCCGTCGAGGGGATGCGCATTTGCGACCTGTTCGTTGTCGTTTCAAATGAGAGAAGCAGGGAACGCGAAGTCTCGCAAGAGGGGATCAGATGACGGCACAAACCTGACCCCGGGCGAAAAACAGGTTTGTTCTCGCTAACGGCACGTCATATAAGCGCCAGACAGTTTTTGAATGCTCGGAGGCGAAGATGGGCAAGGGATGGACGAAATCGGACTGGCGCGCGAAACCGCGGGTGCAGATGCCGGACTATCCCGACCAGGCGGCATTGAACGCGGTCGAGGCGCAGTTGGGAAAAATGCCGCCGCTCGTGTTTGCGGGCGAGGCGCGGCGTCTGCGGGCCGATCTGGCCAAGGCCGCGCGGGGCGAGGCGTTCCTGCTGCAAGGCGGTGACTGCGCCGAGAGCTTCTCGGAATTCTCGGCCGACAATATCCGCGACACCTTCAAGGTGATGCTGCAGATGGCGATCGTGCTGACCTGGGGCGCCAAGGTGCCGGTCATCAAGGTCGGCCGCATGGCGGGTCAGTTCGCCAAGCCGCGCTCGGCCCCCACCGAGATGATCGGCGGCGTGGAATACCCGAGCTACCGCGGCGACATCATCAACGGTTTTGATGCCACGATGGAGGCCCGCCTGCCGGATCCGAACCGGATGCTTCAGGCCTATACGCAGGCGGCGGCCTCGTTGAACCTGCTGCGCGCCTTCTCGACCGGTGGTTATGCCGATATCCACCGTGTGCAGTCGTGGATCTCGAACTTCACCGATGAAGACGAGGCCGCGCGCTACCGCAAGGTGGCCCAGCAGATCTCGGACGCGATGGACTTCATGGCAGCGGCGGGCGTGACCTCGGAAACCGCGCATGAGCTTGGCACGGTCGATTTCTACACCAGCCACGAGGCGCTGCTTCTGGAATATGAAGAGGCGCTGTGCCGCATCGACTCGACCACCGGCCTGCCGGTCGCGGGTTCGGGCCACATGATCTGGATCGGCGACCGCACCCGTCAGCCCGACGGCGCGCATGTCGAATTCTGCAGCGGTGTGCAGAACCCGATCGGTCTCAAGTGTGGGCCGACCACGACGGCGGAAGACCTCAAGGTGCTGATGGCCAAGCTGAACCCGCAGAATGAAGCAGGCCGCCTGACGCTGATCGCGCGTTTCGGCGCGGGCAAGGTTGGCGACAACCTGCCGCGCCTGATCCGCACGGTTCAGGAAGAGGGCGCCAATGTGCTCTGGACCTGCGATCCGATGCACGGCAACACGATCAAGTCGGCCTCGGGCTTCAAGACGCGGCCCTTCGACTCGGTCCTGCGCGAGGTGCGTGAGTTCTTCGATATCCACAAGGCCGAGGGCACGATCCCCGGCGGCGTGCATTTCGAGATGACCGGCAAGGACGTGACCGAATGCACCGGCGGCGTGCGCGCCGTCTCGGACGAAGATCTGTCGAGTCGTTACCACACCGCCTGCGACCCGCGCCTGAACGCCTCGCAGTCGCTGGAACTGGCCTTCCTGGTCGCCGAAGAACTGCAAGACCGCCGTGCATTGGCCAAGGCCGCCTCGCTCTGATCGCTGTGATCGGCTGAACAACAAGGCCCGTGGCGCAAGCCTCGGGCCTTATTCATTCGCCCGAGGTCACGATGCGGAACTTCGCGCGGCGCATTTCCGGGGTCTCGTCTTGTGCCTCGAACGGGGCAGGCGGTTCGGCAAAGCCTTGCGCGGCGCTTTCCGAGGCCGCCGCAATGCGCGTGACCGAGCTACCCGCCCAGCCAAAGCGCCGGGGCGTCAGGCCGATCTGGCGCCCATCCGTCACAAGGCAACCGAGCGCGCGGTCGATCATGCCTGAGCCCGAAGACATCGGCAGCAGCAGCATCCGGCCCGTCAGGGCAGGGCGCCCGAGCCCGGTCTGCGCGCGCAATTCGATCTCGGCCACGGCGGGGGTCGCGAAGACGCGTTCGGTCACCTGCGCCAGAAGGTCGCGCGTCGGCGGTGTGACCAGCGACGACAGCGGCATGCCGCGCACCTCCATGCCCATCAGGCGGGTCAGATGCTGCCCGGCGATGCGAAACCGGGCGATGCCGGGGGCGATGCGTTCCAGAACGAAGGCGAATTCCAACTGCTCCTCGATCCGACGCGGGTCAATATCGGCGCGCGCGGGGACAACGCGGCCGCAGCGCAATCCCTCCCAATATCCGTGCAGGTCCGCAAGGACACGGTCGGTCGGTTCGGCTGGCCGAGGGGAATTCCAGGGGGTATCGTCATCGCGTGTCATCTGCTCACCAGTCGGTCGGGCCGCGCGGAGCGGCCAAAAAGCTCCATGGACTTCTGCCGACTCGGTCTTACGGTTGACCGCAGGAGCGAAATGCTTACTGAACTCTTAATACCCCGTCTCGGGGCGCTATGGGAAAATAAGTATCCAAATGGTTAAGCCTCGGATGGAAAAGCAGATCGCAACGATTTCAATGACCGGTTTCGCCGCCGGGCAGGGCGGTGCGCAGGGCTACGACTGGAGCTGGGATATCCGCTCGGTCAATGGCAAGGCGCTGGATCTGCGGTTTCGGCTGCCCGATGTCGAGGGGCTGGAGCCGCTGGTGCGCACAGCGGTCGGGCGGTTTGCCGCACGGGGCAATATCTCGGCCAACCTGCGCCTGACGCGCGTTGATGCGGCCGAGGGGCTGCGGCTGAGTGCGAGTGGCCTGCGCGCCGCGCTTGCCGCACTGCGTGACATTGAGAGCGTGGCCGCCGCCGAGGGAATGGCTCTGGCGCAGACGACTGCCGCTGATGTGCTGACGCTGCGCGGCGTGCTAGAGCAAGGCCCCGTCCAGATGGAAGACCCGGCCGCGCTACGGACCGCGTTGATCGCCTCGCTCGAAGGCGTGCTGACCGAATTTGCTGCGATGCGCGCGGCGGAAGGTGCGCAGATCGGCGCCGTGATATCCGCGCAACTGACCCGGATCGCTGAACTGACCGAAGCCGCCGCCGAGGCCGCCGAGGCCCGCCGCCCCGATTGGGAGGCAGGCATCACCGCAGCCCTTGCCCGCGTAATCGAGGGCGCAGGCGGCGCCGACCCTGACCGCGTGGCGCAGGAACTTGCGTTGATCGCCGTCAAGGGCGACGTGACAGAAGAGATCGACCGCCTGCGCGCCCATATCGCTGCCGCACGCGATCTGCTGGCCGATCCGAAGCCCGTGGGGCGGCGCTTTGACTTCCTGACGCAGGAATTCGTGCGTGAGGCCAATACCTTGTGCTCGAAATCCGGCTCGTCGCGGCTGACGGCCATCGGGCTTGACCTCAAGCACGTGATCGACCAGATGCGCGAGCAGATCCAGAACGTGGAGTGACCAATGACCGAAATCGCGCGCCGTGGCCTGCTGATCATCCTGTCCTCGCCCTCGGGTGCGGGCAAATCGACGCTGGCAAAGCGCCTGATGGCCTGGGATCCGACGCTGAAATTCTCGGTCTCGGCCACGACCCGGGCACCGCGCCCCGGCGAGGTGGACGGGCGCGAGTATTTCTTCAAGACCAAGCCCGAGTTCGAGACGATGGTCGCCGCAGGCGAGATGCTGGAACATGCCGAGGTCTTCGGAAATCTCTATGGCACGCCAAAAGGACCGGTCGAGACCGCGATGGCTGAGGGGCGCGATACGCTTTTTGACATCGACTGGCAGGGCGGGCAGCAGATTCGCCGCTCGACGCTAGCCAAGGATGTCGTGTCGATCTTCATCCTGCCGCCCTCGATCACCGATCTGGAATCGCGCCTGCGCGGCCGCGCGCAGGACAGCGATGAGGTGATCGCCGGCCGGATGGCAAAAAGCCGCGATGAAATCAGCCACTGGGGCGAATATGACTATGTCATCATCAACCGCGATGTGGATACTGCCGAGGCGGAACTGAAGACCATCCTGACGGCCGAGCGCGCCCGCGCCGACCGTCGCCCCGGTCTAACGGAGTTCGTGCGTGGCCTGAACAAGGAGTTTGAAGCGCGATGATCTATGAACTCGACGGAGTGGTGCCGGTTCTGGGGCAGGGCGCCTGGGTCGCGCCCGATGCCAACCTGATCGGCAAGGTGGTGCTGGAAGACGAGGCCTCGGTCTGGTTCGGCTGCACGCTCCGCGGCGATAACGAGGAAATCCGCGTCTGTCGTGGTTCGAACGTGCAAGAGAACGTCGTGATCCACACCGATATGGGTTATCCGCTGGTGATTGGCGCGAATTGCACCATTGGGCACAAGGCGATGCTGCATGGCTGCATCATCGGCGAGGGCAGCCTGATCGGCATGGGCGCGACGATTCTGAACGGCGCCAAGATCGGCAAGGGTTGTCTGATCGGTGCGGGTGCGCTGATTACCGAGGGCAAGGAGATCCCGGACGGCAGCCTCGTGATGGGCGCGCCGGGCAAGATCGTGCGGCAACTCGATGCCGAGGCGCAAACGCAACTTCTGAAATCAGCTGAGCATTACCGTGAGAACGCCGCGCGGTACGCTCGTGGCATGAAGGTGGTGAACTGATGCTGCTTGATCCGCAAAGCCCCGCCCTCCGCGCCCTTTGGGTCCGCATCCTGATTGCGGCGGTGCCGCTGCTTGCGGCGGCCGCCTCGTTCCGGACTGGCTATGTCTTCCTCGGAGCGTTTTTCGCGATTGTCAGCGGTTGGGTGTTCCGCCGCCTCTTCCTGCCCTGATCCTCAATCCGGGCGGGGATGCACTTCGAAAATGTCGAAGTCTCCCTCTGGCCAGATCTGGCGCACCTCGGTCAGGATCACCCGTGCATTCGGCAGCGGGGCGCAGAAGGCGCGCAGTGCGCCCTTAAAGCCCAGTTCTTCAAGCCGCTTGGCCAGGTCGAGAATGTCGTGATCGCTGGTCATCAGGGGTGACAGAACCACCTCGGGTGCCGTCGTCATCAGCAGGTCTGCCGTCAGCGAGGAAAACCGCGCGATCGTAACCGCGCCGCCTGCGAGATTGTTCAGCGTATTGGGAAGATCCCCGCTTGGCTCGACAATCAAAATGCGGCGCCCGCCAAGATCGTCGCGAATTTCAGTACGAATTCTACGAGTGTCCGGCCGGGGCGGATCAATCTTGGCCATCAAGCGTTCCTGAACGAATGCCTTAATTCGACAAACTTAGGCGAGGAGCCTGACACTAATTACACGCTCCGGTTTAAGGCGAATTTTAGGCTATCTCAAGAACAAAGCGTTCAAAGGTTTACAAAACCGAGGTTTTGTAGATTCTGCGCGGGCGAGACAAACGGGGGCGCATATGAGCATGGCAACGATCTTGCCGGTCCTGGAGGCGGTTCCGCTTCCGGTTCTGGTCGTGGATGCGCGCGAAAAGATTGTCGCGACCAACCGGGGCGCGCAAGCTCTGCTTGGACAGGGGCTTGAAGGGCGTCCCTTCGTTACCGTCCTGCGCCAACCCGCGCTGAACGAGGCGCTGGAGCGTGCGCTGACCGCGCGGGCCTCGGATCGGGTGCGGTTGCGGCTTTCCAGCCCCGAGCGCGAGATGGTCGCGCTTGTCTCGGTCGCACCGATCGAATTGGACGAGGCGGGGAACGTCGCCGCGCTTCTGTCCATCGAGGATATCACCGCTACCGAAGAGGCCGAGGCGATGCGGCGCGATTTCGTGGCCAACGTCAGCCACGAGTTGCGCACGCCGCTGACCGCGCTGATCGGCTTTGTCGAGACGCTGCGCGGCGCCGCCAAGGATGATCCGGTCGCGCGCGATCGGTTCCTCACGATCATGGCGCGCGAGGCGGGGCGGATGAACCGCCTTGTCGGCGATCTGCTTTCGCTCAGCCGCGTCGAGGCCGAGGAACGCCGCCGCCCGACCGCGCAGGTTGATCTGGCGAATGTCCTGCGTGGCGCCATCCAAACCCTGCAACCCGTCGCCGAGACCGCCAAGGTGTGCATCCTGCGCGAGGGCGAGCCGGGGCCGCTGCGGGTGACGGGCGATGCCGACCAGCTGACGCAGGTCTTCTCGAACCTCATCGAGAACGCGGTGAAATACGGTGGTGCGGGTGGCGAGGTGCGGGTGGTCGTCGAGAAGATCGCACATGAACCGGTGCAGCGCGGCCCGGCTTACCGGGTCGACGTAATCGACTCGGGCGAGGGGATCGACCCGATCCATATTCCGCGCCTGACCGAGCGGTTTTACCGCGTCGATACCCACCGCTCACGCGAGCAGGGCGGCACCGGGCTTGGCCTTGCCATCGTCAAGCATATCGTCGCGCGTCACCGCGGGCGCCTGAAGATTGAAAGCGAGAAGGGCAAGGGCTCGCGTTTCAGTGTGATCCTGCCCGCGGCGTGACGGCTCAGGCCCCGCAGCCAGATTGCCGCGTTGGAGCCAAGCCTCAACGCACCCCTGTCTATCTTTGGGGCCAGCACCGGACCAAAGGGCGAACCGGGCGGAGCGGGCAGGGTGACGCTGCCGGGTCCTAGATTGAAGAAACAGGTCAGCCTTTCGGCGCCTTGCGTGGGCCGGAAGGCCAAGACAGGCTCGAGCGTCTCCTGAAATTCGGTCTTGCCGGAACGCAGCGCGGGCTGAGCGCGGCGGAACGCAAGTATCGCGCGGTAGGAGTGTCGGACGAACCCGGCGCGCAGCCACATCAAGTGCGGCCTGTGGGGCCTACGGGCAGCAAGGGCTTGGCCGTCGAGAAGCCCGTATGGGCGGAGCCATCCCAGACCATCGAGGTACGGCACCCGTCGCGGCCCTTGTTCTCGGGCCAGAAGCGCAGCCCGGGCGCGCGATGACATCTGTCGTGCCGAACGCGGACCGCCGCGTCACATGCAGGTTCACATCGTGGTTCAAGAAAAACCCTGACGGCGGCTCGCCGGTTCCGCCGAGATCCTCGACGATGCGGGCCGTGCCCCTTTGACCAGCGCTAACTTCGCGCCCGCACACGACGGTTTCACCCTGCAAGAGCTCGTGTCCTTCTCCGAAGAGCGCGACGAGGCGAATGGAGATATGAACCGGGATGGCCACGGCGCCAATTTCTCCGAGGCGCAGGCCTTGCGACATGACACGGCTGTCACTTGCGTTGCGCCACAATCTGTTCAACTGTTCGCGCGGCCCACCGCCCAACAGGAGCAATCATGACGACCCACCCGACCACGCCGTTCGACGGCCAGAAACCCGGAACCTCGGGCCTGCGCAAGAAAACGGCGGTCTTCATGCAACCGAATTTCCTTGAGAATTTCGTTCAGGCGACTTTCGACGCCATAGGTGGCGTGCGGGGCAAGACCCTGGTTCTGGGCGGTGACGGGCGCTACTTCGGAACTGAAGCGGCGCAGGTCATCCTTAAGATGGCTGCGGCAAGCGGGGCTGCGCGCGTGATCGTCGGGCAGGGCGCATGGCTCTCGACACCGGCCGCCTCGAACCTGATCCGCAAGCGGAGCGCGGATGGCGGCATCATCCTTTCGGCCAGCCACAATCCCGGCGGGCCGAACGAGGATTTCGGCGTGAAATACAACATGGCCAATGGCGGTCCCGCGCCGGAATCGGTGACCGAGGCGATTTTCGCCCGCACCAAGGAGATCACCGAATACGCCAAGCTTGATGCGCCGGATGTGAACCTGACGGCGATCGGTGAAAGTCATCTGGGCGCGATGGTGGTCGAGGTGGTCGATCCGGTCAGTGCTTACGCCGACATGATAGAAGAGATATTCGATTTCAAAGCATTGCGCGGCCTTTTTCATGAAGGCTTCACGATGCGGATGGATTCGATGTGCGCAATCACCGGGCCTTACGCGGTCGAGATTCTCGAAAAACGCCTCGGCGCCGCCAAGGGGACTGTCGTGCACGAAACGCCGCTGCCCGATTTTGGCGGGATGCATCCAGACCCGAATCCAACCTGGGCACATGAATTGATGGCTGAGATGATGGGCGAGAGCGCCCCGGATTTCGGCGCAGCCTCAGATGGCGATGGCGATCGCAACATGGTGCTTGGGCGCGGGGTTTACGTCTCGCCCTCCGACAGCCTCGCCGTGATCGCGGCGAATGCTCATCTCGTTCCGGGCTATGCGCAGGGGCTGAAAGGCGTGGCCCGCTCGATGCCGACCTCGGCCGCTGTCGATCGCGTGGCTAAGGCGCTTGGAATCGATTGTTACGAGACGCCAACCGGCTGGAAATTCTTTGGAAATCTGATGGATGCGGGCCGTGTTTCACTTTGCGGCGAGGAGAGCTTCGGCACCGGGTCGGATCATGTGCGTGAGAAGGACGGTCTTTGGGCGGTGCTGATGTGGCTCAATATCATCGCCGCGCGCGGGCAGAGCGTGGCCGAGATCTTGGCAGAGCATTTCGCGCGCTTCGGGCGCAACTACTACTCGCGCCACGATTACGAGGCCCTGCCAGTCGATCAGGCCAATGCCATGCTGAATGATCTGCGTGACCGGCTGGCCTCGCTGAAGGGCACGCAAAATCACGGCCTTATCGTCGAGAACGCAGATGAGTTCGCCTATACCGACCCGGTCGATGGTTCGATCTCGGCGCAGCAGGGGTTCCGCATCCTGTTCGAGGGCGGCTCGCGCGTCGTGCTGCGGCTTTCGGGCACCGGAACCGAGGGCGCGACGCTGCGGGTCTACCTCGAGCGGTATGTTCCCGGCCCGGCGGGACTGAATGAAGACCCGCAAGAGGCGCTTGGCCCGATCATCCGCGCGACCGAAGAGATCGTCGGCATCCGCGCCCGCACCGGCCGCACGGGGCCTGACGTCATCACCTGAGACTTGAGTCTAGTATCCAACGGCAGGTGCGCGGATGGGCACGGGCCATGTTCCGCGCTTCGCGAAGCGTTTACGCCAATCGCGGGGAGGGCGGCATCCCCTTCTGGTGCGGCCGCGCAATAGCCCCTTGGGGACATTCCTTTCACTCGGGCGAGCGATCAGAGTCACGGTCATCGCCGGCGGTATTCAACGTTGCGTTCAGCGCGGGTGTATTCCCGGCGCGGATCGCGCTGTTTTCTGTCGGCAGCAGCGACGAACGCGCAGGCCGCGAAACGACGACGGAGAAGACAGATGTTCGCCAAGCACCATAACCTCGATCCGGCAGAGATCGCACAAGCGGACAAGCGTCACGTCCTGCACCCCTGGTCCGACCTCAAGACCATGCACACCGAAGACCCGCTGGTTCTGGCCGAGGCCAAAGGCATCCATATCAGCGATGCCGAAGGGAACCGCTATATCGACGGGATCGGCGGGATGTGGTGCGTTCAGGTCGGCTACGGCCGCGAGGAACTGATTGAGGTCATGGCCGAGCAGGCCCGCCGCCTGTGCTACTACACGCCCTTTGGCGCCATGGCGAACGTACCCGCCGCGCAGCTTGCGCAAGCGCTGGCTGAGCGCGCGCCGGGCGATCTGAACACCGTCAGTTTCGCGACGTCGGGTTCTGGCGCCGTGGACAGCGCGATCCGCTTTGCGCATTTCTACTTCAACTGCCTTGACCAGCCGAGCAAGCGGCAAGTCATCGTGCGGATGGACAGCTACCACGGCTCGACCTACCTGACGGCCTCGATGAACGGGAAGCGACGCGACTGGAGCCAGTTCGACTATGCGCGCGAGCTGGTGCACTTCCTGCCCTCGGTCAACGCCTTCCGCCGCCCCAAGGGCCAGTCGCTGGAGGATTTCGCGAACGAAAAGGTCGCCGATCTTGAGGCGATGATCCTCGAACTCGGCCCCGAGAATGTGGCCTGCTTCGTGGCGGAGCCGATCCAAGCCTCGGGCGGGGTCATCGTGCCGCCAGAGATGTATCTGCCGCGCTGCCTTGAGATCTGCCGCACATACGATGTGCTCTATATCTCGGACGAGGTCGTCACGGCCTTCGGGCGGCTTGGTCATATCTTCGCGTCAAAGGACGTCTTCGGCATCACGCCCGACATCATCACCTGCGCCAAGGGTTTGACCTCGGGCTATATCCCGATGGGCGCCACAATCTATTCGGACCGACTGATCAAGGCGATCAGCGGCGAGAATGCGGTCGATCACCCGTATTTCACCAACGGGTTCACCTATTCCGGCCATCCGGTCGCGGCTGCGGTGGCGCTGAAGAACCTCGAGATCCTTGAGGGCGGCCGCATCCTTGAGCAGGTGCGTGACACCGGGCCCTATTTCCAGGCCGAGCTGCAAAAACTGCGCGATCTGCCCATCGTCGGCGACGTGCGCGGCATGGGGCTAATGGCTTGCCTGGAATGCGTCGTGCGCAAGATCGGCGCGGAACCGGGTGAGGCCGATATGGCGGTTGCCGCGCGTGTCGATGCCCATGCGCAGGAGCGGGGGCTGATCCTGCGCCCATTCGAAAGCCTGTGCATCCTGTCTCCGCCGCTCATCGTGACGAAGGAGGATATCGACCGGATTGTCTCGATCCTGCGCGACAGCCTTATCGCCACGCAAAACGACCTGATTGCCGAGGGTATCTGGTCGCCGCCGGCGCGCGGGTGATGGGAAAGGGGAGAGACTCGACAGGTATTCTGCCGGGTCCTATCCTGCCACACATGCAGTCCGTTTCGATGCTCGAGCGCTGGAATGACGGGGTCGCGGATCTGTTGATCCATCGCGACCGGTCAGACATTGTCGACCGGTTCCTTGCGCATCTGTCGAACTGCGTCGATTTCGATCAGTGGTATGCGGCGCTGTTTCACCGCCATGAACCTGCCGAGCGGATCGGTTTTCGCGGCATCAAGCAGGGCAGGGACGATTACGAAGACGGGCTCTACCTGCTCGATCCCTTCTACCAGCAGTATCGCCGCAGCCCCGAGCCGAGCGTCCATCGCCTTGGCGATCTCGCAAGGCCCGGAGATTCCGCCCGTTCGCCCTATTTCGAGCGCTACCTGCGCAAATGGGATACGCGCGACGAGGTCGGCTATCTCGTGCCAATCGGCGGAGGGCGCTGCGTGCATCTGTCGGTGTCGCGCTCGCACGATCTGCCGCCGTTCGAGCGCGATGAGGTGCAGTTCCTTGCCTCGCTGGTCAGCGTCGTCTCCAGTGTCTTCGCACTCTATGAGCGCACCGATGTCGAGGAGCCACAGGTTCCGGCGATTGACCGTGTGATCGGGCGAAAACTGGCGGGCTTCGGCGCCACCGCCTTGACCGCGCGCGAGGGTGAGATCGTGTTCCTTCTGCTCAAGGGCTACACCGCCGCCGAGATCGCGGGCCTGCTTGAGATCAGCCATGGAACCGCCAAGAACCACATCAAGAGCATCTATCGCAAGCTGAATGTCCGCTCGCAGGTCGAGCTGTTGGTGACGTTCATCGACGATCTTTACGAGTAACTGCCCGGCGCGATCCGCCCAAACGCGCCCAGTAAGGGCAGGGGCCTGCACCCGAGTTTTCCGATGACGGAGAGTGAGATGTCCATGACGCCGATCCCGGACATGCCTGAGGCCGAAGTGCTGCGCCTGCGCGACGCGCCCGACTGGTTCTACCTGCTCCGCGAGTTCGATGCGCTGTTTCGGCTTGGCTCGGCTGGCGGTAGCGCGCTGATCCGCAGCCACCGGAGCAAGGTGCGCGCGGCGCTATCCGCGACATTCTCATCCAACGCGATCATCCATAGACGCGCACCTGCAAGCAAACCGGTGACGGCCCATCTGCCGCGCGCGCTTGATCTGGGCGAGCGGGGCGTCATGCAGGGCATGGCCCGCGCGCTGCGCGAGGTGAGGGGGCAACTGACCTGGGAATACGGCTATGAGCGAATGCCCAAGCCGCTGGCCCGCAAGTTCGCCTATTGCGAGGTGCTCGGCCCGCAGGGGCCGGTCCGCAGCAACGACCTGATCCTTGGTTTCGTCCTATTTGCGCCCGCCACGACCTACCCACAGCACAGCCACGCGGGCATCGAAGAAAGCTACATCTCGATCGCCGGAGCCTGGTCAGAGAACGACGCGGCTGTCCATGCGCCCGGATCGCTCATCCTGAACAAGCCCGGATTCGAGCACCGCATCACAACCGGCGAAGAAGAGCCCTGCCTGCTGGCCTATGCCTGGATCGGGGCGCAAGATCGGCTGGCCGCGCCGGGCATGAAACTGACGGCCACACGCAAGGCTTCTGGAGCACCAACACCCACCTGATGGAGGATGCGATCATGCGAGGTGACGTGGAATATCTGCGAATTGCGACCGAGGTCGCCGCGCAAAGCCGTAAGGCTGGCAATCATCCCTTTGGCGCCATTCTCGTTGGCCCGGATGGGGAAGTCCTTCTGTCTTCGGGCAACACCTATATGCACGACCGAGGCGTCGGCCATGCCGAGGCAAACGTGGCAAGGGTGGCGGCACAGAACTACGAGCCATCGTTTCTTGAACGATGCACGCTGGTGACCTCGGTCGAACCCTGCTGCATGTGCGCCGGGGCCTGTTATTGGGCTGGCATCGGAACCGTGGTCTATGGCCTTACCGAAAAGCGCCTTGCGGAACTGACCGGTGACAATCCCGAAAACCTGACCCTTGACCTGAGTTGCCACCAAGTCTTTGCCGCCGGACGCAGACAGGTCGCAGTTCGCGGGCCATATCCGGAACTCGAACCGGACATCATCAAGGGGCACGAAGGATTCTGGTGATGGCGGCGCATGATGCACCGCCGCACAGGGCGAATGGAGGATACGCCATGCCTGCTTATCTCATCGCGGATGAAACAATCACCGACCCGGACACGTTTGAGGAATACAAGCGCGCAGTCCTTCCGCTGATTGAGCAGTTTGGCGGGCGCTTCCTGTCCCGCGGCGGCGCCCTCGACGTTCTCGAAGCCGGGAAAGACTGGGTGCCGGGCCGCATGGTCATCATCGAGTTCCCAGACATGCCGGCACTCAAGAAGTGGTACAACTCCGCAGCATACGCGCCGGTGCGGGAGGTGCGGCTCCGATCAGCCAAAAGCACTTTGGTCGCGCTGGATTCTGGTTCGGCAGTCCTTGCCGGGCGAGCACCACATGCGTCTTGATCGCTTCGATCATCGGATGCGATGCGACGAGCGGCGGAGTTTGATGTTGGCTTGAAGCTAGTTGCCAATCTGGTCGGAGGTCGGGGGCGCGTCGAATACAGTTTTCCAAGAGGGGTCTCAGGAAAGGCACTTTTACATGTGCTGCTTGGCACAAGCATATACCCCATAATCGGTATTATGTAGCTTATTGTGCCATTCAGATGCGCTACGGAACCAAAACTGTACTCCCGGTCGTCATACGCGCCTCCAGCATCTCATGCGCTCGTGCCACGTCTGACAGGTCAAACGTCTGGCCGATCTCAATCGAAATCGCTCCACTTCCAATCATGGCGAACAAATCTGCGCTTGCACTTTGCAGCCAACCAGGCACCGCCGTGTGATGGAACAACGTCGGCCGCGTGAGCCGCAACGAGCCGCGTGCAAGATCGCCGATCTTGAAATCGGTCGCGGGACCAGAGCTTTGCCCGAAGCACACCAGCGAGCCAAACCTCTGTAAAACCTCCAATGATTTCATGACCGTATCCGCTCCAACCGAGTCGTAGACGGCAGACACACCAGCACCATCGGTCAGCTCCATGACCCTCGTGACAAAGTCTTCGCTTCGATAATCGATCACCGCATCGTAACCGTGCCGCAACGCCAGCGCGCATTTCTCGGGTCCGCCCGCAGTTCCGATCGCACGCACTCCGAGCGCGCTGAGCCATTGCACCGCGATCAAGCCAACACCTCCGGCTGCGGCGTGGAAAAGAACGCTTTCTCCGCGGCTTACGGCATAAGAATGATACAAGAGATAATGCGCCGTGAGCCCTTTGAGCATTGCGGCCGCCGCAATCTCATCCGATACATTGCTAGGCATAACAACAGCTTGCGAGGCACTTATAACGCGATGGGACGCGTATGCGCCGTTCGGTATGGCATAGCAAACACGCTGCCCCGGTTTAAGATCCACACCGACACCGACGGCCTCGATAACGCCCGCAGCCTCCGCGCCAGTCACAAGATCGCGCTCAACCGGCCAAGGATAAGACCCGGTTCGAAAGTAAACATCTATGAAATTCAATCCGATAGCGGTATGTCTTATCAGGATCTCTCCAGGCCCTGGAGCGGGAGGATCAATCTCGATCCGGCGGAATTTCTCCGCGCCGCCCGGGGATGCAATCACCATCGCGTAGGCCATGTTCACTCCTTGTCCATCTGGAATGCCGCATCAACCGGAATGCGTAAGGCATTGAGAAGTTGATTAGTTTTCCCTGCAGAGGAGACGACGCGCAGGAAATCCGTGAACTCTTCGGGGGTCATGCCCTTCGCGCGCAGCCGCAAGATGCGAGTGTGTGCAGTATTCACAGGAATTCGCAATCGAAACAGCAGCGTAGATCATCTCTTTCACCTTTGGCTCCAGTGCTGATGGCGTGGCCATCACCGCCTTCACCTCGGCCCAGGTCTGCTCGAGAAGCGCAGGATCGAACGCGAGGTAACGCCAGACATTGTTGATGAAATCGCTGCCACGCGTTTGTCGGATATCGTTGAACACGGCCTTGACGCGTGGGTCGGACTCGGGGTCGCTCGGGGGCGTTACGGTCGCCATGTGTACCTCGTCTTTGCCCCGAGAATGGCGCGCGCGCCCTACCCCGTCAATCACGCTTCCCGATTGAAACCGTGGCGGTTTGGCGCGATAGAACGCGTGCCGGAACTGGACAGGAGGATGGCATGTCACTCGATCTTACGGGGCTTTCGCTTGGCCCGGAGCTGACGGATGTCATGCAGCGCCTGACCCAGGTCGGCGCCGAGTTGCAGCGACTGATTGCGCGCAACGGGATCGACGGCGATCTTGGCGCCAGCGCCGGAACCAACGCGGGCGGTGACGGCCAAAAGGCGCTCGATGTGCTGGCGGATGAGGCGTTCATGGCGGCGCTGCGGGACTCGGCGGTGGCTTACTATGCTTCGGAAGAACAGGACGACATCCTGACCTTCGGCGACGGCCTTCTGGCGCTGGCAATAGACCCGCTCGACGGCTCTTCAAATATAGACGTAAACGTTTCTATTGGCACGATTTTCTCGATCTACCACAAGGCGGAAACCGCCGAGGCAAGCTTCCTGCGCCCAGGGTCCGAGCAGCTCGCCGCCGGGTACATGATCTTTGGCCCGCAATGCTCGCTGATCGCGACCTTTGGCCAAGGGGTGCTGCAATGGGTTCTTGATCCGAATACGGGACGTTTCGAGCGGCTTGCGGATCTGCCCCCGATGGCCCCTGAAACCTCGGAATTCGCGATCAATGCCTCGAACAAGCGGCACTGGCCAGCGCCGATCCAGGCCTTTATCGACCACCTGATCGCCGGTGCCGATGGCCCGCGCGGGCGCAACTTCAACATGCGCTGGATCGCCTCACTGGTGGCCGAGACGCACCGCATCCTCAAGCGCGGCGGCGTTTTCCTCTATCCGGGCGACAGCCGCCGCGGATATGAGCGCGGCCGCCTGCGCCATCTCTACGAATGCGCGCCGATCGCCTTTGTCGTCACGCAGGCGGGCGGCGCGGCGACCGACGGCTATCTCCCGATCCTCGATGCGATCCCCGACAGCCTGCATGCCCGCACGCCCTTCGTCTTCGGCACCGCGCCTAAGGTTCGACGCATCGCGCGCTATCACGACCACCCCGAAGAAGCGGCGCTGATCCCCGACGAGGAGCTGCATCGCTGAGCTTGCGTTACCGGGCGCTTTGAGGGAAAAGGCGCCCAGACAACCCCGCCCTGCCCCGAGGATGCCATGACCAGCTTCGATCGCTCTATCAAGATTGCCCCGTCGATTCTGTCCGCCGATTTCGCCGATTTCGGTCGCGAGATTCAGGCCATCGAGGCGCAGGGCGCCGACTGGGTCCATGTCGATGTCATGGACGGGCATTTCGTGCCGAACCTGACCTTCGGGCCGCCGCTGTGCCAAGCGATCCGCCCGCACATCAAGACGGTGATGGACGTTCATCTGATGATCTCGCCGGTCGATACCTATATCGACGCCTTCGCCGATGCGGGCGCCGACGTTATCACCGCGCATCTCGAGGCCGGTCCGCATATCCACCGTACGCTTCAGGCGATCCGTGGCGCGGGGTGCAAGGCCGGTCTTGCGATCAACCCGGGCACGGGCATCGACGGCATTGAATATCTGCTCGACCAACTCGACCTGATCTGCGTGATGACAGTGAACCCCGGTTTTGGTGGGCAGAAGTTCATCCACTCGCAGATCGACAAGGTGCGCGCGCTGCGCGCGCTGATCGGCGATCGTCCGATCCATATCGAGATCGACGGCGGCATCACGCCGGAAACCGCGCCGCTGATGGCTGCGGCCGGTGCGGATGTGCTGGTGGCGGGTTCGGCCGTTTTCAAGGGCGGTTCGGTCAACAACCCTGCCCCCTATGGCGAGAATATCCGCGCAATCCGGTCCGCCGCCGAGGCCGCGCGCTAAGGCTGCTTGCTCCTCCCGGTAAATGCATTCATATTCGAATGCATGAATGCCAGTAAGGGAGGACTGGAATGCAACTTACGCGCCGCACGATTCTACGAACGGCCCTGGCGGCCGGGGTCGGCGGGCTCTTGCCCGCACGCAGCTTCGCCGCCAGCCAACTGGCTTTGGGCACAGCAACGCTCGACACACTTTCGGACGGGCATCTCGTGCTGCCGATCGGGTTCATTTCGGACAATCCGGGCGCGCCCGATCTGCTTGCTCGGCATGGGCTGAGCGGCCCGGAGATCGAATCCCCCTGCAATGTCACGCTTTACCGCGACGGCACCAACACGGTTCTCTTTGACGTCGGCTCGGGCCCGGATTTCATGCCCACTGCCGGCAAGCTTGCGGAAGCCTTCGATGTGCTTGGCGTAACTGCCGATGAGGTCACGCATGTCGTCTTCACCCATGCCCATCCCGACCACCTCTGGGGTGTGCTCGACGATTTCGACGAGCCGATCTTTGCGAACGCAACCCATCTGATGGGCCGCGCCGAGTATGATTACTGGGCCGACCCGAACACCGTCAGCACTATCAGCGGTGGGCGTGAGACCTTCGCCGCAGGCGCTATCCGACGCCTACAGACACTTGAAGATCGCATCGTAACATTCGAGGATGGTGAGGAAATAATCCCTGGTATCGGCGCGCGTGCAAGCTACGGCCATACGCCGGGCCATATGTCGTTCGAGGTACGCCAGGGCAATACATCTGCACTGATCGTCGGTGATGCCATCGCCAACGCGCATATGGCCTTTGAGGCGCCGTCCTGGGCCTCCGGCTCGGATCAGGACGCAGAGATGGGCGCCAAGACGCGCCTCGATCTGCTTGGGATGCTTGCCGACGGCACCATGCCGATGGTCGGCTTCCACCTGCCCGAAGGCGGCGTCGGGCGCGTCGAACGCGCGGGCGACGCCTTCCGCTTCATCCCCGAAGCCTGACCAAAGGGCGCCGCCAAGGCTTGCCTTGCGCGGCGCTCTGGCTAGGTTGACGATGACACCGGATCAGCCGCACGAAGGAGCACAGCATGGCCGTCACCCCTCCCGTCTGCGATTTCGGCTGGAAAGCGCCCGGCTTCGTGCTGTCCGGCACCGATGGCAAGAACTGGAGCCTCGACGACATCCGCGGCCCGAAGGGCACGCTGATCATGTTCATCTGCAACCATTGTCCCTATGTGCTGGCGATCATGGACCGGTTGCTGCGTGACGCCGCCGCCCTGCAAGCCGCAGGGATCGGGGTGGCCGCGATCAGCGCGAACGATGCCGATGCCTACCCGGACGACAGCTTCATCAATATGCTCCGCATGTCGCGCGAAAAGCACTTCTCCTTCCCCTATCTCTATGACGAAACCCAAGAGGTCGCCCGCGCCTACGGCGCTGCTTGCACACCTGATTTCTTCGGCTTCAACGCACAGGATGAGCTGCAATACCGCGGGCGTCTGGATGCCTCGGGGCGCAACCCCGGCCCCACGGATGCGCGGCGCGAGCTGTTCGAAGCGATGATGCTGGTGGCCGAGACCGGCCAGGGCCCGCGCGAACAGGTCGCCTCGATGGGCTGCTCGATCAAGTGGAAGGTCTGACCATGTCGCTGCCCTCGATCGTCTTCGATCTCGACGGAACGCTGATCGACTCGGCGCCCGACATCCACGCCGCCTCGAACGCCGTTCTGGCCGAGCATGGCTTTGCCCCGCTGACGCTGCCACAGGTGCGCAGCTTCGTGGGCAAGGGCGTGCCGCATCTGGTGCACCGCCTGCTGGAGGCGTCCGAGGCCGACCCGCACGGCCCGCTACATACCCGCATGGTCGCCGATTTCACCGCACGCTACGAAGAGGCCGTGACCCTGACCGCGCTGTATCCCGGCGTGCGCGGGGCGCTTGAGGCCCTGGCACTGGCGGGTCATCCGCTCGGGATCTGCACCAACAAGCCGATTGCGCCCACCATGGCCGTGCTGCGCCATTTCGCGCTCGATACGCTTTTTGATGTCGTGATCGGCGGTGACACCCTGCCGGTACGCAAGCCCGACCCGCTGCCGCTATTGACGGCGCATCAGGTGCTTGGGCGTGAGCGGATGCTCTATGTCGGCGACAGCGAGGTCGATGCCGAAACCGCCGCCGCCGCAGGTCAGCCGTTCCTGCTGTACACCGAAGGCTACCGAAAGACCCCGGTCGCCGATCTGCCCCATGCCATCGCCTTTTCGGACTATGCTATGCTGCCCGGCATTGTGTCGCACTTTCCTTGGGTCACCGCCGCAGCCGATTGATCGCGCCCGCGCCGACCCCATATGAAGCGCAGAAATCCGTCCGACCGCAGGAGGAGAAAATGCTCAAACCCGTCGTTCAGGCCTTTTTCGACGAGGCGACCAATACCGTGACCTATGTGGTCAAGGACCCGCAAAGCACCGCCTGCGCGGTGGTCGATAGCGTGCTTGATTTCGACTACGCCTCCGGGCGCACCGATACGCGCTCGGCCGATGCGGTGATCGCCTATATCCGCGAAAACGGCCTCAGCGTGGCCTGGATCCTCGAAACCCATGTGCACGCCGACCACCTCTCGGCCGCGCCCTATATCCAGGAGCGTCTCGGCGGCAAGATCGGTATCGGTGACCGTATCAAGATCGTGCAGGACACCTTCGGCAAGATCTTCAACGAGGGCACCGAATTCCAGCGCGACGGCTCGCAGTTCGACAAGCTCTTCGTCGAGGGCGACAGCTTCGAAATCGGCGGGCTGGACGGCCATGTCCTGCACACGCCGGGGCACACGCCGGCCTGTCTGACCTATGTGATCGGCGACGCGGCCTTTGTGGGCGATACGCTCTTCATGCCCGATTACGGTACTGCGCGCTGCGATTTCCCCGGGGGATCGGCCGAGGCGCTCTATGTCTCGATCCAGAAGATCCTCGCCCTGCCCGATGCGACGCGCGTTTTCGTGGCGCATGACTACCTGCCCCCGGGGCGCGAGGACTACCAGTGGGAAACCACCGTCGCCGAAGAGCGCGCTCGCAACATCCATATCGGCGGCGGCAAGTCCAAGGACGATTTCGTCAAGATGCGGACCGAGCGCGATGCAACCCTTGCGATGCCGCGCTTGATCATCCCTTCGCTGCAGGTAAACATGCGAGCCGGGCAGATGCCCCCGCCCGAGGATGACGGAAGGACCTATCTCAAGGTTCCGGTCAACGGGCTCTAACGGAACGCGTGGCAGGAGACAGGCATGGAGTTGCGGCAGATTACGCCGGAGTTTGCGGTGGCGCCGCAGATCACCCCCGAGGATGTGGCCGAATTGGCCCGCATGGGGTATCGCACCCTGATCAACAACCGCCCCGATGAAGAGATCGAGGCGCAGCTCGACAGCCACGCCATGGCCGAGGCTGCCGCTGCGGTCGGCATGGTCTATGTTCACCTGCCCTATTACCCGGGCGCGATGACGCCCGATCTGGTCGCCGCCTTCGAGGCCACCATGTCGCAGATCGAGGGGCCGGTGCTTGCCTATTGCCGTTCTGGCACGCGCTCGTCGCATCTCTGGGCGATGTCGGAGGCTGGCGCGCGCCCGATCGACGAGATCGTCTCGCTGGCGGCGAAGGCGGGCTACGACCATTCGGGTCTCGTGCCGCTCTTGGCGCAGCACGCCGCCAATCGCTAGAGAAAGGCCGCGCAAGCGCCCATGTTGAAAAGATATTTTCCGATTCTGACATGGGCGCCGAACTACCACCGCGCGACGTTTGAGGCCGATCTGGTCGCGGCAGTGATAGTCACGATCATGCTGATCCCTCAGTCGCTGGCCTATGCCTTGCTGGCCGGGCTCCCCGCACACGTGGGCCTCTACGCCTCGATCGCGCCGCTGCTGCTTTACACGCTCTTAGGCACCTCGCGCGCGCTTGCCGTCGGGCCGGTTGCGGTGGCGTCGCTGATGACCGCCGCCGCGGTGGGTGAGATCGCCGCCAAAGGCACGCCCGAGTATCTGGGCGCAGCCATCGCGCTGGCCTTCCTGTCTGGCGCGATGCTGCTGGCCATGGGCTTCCTGCGCCTTGGCTTCATCGCGTCGTTCCTGAGCCACCCGGTCATTTCCGGCTTCATCTCGGCCTCGGGCATCCTGATCGCCGCCAGTCAGATCAAGCACCTTTTGGGCATCTCGGCGAATGGTAAGACATTGCCCGAGATCGTCGGGTCACTGACCGAGCAGTTGGGCGCGACAAACACACCGACACTGATCATCGGCATCGGAGCCGTCGCCTTCCTGTTCTGGGCGCGCAACGGCCTGCGCGGCGCATTGATGGCGCTCGGCCTGCGGGCGCGACTTGCAGGGCTGATGGTGCGGGCGGCTCCGGTCTTCGCGGTCTTCGTAACGATTCTGGCGACATGGGGGCTTAACCTTGAGGCCGAAGGAGTGCGCGTCGTGGGCCGCGTTCCGCAAGGACTACCCACCCCCGCAATGCCGCCGCTCGACCTCGCACTTTGGGCGCAACTGGCAGTGCCAGCCCTGCTGATCTCCATTGTCGGCTATGTCGAGACAATCTCGGTCGCGCAGACACTGGCCGCGAAACGGCGCCAGCGGATCGACCCGGATCAGGAACTGGTGGCGCTTGGGGGGGCAAATCTGGCCTCGGCCTTCTCGGGGGGCTTTCCGGTCACCGGCGGGTTTGCGCGCTCGGTCGTGAATTTCGATGCCGGGGCGGAAACGCCCGCCGCAGGGGCCTTTACTGCGATCGGCATGGGGCTGGCCACGCTGCTGCTGACCCCGGCGCTTTACTACCTTCCGCAAGCGACCCTTGCTGCGACCATCGTTGTCGCGGTGCTCAGCCTTGTCGATCTGGGCGCGATCCGGCGCACCTACAACTATTCGCGCGGCGACGCTCTGGCGATGGTCGCGACGATCATTGTAACCTTGGGTATCGGCGTCGAGGCCGGGATCTCTGCCGGCGTTGGTCTATCGGTGCTCATGCAACTGTGGCGCAGCTCGCGCCCACATTATGCCGTGTTGGGCCAGGTTCCGGGGACCGAGCATTTCCGCAACATCAACCGCCATCGCGTCATCACCGCGCCGGATGTGTTGTCTTTGCGCGTCGATGCAAGCCTCTGGTTTCCCAATGCGCGCTTTCTTGAAGACACGATCTATGGCGCCGTCGCCGGCGATCCCGCCATCCGGCACGTGGTTCTGAACTGCCCGGCGGTCAACTTCGTCGACTCCTCGGCGCTTGAGGCACTTGAGGCGGTGAACCAGCAGCTCAAGGACGCGGGCGTTCTGCTGCATCTGTCCGAGGTCAAGGGGCCGGTGATGGACCGTCTGAAACGCTCCGACCTCATCACGCATCTCGGCGGGCAGGTGTTCCTGACCCATCATGACGCGCTCTGCGCCCTTTCGCCCGACCTGACGATGGGAATCCAAAGCGCCCCCCGCTGCGAGACCGCGCGATAGCATATTTCGTTTTCCAGCCGTTTTGATTTGTTTTCTTGCTGCAACTTGCGGCGGACGAATTAGATAGGTTATAGATTCAGCGCAACGCGCACAGTTACCGTTTCCCTTACTGCAACAATCGCCTCCGCCATGGCCGGGGCGGCTGAGGCTACAATGGATCGCCCTTTGGAGAGCAAATGCTCGAACACCTCGAACAGATTCTGAATTGCGAGGACATCGACTCCATCTGGGCGCTGCATTGCGAGCGCATGGCGCAATACGGATTTGACCGGCTTCTCTATGCACTCACCCGTTTTCATACCTCCAACGGCTTTGGGAATCTCGACGATACGCTGATCTTGTCGAACCATGATCCGGCCTATCTGACCGCGTTCCTAGACACTGGCGCGTTCAACGACGGCCCGATGGTCAAATGGGCCGCGCAGAATGTCGGCTATTGCTCGTGGCGCTGGATCGCCGAGCAGATGGAGGCAGGCAAGCTTGACGCGGCCGAGATGAAAGTGGTCGAACTCAACCTGCGCCACGGCGTGCGCGCGGGCGTGTCGATCAGCTTTCCCGATGTCAATGTGCGCACCAAGGGGGGGATTGGCCTCTGCGCGCGCGAGGATCTGCGCCAGCACGAGGTCGACGCGATCTGGAACGAGTATGGCCGTGAACTCATGGTGATCAACAATGTCACCCATCTGCGGATATCGTCCCTGCCCTACAAGACCAAGCGTGGCTCGCTGACCCCTCGGCAGCGCGAGGTGCTCGAATGGGTCGCCGACGGCAAAACGGCGGCCGACATCGCGACGATCATGGGCCTGACGGTCGCGACCGTGGAAAAACACCTGCGCCTGACCCGCGATGCGCTGGATGTCGAGACGACAGCGCAGGCAGTTCTGAAGGCCTCAGTGCAAAAACAGATATTCCTTGCAGGGCCGCCGCCGCAACGCAGCAAAAACTACTGAAAGGTCAGGAAAACCGGACTGGCGTTTTTCTGCCGATATGGTTTCCTAGAATGGTTCCGTGAGTGGTGGCTTTGGCCAGGAACAAGGGCTGGAACGAGGTCGATGATTGTTCCGATAGCGGACTAGCTCTCCGGTTTTCCGGACTAGGCCCGGGCGTTCGTATTCTCGGACGTCCGGCCTTTCTCATTTCTGAGGCTGAGAAACGGACCCAGACAAAGCAAAACGCCGCCCGGTCGGGGCGGCGTTCTGTTTGTGCGAGGCGAAAGATCAGGCGCCAGCCATGGTCTTGGCGACTTCGGCGGCGAAGTCCTCTTCTTTCTTCTCGATGCCTTCGCCAACGGCGACGCGGGCATAACCGGTGATCTCGACGCCGGCCTCTTTGGCGGCCTGCTCGACGGTCAGATCCGGGTTGATGACGAAAGCCTGGCCGAGCAGCGTGTTCTCGGCGAGGAATTTCTTCATCCGGCCCGGGATGATGTTGTTGTGGATCACCTGCTCCGGCTTCGGCTTGGCCGAGGTCGCGTTCTCTTCCAGCGCCTTGGCGGTCTGCACCTGCAGTTCGCGCTCGACAACGGTCGGATCGAGGGTCGCTTCCGAGAGCGAGAGCGGGTTGGTCGCCGCGATGTGCATCGCGAACTGCTTGCCGATCTCTTGCGCCTTGGCCGCATCACCCTTCAGCGCGACGAGCACGCCGATCTTACCCATGCCTTCGGCCGCGGAGTTGTGAACGTAGGACACAACGCTGTCGCCTTCGAGCATGTGCATGCGGCGGAAGGTCATGTTCTCGCCGATGCGGGCGATGGCGTTGGTCAGGACCTGCTCGACGGTCTCGCCGTTCAGATCGGCGGCCTTGACGACCTCAACCGATTCACCGGTTTCCAGCGCGATCTTGGTGATCTCGCGGACCAGGTTCTGGAAGTCGGCGTTCTTGGCGACGAAGTCGGTTTCCGAGTTGATCTCGATGGCGACGCCACGGCCGGCATCAACAGCCACACCGATCAGGCCTTCGGCGGCCACGCGGTCGGCTTTCTTGGCGGCTTTCGCCAGGCCCTTGGTGCGCAGCCAGTCGATGGCGGCTTCCATGTCGCCATTGGTCTCGGTCAGCGCCTTCTTGGCGTCCATCATGCCTGCGCCCGAAGTTTCGCGCAGCTCTTTCACCATCGCAGCGGTAATCGCCATGGGATCTCTCCTCTGAATTGGGTCTGGGCGGGGTTACCCCCGCCCGATGTCATCCGTGTGACGGACGAGGCCTCAGGCCTCGGCAGCTTCCTCGACGGGCGCTTCTTCGAGCGCGCCGAGATCGACGCCGGCAGCGCCCATCTGGGCGGTCATGCCGTCGAGAGCCGCACGGCTCACGAGGTCGCAGTAGAGCGCGATGGCACGCGCGGCGTCATCGTTGCCCGGGATGATGTAGTCAACGCCCTTGGGCGAGCAGTTGGTGTCAACCACGGCCACAACCGGGATGCCCAGCTTCTGGGCTTCGAGGATGGCGAGGTCTTCCTTGTTCACGTCGATGATGAACAGCAGGTCCGGCAGACCGCCCATCTCGCGGATACCGCCGAGCGAGGCTTGCAGTTTGGTCTGCTCGCGCTCCATCTGGAGGCGCTCTTTCTTGGTCAGACCTTCGGCGCCCGAGGCGAGCACTTCGTCGATCTGCTTCAGACGCTGGATCGACTGCGAAACGGTCTTCCAGTTGGTGAGCGTGCCGCCCAGCCAACGGTGGTTCATGTAATACTGGGCGCACTTTTCAGCGGCTTCGGCGACGGCCTTCGAGGCCTGACGCTTGGTGCCGACGAACAGAACGCGGCCGCCCTTGGCGACGGTGTCGCGCACGACTTGCAGAGCAGCGTCCAGCATCGGGACGGTCTGGGTCAGGTCGACGATGTGGATACCGTTGCGGTCGCCGTAGATGAACTCCGCCATACGCGGGTTCCAGCGTTGCGTCTGGTGGCCAAAGTGAACGCCAGCTTCGAGCAGCTGACGCATGGAGAATTCAGGAAGCGCCATGTCCAATTCCTTTTCCGGTTTGCGCCTGAGCGGAGGATCAGGGGGATTACCCCAACCGGTGGACCGAACGGGGATTTCTCCCCCGAAGGCCCGCCTCCGCCTGTGAAGTGCGCGCGATATAGCCCCCATTGATCGCCATGGCAACCCCCTGCCCTCTTGCGTCGGCCAACAATGAGATGCACCAAGAGGCATGACAGACAAACCCGACATCCTTTGCATCGGCTCGGTCCTGTGGGACATCATCGGGCGTGCCTCGGTTCATATGCGCGCGGGCTCGGATGTGCCAGGCCATATCCTGCGCCTGCCGGGCGGTGTGGCAATGAATATCGCCATGACGCTGACTCGCTTTGGCCTGCGCCCGGCAATCCTGACCGCCATCGGACGCGACAGCCAGGGCGCCGACCTGATTGCCGAGGCCGAGGTGCAGGGCATCGACTGCCGCTATCTCTACCGCTCGGACGACCTGCCGACCGACCGCTACATGGCAATCGAGGGCGCGAACGGCCTGATCGCCGCCATTGCCGATGCGCATTCACTGGAGCAGGCAGGCGACAAGATCCTGCGCCCGCTGGCCGACGGTCGCCTAGGCAGCGCTGCGGCCCCGTGGTCCGGGCCGATTGCGCTTGATGGCAACCTGACCCAGGCGCTGCTGTCCGAGATCGCGCGTTCGCCCCTCTTCGCGCGCGCAGATCTGCGTGTGGCCCCCGCCAGCCCCGGCAAGGCCGAGCGTCTTGCCCCCCTGCTGCGCCACCCGCGAACGACGCTTTATGTGAACCTCGAAGAGGCCGGCATCCTGTGCCAGCGCGAATTCGACAGCGCCGAGGCTGCCGCGCGCGGTCTGCTGGCGCGCGGGGCGACACGTGCGCTGGTGACCGATGGCGGCAAGGCGGCTGCGGACGGTGCGCGTATTGGGGATGAGCAAAGCGTTCTGGTTGCAGCCCCGCCCGCCGTCATGGTGACCCGGGTCACCGGCGCGGGTGATACTTTCATGGCGGCGCATCTTGTCGCCGAACGCGACGGTGCCCCACGCGCCGAAGCCCTTGCCTGCGCGCTCAAGGCCGCAGCGCGTTACGTTTCCGGAGAAATGGCCATATGACCGCCCCCCTCACCTTCGCCCCCGAAGTCCGCGCCGCCCTTGATGCGGGCAAACCTGTCGTGGCGCTCGAATCCACGATCATCACACATGGGATGCCCTATCCGCAGAACCTGCAGACCGCCCGCGCGGTCGAGGCCGAGGTGCGCGCTGCCGGCGCCACCCCCGCGACCATCGCGATCATGGGCGGGCATATCCATATTGGCCTGACGGACGAGGAACTGGAGCGCCTTGCGCAGGCCGAGGATGTGATGAAGCTCAGCCGGGCTGACCTGGCGGTATGCCTTGCCGCGAACGGGACCGGGGCGACGACCGTCGCCGCCACGATGATTTGCGCCGCGCTTGCGGGCATCGCCGTTTTCGCGACGGGCGGCATCGGCGGCGTGCATCACGGGGCCGAAGACAGTTTCGACATCTCGGCCGACCTCGCGGAACTCGGCCTGACCCCGGTGACGGTCGTCGCCGCGGGCGCCAAGGCGATCCTCGATCTGCCCAAGACGCTGGAGGTTCTGGAAACCAATGGCGTGCCGGTGATCGCCTTTGGCCAAGACGAGTTTCCGGCCTTCTGGTCGCGCAACTCGGGGCTCAAGGCACCGCTACGCGCCGATACCGCCGCGCAGATCGCCGAGGCGCATCTGATGCGCGCCCAACTGGGCCTGAACGGTGGACAACTGGTTGCCAGCCCGATCCCGCCCGAGGCTGAGATCGCGCGCGAAGAGATCGTTCCGGTAATCGAAACCGCGCTGGCCGAGGCTGCCGCACGGGGGATTGCCGCGAAGGCTGTGACTCCCTTTCTTCTGCAACGCATCTTTGAGCTGACCGATGGACGCTCTTTGGCCTCCAATATTGCCCTTGTTCTGAACAATGCGCGGCTTGCAAGCCGCATAGCTGCCGAAATCTGCGCGCGGCGTTAGCGCGCCCATTGCGCCTTGAATTGGGCACCCCTAACTAACGGGAAACACCCATAGGGATCACCACATGACCACGCCGCCCCCCGAGCCCCACCGCCGCAGAAGCGTTTTCGCGGGGCTGCGGGCCTCATTCCTGACCGGGCTTGTGGTCATTGCACCGATCGGCCTGACGGTCTGGATCATGTGGACCGTCGCCGGATGGGTCGATAGCTGGGTGCTGCCGATGGTGCCGCACCCGTGGCGCCCCGAGCAGTATGTCGGCATCAACCTGCGCGGTATCGGCGTTCTGATCTTCCTGCTTTTCACGATCATCGTGGGCTGGCTCGCCAAGGGTCTGATCGGTCGATCGCTGCTGCGCGCCGGAGAGCGGCTGGTGGATCGTATGCCGGTCGTGCGCTCGGTCTATAACGGGCTCAAGCAGATCGCCGAAACCGTCCTGTCGCAGGGCGAGGCCAAGTTCGACAAGGCCTGTCTGATCGAATATCCCCGCCCGGGGCTCAAGGCGGTCGCCTTTGTATCCTCGCGCGCGAAGGGTGAGATCGCCAGCAATGCCGATCCGGATGATCCGTTGATCTCGGTGTTCTTGCCGACGACGCCGAACCCGACCTCGGGCTTCCTGCTGTTTGTACCGCAGTCGCAGATCACCTACCTCAACATGGGTGTCGAGGATGCCGCGAAGCTGATCATCTCGGCCGGTCTGGTCTATCCAAGCCCGAAATCGCCCGACAAACCCGCCACGAAAGAGCGCGCGCCGCAATAAGGCCCGCCCTCAGCGATCACGGCGCCGAGGCCCTCGCCCCGGCGCCGCGTTCATTAGAGTGCCGTCCAGCCGCCATCGACCGAGATCGTCGTCCCGGTGATCTGCGCTGCCGCATCCGAGCACAGGAAGACAGCAGTGCCGCCCAGTTGCTCGACCGTTGCGAACTCGCGCGAGGGCTGGCGTTCAAGCATCACCTTCTTGATGACCTCTTCGCGGCCCATGTTGTGGGTCTTCATCTGATCGGGGATCTGGGCCTCGACCAGCGGGGTCAGCACGTAGCCCGGGCAGATCGCGTTGCAGGTGATCGGCTCTTCCGCCGTCTCAAGCGCGGTGACTTTGGTCAGCCCGACGACGCCGTGCTTGGCCGCGACATATGCCGACTTGTAGGGCGAAGCCGTCAGCCCGTGCGCAGATGCGATGTTGACGACGCGGCCCCAACCGGCCTCGCGCATCATCGGCAGCGCCGCAGCCGTGGTGTGGAAGGCCGAGCTGAGGTTGACCGCGATGATCGCGTTCCACTTGTCCACCGGGAAGCTGTCGATCGGCGAGACATACTGGATCCCCGCATTGTTCACGAGGATGTCGCAGATACCCGCCTGCTCGACCAACGCGCGGCAGTCCTCGGCGCTTGACATATCGGCCTTGATATACCGCGCGACGACGCCGAATTCCTTCCCAAGACCCTCGGCCAGCTTGTGGTCCTCGGGCCGGTCCGTGAAGGAGTTCAGCACAACATTCGCCCCCGCCCTTGCCAGCTCCCGCGCCACGCCGAGCCCGATGCCCGAATTAGAGCCGGTAATGATGGCGGTCTTTCCCTTGAGCGTCATGGTCATCTCTCTCCTTCCAACGGATTTCCGGCGCGAGATTATCCCACTGCGCGGCAATATCCATGCCGCTTGAACAAAAAACTGTGAAGGGAGGAGCGAGGCAGAAAAAAACGCCCGCACAAGGCGGGCGTTAAGTCATGAGGCAGGTTTCATACAGGCAAGAAACCTATCGAGCAGTGCTTTCTATATACGCCTAACCTCTCGCCTATCCAAGGGAAAAGTTTGCCTAACCCCGCGTCGGCGTTTAGCTTGCAGTTCAAATTCGGACGTTAGACAGGGTGTGTCGCAATGGTGAGATCGGTGATTATTCGTGCTCTGCGGGCCGCGTTCTTGGCGCTTAGCCCTGTTTTGCTTGGGGCCACCGCCTGGGCAGAGCCGCAGCACGGGATCGCCATGTACGGTGCCCCCGCCCTGCCCGAGGGTTTCGCACACCTTCCCTATGCCAACCCGGACGCCCCGAAGGGCGGCAGAATCCGGATGGGCGAATCGGGCAGCTTCGACAGCCTCAACCCCTGGATCCTCAAGGGGCGCGCCGCGCAGGGGATTTCCGCCTATGTCACCGAATCGCTCATGGGTCGCAGCTATGATGAGCCGTTCACCCTCTACGGGCTGCTCGCCGAAAGCGTTGAGACCGACGAGGCGCGCTCGTGGGTCGAGTTCACCCTGCGCGAAAGCGCGCGCTTTTCAGATGGCTCGCCCGTCACTGTCGAAGACGTGATGTGGTCCTATGAGACCCTCGGCACCCAGGGCCACCCGCGCTACCAGAACGCCTGGCGCAAGGTTGCCAAGATGGAGCAGACCGGGCCGCGCAGCCTGCGTCTCACCTTCTCTGAGCCCGATCGCGAGCTTGCGCTGCTGATGGGGATGCGCCCCGTGCTCAAGAAGGCGCAATGGGACGGAAAGACCTTCGCCGAGGAAACGCTGACCACGCCCGTCGGCTCCGGCCCCTACCTGATCGACCGGGTCGAGCAGGGCAAATACATCAGCCTGCGGCGTAACCCCGACTGGTGGGGTAAAGATCTGGGCTTCAACCGCGGCCAGCACAATTTCGATGAGATCCGTTACGACTATTTCGGCGATGGCGGGGTCGTCTTCGAGGCTTTCAAGGGCGGCGAGATCGACACCTGGCGCGAAACCAACGCCGCGAAATGGGCGCGCGATTTCGACTTTCCGGCGGTTCAGGATGGCCGCGTCGTCAAATCCGAGATCCCGCACCAGCGCCCCTCGGGCATTCAGGGTCTGGTGATGAACACCCGCAAACCGGTCTTCGCAGACTGGCGCGTGCGCGAGGCGATGATGCTCGCCTTCAACTTCGAGTTCATCAACGCCACGCTGAATGACGGCAGCGAACCGCGCATCACCTCGTTCTTCTCGAACTCGGTTCTGGGGATGCAGCCGGGCGCAGCGCAGGGCAAGGTTGCCGAACTGCTTGCGCCCTTCGCGGCCGATCTGCTGCCCGGCGTCATCGATGGCTACGAACTGCCGTCGTCGGACGGGTCGGAACTCAACCGCGGCAATACCCGCAAGGCCATCAAGCTGCTTGAGGAGGCCGGCTGGCAGGTGGACAAGGACGGCGTGCTGAAGAACGCGGACGGCACTCCCTTCACCTTCGAAATCGTCCTGCAACAGGGTGCCGCCGAGACCTCTTCGGTTGTTGATATCTACGTCGAGGGGCTCTCGCGGCTTGGCATCTTCCCGAAGGTGACCAATATCGACGACGCGCAGTACACTGCGCGCACCAACTCCTATGACTTCGACATGGCCTGGTATGTGCGCGCGCTGTCACTCTCGCCGGGCAATGAGCAGATGCTCTACTGGGGCGCGCGCGGCGTGGCGGAGCCGGGCTCGCGCAACTGGATGGGCATGAATGTGCCCGCCGCCGAGGCCATGGTCACCGCCATGGTCAGCGCGCGCGAGACCGAGGATTTCGTCGCTGCAACCCAGGCGCTCGACCGCATTCTGACCGCCGGGCGCTACGTGATCCCCGGCTGGTATTCGCGCGTGTCGCGGCTGGCACATATTCGTGAACTTCACTTCCCCGAGCGGCTTCCGCTATACGGGGATTGGCCGGGCTTTCAGCCCGATGTCTGGTGGTATGAGGAAGCGCAATGAAGAAACTGATCCTTCTGGCAGCCCTGGCGGGGGCACTGGCTGGCTGTAACACTGTCGCGGGTGTGGGCGATGACGTCTCAAGCGGCGCGCGCACGGTTCAGGGCTGGTTCTGACACCTTCTGCCCGCGCGATTTTCCTTTTCTTTCGAGACGTTGAGGCGCAAACTTTACCAAGGGCGTGCGAGCGAAGGAGTCGCGCCCCGGCAAGGAGTTGTCAATGAAATGGCATCACATACAGGAAAACTGGGCAGCCTTTTACGACGCCATTCTGGATCGCTGGCCTGAGGCCGACGAGGCGGAACTGGAAGAGATCGACGGTGATCAGCGCGCCTTCATCGTCTATATCGCCGAACTGTCCGGTCAGGAACCCGGCGACGCGCGCGAGGAAATCCGCGAATGGATGATGGGCGAGCTACCCTCGGACGTGGTGATGGACCCGCGTCACGACAACCATTCCATCGCCCTCTCGGCCAAATACGTCCCCGAGGGCGAGGATGAGTATGATGACGATTCCCGCTTTGGCGACGACGGGCGCGAGTGATCAGCTAAGCGAGGTTACCCAGAGCACGGTCGCATCCTCGGCGCTGACCGAGATCAGGTTATGGCCCATCGAGGCGTCGTAATAGGCGCTGTCGCCGCGCTTGAGTTCGACGGGCTCGTAGAACTCGGTGTAAAGCCGCACGACGCCCGTCAGGACATAGAGGAACTCTTCCCCATCATGGCGCACCCAGCCGTTGAACTCCTCGACCTTGCGCGCGCGGATGCGGGCACGGTAGGGCAGCATCTGCTTGGTGCGCAGCGCGCCCGCCAGCAGTTCATGTTCGTAGGTCGTGGTGATATGCGCGGCACCTTCGCCCGACTTGGTCACCGCCATCCGCCCCATCACCTGCCCCTTTGAGGGCGGCGTGAACAGCTGCGGAACTGAGATCTCCAGCCCCTCGGCCAGTTTCTTCAATGCCTCATAGGTCGGCGACATCTGCCCGTTCTCGATCTTCGAGAGCGTCGAGCGCGCCAGCCCCACGGCATTCGCCGCCTGCTCCAGCGTCCAGCCACGGGCGCGGCGCAGTTCGCGCACACGCGAAGCCAGATCGATCGGCTCGGGCGAGATTTCCTCGCCGCTCTCGCGCGCGATGCGAATGATTTTAGCCTGCTCGATCTCGCCCATCCTGGCCTCTGACTTGCATCGGAACCGGCTTGGACGTAGCAGACCTATATGATCGCTGTCTATGCCTCGCCCCCGATTGCCCCGCCGCCCGCCGCGTTCAACCTCGCGGCGCATGTGCTGGCCTGCGCGCCAAGCATGGGCGAGCGCAGCGCGATGCAGATCCTGCGCCCCACCGGGGCGGAGCGTTGGTCCTACGCTCGCCTTGAGGCCGCCGTGCGCGGCGCGGGCACCGGCCTTCTGGCCGCAGGTCTCGCCCCCGGCGACCGCGTCCTGCTGCGGCTTGGCAACACGCCCGAGTTTCCCGTGGCCTTCCTTGGCGCCATTGCCGTGGGCCTTGTACCGGTGCCAACGTCGTCGCAGCTGACGGTGCCTGAGGTGACACGCATCGCGCAGGAGATCCGCCCCGCCGCGATCATCGCGGGCGAAGGGATCGCCCTGCCCGACTGGCCCGCGCTGATTATCCCCGAGGCGGCGTTGCGCGGGTTCGAGGCTCTGCCCCCCTGCGACTATGCGATGGGCGATCCGAACCGGCTGGCTTACCTGATCTACACCTCGGGCAGCTCGGGGCGGGCGCGCGCCGTGATGCATGCCCATCGCGCAATCTGGGCGCGCCAGATGATGCATCAGGGATGGTATGGCATGACCGGCGCTGACCGCCTGTTGCACGCCGGGGCCTTCAACTGGACCTATACGCTCGGCACCGGTTTGATGGACCCCTGGACGCTTGGCGCGACCGCCCTGATCCCCGGCGCGGGGGTGACACCCGACAAGCTACCGCTGCTGCTTCGTCGCTTTGATGCCACCATTTTCGCTGCTGTTCCCGGTGTTTATCGACAGATCCTCAAGCAACATGCGAAGCTGTCTCTGCCGCGCCTGCGCCATTGCCTGACGGCGGGCGAAGCCATGCCCGCCTCGATCCGTGCGCGCTGGAACGAAGCTACCGGGGCCAAGATTTTCGAGGCACTTGGGATGTCCGAATGCTCGACCTTCATCTCGGCCTCACCCACGCGTCCGGCGCCAGAGGGCGCAATGGGATACCCGCAAGACGGCCGCAGCATCGCTGTGCTGGACCCAACCGGCGTGCCTGTGGCCCGTGGCGCGGCGGGCATACTGGCGGTGCACCGCACCGACCCCGGCCTGTTTCTTGGCTATTGGGAGCAACCCGGGGAAACGGCCGCGCGCTTCACCCCTGACGGTGAATGGTTTCTGACCGGCGACAGCGCTGCAATGGCCGGGGATGGTGCGATCTCCTACCTTGGGCGCGACGATGACATGATGAACGCGGGTGGCTTCCGGGTCTCGCCGCTTGAGGTCGAGGCCGCGATAGCCGCCTGCCCCGATGCCGGAGAGGTCGCCGCCGTCGAGATCCGCGTCAAGGCCGAGGCCTCGGTGATCGCGCTTGCCTGGACCGGAGCGGCGAGTGAAGCATCCCTGACCGCGCATGCCGCGCAGAACCTTGCGCGCTACAAACAGCCCCGCCTGTGGCGCCACGTCGCCACCCTGCCCCGCAACGCCAATGGCAAGATCGACCGCCGCGCCCTGCGCGCAGGCTGGCCTCTGCCGCCGGAGAACGAACAATGATCCGCCTCGATATCTTTGCCGACCCCGTCTGCCCCTGGTGCCTGATCGGAAAGGCACGGCTTGACCGCGCGCTGGAGGCCCGCCCGAACCATCCCTTCGTCATCGCCTGGCATCCGTTCCAGCTAAACCCGGCGATGCCCGCGGGCGGGATGCCGCGTGCCGCCTACCTTGAGGCCAAGTTCGGCCGCGCCGACGCCGCGCGCTACTATGTGCAAGTCCTAGACGCCGCGAAAGAGTCCGGGATCGAGCTGGACGTCGCCTCGATCCAGACCATGCCCAATACCCGCGATGCACATCGCCTGATCCATTGGGCCGGGATCGAGGGGCGCCAGACCCCCGTCTTCGCAGCGCTGATGCGCGCCTATTGGCGCGAGGGGCGCGATATCGGCGACGCCGAAGTGCTGGCCGATGTCGGTGCGCAGATGGGAATGGACCGCGACATGGTTGCTCGCCTGCTGGCCTCGGACGCCGATCTGGATGTCATCGCCGAGCGCGAAACTCATGCGCGCGAGCGCGGTGTGAACGCCGTGCCCACCTTCGTCATCGCCAATCAATATGTCCTGTCTGGCGCGCAACCGACCGAAACCTGGCTGCAGGTCATCGACGAGTTGCTGGCGCAGGACAGCCCCGCGGACTGAGCATTTCTGCACAGCCCCCTGCGCGGGGCGGAGCACCGCTGCATATGGCTATTGACGCTGACGGCGCTAAGTTAGGCGCCGTAAAGGATCTATTCTGTGACCCATGCATCGCCTCCGCCCGTCGCGTCGCGGCACCTCAGCCTGCCTGAATTCACCGCTATGCTCGCCACGCTGACGGCAACGGTCGCCTTCTCGATCGACGCCATGCTGCCGGCATTGCCGCAGATCGCTGCGGCCCTCTCGCCCGAGGATGTGAACAGCGCGCAACTGGTGCTGACCGCCTTTGTACTGGGTCTCGGGGTCGGCACCTTCGTCGTCGGACCGATCTCGGACGCGTTCGGACGCAAGCCGACGATCAACGTGGGCATCGTAATCTTTGTTGTTGGAGCGATGCTCGCGACACAGGCGGGCAGCCTGGAAACCCTTCTGGCCGCGCGGTTCATCCAGGGCCTCGGTGCCTCCGCGCCGCGGATCGTGTCGATGGCACTGGTGCGCGACATCTACGCCGGCCGCGAGATGGCGCGCGTGACATCGATCATCATGATGATCTTCATCCTTGTGCCCGCGATTGCGCCCTCGATCGGCGCAATGATCATTCATCTGAGCAACTGGCGCGGCGTCTTCTGGGCCTTTGTCGTCTTCGGCATCTTCGGCCTTTCCTGGGTCAATCTCCGCCAGCCAGAGACCCTCCCGCGCGCGGCCCGGCGCTCGCTGCGACCGGCTGCGGTGTTCGCCGGTGTCAAAGAAGTGTTCTCTGATCGCGCAGTGCGCCTTTACGCGGCGGTCCTGACGCTCGGCTTTGGGCAGATGTTCGCGCTTCTGTCCTCGTCGCAGCAGCTTTTTGCGGCCTATGGCGCGGGAGACAGCTTCCCCAAGTGGTTTGCGCTGATGGCATTGCTGGCGGGAACGGGGTCGGTGTTGAACGCCCGCTTCGTCGTGCATGTCGGGATGCGCCCGATCGTAAGCGCAGCCTATCTCATGCAGGTGGTATCTTCCGCACTGATGCTCGGTCTGCTCGGCCTTGGCCTGCCGCAAGACGGGTTCGGCTTTGCCGTTGTGTTTGCCTGGTCGGTCAGCGTGTTCTTCATGGCGGGCGTGACCTTCGGCAATCTGAATGCGCTGGCGATGCAGAAGATGGGCCATATCGCGGGCACGGTGGCCTCGGCGGTGACCGCTGTGTCGACCGTGGGCGCGGTGCTGATCGCAGCGCCGGTCGGGTTGCTGTTCAACGGGACCGCCACGCCAATTGTTGTGGCCACGCTGATCTGCTCGGCCGCCGCGGCGCTGCTGATGCGGCGGACGGCAGAGTTCGACTGAAGCGCCGCTCAGCCCTGACGGCTACGCAGCGCGTCATCGAGCACCGATTTCAGCACATCGCGCGGTACGTCCGAGGTGACGAAAGCCTGCCCGATCCCGCGCGCCAGGATGAAGCGCATCTTGCCGTCGAGGACTTTCTTGTCCTGCGCCATCAGCTCGATCAGCCCCTCGCTCTCCGGCAGGTCACCTGGAATATCGGCCAGATCCACCTTCATGCCCATGGCGGCCAGATGCGCCCGCACCCGGCTTGGTGCCTCCTGGCTGCACAGGCCACGACGCTGCGAAAGTTCGAACGCCAGCGCGCAACCGATGGCCACGCCCTCGCCATGCAGCAGGCGGCTCGAATAACCGGTGGCGGCTTCCAGCGCGTGGCAGAAGGTATGCCCAAGGTTCAAAAGCGCCCGGTCGCCTTCTTCGGTCTCGTCACGTGCGACGATCTCGGCCTTCATCTCGACCGAGCGCGTCACCGCGCGCAGCCGGGCAACCTTGTCGCCCGCCGCCAGCAGCGGGCCATTGGTCTCCAGCCAATCGAAGAAGGCTGCATCACCCAAAAGGCCGTATTTCACCACCTCGCCATAGCCGGCCAGGAAGTCGCGCTTGGGTAGGCTGTCGAGCAGGTCAATATCGGCCAGCACCAGCGAGGGCTGGTGGAACGCGCCAATCAGGTTCTTGCCCTGCGGTGCGTTGATCCCGGTCTTGCCGCCGACCGAGCTATCCACCTGCGCCAAGAGCGTTGTCGGGATCTGAACAAAGCGCACACCGCGCCGCAGTACGGCCGCCGCGAAACCGACGAGATCGCCGATCACCCCACCGCCGAAAGCAACAACGATATCCTTGCGCTCGACCTTTTGTTCCAACAGCCATTCGCACGCGCGGGCAAAATGCGGCCAGCTTTTGGTGGACTCGCCCGCGGGCAACGCAAGGCTGACCATCTCGACATCGCCAAGACCGGCGCGCAGGGCCTCAAGATGCAGGGCGCCGACGGTCTCGTCGGTGATCACCGCCACGCGCGGACGGCGCAGCAAGGGCGCAATCTCGGCCCCGGCATTTGCTACCAGCCCCGAGCCGATCCGCACCTCATAGGCGCGCTCGCCCAACTCAACCCGCACCGTTTCGCGCATCTTATTCCTCCTCGAACAGGCCGCCCTGGGCCTGCAAAGCATCTGCAACCTTCTGCGCCATCGCCTCGATCGGCAGGGCAGGCTCGGCCTCGACGGCGACCTGAGCCAGCGCGTAAACCGGCTCGCGCTGCGCCAGAAGGTTGGTCAGCGTCGCTTTCGGATCGGCCGTGCGCAAAAGCGGGCGCGTGTTCTTGTGTTTCACCCGGTTCCACAGCAGCTCAAGATCGGCCTTCAGCCACACCGAAACCCCAAGCCGCGCGATCATCTCGCGATTGCGTTCGGACATGAACGCCCCGCCGCCGGTCGAGACCACGGCAGGCGGACCCGAAAGCAGCCGCTCGATCACCTCCGATTCGCGGGCGCGGAAGAAGGGCTCACCGTCGCGCTCGAAAATCTCGGCCACCGGCATTTGCGCGGCCTTCACGATCTCTTCGTCGCTGTCCAGAAACGGCACCCCAAGCAGTCGCGCCAAGGCAGTGCCGACGGCCGTCTTGCCCGACCCCATCATCCCCACGAGGACAACCGTCTTGCGCAGGGCTTGCGGTCTGGAACTCGTCTTGGACACGTCGGGTCTCCGTCTGGCTTGCGCAAATTCGCGCCAATCGGCGGTCCCTTGCGCAATCGTGATCGTCTGCGCCTTGAATGGCGTGAACTTCCAAGAAATGCCATATATAATCGCATCGGATATGGGCTTTCCGGCCCCCATCGGGCAAAACGAACCGCACCGAACCAAAAGAAGAAACGAAAGGCAGACCATGGGGCGCATCTTCAAGGCCATTCTCACGCTGGTAGTTCTGGGCGCGCTGGCCGTCGTGGGCTTCGCCTATTTCGGCGACATGTCCCCGGAAAGCTCCGAGCAGACCGTCGAGATCTCCCTCCCGGGGGGCACGAGTGGCAACTGAGCGCAAAGCTCTGATTCCCATTCTTTTCGGGGCGTTTCTTGCCTCGTCCGCTTCGGCCGAAACAGAGCCGATGTCGGCCATTGATTGGCTGTCGCGCTCGGTCGTGACCCCTGCGGTGATGGCGCCGGGAACGTCGGCGGCATCGCGTCAACCACTGAGCGAACCGCCCGTGACCGAAGGTGTCGGCACCGAGGATGTCGCGATCAGCTCGCTCGATCGGCCTTCTGCAAACGGTCTGGGATTGCTGCCGCCATCGCAGACCGGGCTTCCGCCTGGCCTTTGGGGGAACACGCCCGAAACCGATCTGGCGGAGGCGCTGCGCAAGGAGCGTCTGGACACCCTGCCCGCAATCCAGTCGCTGCTGATCGAGCTGTTGCTGGCCGAGTTGCAGCCCCCCCGCCTGCGCGCGCCTGATGGGCGCAACGTGCTGTTTCTGGCGCGTATCGACCGGCTGCTGGATCTTGGCGCGCTGGAACCCGCGCTGGCGATGCTCGAACAATCCGACCCCACCGACCCCGAGATTTTCCGCCGCCATTTCGACGTCGCGCTCTTGCTGGGCGAGGAAGGCGCAGCTTGCGAGATCATGGAGCGCACGCCCTCGGTCGCCCCCTCCTATTCGGCGCGCATTTTCTGCCTTGCGCGTCAGGGCAACTGGGATACCGCGGTGCTGACCCTCGGCACCGGCCGCGCGCTTGGCAAGATCGACGATGAGGTCGCGGCGCTGCTGGAGCGTTTTCTGGAACCCGAACTGGCGGATGACACCGAGGATCTGCCGCCGCCAAGCCGCCCCTCTCCGCTGGTCTTCCGGATGATGGAGGCCATCGGTCAGCCGATGCCGACCGGCCCGCTACCTGTCGCCTTCGCGCAATCGGACCTGCGCGCGAACACCGGCTGGAAAGCCCGCATTGAGGCCGCCGAGCGGCTGACGCGGATGGGCGCGCTCGACCCCAACCAGCTTCTGGGCCTTTACACCGAGCGGCGCGCGGCCGCTTCGGGCGGGGTCTGGGATCGCGTGCGGATCATCGGCGATCTCGACACCGCGCTTGAACGCGAAGACACCGACGCGCTGTCCGAAGTGCTGCCCGCCGCCTACGAGGCGATGCAGGCGCTAGAGCTGGAGCCCGCGCTGGCGGCGCTTTACGGGACGCGCGTTGCGCAGGCGGGCCTTGAAGGCGATGCAGGCGCGCTGGCTTTCCGGCTCGGCCTCCTGACCGACCATTATCAGGATATCGCTGCGGCGCGCAGCCCGGCCAATCTCGACGAGCGGCTGCTGATCGGCATTGCGCGCGGCGGCACAACAGGCATTCCCGTGCAGGACCAGCTTGGCCTTGCGTTGAAGCAGGTCTTCGACATCACGCCCGGCCAGGTTCCCGCGCCCTATGCCCATCTGGTGCCGGGCAAGCTGGGCGAAGCCCTGCTGAACGCCATTGATGACATCACCGAGGGCGCCAAGGGCGACTACCGCCGCCTTGTCGCGGGGCTGTCGCTGATGCGCTACGTGGGGCTCGACGATGTGGCCCGGCGCACCGGCCTGCAACTGATCATCCTGGAGCGCCGCGGATGAGCGCGCCGCCAGATCCGCGCTGGATCTCCGCATTCCTCGAAGCGCAAGCCGCCGAGGCCGGTGCCGCGCGCAACACGCTTTTGGGATATGGTCGTGATCTCAGCTACTTCGCTGACTATGCTCATGCGAAATCGTTAAGCTTCGAGACGCTTTCACAGTCCGATATCGAGCAGTACCTGATCCGCTGCGAAGCAGAGGGCCTTGCGCAATCGACCCGCGCGAGGCGCCTGTCGGCGATCCGACAATTGTTTCGCTTCGCATATGAGGAAGGCTGGCGCGCCGACAACCCCTCCATCCGCCTGCGCGGACCGGGCAAGGCCAAGCGCCTGCCCAAGACGCTGACCGTGGCCGAGGTTGACGCCCTTCTGGAAGCCGCGCGCGATCAGGGCCGCAGCCTGCCCGAGCAGATCCGCAACCGCTGCCTGATGGAGATGCTCTACGCCACCGGAATGCGCGTGACCGAGCTGGTCTCGCTGCCCGTCTCAGCCGCGCGGGGCGATCCGGCAGTGCTGCTGATCCGCGGCAAGGGTGGCAAGGAACGCATGGTGCCCCTGTCCACTCCTGCCCGAGAGGCGCTTGGCGACTGGCTCAAGCTGCGCGACGCAGCCGAGGAAGAGGCGCGCATCAGCCGGCGTACGCCACCCTCGCGCTTCCTGTTCCCCTCGACCAGCAAAGAGGGGCACATGACGCGGCAAGGGTTCCACGGGCTGCTCAAGGATATTGCCGTTTCGGCCGGTATCTCGCCCGCGCGGGTCACGCCCCACGTGTTGCGCCACGCCTTCGCCACGCATCTGCTGCAAGGCGGTGCAGACCTGCGCGCAATCCAGACCTTGCTGGGTCATGCCGATCTTTCGACGACCGAAATCTATACCCATGTGCTCGACGAACATCTCAAGGAACTGGTGCTGCGCCACCATCCCTTGTCGCGCCCGACGGATGGCACTTGATCCTGACCCTTCCTCATCCTTAATTGGCAGTCATGCAGACCCCTATTCTCGACACCGCCTTCTGGCTGACCGCCGCCGCCATTATTGGCCTGTTGCTGATGTCCGGCTTCTTCTCGGGTTCCGAGACGGCGCTGACCGCGGCGAGCCGCGCCAAGCTGCGCAACCGCGCCGACAAGGGCGAAAAGGGCGCCGAGGCCGCACTGAACGTAACCGAGGATAGCGAGCGTCTGATCGGCGCGATCCTTCTGGGCAACAACGTGGTGAACATCCTCTCGGCCTCGCTCGCGACGGCGCTGTTCACCCGACTCTTCGGCGATTCCGGCGTTGCGCTTGCCACGCTGGTAATGACCACGCTTGTGCTGATCTTCTCGGAGGTTCTTCCCAAGACCTACGCGATCTCAAACCCCGAGACCGTGGCCTCGCGGGTCGCCCGCCCGATCCGCTTCCTGATCGTCTTGCTTGCCCCGATCGTGACGATCGTGCGCACCATCGTGCGCGGCATCCTGTTCCTGTTCGGCTACCGCACCGATGCCGACCAACACATGTTCTCGATCCATGAAGAGATCGCCGGGGCGCTGGCGATCGGGACCTCCGAGGGCACGGTGGACAAGGAAGACCGCGACCGCTTGCTGGGGGCGCTCGATCTGGGCAACCGCACGGTGGAAGAGATCATGCGCCACCGCAGCCAGATCGAGATGATCGACGCCGAGGCCGACCCGAGCGAGCTACTGGCTCAGGTTTTGGCCTCGCCCCACACCCGTCTGCCACTTTACAAGGGCGAGCGAGAGAATGTCGTGGGCGTTATCCACGCCAAGGATTTGTTGCGCGCGGTGGAACGTTTCCTGCGCACGGGCGACGGCAAGCTTGACAGCGTGTCGGACCTTGACGTGATGAAGGTGGCGATGAAGCCCTATTTCGTCCCGGAAACCACACCGTTGGACGAGCAGATGCGTGAATTCCTCAAGCGTCGCACGCACTTCGCGCTTGTCGTTGATGAATACGGCGATCTGAAAGGGCTGCTTACGCTTGAGGATATTCTTGAGGAGATCGTCGGCGAGATCACTGACGAATTTGACCCCAAGGCGGAGCGTCAGCTCAAGCCCACCGAGTCGGGCGACTACATCGTGGACGGCGCTATGACGATCCGCGACCTGAATCGCGAAACCGACTGGAGCCTGCCCGACGACGAAGCCAATACCGTCGCCGGCCTGGTCATCCACGAGGCCCAGACCATCCCCGACGCGGGACAGGTCTTTTCATTCCACGGGTTCCGCTTCGAGGTGATCGAGCGCAAGGACAACCGCATCACCAAGATAAAGATCCGCCCGCTTCTGGCGCTGTTGGGATGAGCCAGCCGCTGTGGACAGCGCGGCGCGAAACAAGCTAAGCAGGGCCGCGCATTCTTCCGGGCGATTGCCTGACGCGCCAGGACCTACTCGCCCCGGATCGCATCGGCCCGTGCGATCCCCCAAGCGGCCAAGCGGGCATGAGGTGTAAAGAGTGGCGACGTCCAGCCGTACCGAGTACCAGATCGCGATGCTGTGGATGGAGGGACCGCTGAGCTTCCTTGAACAGCTTTGCATCGCATCCTTCCGCGATGCGGGCCATCACGTTCGCCTTTACACCTACGGCACGGTCACTGGCATCCCCGAGGGTATCGAGGTCGCCTCGGCCGACGAGATCCTGCCGCGTACCGACTTCCTCAAGCATGAGCGCACCGGAAGCCCTGCCCTGCACTCTGACCTGTTCCGCTATCACCTCTTGGCCAAGAATGACCGCACGATCTGGGCCGACACTGACGCCTACTGCCTGCGTCGGTTCGAAACCGAGACCGGGCATTTCCACGGATGGGAGTCGGACAAGCATGTGAATGGCGGCGTGCTCGGGCTCCCGCGCGGCAGTGATACGCTTGCCGCGCTGCTTGAATTCACGTCCGACGAGTTCGCAATCCCCGACTGGTATGGTCCCGATTACGCTCAACAATTGCGGGCAAGCACCGATGCAGGCCAGCCCGTACACGCCAGCGAGATGCCCTGGGGCGTCTGGGGGCCGCATGCCCTGACGCATTTCCTGCACAAGACCGGCGAGGTGCAGCATTCCTTCGCCCAACACATGCTCTATCCGTTTACCTTCAAACAGCGGCGCATGATGTTGAAGCCGGGGCTCGACACTTCGCCCTATATCCGGCCCGACAGCTACTCGGCGCATTTCTACGGGCGCCGGATGCGCAAGCGTCTGGTCGAGAAAGAGAACGGCCTGCCCCATCCCGACAGCCTGATCGGGCGGCTGTTGGCCAAGCATGGCATTGACCCGCGTGAGGCGCCCCTGCCCGCCCCGGCACAGCCTCAAGCCGACACCCCGAAGCCTGCGGTGCCGATAGCAAAGACGACCAGCACGGCCGGTGTGAACCTGAGCGATCTTGCGGAAAAATACGGCTCGGACAAGGGGCCGGCGAAGCATCGCTATACCGAGCTTTACAACATGCTGTTCCACCCCTACCGGGATCAGCCGATCCGTTTTCTTGAAATGGGTCTGTTCATCGGCGGCCCGGAACATGGCATCAGCGCCGATCGCGACACGACCGATCTGCCCTCGGTTCGGATGTGGCTTGAGTTCTTCTCGCAGGCGCAAATCCATGGCCTCGATGTTTCCGATTTTTCCTGGTTCGAGCATCCGCGTTTCAGCTTCACCCGCTGCGACATGGACCGGCGCGAAAACATCCGCGATGCGTTCAAGGATGCGGCCCCCTTCGACATCATCATCGACGATGCCTCGCACGCGTCGCACCATCAGCAATTCGCGCTGCTTGAACTGTTCCCCAAGCTGAAGCCGGGCGGGCTTTACATCATCGAAGACCTGCGCTGGCAGCCGCAGACCTATGAGCGCGCGGGGATCACTAAGACAGCGGATCTGTTCCAATCCTACCTGCACCACGGGAGCTTCCGTCACTCTGACCCAGCACTGGCCGCCGAGTTCGACGCCCTCCGCCCCGAGATTTCAGGCGCATTCCTGCATCAGGTGCGTTACCTGAAGGAAAAGAGGGATCAGGTTCTGGTCATTCACAAGCGTTAAGGAACACTACTACGATGAGCCGCAATCTCGTCCTGACCTGCATGAAGAACGAAGGGGTCTGGCTTCTCGAATGGGTGGCATGGAATCTCTCGATCGGTTTCGACCACATCCTCGCCTACACGAATGACTGCGAGGACGGGACAGATCTGATGTTCGAGCGGCTTGCGGAACTCGGGTTGGCCAGTCATCGAGACAACACCCGTCAACCCGGTGACGGAAAAAGCTACCAGGTACGCGCATTCCGCAATGCCAGGCGCGAACCGCTGCTCGCCGATTTCGAGTATACCGCGATCCTTGACGCGGATGAATTTCTGAACATCAAGGTCGGCGATGGTTCAATTGCAGCGCTCATTTTCGCGACAACCAACGTTCAAGGCCAAGTGCCGGACGCCATTTCGTTACCGTGGAAGCTATTCGGCGCGGGCGGAAAAGTAGCGTTCGAGCCTGGTTTCATAACAGAAAACCTGACGCGGGCCGCATCCGAGAAAGCGTTTCGCCCAAGCCAGGCTTGGGCCATGAAAACGCTCTTTCGAACGGCAGCCTTCGACGTATTCGGAGTTCACCGTCCCAGAGTGCCGATCGGAAAAGACTGGAACGAGGTGCTTTGGGTGAATGCTGGCGGCGTCCGTATGCCCGAACGTTTTCATGCGCTCACGAAGGGCAACTGGCGGTTCGCACGTGACAGTATCAGTTACGAGTTTGGGCAGGTCAATCATTACGCTGTCAAATACGCCCAGTCGTTCCTGATGAAGTCCCTGCGCGGCGCGCCTCATGGCGGTATGGACCGCGGTTCTCACTATTGGGAGATCATGAACCGCAACGAAACCGAAGATCGTTCGATCATCGAGCGTTTGGCGCGAGCGCGCGAAATCCATAGCCAACTCATTGCCGACCCAGTCTTGCGACAGTTGGATGAGACCGCCCGCGCATGGTATCTCACTAAGATTGATGAGACCCTTTCGCGCCCAGATTTCGCACAAATGTTTGCGGCCATTACGCAAGCTCCAGAAAGAGCGGTTCAACCCGCGCGCACGTCCCCACCGAAACGCCCCGAATGGGAACAGGTGATCACCCGGATAGGAGCCGAAGGAGGCTTTTATAGGGAGTTGGGCGAGCAACACTCCGCCCTGCATGTCCGAGCCGGAGACACTTTGGTGGTAACCTTCGACAATCTGGATCACGTAATGGAGCGGGCGGAAGATCGCCTGCCTTGGGGTTTTGATTTCCTACGTTCGCACGGCTGGTCGGTTCTCGGGCTGATGGCCCATGACTGGACTTGGTATCGTGACCCTGCAGTGCATAACTTCTTCGATACGCTTCGCGATGAAGGTTTTTTTAAGCAATTCTCGCGGGTTATCTTTTACGGCGCGTCAATGGGCGGCTACGCTGCGGCGGCATTCTCAGCGGCAGCACCGGGGGCGACCGTGATCACCATCAGCCCGCAAGCCACGCTCGACAAGACCATCGTGCCTTGGGAGACGCGCTATTCGAAGGCCTGGCATCGTGATTTCTCGGATCGCTACGGCTTTGCGCCGGATAGCCTGCGCTCCGCCGAAAAGGTCTATCTTCTGTTCGATCCGCTTGCCGAGCTGGACGCAAATCATGCTGCGCTCTTCGAGGGGGAGAACATCAACACTTTGCATTGCCGTATGATGGGGCACCGGATTGCCTCGGCGATGCAGGGAATGGATATCCTCAAGCCCGTTATCGAAAGCGCGATCGACGGTAGCCTGACCGCAGCCGATTTCTATGGCGCCCTGCGCAGGCGGCGGACCTACGCGCGCTATCTAAAGGAGATGCTGGCAAGGCTGGACAAGCGTGGCAACCCCTGGCTTATGTCTCTGTATTGCCAGCATTACCTTGCAACGCGTCGCGGTCCGATGTTCCGCAAACACCTGAATGCCGCGAACGAGGAGCTGGTCAGACAGGGGCGAAAGATTCCGGGTAGTGTCTGACACGTTCCCGCATCGACCGGCGGGCCGCTCAGGAATGGACCGTCTCTTGCCGCTCGACAGTGAAGAAGAACCGTTCGGCAGGATCCTTCGCGGCGATCTCATCGGGAATGCAGGTCGGCCCCGCCAGAAACACATTCGCCCCGAAATGCCCGTGCAAGCGCGAGAGGCGCTGCATCTTCTGGCTGGTGATCTCGTCGAAGAATGCCCCGTAACCGGGATCGGCCCGTAGCTCGGTGATCTTGGCGCGATGCGCGGCGACGCATTCGGCATGGGCGGCGGCGATCTCGGGGTCGGCTAGCAGGCGTCGCATCTCGCCTTGCGCCTTCGGCAGCGCCCGCTGGATCGAGAGATCTTCCTGCGCATTATTGTTCATGCGGAACCAATAGGCGAGGCCCTGATCGCGCTCGACATGGTTCACCCGGCCGCGATCGCGTTTGACCAGAAAGCTCTCGGCCGAGCGGACGGCATAGTGATTGAGTTGCACGAGGTCGTAGCCATAGGTTTGGGCGTTTGAGCGCCACGCGCCGCGATACTCGCTTTCAGGCAGGGGTCGCCCCGAGCCGTTGACCCAGTGGATCTTATCCAGCTTTTGCGCCGAGAAGCCTTTGGGGCGATGCACCCCAAGCTTGCGGAAGATCCCGACATTGGCAAAAAGCGTCTTGAAGCCCCAGGCCTGATGCGGTTTGGGCGTAAACTCGGGGGCGCAGCGGGTGAACTGTTGCGTCACGAAGGCGTCGTTGAAATCCGCAACGTCTGCGTTACCGAACAGCCGCCAGGTCATCGAAATCAGATTGGCATCGGGCACCGCGGCGAACAGCGCATCCAGAGTGCCGTCCCCCACCTTGATATTGATGAACTCATCGACGTCGATACAGGCCACCCAGGCGGCCTTGCCGATCACCGGCTCATCCGGTGCGACGGCAAGGGCGGCGTGTTGCGGGCGCATATCCATCGCGCGGAACGGGTTGTCGCGATGCTGCACGAGGCCCTTACGCTCTAGCAAGCTCAGGAAGCTGTCCGTGCCGTCGGTACAGTCGTTGGTGTAGATCAGGAAATCGTCGAAGCCGATCGCACGGTGATAGGCGAGCCACTCAAGGATGAACGGACCCTCGTTCTTCATCGTGGTCACGATGGCGCGGCGGCCAGTCTTGCCCGGCGCCGAGGATGCCTCGGGGGCGGGCATGCGAATGGGCCTGTGCTCGAAGGCGTCCTCGGCCAGCGCGAGAAGCTGCGCGTCCTCGATCAGTGCGGCACGCGGGACGATGCTGGCGATGGTCTCCACCGGGTGGCGCAGGTTCATGCAGCGGTGGAAGCGCCAGGCCGGAACGCGCGGGTCGGCCGCCGCATTGCCCACGCGTGTCATGCGCCAGACCGCCTGCGGGCTGGCCTTGGAAGGCGCGATGCACCAACGGTTCCAGACCTTGCTGGCGTCGAACTGCACGCAGATATGGTCGCCAAAGCTGATGGGGTCACCCGCGCGAACGCGCCAAGGGTAGGCCGAGCGCCCCGTCAACGCCACGACCCCGGTGTCAGCCGCGACGGCCGCATCGAAGACCGAGCGCCCCTCCGGCGCCTCCAGCAGGTCATGCACCTCGATATTCGCCACGGCGCGCGCCTGCCCCAGGTAGCGCTGGCGCATGATCTCATAGCAGATCACCTCACCTAGAGGGGCGCGCCACGGGTCTGGCTCGGGCAGGTCCATCCGGTCCCTGCCGGGGCTTTCCGGGGCGCAATAGGGGTGTTGCTCGGGCGGCTGGCTGCGTTTGCCAAGCGGAAGCGGCGCGCGGAGCAGCATCACCACAAGCGCGCTCTCCGCCAGAGCGCCCTCTAGCGCGGCATCGAAGGCCGTATCCTCCCCCGGCGGCGAACGGTCGAGAATGACTGCCCCGTCCAGCCCCTGCGTTGCTGTGTGATAGGCCAGCCAGTCAACAATGGTTTCGGCGCTCTCACCATTTCGGACGGCCGCGAAGGTGTTCTTGCCGCGCAGCAGGCCGAGGTCCGGGCGAAACGGCGTTACCCGAAGACGAACCGCACCAAAGACGCACTCAAGCGGCGCGCCTTCGGCAATCCTGACCTGCAGAACCGGGGCCGACATCACCCAAGCGGTGGACAGAAGTTCCACCCCCGGCCCAAAGCCGATCTGCGCGACATCCGTTCCAGCGGCAAAATAAAGGGATACCCGGCGCGTTCCGTCATCTACCGGGCGCTCGACCGCGTCGAGCAGCGTCACGCCGCCCGCCGAGACCGAACACATTTCCCCAAACAAAAGCACCGCTGAACTTCCGATCCGCCTATTCCTGTCGCGCCAAACTAAACGCCCCCGCGCGGCTTCACAACGTGCGGCTGCATCGCCGGGTGCGTCTCATTTTGTCGGTTGCAGGGGGTATGTGCCTCGTCTATATCACCAGCAAGGCACCCATAGCTCAGCTGGATAGAGCGCTGCCCTCCGAAGGCAGAGGTCAGAGGTTCGAATCCTCTTGGGTGCGCCAAACCTCCAACGATCTCAAAGACCTGCCATCGGCCCGTCCGCCGCATCCATTTGATGTGCAAAGAAAAAGGGCCGTTTCCGGCCCTTTCGTGCATCGCTCAGGACAGGCCCAGCTTTTTCAGTCGCGCCTCGCGCAGGCGGGCGAAGTCATCGCCGGCATGGTAGCTCGACCGCGTCAGGGGCGTCGCCGAGACCATCAGGAAGCCCTTGCCATAGGCCGCTTTCTCATAATCCTTGAACTCTTCGGGCGTGACGAAGCGGTCCACCCGGTGATGCTTGGGCGTCGGTTGCAGATATTGGCCGATCGTCAGGAAGTCGATATCGGCCGAGCGCATGTCATCCATCACCTGCAGGACCGACTGGCGATCCTCGCCCAGGCCGACCATGATGCCCGATTTGGTGAACATGGTCGGGTCAAGCTGCTTGACGCGCTGAAGCAGCCGCAGCGAGTGGAAATAGCGCGCACCGGGGCGAACCGTCGGATAAAGCCCGGGCACGGTTTCAAGGTTGTGGTTGAACACATCAGGCTTGGCCTCGACCACCGCTTCAAGCACCCGATCATCGCATTTGAGGAAGTCGGGCGTCAGAATCTCGATCGTCGTCTCGGGCGAGCGGTGGCGCACCGCGCGGATCGTCTGGGCGAAGTGTTCGGCCCCACCGTCATCCAGATCGTCGCGGTCCACCGAGGTGATGACGACATGTTTGAGGCCAAGCGTCTTCACCGCATGGGCGACGCGGCCCGGCTCGAACGTATCAAGCGCGTCGGGCTTGCCGGTGGCGACGTTGCAGAACGAACAGCCCCGCGTACAGATCTCGCCCATGATCATCATGGTGGCGTGGCCGTGGCTCCAGCACTCGCCGACGTTCGGGCAGCCCGCTTCTTCGCAAACCGTAACCAGCTTGTTCGACTTCAGGATGTCGCGCGTTTCCTTGTATCCCTGCGAGGTCGGCGCCTTGACGCGGATCCAGTCGGGTTTCTTCGGCTGGCTCTGGTCCGGCTTATGGGCCTTTTCCGGGTGACGCTGGCCGGGGATATTGAATTCGCGCACGGTATATTCCCCCTCATATGGGCTGTTTCGCCTAGATAGGCCCAAACGGTCCGGCAGGCAATGCCGTTACGGAACGGCCTCAGGGAAAGCTTGCGCGGATCTCGGCCAGCAAGGCGCGCCCCTCGCTGCGCAAAACCTCGGCCAAGGGTGCAAACCACTGCCCGCAGTCGGGGCAGTCCCGGCGGCGCACAAGGCGCAGGGTGCGGTGCGGCTGTTCAGCAAAACGCAAAAGGGCGATGCCCGGGGTGGCCTGTGTTTCGACCGAGGCGGCGATCTCGGGCATCAGCGTCAACCCCATCCCCTGCCCGACCAACGCGCAAAGCGTGGATAGCGAGGAGGCGCCCAGATCAACCGTCTGCGCCGCGCGCGTCAGCCCGCAGAGCGCCAGCGCCTGATCGGCCAGACAATGCCCCTCTTCAAGCAAGAGCAACTCGCCGGGGTCGAGCGCGTTCGGCGGCAGGCCCCGATTCTGGTCCAGCAACTCGGGTGTTCCGGCCAACAGGAAGCAATCGTCGAACAGGATCTCCTCGTGGCATTCGGGCGCGGGCGTTGCGATGATCGCTGCATCGAGACGCCCGGAGGCGACTTCGGATAGCAGGGTTTCGGTGCGCGCCTCGCGCAGGCGCAGCCCCTCGGTTTGCGCGCGCAGTTGCGGTAAGGCGCGCGGCAGCAGATAGGGCGCGATAGTCGGGATCACCCCGAGGTTGACCTGCCCCCTGCCCGTCCGCACCTCGGCCTGGAGCGCGCGCAGTTCGGCCTCGATCCGCTCGGCCCGGGCAACGACCATGCGCCCTGCACGGGTCAGGCGCGCCTCGCGCGGTCTGCGCTCGACGAGCTGAAGGCCAAGCTCGGCCTCCAGTTCCTTTATCTGCATCGACAGCGCGGGCTGCGTGACATGCACCGACTCGGCCGCGCGGGAAAACGAGCCCGTGCGCGCGATCGCGAGAAGGTAGCTGAGTTGGCGAAGCGTGATGTTCATAACGAACACTTATCGCATTCGCTGCCGCGCGCAATTTCAATTGATGGAAGTTACCGTTATCCGATCAGCGGCGAGGCCCCCCCATAGGTCTCGTCATAGTGCCGCTTGAGCCGCATCAAAGCGATACGCAGCACGATTTTGCCCGAACGCGCCGACCAGCCAAGGCGCCGCTCAGCCGCCTCAAGCCCCTCAAGAAAGCAGCAGCAGCGCAGAACCATATCGCCAAGGCCCGGCCCCAGATCGCGCAGCGCTGCCGCCACGCGATCCCGCGCGCGCTCAGACCCGCCGCCATGGCCGAGGTCGGGGCGATACTGACCACGGTCACCGCCGGTCATGAACCGCTCCCAGTTCTGGGCGACGCGCGGCCCCATCTGCGCCAGCTCGAAATCCTCGCGCAGGCGCTCTCCCGCCGCGACGAGTTCATGCGTCAGGAAGGGCTGCCCATTCGCGTCGCGCCGACGGGCAAGCACGCCAAGCGGGCTTTCAGCTAGGTTGGCGCGCATCCGGCGGCGGCGGCCTTCCTCGGCGGGAACCTCGCGCGTGCCCCAGTCGCGGTGCTGCGCCCCGAAGGGGTTTCCCTCGCCCTCGGGCGTATCCCCGCAGGCTGAGGCGTCCTCTTCGATCATGCGCTTGAGCGCGGCGCGCCCGGCCATCGAGATATCGTAGCTCGTAACCCGGCCAGCATGTTTGACCTGGATCCAGTCTTGCAAGGCGAAGGCCTGCGCCACCGCGCGCTCCAGAACGGCGGTGCGTACCGTGCCGCGCAGCACTACGGCCTTGTCCATATCGCCCGCGACGATCAGGAGCGCGCCCTGCTCCGCCAGACGGCGCAAGATCCGGCGCCCCTCGCGTGCAAGCATCTCTTCATCGGCCGGGATCTCCGGGGTGCGGATCGTTGCAGTCATTGACGCCTGGTCCTTGTGCTGATCGGCCAAGCGGGAATCGGGGGCCGAACGCGCGCCAAGCTGCGCTAGCGCCTCATCGACCAAAGGGTCGTCGCGACGCGACTCAACCCGACGCACCCGGCGCAGGACGGTCGAGGCGTGACACCCCTCGCGCCGCGCCAGTTCCCGGATCGGCACGCCTTCCTCGACGTGGCGCAGATAGAGCCGGGCATAATCGGGCAGCCAGGCGGGAAGCTCCGCCTTGACCGATACAGTCATCGTCATTCGTTCCCCAAATGTGGCGCAAGTCATTGGAATACGCCGCAATCCTTCCCGCTTAACCGTGGTTTGCTTTGGTTACCTGTCCGTTAAGAAACGGAACGATCCCGAGATTTCTTTAAAATTTCTAAAGATCTGGAAACCCGGCGTTCGGTTGAGCGGTCGAATCTGCAACACCCGTTTAGGTTGTGCGATTTTTCCTCAAAACAACCCGGAGACATGCACATGACCGAACTCGCCACCCAAATCGCCGCGCTGCGCCGCCCGCGCCTGTTGATCCGCGCTGCGCGCTTCGGTCAGCGCGACTATAGCCGAGCGCGCGACCTGCGCCGCCTGATGCGCGTCCCCGCACCGCCAGCGCCCGAGCATGCGCTGGCGCGTCTGCTCGATGAGGAAGCCCGCCTTGAGGCGGCCCGCCAGGAAGGCGATGCCGCCTATAGCATCTCGCGCCATGTCGATCTTCTGATCGCCGTGATGGCCGAGGCACGGCTGCTGCCGCACACCCCGGCTACGCAGCCGAAGCTTAGCGCGATTTGAACAGCGACCCGAGGACCCCGCGCACGATCTGCCGACCGGCCTGGTTTCCGATCTGACGCGCGAGACTCTTGCCGAAGGCTTCGAAGACCGAATCCGAGCGCGACGAACTGCGCCGGGTCGTCGAGGACTTCGTGACCTTCGGCGACTTGCCCGACTCGTAGCGCCGCGCCTTCTGGAATTCTCGCTCGCGCTTTTCCTCCGCCGCGCGGGCTTCGGCTTCGGCGGCCTCATTGGCTGCCGCAGTGGCCCGCGCCGTTAGGATCTCATGCGCGGATTCACGGTCGATCGCCTTGTCGTATTTCAGCCCATAGGGTGAAGACTGCACCACAACGCGCCGCTCATCAGGCGCCAGCGTGCCAAGGCGTGATTGCGGCGGGCGCACCAGCGTGCGCTCGACCACACCCGGCACACCTTTCGCCTGAAGGAACGAAGTCACTGCCTCGCCGGTGCCAACCTCCTTGATCGCCTCTTCCGTCTCGAACCGTGGATTGGGGCGGTAGTTCTCGGCCGCGCGCTTGAGATCCTTCTGGTCCTTCGCGGTGAAGGCGCGCAGCGCATGCTGAACCCGGTTGCCAAGCTGGCCAAGGATGCCCTCGGGCACATCCGCCGGGTTCTGAGTGATGAAATAGACCCCCACCCCTTTCGAGCGGATCAGGCGCGCCACCTGCTCGACCTTGTCCACCAGCGCCTTGGGCGCGTCATCGAACAGCAGATGCGCCTCGTCGAAGAAGAAGACAAAACGCGGTTGATCGGGATCACCGACCTCGGGCAGTTCCTCGAACAGCTCGGACAACAGCCACAGCAGGAAGGTTGCATAAAGCCGGGGCGAGGCCATGAGCTTGTCCGCAGCGAGAATATTGACCCGCCCGCGCCCGTCGGGTGCCAGCGTCATCATATCGGCCAGATCGAGCGCGGGTTCACCAAAGAACTTCGTCGCGCCCTGGTTTTCCAGCACCAGCAACTGGCGTTGGATCGCACCCACCGTCGCGGTCGCGACGTTGCCATAACGCAGCGAGAGCGTGTCGGCATTCTCGCCCACATACACCAACATCGAGCGCAGATCGGCCAGATCGAGCAACGCAAGCCCTTCCGCATCGGCCAGGTGGAACGCGATGTTCAGCACGCCCTCCTGTGCGTCGGTCAGGCCCATCAGGCGCGACAGCAGCAGCGGCCCCATCTCGGACACCGTCGTGCGCACGGGATGCCCCTGTTCGCCGAACAGATCCCAGAACGTGACAGGGTAGTCGCGATAGGTCAGCTCATAGCCGATGGTATCGGCGCGCTTCTGGAAGGCGTCATGTAGCTTGGCCGTGGCCGAGCCCGGCATGGCCAGCCCCGCGAGGTCGCCCTTGACGTCGGACATGAAGACCGGAACGCCCGCGCTGGAAAACGCCTCGGCAAGAATTTGCAGCGTGACCGTTTTGCCCGTGCCCGTCGCGCCTGCAATCAGCCCGTGCCGATTGCCGTACTTGAGCAGCATTTCCTGCGGCGTCGCATAACCCTCGCCGCCTCCGCCCACGAAAACACCCTTGTCAGTCAATACCCCGGTCATGCTGCCCTCACTCAGAAAATTACGCCAATAGCGTTCGCTGCGCACAATACTAACTTAACGCGCCAGTGCCACCATGCATCTGTCGCGCAGGCAAGCTGCTTTGTGGCGCGGCGCTTCCTCCCTGTCGGACTGGCCGCGCCACAAGGCGCGGCTTTTTTCTGCCAAAACAGCTGGTTGGATTGATCGAATTGACTGTTGACGTATGGTTTCTTCCGAATTAGCGTTCGCGCAATGAGAAAGTCGGCCAGTCCGACAGGGGTAAATGGAAAAGGGTTCCGCTTGCGGGGCCCTTTTTCTATTCCGCCACCTTGATCACGCAACTGTGGTTGCCTGGGCAAGCAGATCCAGCCCGGAGGGAGCATTTCTCCCCTGACTTGCCGGGCCCGACATGCTAAGAGGCGCGCAATTCCTAACGGATGGAAAGAACAATGACCGAGCTGAAAACCTCCCTCCTCATCGCCCTCACCCTGAGCCTCGCGGCCGTCACTGCGCAGGCGCAAGACGCGACCGCCCCCGCCGCAGAGGCACCCGCCGCGACCACCGAAGCCGCGCCGGAAGCGCCTGCGGCCGATGGCCCCGGCTCGACCTATGTCGCCGAGACGCATGGCGACTGGGCGATCCAGTGCGTGCGTACCGAAGAGGGCAACGATCCCTGCCAGATGTACCAGCTGCTCAAGGACGACAAGGGCAACAACGTGGCCGATATTGCCATGGTCGCCCTGCCGAAGGGTGGCAAGGCCGTAGCGGGCGCCACCATCGTCACGCCGCTCGAGACGATGCTGACGCAGAACGTTTCGCTTGCAGTCGACACCGCCGAGCCGCGCTACTACCCGTTCACCTTCTGCGCGCAAATGGGCTGCGTGAGCCGCATCGGCCTGACCGAGGAAGAACTGGCGGCCTATAAGAAGGGCAACCAGCTTCAGATGATCATCGTACCGATGGCCGCGCCCGACAAGAAAGTGCAGCTCGCGATTTCGCTCAAGGGCTTTACTGCCGCTTACGAAGCCGTCGAGAAGGCCAATGCCGACAATCAGTGATCGGGGCTCTCAGCGCCGCATCTGAACGACAAACGCCGCCCCTTCGGGCGGCGTTTTCTTTAGACTTTCGACAGGGCCAATACCGCGTTCAACCCGCCGAAGGCGAAGGCATTTGAAAGCGCTGCCCGCACGGGCACCTGACGCGCGGTATTGGGTACGATGTCCAGCGCACAGTCCGGATCCGCCTGCACATGGTTAATCGTGGGCGCAATGATCCCGTCGCGCAGCGCCATCAGGCAGGCCAGCAACTCGACCGCGCCGGTGCCGCCGATGCAGTGGCCGTGCATCGCCTTGGTCGAGGACACCATGACCCGCTCGGCCGAGGCGCCAAGCGCCGCGTGGATCGCCGCGCATTCCGTTCGGTCGTTCGCAGAGGTTCCGGTGCCATGCGCGTTGATATAGCCGATTTCATCAGCCGCTAGGCCCGCATCCGCCAATGCGCCGCTGATCGCGCGCGCAGCCCCTTCGGCCGAGGGCGCCACAATATCGCCGGCATCCGAGGTCATCGCAAAACCGCGCACCTCGGCCAGTATCTCGGCGCCGCGCGCCGAGGCGCTTTCATAGCTTTCCAGAACGAAGACACCCGCGCCTTCGCCCTGCACCATCCCGTTGCGTGTCGCGCAGAACGGTCGGCAGCCATCGGGGGACATGACACGCAGGCCTTCCCAGGCCTTCAGCCCGCCGAAATTCAGCATCGATTCCGAGCCGCCCGCCAACATCCCATCGGCCATTCCCGAACGGATCATCTGGAACGCAAGGCCGATGGCATGGTTCGAACTCGCGCAAGCTGTGGCGACCGAGAAGGACGGGCCCATCAGCCCCCATTCCATCGACAGATGCGAGGCCGCCGCGTTGTTCATCAGGCGCGGAACTGTCAACGGATGCACCCGGTTCTTGCCCTCGGCGAAGACCGCGCGGAAGGCGTCATTGACGGTCGAGTTGCCACCGCCTGCGGTGCCCATCACCGCGCCCCAACGCTCGGGCACGCCGGGGGCCTTGCCCAGACCGGCCTGCCCCATCGCCTCGCGTGCGGCGACCAGCGCGAATTGCGCGAAAGGGTCGAGCAGGGTCAGTTGCGCGCGCTCGAAATGCGCCTCGGGCGTCCAGTCACGCACCTGCGCGCCAATCCGCACGCTCAGCCGCTCGACATCCGGGAAATCCAGAGGGCCAATTCCGCAGCGGCCCTCCGCAAAGGCTTTCAGGGTGCCGGGAACGTCCTGCGCCAGCGCATTGACCGTGCCCGCACCCGTGATGACAACTCGCCTCATTCTCAGGCGGCCGCGGGCGCTTGCCCTGCGATCATCCGCTCGACCGCGCGCACGATGGCACCGACCGAGGAGATGTCGAAATGCGACTGGCTCGGCTCGTTCGCATTGAAGGGAACCGAAATGTCGAAGGCTTCCTCGATGGCGAAGATCACTTCGACAAGGCCGAGGCTGTCCAGCCCAAGCTCGTCGAGGGTCATGTCGGGATGAACGGCGGCGGGCTCGAGAATCGCTTCACGGGCGATGATGGAGATGATCTGGTCTTGCACGTCGGGCCTCATCTGTGGGGTTACTCCGCACTCCCCTTCTGGGCCAATTTTGTAACAGTTTCCCGAAGCTCTGAGACTTGTGCAAACAATCGCGACAGGCGGCGTATGTTTTTCCACGCCTCGACATGGGTATCCATCTTGATCGCCGGATACCCCAGCAGCACGCGCCCCGCCGGCGCATTCGACATGATCTTGGTGGCGCCGCCTGCAATCACGTCATCGCCCACGAAGATATTGTCGGACACACCGCATTGCCCGCCCAGAACCACGCGGTTGCCGATCCGGGTGGAGCCGGCGATGCCGACCTGACCGCAGAGCAGGCAATCCTCGCCCACCTGAACGTTGTGCCCAACATGCACGAGGTTATCGAGTTTGGTGCCCCGCCCGATCGCGGTCGCGCGCACCGTACCCCGGTCGATACAGGCATTCGCGCCGATCTCGACGTCGTCGCCGATCTCGACCGTGCCGAGCGAGTGGATCCGCGTCCAGCTTTGCTGGCGGATCTCCTCGCGGTGGCCAAGGGTTTCGCGGATCTCCTCGATCCCGGATTTCTCCGGGGTGACGAAAGAAAAACCGTCCGCCCCGATCACCGCGCCAGGCTGGCAGATGAACCGATCACCGATCACGACGCGCGCGCCGATCTTGGCGCCCTGAAGCACCAACGCGTCCGCACCGATCCGCGCGCCTTCGGAGATCATCACATGCGCAGCGATGCGTGCATTCGCACCGATGCGCACCCCCCGACCGATGACCACGAAAGGCCCGATGGCGGGGTCGGCGCCGATCTCGGCGGTGGGGTCGATGACTGCCGTGGGATGAATGCCGGGGGCGATCTCGGGGCCGGGATCAAAGGCTTTCGACAGGCCCGCCATAGCAAGCCGGGGCCGCGCCACGAAAATCGCTGCGCTCAGACCGTAGGATTGCCAGTCGGCCCCCTCCCACAGGATTGCCGCGCGCGCCTTGCCCAGTGCAATGCCGGGCGCATATTTCGGGTCCATCGCAAGGGCGATCTGACGTTCGCCCGCAGCTGAGGGCTCGGACGCGCCCTCGATCGGCAACTGCAAATCGCCTTCCGCCCGGGCGTTCAACGCCTTGGCAATGGTTTCAACGGTTTGCGCCATGAGCCGGACCTTTCGAAGCGGGCACCATCCTGCGCCCTACCCCGATTTAATGCGCCAGCAGCTGCAATTCCACCCCGGCGTTTTCCAGCGCCGACCAAAGCGCGGCATCGCGCCCATAAATATCGCGCCGGTATTCCATCTTGCCGCGCGCAGTGGGCCATGCGGTGAAATAGACCAGATGCACGGGCACGGGCTTTTCAAGCTTGACCGTGGTTTCCGCGCCGGTGTTCAGCACCTTCTTGAAAAACCCCTCCGGGTCATCTGTCTGGAGCGCAAGCAGCGCATAGGCCAGATCGAACGGGCGCCCCACCCGGATGCAGCCGTGGCTATAGGCGCGCACCTCTTTCTCGAAGAGCGACTTCGAGGGCGTATCGTGCAGGTAGATATTATGAGGGTTCGGGAACAGGAACTTGACCAGCCCGAGCGCGTTGCCATCCGAGGGTGGCTGTTTCATCGCGAAGGGGAAGTTGCGCGCGTTATAGGCCGCGAAATCCACCGCCGAGCGCGGAACCGTCCGCCCGCGCGAGTCGATCAGGTTGATATGTCCCGCCGCGTTCGGATTGCGCTGCATCATCGGCAGGTATTCCTTGACCGTGATCGAGCGCGGAACGTGCCAGGTCGGGTTGATGACCATCATTTCCATCTGGTCCGAGAACTCGGGCGTGCGGCGGTCCGCCTGGTTCTGCCCGACAACGGTCACCGACTCGAAGGTCTGCTTGCCGTTATCGAAGATCCGCACCGAGAAATCGGCGATATTCACCCAAACATGGCGCGTGCCAAGCTCAAGCCCGTTCATCCAGCGCAGCCGCTCCATCGCGACAAGGATGGACTTCATCCGCTCTTCGGGCGCCCGGTTGATTTCCTTGAGGGTGCTTTCGCCTGCAACGCCGTCGGCGGTCATGCCCAGATCGAACTGGTACTGCTGGACGGCCTTCTGCATTTCGACGTCATAGATCGCCGTGGCCGAGCGCCCAAGGTATCCCATCGCCTGCAAACGTTCGCGCAGCGCGACGACGGCGGGGCCATCGTCGCCGGGGCGCAGCACCTTGGCGGGCACGGTTGCCCCCCAGCCACCGCGCGCGATCTGCCGCTGCAAATCCAGCCGCGCCTTGATCAGTTGGGCATATTGCGGCCCGCGCGGCGCGAGGCCATGCATATAGGCCATCGGCTCATCCGACGCAGCGACCAGACCTTGCAGCAAAACCAGCCCGTCGCGCCGGGGAATCTCGCGGACAATGCCGGAATCGACCTTCTTGGGCTCCAGCACACCGTTCGAGACGTCATGCGCATAGGTCAGGAAGGCGCGCGACATCGCGACCTCAAGCATCCCGCGCTCGCGCTCGGAACGCACGGTGGCGAACTGGGCGCGCAAGCCCTCGGCATCGTAGCGTGCGGCGGGAAGACCATGGGCCCCGGCCATCTTGAGCGCCCCGAACAGGGCCGCGCGGCGCGCGGCATCATCTGCGCCGGTCCAGATCGGCTCATAGTTACGCTGCGCGTAGAAGGCTGAAAGCGCGGTATCGGCCGAAGACACCTCGGCAATCGCCTGAGCAAAGCCCGAAATCATCTGCGCCTCGGCACGCGGCGCATCCAAGCCCACGGCCAGGGTCGCAACCATGATCGCTGTGGAAAGACGCAAACCGAATGCCGACAACATCAGAACTCCGAAAAAGAATGAACTCCCGTTGGAAACAACGTTCAAACAAAAGGCCGGAACTGTCCAGACCACCTGCCCAGAACCCGCTTCTGCCGAGTTTTTCCGCAGGCCGACCGATGCAGCCGCGCCACAGCCCGCCAGTTGCGCAAAAAACCGCCGAAACCTCACAAATGCTCACAAAACCGCGAAAACAACTGTTGGAAGGTGACTTAGGTCATGGCATAACACTGTCATCGTTTGAGAATTAATAATTACGCACGGCCGAGATAACGGTACAGCGATGAGGCAGGACAGGCGAACGATATGACTATGATAACGACGACCCGGCGTGGGCTCCTTGGGGTCTTTGCGGCGACGATGGTTACGGCCGCCCCTACGATGAGCAACGCTTTCGGGATCCTCCGCGGCGCCGGTGATGTGCGTCGCATCCGCATGTACTCGGGCCGGACCGGCGAGAGCGTCGATACCGTCTATTGGATCGAGGGCGAGTACATCAAGGAAGCCCTCAAAGAGATCAACCACTTCATGCGCGACTGGCGCACGAACGACGCAACTGTCATCGACCCGCGCACCATCGACATCGCTGCTGCCTCGCATCGCCTGATGGACGTGAACGAACCTTACATGATGCTGTCGGGCTACCGCTCCCCCAAGACCAACGCGATGCTGCGGTCGAAGTCGCGCGGCGTCGCCAAGAATTCGCTGCACATGAAAGGCATGGCCGCTGACCTGCGCCTCAAGTCGCGCTCGGTACCGCAGATGTATGCGGCCGCTGCTGCGTGTCACGCTGGCGGTGTCGGCAAATACACCCGCTCGAACTTCGTGCATATGGATTGCGGCCCGGTTCGCACCTGGGGCGGCTGATCCAGCCCTGACCGATGCCAGGAAACCAGCGCCGCATTCGCGGCGCTTTTTCTTTGCGCGGACAAAGGAAAACCCCGGCGCCAGAGGTGCCGGGGTTCGCGATACGATCGGGGATCAATCCTTGAGCAGACCCTTCTGCCCCAGATAGGCTTCGGCCTCGGGCGTCAGATCGACGCGGTCATAACCCGTGAGCATCGGGCGGACATGCTCGCGGAAGCCGTGGCCGATGGTCAGCAGATAGACATGCGCCACAACGAAGGCCGCGATGGCGAAGGCTGCCAGAACGTGGATATTCGCCACCAGCCCCAGCCAGAACGCCTGAGCATCATTCGCGCCCCAGAGGTTATAGCTCAGATACAGCAGCCCCGAGATCCAGATCGCCGGGAACAGCGCCATCTTCAGCGCGAAATAGGCCAGCGCCTGAAGCGGATTGTGCCGCCGTTCGAAGGTCTTGTGATAGGGATGCTCCTCGCCCTTGAAGACGCCAAAGGCGTAGAAGCGCGCGACCTTCACCATCCCGGCCAGACGCGGAATGAACTGCCGCCAGCCGCCCGTGGTGAACAGCCAGAAGGTGGCGAAGGCCCACAGCAGCAAAAGCGCCAGCGCCACGAGCGTGTGCACCGTCACCGCCAGGCCGAAGGGGCCCAACTGGTGAAACCCGAGCATCCGCGCACCGGTGAAAAACAGCAGCATGATCGAGACCACCTGCGACCAGTGCCAGACGCGGTTGAAGCGGGTGTAAACCTTGACGAAATGCTCAGCCATGATGGCCTCCCTTGCGACCGAACAGGCGCAGCACCCCGTGACCGACGACGCCAAGCACCACCATCAGGAACACCACCAGCCCAAGCTTGCCGCCGATCCCGATACCACCGCCGGGGACGTAGATGCCCGCGACATTGGCCATCCGGCCATTCTCGCTGTGGCAGCTGTCGCATTTCAGCGCGTCATCCTTGGGCGCCACCATATGGGTGATCGGCCAGTACATGTAGGTCTCGACGAAGTCGAACTTGCCCGAATACTCCAGCCCGACATAGTCCATCGCGAATTTCAGCGATTTCTCCCAGTCGAAATAGGACCACAGCGCCGTGCCATCACCCGGACCGTAGACATGGTTGTAGAGCAGCACGTTGCGTTCCGTGTCATAGGCCTGCTTGCCACCCATTCTCTTGAACGGGAAGATGCGCGCATCCTTGGCACCCGGCTCGCCGCCGATGGAGTTGATCTCGACGATCTGCGTGGGGTCGATCTCGGTTTCAGGCAGCGTGTAGCTCATGACGCCATTCGACCAAGCGTAGTAAGGCACCACGTTCTCAGCCCAATCGAAATCGCCCTTGGTCGAGAGGTAGGTATGAAGATGCTTGCCGTCCGACTGGGTAAAGTTCTCCTCGCCATAGGGCTTGCCATCCTTGAGCTTGCCCGCGGTGGACCAGTCCCACCAAGTCTTGGTGGCAACGCCGCCGCGCGCGAATTCGGGGATATGGCACGTCTGACAGGCGACCCGGTCAGTGTGGTCGTTCAGCTTGAGCGCCAACACCGGGTTCGGGCCTTCGTGCGGCTCATCCGAGTGGCACGAGGTACACGAGGCCACATCACGCGCCTCGCCCGGCTTACGCTCGTCGGCGTGGGGGTCGACCACGTCTGTATTGTAGCGCGAGCCCGCGAGAACGTGCTTGTCCGAGACGTGACAGGCTTCGCAGGCGAAATTCGCACCGTCCTTCGACATGTGCACATCGACCGCTTTGGGCGGATCGAACAGCGCCGAACTGAGGTCACCATGCTTCACGTTATCGCCGCCGCCGCCGTAGAAATGGCAGTTGCCGCAGTTCTGGCGCGAGGGCTCGCCCACCGACAGCGCCGCCTTCACCAGATCGACGGGCGAGGCCTTGGCCCCGGTGATCGTCTTGGCGCCCTCCTTGACCGGCTCAAGCGGCGGGTTGCCGGCAAGGTTATCCTGCTTGGCGTACTGGCCCGAGGTATCGTGGCATACGAGGCAGTCGACCTTGGTCGGATCGTCCGGCATCGGCTGGCGCACATCGACCCAGTCATAGCCCGTATGGCACGAGGTGCAGCGTGTCTCGTTCGAGGCGACGTTGCCGCAAAACGCGTTCAGCTCCTTGGCCTTGCCCAGAACCTGCCCGGTCGCGGGATTCTCATATTCCCACTTCCAATGGACCGAGTGCATCACCTGATTACTGGCTTCCGTGTGGCAGCTCAGACAGGCGGCGGTCACTTCGGGGCCCGACGCGAACGGGCCCTTGAGGATCTCGAATTTCGTGTGGTCGGCGGTGAGTTCCTTCACCGGATCGCTCATACGCGCGGCCAGCGCGCCCGGCGCCGGGCGCGACTGCGCCCCCACCTCGGTCTCATTTGTGGTGGGGCTTTGCTGCGCAAGTGCGCCCCCTACCCCCAGAACGACCGCCGAGACGAGCACGGCCGTTCGAAAAAATGCGTGTTTCATCTTCGCTCCGAATAATAAGGAGATGGCCGAAGGATGCCTCCCATATATTCGATTACGAGAATGTGAACGCTATGCCCATGCGACAATACCGCCGCAGGGCTGAGGCATCAGGTCGCAGCCAGTTCGCGTCTTAGCCGAAAAGCTCGTGGCAAAGCTCAAGCGCCGACACCAGCGCATCGACCTCTTCGCGGGTGTTATACATCCCGAACGAGGCGCGCGCCGTGGCCGAAACACCCAGCCAATCCATCAGCGGCATCGCGCAATGCGTGCCCGCGCGCACAGCAATCCCGCGCTTGTCGAGGATGGTCGAGATGTCATGCGCATGGGCCGCACCGGTCAGCGTCATCGAGAAGATCGCACCCTTCTGCGGCGCGTTACCCTGGATGTTCAGCCAGTTCAGGCCCTTGAAACGCTCTTCGGCATAGGCGCGCAGGTCGTGCTCATGCGCGGCGATATTCTCCATCCCGATCCCCATAAGGTAATCGAGCGCAACCCCCATGCCGATCTGTTGCACGATGCCGGGAGTGCCCGCCTCGAACTTCATCGGCGGCTTGTTGTAGGTGACCGCATCGCGCGTCACCGTGTCGATCATATCGCCGCCGCCCAGGAAGGGGCGCATTTCGGCCATGCGCTCGGGGCGGATGTAGATCGCACCCGACCCCGAGGGGCCGTAAAGCTTGTGGCCCGTGATCGCGTAGAAATCGCAGCCGATATCGGCCACATCGACGGGCATATGCACCGCCGCCTGCGAGCCATCGACCAGAACAGGCACGCCCTTGGCATGGGCGCCCTCGGTGATGGCCTTCACATCGACCAGCGTGCCGGTGACGTTCGACATATGGGTGATTGCGATCAGTTTGGTGCGCGGCCCGATCGCCTCGACCACCTTCGCCGCATCAAGCGAGCCATCGGCCTCTGGCTCCACCCATTTCAGCACAACGCCTTGGCGTTCGCGCAGGAAATGCCAAGGCACGATATTGGCATGGTGCTCAAGCACGCTCAGCACGATCTCGTCACCCGCCTCAAGGCGCGGCGCGGCCCATGCGTAGGAGACAAGGTTGATCGCCTCGGTCGAACCGGTGGTGAAGACGATGTGATCCTCGCTCGGCGCGTTCAGGAAGCGGCGCACGATCTCGCGCACGCCCTCGTACTTCTCTGTCGCAAGCGTCGAGAGGTAATGCAGACCGCGATGGACGTTGGCGTATTCGTCCTCATAGGCGCGGGTCATCGCGTCGATCACGCAACGCGGTTTCTGCGCCGAGGCGCCATTGTCCAGATAGACCAGCGGCTTGCCGTTCACCTGCCGCGACAGGATCGGGAAATCGGCCCGGATCTTGGCCACATCATACATTGTCTGTCTCCTCAGCCTGTGACGGGCACAGGCACGAACCCAAGGCTCACCATCAGCATTCCCGCGACCATCGCACTGACCAGAAAGCCCACGATCACCCCGAAAGCGACCTTGGCGAGATTTTCGAACCCATGAAGCGCGGCCGTGAACTGCACCAGAAGCCAGAACAGCAGCACCATCATTGCCATCATCGCGATGACCGAGGTGACGGGAAAGAACACCATCACCAAGACCTGCACGACCTGCGCGACGATCAGCACAAACTCCATCCAGGTCAGCAGCAGCAACGCATCGCGGAACTGCCCGCGACCGCCAAACTTGCGGCCCAGGACGGTCATGGCCGACGCCCCGTAAAGGATCAGCGCCGCCTGCGCGAGCGCCATCGGCACCGGGCTTGTGGGTTCGCCCAAATCGAGATCGGTGACGAAGGCGAACAGGATCTCGGCAAAGCTGCCAAGCGCCGCTGAAACCACGATGACAATCGCCAGCGCCAGCGCGCGCGCGCGCGGCGGCAGGTTAAGCGCGATCAGTTCGCGCGCGACAACGCGCGGTTCGCGGAAGGTCCGCACGATCATTTGGCGCAGATCAAGCCCTGCAATCATTTTTCACTCGCCTCGAACTCGGCCACGCGCAGGCAGCCGCCCCAGATCAGCACGAAGGCCACGAAGGTCAACCCACTGACCAGAACAAGCTGCGCGCCCTGCCCGATGAATCCTGCAACCAGCCCCTGAAGCAACATCAGCGGTGACACCGCCAGCATCGCCCAGAACAGCGCCAGCCGCGCACCATACCAGCTGCCCGTTCCGCCAAAGACCCCGGCCACCAGCCGCGCCACGGCGGCCAGCAGGTAGAATGCGGGGATCGTCGCGACCAGCGCGATCCCGGTTCCCACCATCAACCCGGTCAGCGGCAGGTCCGGCTGCTCGAACGCCAGCCGCGACAGCCGAGGCCATTGCGCGACGAAGATGACGACCAGCGCGGCCATCAGGAAGGTCAGCACCCGCGGTTCGGACGGCGTACGCGCAAGATGCGCGCGCATCACCACCCGAGGCGCGCGGTAGCTGCGCAGGATGTCATCGACTGCCGCCATCTCAGCCCCTGTGCCGCGCCAGCCAGCCCTCAAGCCGCGCAACGATCTCGTCCTTCAGCGCCTCGTCCTCGATCTCGTCGATCGCATCGGCCAGGAAGGACAGAACCAGCAGCGCCGTCGCCTCCTCATGCGGCACCCCGCGCGAGCGCAGGTAGAACATCGCCGTCTCATCCAGCGCGCCGGTCGTGGACCCGTGCGAGCATTTCACGTCGTCGGCGTAGATCTCAAGCTCTGGCTTGCCAAGGAACTGGCTGTCGTCATCGAGCAGCAGCGACTGGCTGATCTGATAGCCATCGGTCTTCTGCGCGCCGGGCTTGACTAGGATCTTGCCCTGGAACGTGCCGACCGCGCCGTGCTTGAGCACCTTCTTGAACACCTGGCGGCTTTCGCCACGCTCGGCGCCATGGGTGACGAAGACGGTGTCGTCATGGTGGAACGCGCCGCTCGCGCCATCGCCAAGCGCCGCGCCGGCGACATGGGCCACCGCATCGTCGCCCACCATGTCGATCACGCATTCATTGCGCGTCAGCACGCCGTTGACGGTCATCGTAAAGCTCTTGAACAGCGCGCCCTCGGCCACACGGGCGAAGATGCCCGTCACGGCGCGACGTTCATGATCGCGGCCCTGCGCACGGATGTGATGGAAGCGCGCACCGGCGCCGACATCGACTTCCATGACCTTGTTGAACCGCGCACCCGCCGGGCCGTTTTCAAGCAGGGTGAATTCCGCGCCCGGCTCCAGCTTGATGACGTGGTGCAGGATCGGGTCCGAGGTCTCGGAGCGGTGCACATAGATCAGGCTGACCGGTTTCGCGGCCTTGCCGGTCACGCGGATCAACAGCCCGTCGCTCGCAGCGGCCGAGTTCAGCGCCGCGAAGGGTCGCACGACGGGCGACTGCCCGGCGGATTCCAGCGTGCCGTAAAGTCCCTGCGCCCAGTGGATGTCGGCGGTCTCCGCCTCCGCCAGACGCGCGATCTCAACCCCGGCCAGTTCCAGAGAATCCGAGGCCTCGGCATCGAAAACACCATCCACGAAGACCAGCTTGACGCGGTCCATGCCATCAAACAGCGGGGTCTCGTCACTTGCCTCGAAAGGCTTGGCGGCGGGTGCCAGCGGCGCGTTCAGCGCCGCCGGATCGGTATAGCGCCAGTATTCGTCGCGCCGCCCGGGCAGGCCCATCGCTACCAGCCGCGCCAGTGCATCGGCGCGCATGGCCGCGAAGGCGCCGCCCTTGGGCAGTTCGATCGCCGCAAGACGCGCCTCCAGCGGAGTTTGCTTCTCGACCGCCGTCATCAGAGCACCCCCTCGATGCCGTGTTCGGCCAGGATTGCCGCATAGCCGTTGTTCTCGACCTCAAGCGCCAGCTCCGGCCCACCGGTCTTGATGATGCGGCCATCCGCCATAATGTGCACCACGTCCGGTTTGATGTGGTCCAGAAGGCGCTGATAGTGCGTGATCACCAGGAAGCTGCGGTTCTCGTCGCGCAGCGCGTTCACGCCCTCGGCCACCAGACGCATCGCGTCCACGTCGAGGCCCGAGTCGGTCTCGTCGAGAATGCACATCCGCGGCTCAAGCATCGCCATTTGCAGGATTTCGTTGCGCTTCTTCTCACCGCCCGAGAAGCCCACGTTGACCGGACGCTTGAGCATATCGGCGTCGATCTTGAGCGTCTTGGCCTTCTGGCGCACCAGCTTGAGGAAATCACCCGCCGAGAGTTCTTCCTCGCCGCGCGCCTTGCGCTGCGCGTTCACTGCGGTGCGCAGGAAGGTCATGTTGCCCACGCCGGGGATCTCGACCGGGTATTGGAACGCCAGGAACAGGCCCGCCGCCGCGCGCTCTTCCGGGTCCATATCCAGCAGTTCCTCGCCCTCAAGCGTGGCCGAGCCTTCGGTGACTTCATAGCCGTCGCGACCCGAGAGCACATAAGACAGCGTGGACTTGCCCGAGCCGTTCGGCCCCATGATCGCATGGACCTTGCCTGCTTCGACGGTCAGATCCACCCCTTTCAGGATGACCTTGTCTTCTTCTTCAAGTTTGACGTGCAGGTTCTTGATTTCAAGCATCTTTATGTTCCCGATGTTCGGCGCCGGTCAAAGCGGACGCAGGTAAGTTGTCACGATCCGGCCAAGCTGTTCAGCCGGGATCGGAGTGGGTTGAAGTTCGAATACGGCCATTCGGCCGATCATTCCAGTCGGAGCGGAGAATTGCTGGATCTTGCGGAGGTCATCGCGCATCGCGTAATGGCCGAAAAGAGCCACTACCGGGCGCTTGTTCAGCGTATGTCTCGTCAGAATGCTCGCAGCGCCAACGTGCCGGGGGGCGAACCGGGCGCAACGCATAGAATGATGAGAATGCCGCGCTGTCTGCGGCCAATTGCGGTCACTTGCGCCGTCAAGGCTGCCCGCGCCGAGCGCTGCGCCGGTCAGACGCCGAAGCCGATCACCGTGCCGCGGAACACGAACGTGTCGGGCGAGGCCGACGCCTGATACATTTCCACCCATCTCGGCGTGAAGAGGACGGCCGACACCTCGGGCATCCAGAACGCGAGATTGTGCAGCGAGCAAACCGCAAAGCCCACCGCGACCAGTTGCACGACGTTCAGGCTGCGACCGCGCAGACGCAAGATCCAGCGCAGCACATAGGCGAAGGACGTCCCCAGAGCCATCGAAAGGATGATCTGCCCGTCGCCGAACATCTCCGACGCTGTTTGCGGGAGCGTGAAGACATGCGCCTGCAACGCGACCACGAAGGCCACCGCGAACAACCCGATAAGGAAGGCCCAAACGAGGTTCAGCGAATAGAGCGCGCCCTGCATCAGCTCGCGGACACGCGACGGTCGCCGCACTTCCTCGAGCGAGCGCACGCGCATCTCGTTTTCGCCGACATGCAGGATGATGTTGCCCTTCGCGTTCTCGCGGCTTGCCTCGATACGCTTCAGTCGCTCGGCAAACGTCGTCGTTGACACAGACATGCGGCGCTTCGTCCCCAATTCCTTGTTTGGACAAAGAAATCACGCGATTACGCCAGAAATACGGCGAACGAACGCCGGAGCCGTGACGAACAGTATCGGAAGCGGCAACAATCTGAGCAGGAACCCAAGAAAGAATGCTGCCCCCCCAAAGGGTTGGCACGAACGCTGAGAGCATTGGCGCGTGCCGCCCCGAGGCAGCAGCCCCGCCAACCTCCCGCCCCGGATATTTCGCAATTCGCTTATCCACGGCGCTGGTTCTTTCTGATTTGCTGAAGCCTCTGCTGATGCATCGTTGCTTTGAGATGCTCTGCCGCCTCGCGCGCAAGCTCGTCAATCTCCCACGACTCCAGATACTGCAACTGATGAACAAGCAAACCAAAAGGCGCTCCCCGTGCGGCGAGACGCCTGGACACCGCAGCACGAAATGAGCCGTGGCAGCGCACAGGGTGGAAGACGCCTTGGGGTACACTGCTAGGCACCGACTCTGGCAAGCGGTCAGGGTCTGTCCGCATCGTTGCCGACTGAATCAAATCTGGCGCGATAGAAGCCATACTGCCGAGGCTGAAGCCATCGGAAGCGTGCAAGAACGAAAAACAAAAGCACTCGTCGTTCAGCGCCCGAAACGGCCGAACCGGAGTTTGAAAATACTCTTGCCGCTTGATCCGAAGCATCTCGATCGCGCGGCCAGAGAAGCGAACAAGCGCGAATATGGATCGAAGGAGTGTTAGGCCCGGTATGGGCTTGAATGAGACGTTACCCACCGGCAACTCCTCAATCGAAACCCCAAGACAATCCTCGTCGCGATCCGCAAAGCGGTCAAAGAACGCCCCGACATCGCCTTTGAAGAACACATCGGGCTCGATCAGCCAAAAGTGCTCGGCATCTGGATAGGCTTGCCGCAGCGCGTAAAGGCAGTAATCGCCGCAGCGCCAGCCCCAGTCGGGCAGCACGCGCAACCCGTTCTGCTCAACCCAAGCGTCGTTGATGTCCACCACCGGCAACGGTAGTGCCATCCCCTCAGGCCGGTTGTGGAACACTGTCACCAGCCGATCGCCCCATACGGGCGCCAGCTGGGCGAAGACGCGCTCGGCATCCTCCCCCCAGTGGTTCGTTCGTATGGCGGCAATGGTTTTCAAGTCGAGTTCCCGGCAGCGTCAGGCGCCCAAGATTGGCAAGACAGCGTCGATCAGCCGACGCTGCCTTCAAGCGAAATCGCCACGAGGCTCTGCGCCTCCATGGCAAATTCCATCGGCAGGGCTTGCAGCACCTCGCGGCAGAAACCGTTCACGACAAGCGCGACGGCCTCTTCCTCGTCCATGCCACGCGCGCGGCAGTAGAACAGCTGATCGTCATCGACCTTGCTGGTCGTCGCCTCGTGCTCGACCCGGCTCGAGTTGTTCTTGACCTCGATATAGGGAACGGTGTGCGCCCCGCATTTGTCGCCGATCAGCAGGCTGTCGCACTGCGTATAGTTGCGCGAGTTCTTGGCCTTGGGGTGCATCGTCACCAGCCCGCGGTAGGTGTTCTGCGCCTGCCCCGCCGAGATCCCCTTGGACACGATGCGCGACTTCGAGTTCTTGCCAAGATGGATCATCTTGGTGCCCGTGTCGGCCTGCTGGTAGTTGTTGGCAATGGCGATCGAGTAGAACTCGCCCGAGGTATCATCGCCGCGCAGGATGCAGGACGGGTATTTCCAGGTGATGGCCGAGCCGGTCTCGACCTGGGTCCACATCACCTTGGCGCGGTCGCCACGGCAATCGGCGCGCTTGGTGACGAAGTTATAGATCCCGCCCTTGCCTTCCTCGTCGCCTGGGAACCAGTTCTGCACGGTCGAATATTTGACCTCGGCATCCTCGAGAATCACGATCTCGACGACGGCCGCGTGTAGCTGCGCAGTGTCGCGCTTGGGCGCGGTGCAGCCTTCGAGGTAGCTGACATACGACCCCTTGTCGGCCACGATCAGCGTGCGCTCGAACTGCCCGGTGTTCTCGGCGTTGATGCGGAAATAGGTCGACAGCTCCATCGGGCAGCGGGTGCCCGGCGGGATGTAGACGAACGAGCCATCAGAGAACACGGCCGAGTTCAGCGTGGCGAAGAAGTTATCCGACTGCGGCACGACCGAGCCGAGGTATTTCTTGACCAGCTCCGGGTGCTCCTTGATCGCCTCGGAGATCGAGCAGAAGATCACCCCCGCCTCGGCCAGTTTGGCCTTGAAGGTGGTGCCGACCGAGACCGAGTCGAAGACCGCATCGACGGCGACCTGACGCTCACCCTCGACGAAATTCTCGGCACCCTCGACGCCGGCAAGGATCAGTTGCTCCTTCAGCGGGATACCCAGCTTTTCGTAAGTTGCCAGCAGCTTGGGATCGACCTCGTCGAGCGACTTGGGCTTCTTCTCCATGCTCTTGGGGCGGGCATAGTAGTAGAGGTCCTGATAGTCGATCTCGGGGTAATGCAGCATCGCCCACTTCGGCTCGACCATAGTCACCCAACGGCGATAGGCGGCAAGGCGCCATTCCAGCATCCACTCGGGCTCGTCATTCTTGGACGAAATCAGGCGCACGATCTCTTCGGAAATGCCCTTGGGGGCGTATTCCATCTCGATCTCGGTCTCCCAACCATATTTGTAGGAGCCCATGTTCTGGACGGTCTCGACCGTTTCACGATCCACGCCCTCACGGACGTCCAGTTCCTGTTCCAAAGCCATATTCCTTTCCGCGTCAGACTCTTGCGCGATGTTTTTTAAGTGCCGCGCCGAAAGCCTCGGCAAAGCGCAGAACCTCATCCTTCGTAACCCCCGGCCCGAGCGAGACCCGCAACGCGGATGCCGCCATATCCTCGGACCAACCCATCGCGCGCAAAACCTTGCTCGCGCGGACCTTGCCCGAGGAACAGGCCGAGCCTGCCGACACGCCGAACCCCGTCAGATCCAGCCGCATCACCTGCGTCTCGCCCTTCCAGCCGGGGCTGACAATCGAAAGCGTATTAGGCAGGATCGCAGGCCCCTGGCCTCCGTCCGCCGAATGATCTCCCGATGTCTCCCAACCCGGAAAATAGAGCGTCTCACCGCTCTCTTCCAGAGCATTCTTTAGAATATTTCTAATTTCAGCGACTTCTTCCCAGACGCCCGCCGCCAGATCGCGCGCGGCAGCCTCGGCGGCCGCGCCAAAACCCGCAATTCCGATCAGGTTCTCGGTGCCCGCACGACGGCCCATTTCCTGCCCGCCACCCCGCAGTTGCGCCGCGATATCGGTGCCCCGCCGCACGACAAGCGCACCGATCCCCTTGGGGCCGCCCAGCTTGTGGGCCGAGACCAGCCCCGCCGTCACGCCAAGCCAGTTGAAGGCAAAGGGGATCTTGCCAAAGGCCTGCGTCAGGTCGCTGACTGCCAGCCCCTCGGGCAATTGCTGGATGACGCCGGTTTCGGAATTAGCCAATTGCAGCGTCGCGCGTGAGGGATCGGGCACAGAGACCCGGCCGAACCCGTCCGCCGCCAGATCCTCCGCACACCAGGCCGAGACCGCGTCATGCTCGATTGCCGCGCAGGCATATCCGCGCCCGGCCAGCGCAAGCGATGCCGCCTCGGTGGCGCCGGAGGTGAAGATGATGTCCTGTCCCTCGGCGCCCAAAGCTGCCGCCACCTGGGCGCGTGCGCGCTCCATCAGCGCCTTGGCCGCCCGCCCCTCCGCATGGACCGAGGACGGATTGCCCACCACATCCATCGCCGCGATCATCGCCGCGCGCGCCTCGGGGCGCAGCGGCGCGGTCGCGTTCCAGTCAAGATAGACCCGTCGGCTCATCCCCGGCCTTTCGCTTGGCGCAGTTGTGTCACTCGTCCACCACCGAAAACAGCGACGGCACCGCCGGACAGGGTTTCAACGCGTTCTTCGTCACATCGGCCAGCGTGGTCTGGTGCAGGAAGACGAATACCTGCGCGCTCAGGCTCTCCCACAGCCGGTTCGACAGCGATTGCGCGCGCGACCCCGAAATGCCGCCCGAGGCGCCCGCCCCCACATGCAGCGCGCTGACCGTTTCATCGACCGCCTCGAAAATCTCGGAGACGCGAATTTCCTCGGGGTTGCGGGCCAGGCGATAGCCGCCACCCGGGCCGCGCACCGACTCCACCAGCCCCGCGCGGCGCAGCCGCACGAACAACTGTTCGAGGTAGGGCAGCGAGATATCCTGACGCTTCGAGATCGCGGCAAGCGAGGTCATCGCATCGGGGCCGGCCATCGCCAGATCCACCAACGCCACCATCGCATAGCGTCCTTTGGTCGAAAGTTTCATCGCCGCCTCCCCCAAGCGCCCGTTCGCATTGCAAATGCGGGGCAAAGCATTGACGCCGCGCCTTGGGCCGCTTAACTCAATTCCACCCATATTCCCGGCATCCCGCCGGGGATTGCCCCGTCCTAGGGTGTCTGAGCGAAAGCGTCAAGCATACGCACCGTCGCACCCCCGGACCCAGAGAATAAAGCAGCGAGAGCCGATGCCCGAAGTCATTTTCCCCGGTCCCGAAGGACGCCTCGAGGGCCGCTACCATCCGCAGCCCATGCCGGACGCGCCGATCGCGATCATCCTGCACCCCGATCCGCAGTTCGGCGGCACGATGAACAACCGCGTCGTCTATAACCTGCACTACGCCTTCCATAAGATCGGCTTCACCGTTCTGCGCTTCAACTTCCGGGGCGTCGGCCGCAGCCAGGGCGAGTATGACCAGGGCATTGGCGAGCTGTCAGATGCAGCCTCGGCGCTTGATTACCTGCAAGCGATGAACCCGAATTCGAAACATTGCTGGGTGGCCGGGTTCTCGTTCGGCGCCTGGATCGGGATGCAACTGCTGATGCGCCGCCCCGAGATCACCGGATTCATCTCCGTCGCGCCGCCCGCGAACATGTATGACTTCAGCTTCCTTGCGCCCTGCCCCTCGTCCGGCCTGATCATCAACGGCACCGCCGACCGCGTGGCGCCGCCGAAGGACACGCATACGCTGGTGTCCAAGCTGCGCGAGCAGAAGGGCATCACCATCACCCACGAGGAAGTCGAAGGCGCCGACCACTTCTTCAAGGATGACGAAGCACATATGAAGCCGATGATCGACTCGGTTCAGGGCTATGTGAAGCGTCGCCTGACCGAGGGCTCGCGCTGATGGCTCTGCTCGACGAACTGGCCGACGCATTGGCCGCCGATGTGATGGCGGCCATGAAGGAGTTCGACGATGACCGGCTTTACATGGAAGTGAGCAAGGTCATCGGCACCTCCTCGCCCTCGCTGCAAGAGGCTTTCAACACCTCGTGCCGCCTGCGCCTGTCCGAGCAGCGCGCGCGCAAGTTCCTTGACGAGACGATCCGCGCCCGGCGCGAGGGCACCAAGGCCCCCGCCGCGCCTCGCGACACCGAGGGCGGGCACTAGATGACCGAGCGCCTCTCGCAGCAATTCGCCTTTCTGCTGGAGGCTGAGAAGCTCAAATCCGTCTATCGGGCCACCCCGCTTGCGGATAACTCGCGCCGCGAGAACTCGGCCGAGCATAGCTGGACGCTTGCGCTTTACGCGCTGGTGCTGGCCGATCAGGCCGGCCCCGGCGTGGACGTGAACCGCGCGATCCGGATGCTTTTGCTGCACGATCTGGTCGAGATCGACGTGGGTGACGTGCCGATCCATTCCTCGGACGGCACGGCCCATGGCTCGGCCGATATTCAGGCCGCCGAAGCGGCCGCGGCTGAGCGTTTATTCGGACTTCTCCCCAACGACTTACGCGCCGAACTTGAAGCGACCTGGCACGAGTTTGAGGCCGCCCAGACCCCCACCGCGATCTTTGCGAAAAGCCTTGATCGGGTGCAGCCCGTGATGCTGAACCTCGAAGGCGGCGGCGGCAGCTGGCTGGAGTACGATGTAAATTGGGAACAGCTTGAATCCCGCGTCGGCGCCAAGGTGTCGCACGGACTGCCCGCGGTCTGGGCCTGGGTTCAGGACCGCATTCGCCCCTGGTTCACACTTCGCGGCCGCTGAGATAATTTTCGGTATACCAATGCATACCGACTATGGCCTTTTCCTCCGGAATGGGGTATGAGCCGCGCATCACTTATTCATGCGCGGAGCAAGTCATGACGAAGATCAAGGTTGAAAACCCCGTCGTCGAACTCGACGGCGACGAGATGACGCGGATCATCTGGGACTTCATCAAGAAGAAACTGATCCTGCCCTATCTCGACCTCGACCTGCTCTATTACGATCTGGGCATCGAAGAGCGCGACCGCACCGAGGACCAGATCACCATCGACGCCGCCCTGGCGATCAAGGAACACGGCGTTGGCGTGAAATGCGCCACGATCACCCCCGACGAGGCCCGCGTCGAGGAATTCGGCCTCAAGCAGATGTGGAAGTCGCCCAACGGCACGATCCGCAACATCCTGGGCGGCGTGATCTTCCGCCAGCCGATCATCTGCCGCAACGTGCCGCGTCTGGTTCCCGGCTGGACCAAGCCGATCGTTGTCGGTCGCCACGCCTTCGGCGACCAGTACAAGGCCACCGATTTCCGCTTCCCGGGCAAGGGCAAGCTGACGATGAAATTCGTCGGCGAGGACGGAACCGTGATCGAGAAAGAGGTCTATAAGGCCCCCTCCTCGGGCGTCTACATGGGGATGTATAACCTCGACGACTCGATCATCGACTTCGCACGGGCCTCGCTGAACTATGGTCTGAACCTCGGCTGGCCCGTGTATCTCTCGACCAAGAACACTATCCTCAAGGCCTATGACGGGCGCTTCAAGGACCTGTTCCAGAAGGTCTATGAGGAAGAGTTCGAAGAGAAGTTCAAGGCCGCCGGGATCTGGTACGAGCACCGTCTGATCGACGACATGGTCGCTTCGGCGCTGAAATGGTCAGGCGGCTACGTCTGGGCCTGCAAGAACTACGACGGCGATGTGCAGTCGGATACCGTGGCGCAGGGCTTCGGCTCGCTCGGGCTGATGACCTCGGTTCTGATGACGCCCGATGGCAAGACGGTTGAGGCCGAGGCAGCCCATGGCACCGTCACCCGTCACTATCGTCAGCATCAGGCGGGCAAGCAGACCTCGACCAACTCGATCGCGTCGATCTACGCTTGGTCTGGTGGCCTCAAGCACCGTGCCAAGCTGGACAACAACGCACAGCTGATGCGCTTTGCCGAGACGCTTGAGAAGGTCACCGTGCAGGCGGTCGAGGATGGTTTCATGACCAAGGATCTGGCGCTGCTGGTCGGCCCCGATCAGAAATGGCTAACCACGATGGGCTTCCTTGAGAAGATCGACGAGTATCTGAACAAGGCGCTGGTCGGTTAAGACAGCCAATCTCTTAGCAAATGAAAAGGGCCGGCACAGCGCCGGCCCTTTTCATTTGCTCCGCTACCAACCGCAGTGCTGCCAGTATGGCCTTGGGGGCGAGGTGGATTTCGGCGGCAGGCCGATGTCGCGGCGCATGTGATCGTCGAGATCGACGAAGTTGGCGGCCAGAGGGCGCGCCGCACGCGGCCGCAGCGTGGCAAGCAGGGCCGCGATCAGAACGCGCCGCGCGCCGTGGATCGCGATTGCGGCTTCGATGGAGGATGCGGGCACGGGCCCGGCATGATGGGTCAGTCTGGTCATGTGATTTCCGGAATGCGCGCAAACGCCCCCGGCCTCTGGTTTGTGGTGAAGAAACCGGACCGAGACGAGCCGTGACAAAGCGCAAACGCCGTGTCGGGATCAGCAATGAGGTCCGGTGGAGGGTTCAGACATGGACCGCTTGAGGTCCGGGCGACGGATCAGGCCTGTCGGCGTGCTCCGGTGCGGGTGGCAGTTGCCCCTGCGCGATGCCAGCCGGCTGCTTGGGCGTAAACGTGTACAGTCATGTTCCGCCCTCCTGTCTGAATTAGCCGGATGGCGCCAGAAACCATAGGCGACCGAGTCGCGGCAAATGGAAATGCAATGGATCGCGCCGCTGCGCGTCTCGCGTTGCGGACGCGCCACAGGCTCTTGTCGGCCCTCGCGCCGCGTGACAGAAAGCGCCATGACCGAGATCATCGCTGAAAACCCCGCCCGACACACCCCGCTGGATGATGCGCAAGGCATCGCCTTTGGCAGCCTCATGGCGGCATTTGGCGTGCTTATGCTAACGCATCTGGGTTTCGTTACGGGCCAGACGGCGGGGCTTGCGATTCTCGTGTCCTACGCGACCGGCTGGGGCTTTGGCCCGGTGTTTTTCGTGATCAACCTGCCCTTCTACTGGTTCGGTTATCGCCGGCTTGGAGGCGGGTTCGTGCTCAAGACCTTCCTTGCGGTCGCGCTTCTCTCGGCGCTGACGATGGTGCTGCCGCAGTATATCTCGTTCCAGAACCTGCACCCGGCCATAGGCGCCGTTCTGATCGGCTTCGTCTCCGGCTCGGCGCTGCTTGCGCTGTTCCGCCATGGTGCGAGCCTTGGCGGCGTCGGCATTCTTGCGCTCTATTTGCAGGATAAGACCGGGTTCAAGGCGGGCTGGACGCAACTGCTGTTCGACGCCTGCGTCTTTGCGATCGCCCTGACCCTGCGCGACTGGCAGACCATCGCCTGGTCGGCGCTTGGCGCGCTGGTGCTGAACCTTGTGATCGCGCTCAATCATCGCCGCGATCGCTACATCGCCCTCTGACGCCGACGCATTCCCGCCATGCGCGCGCGGCAATGGACGTGACCGATGCGTTGCGGCATTAGTGGGTCATGATTGCTGACCTTAAAATCGAGAAGCACTACTCCCTCTTTGAGGATATCCAAGGCTTGCTGATCGCATCGGCCCAGGCGGCCTTGGGCATTCACCTGCTGCGAGCGGCCGGGCTGGTCACGGGTGGCACGGCGGGTCTTGCGCTGATCATCTCCTATCTCACGGGCTGGAGTTTCAGCCTTGTCTTCTTCGTGATCAACATCCCCTTCTATGGCTTTGCCTATTGGGCGCGCGGCGCGGCCTTCTGCCTGAAAAGTCTGATGACGGTAACGCTCGTGTCGCTGCTGGCCGAGGCGCTCAAGCCGCTCTTTGCCGTGGGCTCCATCCACCCCGGCATCGCCGCGGTTCTCTTCGGTGTCAGCGCAGGTGTCGGACTGCTCGGGCTCTTTCGTCACTCGGGCAGCCTTGGCGGGGTCTCCATCGTCGCGGTGATCTTGCAGGATAAGTTCGGCATCAAGGCAGGCTGGACACAGCTGACCCACGATCTGGTGCTGTTTGCCGTCGCGCTGTGGATCCTGCCCATCGACCGGGTCCTGTGGTCACTGCTCGGCGCGGTGATCGTGAACCTCGTGATCGCCTTCAATCACCGCCGCGACTGGTATATCGTGACCTGATGCAGACCTACCTGTATCTCCTGATCGCCGTCGTGTTCGAGACCTTCGGCTCCTCCTGCCTGCAAGCCAGCCAGCAGTTCACACGATTCTGGCCTTCGGTCGGGGTGATCGTCGGGTTCGGAGCGGCGTTCTGGTTCTTCACGCTGGTGCTGAAGGTGCTGCCGCTTGGGGTGACCTACGCGCTCTGGTCGGGCATCGGAATGGTGCTGATCGCCCTGTCGGGCTGGATGCTGTTCGGGCAGAAACTGGACCTTGCCGCAACGCTTGGCATCGGGCTGATCATTGCCGGCATTCTCGTCATAAACCTGTTTTCCAACTCCTCTACGCACTAAGCGGCGCTTCGGGCTGGCGCTGGCGACCAATTTCCTCTATGGCCGCCCCAAACCACGAACAGGCGGACGAAATGGACATTCGCAACATTGCGATCATCGCACACGTTGACCACGGCAAGACGACCCTGGTTGACCAGCTTCTGAAACAATCCGGCGCTTTCCGCGAAAACCAGGCAGTGGCCGAGCGCGCCATGGACAGCAACGATATTGAGCGTGAGCGCGGCATCACCATTCTGGCCAAGGCGACCTCGGTCGAGTGGAAAGGCACCCGCATCAATATCGTCGACACCCCCGGCCACGCCGATTTCGGCGGCGAGGTGGAGCGCATCCTGTCGATGGTCGATGGCGTCTGCCTGCTGGTCGATGCCGCCGAAGGCCCGATGCCGCAGACCAAATTCGTGACCTCGAAGGCGCTCGCGCTTGGCCTCAAGCCGATCGTGGTGCTGAACAAGGTCGACAAACCCGCCGCCGACCCGGAAAACGCGCTGAACGAGGTTTTCGACCTCTTCGCCAACCTCGGCGCCTGCGACGAGCAGCTTGATTTCCCGCATGTCTATGCATCGGGCATCGGCGGTTGGGCCGATCTAGAACTGGACGGCCCGCGCCAGGATCTCTCGGCGCTGTTCGATCTGATCCTGAAGCATGTCGAGCCGCCCAAGCAGGAGTTCCGCGCCGACGAGCCCTTCCAGATGCTCGCGACCACGCTTTCGGCCGACCCGTTCATCGGCCGCATCCTGACCGGCCGCGTCGAGGCGGGCCGTCTGCGCGTGGGCGATGCGCTCAAGGCGCTCTCGCGCACCGGCGAGCGGATCGAGCAGTTCCGCTGCACCAAGATCCTGGCCTTCCGCGGCCTGACGCAGCAGCCCATCGACGTGGCCGAAGCCGGTGACATCGTCACCATCGCGGGCATGACCAAGGCCACCGTGGCCGATACGCTTTGCGCGCTGGACGTGGACACCGCGATCCCCGCACAGCCGATCGACCCGCCGACCATCTCGGTCACCTTCGGCATCAACGACAGCCCGCTGGCGGGCCGTGACGGCAACAAGGTCCAGTCGCGCGTCATCCGCGAGCGCCTGATGAAAGAGGCGGAAACCAACGTCGCGATCCGCGTCGAGGACACCCCCGGTGGCGATGCCTTCGTCGTCTCGGGCCGCGGCGAATTGCAGATGGGCGTTTTGATCGAGAACATGCGCCGCGAGGGCTTCGAGCTGTCGATTTCGCGCCCGCGCGTGATCTTCCGCGAAGAGAACGGCGAGCGTATGGAGCCCATCGAAGAGGTGATCGTCGATGTGGATGACGAATACTCGGGCGTTGTCATCGAGAAGCTGACCGGCAACCGCAAGGGTGATCTGGTCGAGATGCGCCCCGCCGGCCACGGCAAGACCCGCATCGTCGCCCATGTGCCCTCGCGCGGGTTGATCGGCTACCAGGGCGAGTTCATGACCGACACGCGCGGCAACGGCGTGCTTAACCGCATCTTCCACGACTGGGCGCCCTACAAGGGTGCGATCCAGGGCCGTCGTCAGGGCGTGCTGATCTCGATGGAGAACGGCGTGTCGGTGGCCTATGCGCTGTGGAACCTCGAGGAGCGCGGCAAGCTGTTCATCGGCGCGCAGGAGCAAGTCTATACCGGCATGATCATCGGCGAGCATTCGCGCGACAACGATCTTGAGGTCAACCCGCTCAAGGGCAAGAAGCTGACCAACGTGCGCGCCTCGGGCACGGACGAAGCCGTGCGCCTGACCCCGCCGGTGCGTATGAGCCTTGAAGAGGCGATCGCCTATATCAACGATGACGAACTGGTTGAAGTGACGCCGAAGATCGTGCGTCTGCGCAAGCGCCACCTTGACCCGCATGAGCGCAAGCGCGCCTCGCGCGCCGAGTAACGGATTGCGGAGCGGGGGCGCTGCCCCCGCACCCCCGGGATATTTCGGCCACATTGAAGGCAGAGCAGTCTTAGCCCCGCGCCCGACCGGCGCGGGGTTTTGCATCAGACCGGCAGGTCACCGGGCGGATTTTCAAGCAGCCGCACGAGGCGACGGATCGCGCGTTGGAAGCGCTCTTCGGGCACACCACCCGCCATGGCGATGCGCACGGCGTTCGGGGCATGACCATCTTGCAGGACGTATTCATCGGCCGAGCGCAGCAGGACGCCCTCGGCTTCGGCCTCGCGCGCGAAGGTGGAGGCGCGCCAGCCAAGCGGCAACCTGAGCCAGACAAAGCTGAGGCCGGGTTGCCATGAGACATCCTGGTCACCGAAGGCCTGCACCACCATTTGCAAGCGGCGGCTCATCACGTCCTGAGCGGCCTGGCGCAGACGCATGGCCTCGCCCGAGCTGAAGAGGCGCGTGACAATATCTGTGACCGGGCGCGGCAGACCGAAGTAGCTGTGTTGCGCGGTGAGGCGCCCGGCTTCGCCCATGCCCTCGGGGGCCACCACAATGCCGAACCGCATTCCGGCCGAGATCGTCTTGGAGAGCGATGTCACATGCCAGGACCGCTCTGGGGCGATCACACGCAGGCTTTCCAAGCCCGAGACGGGCGCGGTGTAGCAATCGTCCTCGATGATCTGCAGGTCGTGCTTGCGGGCGACCTCGGCAATGGCGATGCGTCGGGCGCTTCCCATCCGGGCCGTCGTCGGGTTTTGCGCGTCGGGCGTGATACAGACGATCTGGCCGCCATGCTTGCGGCAGGCCGCGTCGAGCGCCTCGGGAATCATGCCCTCCTCATCGAGCGCGATCGAGATAACCTCGGCCCGATTGAGGCGCGCGGCGTGGCGGAAGCCCGGATAGGCCAGCTCCTCACACAGAACGACGGGGCGGTCGCCACGAAGGCAGCACTGCATAACGATATTGATCCCGTTCTGCCCACCATGCGTCAGAACCAGGTCATCAGCGGTGATCACGGACGAGATCGCGTAGCCCCAGAACCACTCCAGCGCGGCCTCGCGGCAATACTGATCGCGGCGCAGGCCGGGGTATTCGAGATACTGCCGCCCAAGCTCTTGCGCTGCCTCCGCCATGACCGTCGCCAGCGCCTGGGTCTGACCAACGTCGGGCAACTGCGGCGAGCGCAGATCGACGACGCCATCATCGTCACTCGGATCGGTCAATGGCTGGCGGTAGAGCGGCTCGGTCGGCCCAAGGCGGCGCGATTGTGTCGATACAAATGTACCACGGCCGACCGCGGCCTCGAGCAGCCCTTCCTGAGTTGCGATCTGATAGGCACGCGCGACTGTCCCCGGTGTCACCCCGAGTTTCCAAGCCAAATTACGTACTGTTGGCAAGCGTGTACCGGGCGCGAGATCACCGCGGCGTACGCCTTCGCGCAGCGCCCTCACCAGCGAGAGATACTTCGGTCCCGATTGATGCGTGAGGGCTGGAGCCCAATTTGTATCAGTCACAATATTTCTCTGGATACGTTTGTATGGGTTTTATATGATCAGTTTAACCCAGATGACAGAATTGTATCAATACGAAAAAGGTGCGTCATGCTAAGCCATTCGCTTCGTCACATTGCCCCGCTCCGCGCCAAGCGCGCCGGCCTGCGTGCGCATGTCACGAAGTGGCTTGAGATGCGCCAGACCCGCGCAGCGCTTGCCCGGTTGGACCCGCACCTGCTGCGCGATATCGGGCTGGATTCAGCGCGGGCTACGGCCGAAGCGCGCCGCACGTTCTAAAGTTTCAGGAGCCGCAGTCCCCTGTCGGATCCTCTTCCTCGGCCGGGCTTAGCCCGGCCTTTTTTTGTTTAAATTTAGAGCCTTATCCGGAGATCTACTCAGCAACAATCAGAGGCCCTCAAAGCTCGGCTGCGAGCGTCCGGATGGCCTTGAACTGCCGCGCAGCGCGCGACTGCGCCACGACCAGCGAACGATCATTCGCCAGCCCCTGAACGTGTCTGACCATGCGCTGCGCCTCACCGTCGTCACCCGCGATTTCGACGCCACCGAGACGGCTATGCGGCATTCCAAAAACGTCCGGTCCCGCCTGAAGGGGTCTTGGAATTCGGATTGTGCCAAACGAAACCATCAGAGGTCAGAATTGTATCGGTTTGTCGCGGATTCGTGCCCGTCTTACTCCGATCAATTCACTTGCACGAAAGAGGCGATTGCGGACCCACACAACCGCACCGGACTGGTCGGCACGGCGCGCAGGGTATAGGAATCGCGAAACGGGGCCGTGCAGAGCCCGAAGGACCGGAGGAATACGATGAAGACAGGTGGCCAACTGATCGTCGAGGCGCTGAAGGCGAACGGCGTGAAGCAGATCAGCTGTGTGCCCGGCGAGAGCTATCTGGCCGTGCTGGACGCGCTCTATGACAGCGGGATCGATGTCATGGTCTGCCGTCAGGAAGGCGGCGCGGCGATGATGGCCGACTGCTGGGGCCGCCTGACCGGGCAACCCGGCATCTGCATGGTAACGCGCGGGCCGGGCGCGACGAACGCAAGCGCTGGTCTGCATATCGCCCATCAGGACGCGATCCCGATGATCCTGTTTATCGGCCAGGTCCAGCGCCCGGCACGTGAACGCGAGGCTTTTCAGGAGGTCGAATACCGCCGTGCCTTCACCGAGTTCGCCAAATGGGTGGGCGAGATCGACGACGCCAGCCGCATCCCGGAATTCGTGACCCGCGCCTTCGCGGTGGCGACCTCGGGGCGCCCCGGTCCCGTCGTTTTGACGCTGCCTGAAGACATGCTCGACGATCTGGTCGAGGCGCCGGAGGCGCAGCCCTATATGCCCGTCGAGGCCCATCCCGGCCCGCAGCAGATCGCGGCACTGGCCGAGGCGCTCGCGCAGGCCAAGCGCCCGATGGTGATCCTTGGCGGCACTCGTTGGAGCGACGCCGCCGTAGCCGAGATCACGCGCTTTGCAGAACGCTTCCAGCTTCCGGTCGGCTGCTCGTTCCGGCGGCAGATGCTGTTTGATCACCTGCACCCGAGTTATGCGGGCGATGTCGGGATCGGTATCAACCCGGCGCTGGCCGAGGAGATCAAGAAATCCGACCTGCTGATCCTGATCGGCGCACGGATGTCCGAGATGCCCTCGTCGCGCTACACGCTGATCGATGTCCCCTACCCCGCGCAAAAGCTGGTTCACGTTTATCCCGACCCGGATGAACTGGGTCGCGTCTACTGTGCCGACCTGCCGATCTGCGCCGCGCCCGATGCGTTTTGCGCTGCCCTTGCGGCGCTGGAACCCGCAGCCGCGCCGGTCTGGGCTGAGCGCACCGCGCGAATGCATGACAGCTACCTTGCCTGGTCCACCCCTCCGAAAACCGGCCCCGGCGACGTGCAGATGGGCCCGATCATGGAGTGGATCGAGGCCAACACCGCCCCAGATGCGATCTTCACCAATGGCGCAGGCAATTACGCGACCTGGGTGCATCGCTATCACCGCTTCCGGCAGTTCAACACGCAGGCGGCGCCGACCTCGGGGTCGATGGGCTACGGACTGCCTGCCGCCGTTGCCGCGAAGAAGCTGTTCCCCGAGCGCGAGGTAATCTGTTTCGCGGGCGATGGTTGCTTCATGATGCACGGGCAGGAATTCATTACCGCCGTGCGCTACGGCCTTCCGCTGATCACCGTGCTTGTGAACAACGGCATCTACGGCACGATCCGCATGCATCAGGAACGCGACTACCCCGGTCGTGTCAGCGGAACCGATCTGGTGAACCCCGACTTCGTGGCTTTCGCCGAGGCCTATGGCGGTCACGGAGAGCTGGTCGCACGCACCGAAGACTTCGGTCCCGCGTTCGAGCGCGCCCGCGCCAGCGGCAAGCCCGCAATCATCGAGGTGCGCCTTGACCCCGAGGCGATCACGCCGGCGCGCACGCTCAGCCAGATCCGCAGCGGCACCTGAACGGATGAGCGGGGCAAGGCTTGGCGCCTTGCCCCATCGCTTTACAGAACCCGATCGACAACGGCGCGCAGGCGGGCCACCGTGCCATCGATGTCGGTGATCTTGTCGAGCCCGAAAAGGCCAAGACGGAAAGTGCGGAACTCGGCCCCCTCGCCCACTTGCAGCGGCACACCGGCGGCAATCTGCATCCCCTCGGCGAGGAATTTCTTGCCGTTCTGAATATCCGGGTCGTCGGTATAGGACACCACAACCCCCGGCGCACCAAACCCCTGCGCCGCGACCGAGCGCACACCCTTCTCCGCCAGCATCTCGCGCACCGCGCGACCAAGCGCCCATTGCGCCTCTTTCATCGCGTCGAAGCCAAGCACCCGTGTCTCGGCCATCGCATCGCGCAGGCCGACCAGTGCATCGGTCGGCATGGTTGCGTGATAGGCGTGACCGCCCCCCTCATAGGCCGCCATAATCGCGCGCCACTTCTTGAGGTCCATCGCGAAAGAGTTCGATACCGTCTCTTCCAGCAGTGCAGCGGCGCGTGCCGACATCATCACCATCCCCGCTGAGGGCGAGGCCGACCAGCCCTTTTGCGGCGCTGAGATCAGCACATCGACGCCCGTCGCCTGCATATCGACCCAGATGCACCCCGAGGCGATACAGTCGAGCACCAGCAGCGCACCCACCTCATGCGCGGCCTCGGCCATGGCACGGATATAATCATCGGGCAGGATGATCCCCGAGGAGGTTTCGACATGCGGCGCAAAGACAACCTCGGGCCGCGCCTCGCGGATACGCGCGATGACCTCTTCGATGGGCGGCGGCGCATAGGCGGGCTGCGGGACATTCCCGGCCGGGCGCGCCATGACCACGGTCGTGTCGCTGGCAAAACCACCTGCCTCGAAAATCTGCGTCCAGCGATAAGAGAACCAGCCGTTGCGCACGATCAGCGCGTGACGCCCACCGGCGAACTGGCGTGCCACGGCCTCCATCGCGAAGGTGCCGCCACCGGGCACCAGGGCGACGGCCCCGGCGCCATAAACCTCTCGCAACATGGATGAGATGTCGCGCATAACACCTTGAAAACGTGCGGACATATGGTTCAGCGAGCGGTCGGTGAAAACGACCGAGAACTCGCTCAGGCCATCGGGATCGACATCGGGACGCAGACCGGGCATTTCGTGGTTCCTCCTGTTCTTTGCGATCACCCTAGTCTTGGGCAACCGCGCAGGGCCAGCGAAAAACCGCCCGCGCCCCCGGACAGGATGCCGCGCTACTCGGCCTGCTCGGCCAGTGGCCAGTAGAAATCGGGGGGAATGCCCGCCTCGGCGCGCTTTTCCTCGTTGAAGGGCGGCTTCAGCGCCCCATGGAAATACTTGCGCACCAGGGCGTGGAACGTCTCTTTCGGGTCCATCTCGTGCCGTCCACAGAGAAAGTGGAACCATTTCGAGCCATAGGCGACATGCCCCACCTCTTCGGCGTAGATCGTCTCAAGCGAGGCGATAGCATCAGGCTGGTCGGCCTTGCGGAAAATCTCGATCATGCCCGGCGTCACATCAAGCCCGCGCGCCTCAAGCACCATGGGCACGACCGTCAGGCGCCCCATGAGGTCCGTTGCAGTGTCCTCGGCTGCGCGCCACATGCCGGCATGGGCCGGAAGCTCGCCATAGTAGCTGCCAAGCGTTGCAAGGCAGTCGCTGATCAGCCGGAAATGCTTGGCCTCTTCGTCGGCCGATTTCACCCAGTCGTCGTAGAAACCTAGCGGCATCGGCGTCGCGGTGAAGCGCGCGATGATATCCCAGTGCAGATCGACGGCGTTCAGTTCGATATGCGCCACAGCGTGCAGCAGCGCCTTGCGTCCCGCAGGGGTTCCAGGCCTGCGGCGCGGCACATCGCGCGGTGCCAGCAATTCGGGGCGCTCGGGCCGCGCCGGTCGCGCGGGCGGCTCGGCGCTACCGATGGGCATGGGTTGGCCAGCGGCGCGCCCCTCGAACCAGGCCTTGGCATAAAGCCGCGACTTCGCGGTTTTCTCCATCGCGTCGGCGGTGGTCAGAACATCAACAGCACAGGCGGCAAGGGTATCGGGAATCTGTATCATCCCTATCACCTACCCAATCCGCCGCACTCTTGCGAGGGGGTGCTGCCCCGCCTATGCCCCGCGCATGTGACTGCGCTGCAAGAAGCGGTAGAGGCGCAGCTTGATGCGGTCATTCAGGCCCGACAGCGACAGTACTGCCTGCGCGAGGCGCGCGCAGATAGCCGGGTCGCAGGGACAGTTGCGGATAAATCGTTCCGCGTGGCGGACAAGCGCCTTGCGATCATGATCCACCTCGGAGCCAAGGCTCAGCAGATCCAGCATCCCCTGCGCGAGATCCTCCGCCGTGCAGGCCGGATCAAACTCGGGCTGACCAGACTGCCGGCGGAAATGATTGACCGAGGCTGTGATGCTGAAATGCGTGTGCCGCGCGCGATTCGCCGGACCTGAACTGCGCCCCACATGCCGCCGCATGTTCAAAAGCGGCTCGGGCAGATTCCCGAAGCGCGCCGAGCCGATCATGCGCAGCCACAGATCGTAGTCCTGCGCCAGTCGGAAGCGCGGATCATATCCGCCGGCTTCGGCAATCGCGCTGCGGCGCATCATCACTGCGGGGTGGCAGATCTGGTTCGCCAGAGGCAGAGCCCGCACGATATCCTCGTGCTGAGTGGGAAGCGATTTCACACCACGCCGACGCAACATGCTGTAGCCACCCATCCGCCGATAGCTCGACCCCAGTACATCAAGCTCTTGCGCAGCGCGACCAGCAGACCCTCTCTAGTGCCCCACGAAGCTGCGGTTGAACGAGGTCCTGACCGGATCGAGCAGGTAGCTGACCAGCGTCTGTTCGTCGTCGAGGAAGATGATCTCGACCGGCATCCCAGAGGTGAGCACCACGTCGGGCAGACTTCTCAGTGCCTCCTGATCTACGCTGACATCGGCCATGAAATAGGGCACGTCGGTGCGCTCGTCGATGATGCGGTCCGCCGAGACCGAGCGCACCTGGCCAAAGATCTGCGGCAGGTTGCGCTGGCGGTAGGCCGTCAGCACGACCCGAACGCGCATACCGGTGTAGATTCTGTCGATGTCGGTCGGGCGCACGCGCGCCTCGGCCAGCAGTTCGATATCGGCGGGCACGATGTCCAGCAGCGCCTGCCCCGGCTTGATCACCCCGCTCATGGTCGCGACCTGCATGTTCGCCACGGTACCCGAGACCGGGGCACGAATGACAAGTCGTTCCAACCGGTCCCGATAGGCGGGCAGATCGCTGCGGGTCAGCGCCAGTTCGGCGCGGGTCTGCGCAAGCTCGCCACTTGCGGCCTCAAGCATCTCCTCGCGCAGGGTCTGCATTTGCAGCTGCGTCTCGGCGACCTGCTCGCCGATGCGGGCGATCTCGGTCTGGGACTGCGCGATTTCCGAACGCACACTCGCGCTTTCGCGCTCCAGCGCCAGCACTTGCGGGAGCCGTTGCAGGCCCTTGTCATAAAGGTCACGCGCTGTGGCGATTTCGCCGCGCAGGATGTCGAGCTCCTGGTTCTTGGCCTCGACCACGCCTTCGATCCCGTGCGCGGTGGTGCGTAGCTGCTCGGCGCGCGCCAGCAGCACGTTCTCTCGCGCCTGCTGCGTGGTTCGGCGGGTCTGCAAAAGCTCCTGCTGGCCGGTGAAGACCGTCATCGCCTCGGGCGGCAGGTCAGCGAAGGCCGCGGGCGGATCGTGCATTTCGGTGCCCTGCAACTCGGCCGCCAGCCGGGCCTCGACCGCGAGCAGATAGATATATCGCTCGGTCTTCGCGGAAAGCGCCCCGCGCGTTTCGGTGTCATCAAGCAAGATCAGCGGCGCGCCCGCAGTCACTTTCGAGCCATCGGCGACGAGGATCTCTTTCACGATCCCGCCTTCGAGGTGCTGCACCGTCTTGGTGTCGCCCATCGGGCTGAAAACCCCAGGCGCAACGGCGGCCCCGGCAAGCGGAACGAGCCACGACCACATCCCCATCACGCCAATAAAGAGGCCAAGCGCGACAAGACCGGTTAGGACGGGCGCTCGCACCGCGCCCGCCAGAACGCCTGTCCCCGCTTGACGCCGGAAAACCATCCAGAAAGCGCCACCAAGAAGCAGCGCCACACCCGCCGCAACATAAGCGCCTGAGCCCGTCGCCCCCTCGATCTTCGAGAGAACCTCGCCCAGTGCCGCGCGAAACCACTCTGCATCAGGCAACGACATGTTCCCTCCCTACGGCTAACCTGCTGGCGCGATACGCACACGTGGGCCGCGCACCGCACCCACTTCGCGGGTTTCGGCGACAACCTGCGGCTTGCTGCCCTTCTTGCCGAATTGCTCGACCTGCCCCTCGCTCAGGGCCAGCACAAGATCGGCCAGTTTGAGGATCGAAGCGCGGTGCGAAACCACGACCACGCTCGCCCCCGCGCGTTTCAGCAAGGCGATGGCGTTATGCAGGCATTCCTCGCCCTCGCGATCGAGATTGGAGTTCGGCTCATCGAGCACCACAAAGGACGGCCCGCCGTAGAGCGCCCGCGCGAGGCCGATGCGCTGGCGTTGTCCAAGCGAGATCTGCTCGCCCGAGGGGTCGATCACCGTGTCATAGCCCTTCGGGAAGCGCAGGATCAGCTTGTGCACCCCGGCGGCCTCGGCGGCGGCAATCACGGCGTCGGACTCCATCTTGCCAAAGCGCGCGATATTCTCGGCGATGGTGCCGGGAAAGAGGTCCACCCGCTGCGGAAGGTAGCCGATGTGGTGGCCAAGCTCATCCGGGTCCCAGCTGAAGACATCCGCGCCGTCCAGCCGCACGTGCCCCGCAGTTGGTGCCCATGCACCGACCAGCAGGCGGCACAGGCTCGACTTGCCCGCGCCCGAAGGGCCAACGATGGCCAGACAGGTACCCGGCTCGATCGCGAAGCTGATGTTCTTCAGAATACGCTCGGAACTGCCGGGCGCGGCGAAATGAACCCCCTCCAGCGAGAGCGCGCCTTTGGGGCGGTGCAGCGCCAGCCGGGTTCCACCCTCTCCCACTTTCAGCGCCGCATCCAGCGCCGTACGGGCCACACGCGCAGCCTGCAACTGGCGCCACGCGGCGGTGAGCCGCTCGATGGGCGACAGCGCCCGGCCAAGCGTGATCGAGGCCGCGATCATCGCGCCTGCCGTCAGATCCCCGCGCAGCACCAGAAACGCGCCCGCACCAAGGATCATCACCTGCAACGCAAGGCGAATGCCGCGCGAGATACTGACGATGCTTGAGGTGCGCTCCTGCAACGCGGCCTCGCGCCCATGCGCGATGGCGGCGCGGCCTTGCCAGCGGTCGAAGAGCGCAGCCCCCATGCCGAGCGGCCGGATCGTCTCGCCCGCATCGACGTAGCGGATGGCCAGATCGTTGGCGCCATGAACGGCCTGCATCGCCTCGCGCTGCTGCTTGCGGGTGAGCAGATCATTGAGCAGGCTCAGCCCGAACAGCACCCCCGCCCCGCCAAGCGCGATCATCCCCAGAACCGGATGCAGCGCCCAGATGAACAGGATGAAGATCGCACCCCAGGGCGCGTCATAGAGCGCCATCACCGCGTCACCGCGATAGAAGTTCCGCAGATCGGCCACCTCGCGCGGCCCCGCCTGCGAGGGCGTGCCTGCAAGCCGTGCTTCCATCCGGCGGCGGATCGCGGGGGCCGTCAGCTCCCGATCCAACCAGAAGGCCGCGCGCGACAGGATGATGCGGCGCGATCGCTCGACCACGGCATACACCGCGATTGCGAAAACCGCGATGACCGTCAGCCAGATCAGCGTGTCATGCGAGCCGCTGGTCAGCACACGGTCATAGATCTGGAGCATGTAGATCGCCCCGACCAGCAGGAGCAGGTTGAGCGCCGCGCTCAGCAAGATCAGGATGGGCGTCAGCCTGTGCACCGAGCGCATCGTGGCACGAAAATCGGTCTTTTCGATCGCCATTTTGCATCCCCCTTCCGCGGTGGAATTGATGAGGCCGGGCAATTGCCTGCCCGGCCCATGCGATCACTAGATGACCACGAGCGTATCGGTCGGATCGGTGCCATCGATGCCGGTCGTGATATCGACACTATCGGTGTCGCCATCGAAATCGGTGATCGTGATCTCCCAATCGAGTTGCTTGTCGGGCGTCAGCTGCGCCTCAAGGAAGTTCACCCCGCCGATATCGAAGCTGTCGCCGTCATCGTCGGTATTGGTCACCCCGAACGTATCCGCACCCGATGCCGTGCCGACCTCGACGGTATAGTCATCAAGCACGTCGGTGACTTCTACTGTCTTGTCACCGTTATCGATCACGGTGCCGGTGTAGATCCCGGCATAGGCCGCCTCGATCACGAAGCTCTCGGTCGAGCCATCGCCCGAGATCGTGGCCGTCGCGACCAGGTTCGACTCATCCTCCATCGGCTCCCCGTCGTAGATTTTCACCGAGGTGATCTGAACGGTCGTGTGCGCCACTCCGAGCGGATTTTGCAGGAAGGTCGTCGAACTGACCGGTGCGTCGTTACTCGTCATGTTGTAGGCCGCAATCGTCAAATCGACTTCCGAGCCGTTCGGCGTGGTCTGGGCGATCTCGATCTGCGCGCTGGTACGGTCGATGAAACCATCGAAATCCAGCGTGTTGCCGTTCTTGTAGGATGTCTTGTCAAAGCCCGCCGCCCCAACGGTAATCGCGTCCGTGGGCTCCTCGATCGAGAAGAAATACATCGTCTCGCCGTCATCCACGGACTGGCCGCTGATCCCAAGAGCCGTGCCCGAGGCCTCGGCATTCGAGGAGTTGAGCGAGGTCGAAGCCGAGGAATCCCGCGTCCCGTTCGCTTTCAGTACGATCCCGTCAGGAATGACCAACAGCGCATCGCCATTGCCGGTCGGAGAGTTCGGTCCGAAAACGCCGTAGATCTGCTGCCCCGATGGGAATCCGTCAAAGTCGAATTCGAGGTTCGGCTCGGGCGGGTCCTGCTCGGAACTCCAAGTGTAGGTCCAGTTCGTCGGATCTGCGTCGCTGTCGTCCAGCAGCATACGGAAATAGACCGTCTCGGTGCCGTCGTATCCGGCAGTTCCGTCTTCGATGTAATAGACAACCTCCTTCATCGTGTCGTCGGTGTAGTCGCCGGTCAGCGTCAGGGTGAGGTTCGGATAGGAATAGACCAGCGTCGGTTCGAAATCGGTGATCGTCACCCCACCCGAGGAGCCGACAAAGTCTCGGCCCATCGCGGCTTCAAGATCGACCTCCGCGCTCGAATTCGCGCCCGAAGACACGAACTTGATATCGGCATCGGCGATATCATTGTCGACGCCGCCGATATCAGGCCCATCGTCATCCGACGAGAAGATGGTGTTGGTGTCATCGACGATGGTGCGCGTATGGGTTGCGGCCTCGCTGTCGCCTTCCGAGTCGGTCTGCGTCACCGTCAGCTTGATGCCCACGCTGTCATTGTCCTGCGCCGTCAGGATCGAGGCGAGCTCATCATACGTGCTGGGCGAGGTTGGGTGCTCGAAGGCCAGCATCTGCCGGAAGGTCAGTTGCGCATCCGTCCCTGAGGTCGGGTTCTCGATACTGACCACGAAGGCGACCGCGTCCGAGGTCTCCTCGCGCCCGACAAGTTCATTCACCCCGTCGCCGTCCAGATCCTCCAGCGTCAGAACGATCGTCTTGCCATTGACGCTGGTTTTCAGCGTGGTCTCCACCCCATCGGCATCGCCATCGGTCAGCACGAACTCGAACTTGTAGGAGGTCGCGCCAGGGTCGTCCTGCCCGGGGTCGGTCGAGACCGTGAACAGCGTCTTGAGCCCGCCCGAGACCGTCGTCGTCTTCTGCCCAAAGGGCGTGATCCCGCCGATGTCGGTGTTGGTCACATCATCCGCGCCCGAGTCATTGTCCTGCACCGCATCGCCCGAGCCATAGCGGTCGGGGCTGCCTTCGGTCTCATCGAGGTTCAGCGCGAACGTGGATACCGCGTTGCCGCTGGCCGAAACCGAAGCGGTCGGGCCGTCATCGCCAAAGTCGATGAAGGGCGTGATGTCCTTGATCGCGCTGTCGCTGGCGAAATCGCCGTCATGGTCATAAACGGTGTAGTCGCGCTGCACGCCCAGGTAGCCGTCGGTCGCGACCAGATCGAGAACCTCGTCATGGGCGCTCGTGCCGTTGTGCGCGATCGGCTCATAGAGCGTGACCTTGACCTTGCCGTCTTCGTCGGTCGCCGTCAGCTCGACGGTGAAGGCAATATTCGCGCTGCCGTCGGTCGGGTCGGTGTCGCCGTTATACATGCCGTAAACGACCCCGCTCGACAGCACGAGCGTGATCGACGCGGTTCCCGCGACATACCCCGTGGCACCGCCCGAAACCGAGAGCGTCGTCGCCAGCGTCGTCGCCGTCGGATCGGGTTCAGCGCCCGAGGTATCCACCAGCACAAGCTTGTAGCTGTCGCTGTCGGCGGCACTGTCATGGCCGTCGGTATCCTCCGTCACCGTCTCGGTGAACAGCGTCCCGATCTTCTCGACCGAGGTCACGACGCCAAGCTTGCCAACCGCGTCATCGCTATTGCCATTCGCCGTTTCGCTATTGGCCTCATCCGCGCGGTCGGTGCCAACCGTCTCGTCAACCTCAAGCCCGCTCAGCGTCGCACTCGTCGTGCTGACACTCACCGCGATGCCCGTGTCATCGAAGCTGAGGAAGCCGCCCGCATCGTCCGCAATCGCAACGCTGTCATTGGCGCTGACTTCGTCATCATCACCGTCAATAATCGTCACGGTCCGCTTCAGCGACAGATCTTCCCCTGTTGCGAGGGTCATGACCAGTTCTTCATCGAACACCGCAGGATCTTCGGTGCCGCCATGATCGATCGCCAGATAATGGGTCACCTGAAGCTGGACGTTTTCAGGATCGCTCGCATTGAGCAGCTCGATCTTGAAGGCAACGTATTCGTCCTGCGTCGTGTCGACACCATCGAACTCGTCCGCGTCACCGATCCCGTCAACGCCGGCAGTAACGCCATAGATCACCCCGTCTTCCTCGATCAGGTAGATCCGACGCTCGGCCATGGAGGCCCCCGCGTGATCGCCCTGCGCCGTCGCATAGAGATTGGTGGCAATTGGATCTTCCGAGGAAAGCAGCAGGCTGTAGGCGTATTTCACGCTGCCGTCGCCGCTGAAGTCACCTTCGCCGTCGCGACCGTAATCGGCGACGATGTCCGCGAAGAGATCGGCGACATCGCTTGTCATGTCCTCGCCGCTCGCCACGTCAGTCGTAAGCCGTCCGATGTAACTGGCACCGTCCAAATCCGCCTTGAGCACATAGACCGGCGTTTGCTGAACCGGCGTGGGATCATCGGCGTTCCCGTTTGGCGCAACCTGGTTCGACTCGGTCTCGGCGCCGTTATAGAGATCATCGGCACCAACCCAGCCAGTCGTCTCATCCAGATTGAGCGCGATATCGGAAAGCTCGGTGGCCAGTTCGCTCCCCTCCAGAGCATCGGCGGTCAGCGTCGGCCCATCGTCATCCGACGAGAAGATGGTGTTGGTGTCATCGACGATGGTGCGCGTATGGGTTGCGGCCTCGCTGTCGCCTTCCGAGTCGGTCTGCGTCACCGTCAGCTTGATGCCCACGCTGTCATTGTCCTGCGCCGTCAGGATCGAGGCGAGCTCATCATACGTGCTGGGCGAGGTCGGGTGCTCGAAGGCGAGCATCTGCCGGAAGGTCAGCTGCGCATCCGTCCCCGAGGTCGGGTTCTCGATGCTGACCACGAAGGCGACCGCGACCGAGGTCTCCTCGCGCCCGACAAGTTCATTCACCCCGTCGCCGTCCAGATCCTCCAGCGTCAGAACGATCGTCTCGCCATTGATGCTGGTTTTCAGCGTGGTCTCCACCCCATCGGCATCGCCATCGGTCAGCACGAACTCGAACTTGTAGGAGGTCGCGCCAGGGTCGTCCTGCCCGGGGTCGGTCGAGACCGTGAACAGCGTCTTGAGCCCGCCCGAGACCGTCGTCGTCTTCTGCCCAAAGGGCGTGATCCCGCCGATGTCGGTGTTGGTCACATCATCCGCGCCCGAGTCATTGTCCTGCACCGCATCGCCCAAGCCATAGCGGTCGGGGCTGCCTTCGGTCTCATCGAGGTTCAGCGCGAACGTGGATACCGCGTTGCCGCTGGCCGAAACCGAAGCGGTCGGGCCGTCATCGCCAAAGTCGATGAAGGGCGTGATGTCCTTGATCGCGCTGTCGCTGGCGAAATCGCCGTCATGGTCATAGACGGTGTAGTCGCGCTGCACGCCCAGGTAGCCGTCGGTCGCGACCAGATCGAGAACCTCGTCATGGGCGCTCGTGCCATTGTGCGCGATCGGCTCATAGAGCGTGACCTTGACCTTGCCGTCTTCGTCGGTCGCCGTCAGCTCGACGGTGAAGGCAATATTCGCGCTGCCGTCGGTCGGGTCGGTGTCGCCGTTATACATGCCGTAAACGACCCCGCTCGACAGTACGAGCGTGATCGACGCGGTTCCCGCGACATACCCCGTGGCCCCGCCCGAAACCGAAAGCGTCGTCGCCAGCGTCGTCGCCGTCGGATCGGGTTCAGCGCCCGAGGTATCCACCAGCACAAGCTTGTAGCTGTCGCTGTCGGCGGCACTGTCATGGCCGTCGGTATCCTCCGTCACCGTCTCGGTGAACAGCGTCCCGATCTTCTCGACCGAGGTCACGACGCCAAGCTTGCCAACCGCGTCATCGCTATTGCCATTCGCCGTTTCGCTATTGGCCTCATCCGCGCGGTCGGTGCCAACCGTCTCGTCAACCTCAAGCCCGCTCAGCGTCGCACTCGTCGTGCTGACACTCACCGCAATGCCGGCATCCTCAATATTGAACTGACCACCGATATCGGTCGCAATCGCATTGGTCGTGGTGGTCTTGTAACCACCCACGTCGAAATTGCCGCTGAAACCCTCGATTTCAACCTGATCATGCGGACCGTCCGTCGTGAACAGGATCGTGTCGCCCGCTTCCAGCCCCGAAACCTTGACCCCGTCGGCGGTCAGCGTAAACGTGATCCGGCCATCGGAGACCGGGCTGTTGAGCGTCGCGGCGCTCACGTCGAACTCGGCCGTGCCGCCTCCCACCAGATCAACCGACACCATCAGGAAATCCACGTCAACGCGGTTAGACATGAACCCGTTGGTGGCATGGAAGAATTCGCTGTCCTCGACACCAGAGTCGATGTCATAGGCGCGCAACAGCAGCGCCTGCGTCGCCCCGCTCACGGTTTGGGCGATGTCGAACTGCCCTTCCGAGGCAGGGTCGTACATATCGAACTCGATATTGGCGGCGATGTCCGCAGTCGTCTGCGTCAAATTGGGAATGACGTAGTCGGGGTCGAGATTTCCCTGAACATAGGTGAAAACGACCACCTCGCCGGGGTTGATGCCCTGGTTGCCATAGCCGATGGTGGTGTCGCCAACCTTCGAGGTGTTGATCTGGACCACCGCCGTCTGGCCCGTCACCAAAAGACCGCGCAAGTCGTTTGAACCGCCTTCATCGTCCGGATCCTCGGTGTCAGGCGTCAGCGACCCCGTCTGAACGCCCAGCAGGAACAAGCTCTTGCCCGCAGGTGCATCGGAGAAGTCGAACCCCACCGCGTCATCGACCAGAAGGCCGATCTTGCCCGTCAGGTCGATCGAGTGGTCGGTATCGGCCTGCGTTTCACCCGCCTCCGGGTCGTAGACCGCCTCAAAGGTCATCATGTAATAGGTCAGATCGATCTGGCTGGCCGAAACCTGGGTCTCGTCGACATAGATGATCATCACCAGATCACCTGTGCCCTCTTCGATCCCGTAGATGATGTTTCCGGCTTCCAGACCGGCCTCGGTCGTGTAGCTCTTGGTCACGCCGCCGTCGTCATAGGTAATGTCCGAGAAGAAAAAGATCCGGTTGTTGGTTCCGTCCGTGTCGCTGTCAACAAGCGTCCGAAGGCCGCTGTCGTACAACCCAGAAAGATCCCCGGCCCAGTTAAATGATGCTTCGCTGTCCCACACTGCAAGCGGGACCGCAGTTCCCCCGCCCGAGTTGTACCCGGCAATCGAGACGTTCTCGATGACGCCCGTCGAGGTCACGCTGACCGCGTTGAGCGGGCTGCGCGCAATACGACCTGCCGAGGCGAATGTCTGTAGCGGGTTGGTCGCACCCGTGTCGTCGCCGAAGGCCGTACTGTCATCAAGCGCCCCAACGAGATCGCGCAGACCGAGCGGCAGCGTGCCCCAGGCGATGTCGTCACCGTCACCGGGCGGATTGTCCTGCGGGGCAGTCTGTTGACCGAGGCTTTCGTCAAGAAAGAAGCCTTCGAAGTCACCAAAATCAATGTTGATCGTCATCTCTTTATCCTCCCTGACAGGTCAGCAGGGAAGGCGCGAAAGACGTGCCGTCAGCGGGTAGTGCACCGAGCTTCGCCCGGAGCCGGCACCAATCTAGGTAGCCCTCAAAACCAACCCGAAAATGTGATCGGCCGGAGTTTAACCGACCGTCATCAGAAACTGAGCTGCTGCGTCTAGGTGCCGGGATACTGCCTCACGCCGGTTTTGCACGGCGGAATGCTTAACCTCCCTTTGTCTCAGGGAGACTTATGTCGAAGACGAAAAAACAAAAGGAAATGCGTTTGTGTCCGTTCTCATTACAAAAACAATCCTCCTCTATTATCCCCAAGTCAAGCTGTATCCAGAATGCACAATTCGCGCAAAAGTCGTGGCGGCGGCAGGCCCGCGCGACCTGCCTGCCCCGCTTTCGCAAGATAGTGCGCGCGCCGAAGCTGCTTGATCCCACCGGTGCGCTGTATCGCGAAAGAGGTCTCCTTCACGGAACAATGGGCTCTCTCGGTACACGCCAAGGTCGGCAAGCATTCCTTAGCCTGCACCCGCAGGCGCATCTGCCAGATCGCTCGTGAGGGTCTGGTGCATGATCTTGATTCCCGCCTCGATCTTCTCTTCCGAGATCGACGAAAAGCCGACGCGAAAGAACGGGCATGGGTCGGGCGGGTTCGAGAAGAACGGTCTGCCATGCTCGATGAGCACACCTCGATCGGCCAGCCGGGCCGCGAATTCCGCTGAGTCGACACCCCCCGGCGCTTCGATCCAAAGGCTTGATCCTCCGTGCCGGGCGGCGCCAGCGATACGAAACTCGGTTTTCTCCAAGGCGTCGGTAAGCACTTCGCGGCGGCGGCGAAAAGTTTCGCGCAGACGCACGATATGCGCATCGTAATGTCCAAGGGCCAAGAAATACCCGGTCACTCGTTGCATATGCCCCGGGGCGTGGCGCAGCATCATCGCGCGCAGAGCGCGCGCCTGTTCGATGAACGGCGCAGGTCCCACGACATAGCCAATGCGCAGCCCCGGAAAGAGCGCCTTTGAGAAGCTGCCGATATAGATCACCCTGCCCCCGCCATCGAGCGACTTGAGCGCCGGAGACGGAGGTTCAAGGAAACTCATCTCGAATTCGTAGTCATCCTCGATGATCAGGAAGTCATGCTTGTCCGCCAGCGTCAAAAGCTCTCGGCGCTTCTGGAGCGGCATCGTCGCACCGGTCGGGATCGAGTGGCTGGGTGTGACCGCGACAAGCCCCGTGTCGGGGGGCAAACTCGCGGGTTCCAGCCCTTCGGCGGTGCAGGGAACATACTGGATCTGCATTTCCGCAAATTGAAACGTCGCCGCGAAATCGGGGAAGCCCGGATCCTCCATCACCGCCACCCGGTCCTTGCGGGCAAGAAGCTGAACCGCCAGCCAGATCCCGTTCTGCGCGCCAAGCGTTATCAGCACCTCTTCGGGTCGGGCGCGGATGCCCCGTCGCGGCAGGGTGTTGCGACAGATGAAGTCTACCAGAATCGGGTCGTCCACGGCCATCCGTTCATCGGCAAGGTCGGTAAACTCGCGCGCGCCAAGGGCCCGGCGCGCACAGTCCCGCCAGGCGGCATGATCGAACAGCGTCGGGTCGGCCTGACCGTAGAGAAACGGATAGGGATAGCTGCGCCAGTTCAGCGGCTTTGCGATGCGCCGCCTGGCCGTCAGATCCTGTTTGAGCCAGCGCCCCCAGTCCACGGGCTGAGAAAAGCTCAGCGCATCCTCGCGGCCGATGCGCCGATGCGGAACCTTTTGCGATACGGCGAACCCGGATCTCGGGAGACTGTCGAGATACCCCTGCGCGACGAGATCTTGATACACAAGCGTCACCGTCAGGCGCGATACGCCCAGATGCTCGGCCAGTTGCCGGGTTGACGGCATACGGGTGCCGGGTTGGGCGCGCGCCTCAAGGATCGTGGTAACGATCGATGTCGTGAGCTGCATCTGCAGGCTGCGCCGATCCTGCCGATCAATGAAGAACATTTCCGACGAGAGCCGACCAACAAGATTCTCGCTCATGGCGGCAGGACTCCGTTCTGGACCTAAGAGTAGTCGTATCTGGATATAACCCCAGTCATGACGTGGTGACAATGTGTCGCAAGGCCGTTGGGAAGAATCGGCCGCACTCAGGGAGAAATACAATGAAAATGACGTTCAAGGCGCTCTCGGGCGCCATGGTTGCCGCATTGCTGGCAACCACCGCACTGCCTGTATCCGCAAAGGAATTTCGCGTGGCGGTAGGCGATGGCGCGGGCGGCACCCAGGAAGCGCTTGGCCTTGCCTTCGTTGAAGCGCTCGAGGCCAAGACGGGCGGCGCCCATACCGCGAAGCTGTTCCTGAACGGCCAGCTTGGCGACGAGCAGGACACGGTTTCCGCCGCCGCGACCGGAACGCTCGATTTCTCGATCCTCGCGATCAACAACATCACGCCCTTCTCGCCCTCGGTCGGCACGCTGACGCTGCCCTATGTGATCCTGTCGCTGGAAGATGCCGAGAACATCACCCAGGGCGAGATCGGCCGGCAGATGGTGGACAAGACCGTCGAGGACGCTGGCGTGCGCATCATCGGCTGGGCCTATTCGGGCTTTCGCGTCCTAACGAACTCGAAGCACCCGGTGACCACCGTCGCCGACCTGCAGGACCTCGTGATCCGCGTGCCCAAGAACGAGATCATGATCGAGACCTACAAGTCCTGGGGCATCAATCCCACGCCGATGGCCTGGGGTGAGACCTTCGCCGCGCTTCAGCAGAAGGTCGTGGACGGTCAGGACAACCCCTACATGACCGTTTACGCGATGAAGTTCGACGAGGTGCAGAAGTATGTCACCAACATCCGCTACATCTTCTCGATCGAACCGCTGATCGTCTCGGAAAGCCTGTTCCAGTCGCTTTCTGCCGATGAACAGCAGCAGGTTCTGGACGCGGGCCACGAGGCGACGCTGGCCTCGGGGGCGTTCCTGCGCGCCGAGGAAGCCAAGATCAAGTCCGAGCTTGCCGCCCGCGGGATGGAGATCTCTGACCCGGCCGATGGCGAGCAGGAGTTCATCGACCTCGCCACCGCAAAAGTCTGGCCGAAGTTCTACGACACGATCGGCGGCAAAGAGGTGCTGAACGGCGTTCTGACCGCCCTGGGCCGTTCGACGGTCGAGTGATCGGCACGGGGCCGGCCCTGTCGGCCCCGACCTTGTCCCCAAGCAGGTGCTCACATGACTTCGTTCTTGCGTCATCTCGACAAGCTCGAGAGCTACATATGCCAAGCGCTGCTGGCGGTATTCGTCGGCCTGCTCTTCGTGCAGATCGTCTCGCGGCAGGTGTTTGGCAGCTCGATCACCTGGATCGAGGAACTGTCGGTCATCCTATTCGTCTGGTTTGCCTATTTCGGCGCAAGCTACGCAGCCCGGATGGCGGCGCATAACCGGATCTCGTTCCACCTCAATCGCATGGACCGCCGCCGCGCGCGCCTGATCGAGGCTTTCGGCGACCTGTTCTGGATTGGCTTCAATGCCGTGTTCATCTGGCAGTCGATCACGTTCATCTCGTTGCTCAAGCCTTTCGTGAAGGCCCAGACCCTGGGGTGGCAGATGCGGTGGGTCTACATCGTTCTGCCGATTGCCTTCGCGCTGATGACGCTGCGCATCCTGCAGGTGAATTACATGAAACTGGTGCTCGGCAAGGACCCGCGCGATCCCGACAAGGTCGAGATCGACGGTATGGGCGACACCCCCGAGGGAGGTCGCGCGTAATGGACGGCTACCTGGTAGAAATTCTCTTCGGCACCTTTGCCTTCCTGATGGTAGTCGGCGCGCCGATCACCGTGGCACTGGGTGTCTCGGCGCTGGCCGCGATGTGGTATCTGGGCGACAACCCGATCAAGATGGTGCAAATCGCGTGGTCGTCGGTCGGCTCCTTCCCGCTGATGGCACTGCCCTCGTTCATCCTTGCGGGGGCGCTGATGGAGGCCGCTGGCCTGTCGCGGCGACTGATCGCGGTGGCTGAAACCATGGCCGGGCCTTTCACGGGCGGCATCTCGGCCGCGACGGTGCTGGCCTGCCTGTTCTTCGGCGCGATCTCGGGTTCCGGCCCGGCGACGACCGCCGCCGTGGGGATGCTGATGATCCCGGCAATGGCGCGGGCCGGATATGCGAGGGGCTATGCGGCCTCGGTGACGGCGGCGTCAGGCGGTCTTGGTATCATCATTCCGCCCTCGATCCCGATGGTCATCTTCGGCATCTCGGCCATGGGCCTTCAGCCGCCGGTCGAAGCCGTCGAGAAGTTCGGCACCTTCCAGAGCGTCTCGATCTCGAAACTCTTCATCGCGGGCTTCTTCCCCGGCTGCCTGATGGCGGGGATGCTGCTGGCCAACAACTACATCCGATGCCGCGCCGCCGGCTATCGCGGGTCGGCCGAGCCGCTGTCGATCTCCAAGATTGCGCATGCGATCTACAAGGGCTTCTGGGCGATCATGGCTCCGGTGGTCATCCTTGGCGGGATCTACACCGGGATGTTCACCCCGACCGAGGCGGCAATCGTGGCGATCTTCTACACGCTCTTCGTGGGTGTGGTGATCTACCGCGAGCTGACCCTGCGCCAGATGGTCGCCGCGCTAGAAACGACGACCTGGCTTGCCGGGCGGGTGCTGCTGGTGCTGTTCACCGCCACCATCTTCGGCCGCATCCTGGTCGAGAACGGTGTGCCTGCCGTCATCGCCAAGGGCATGTTGTCGCTGACCGACAGCCTCTACGTGATCTGGATCCTCGTCATCGCTCTGCTGCTGATCGTGGGCATGTTCATGGAGACGCTGGCCGCGATCATGATCCTCGTGCCGGTGATGCTGCCGGTCGCCTATCAGATGGGGGTCGACCCGGTTCACTTCGGCATCGTGATGATCTGCACGCTCTCGATCGGGTTCCAGACCCCGCCTCTGGGAGAGAACCTGTTCATCGCCTCGGGCATCTCGAACGTGTCGATGGAAGAGATCTCGCTACGGGCGCTGCCCTTCGCCATCACCGGGGCCGTCGCGATCTACATCATCGCCTGTTTCCCGCAAATCGCACTCTGGCTACCGCGCGTCGTCGGTTACTGAGGGAGGATAGAATGCTGAAAGAAATCAAGACGATCCTCTACGCGACTGACCTGTCGAACACCTCGGTCTATGCCTTTCGCTACGCGGTTTGCCTGGCAAAGGCGCTCGATGCGCGGCTGCATATCCTGCACGTGGTCGAACCGATGAGCGAGGATGCGCGCGTCACCTTGCAGTTCTTCATCAACGATCCGCTGGCGCGCGAGCAGGCCCTGAACCGCCGCTTCGAGAACGCCCGCGACCTGCTGAACGAACGGCAGGAGGCGTTCTGGGCCCAGATGCCCTCGGATGAGAAGGCGCTGCGCGACCGGGTAGACGAGATCGAGGTGATCGAGGGTTTCGCCGCCGAGGCCATCCTGAAGCGCGCCGTAACCCTGCCCGCCGACATGATCCTGATGGGCAGCCACGCCCACGGCATCTCCCACACTTTCCTTGGCACGGTCGCCAAGCGGGTTCTGCGCCGCTCGCGCATCCCGACCCTGATCGTGCCCTACGCAGAAGACTGAACCACAAGGACAAGACCATGACCAAGACCCTCACCGCAGCAGACCTGCGGGCGACCTTCGACGCCTTCAACCGCCACGACATCGACGCCGTGATGACCCACTTTGCGGATGACTGCGAGTTCACCACCGTTGCCGGCCCCGAAGAATTCGGCGCGCGCATCGTTGGCCGCGACGCCATCGCCAAGGCCTTTGTCGGCGTCTGGACCGCCATGCCGGATGCCGAATGGGCGGATCATCATCACTTCGTCTGCGGCGATCGCGGCGTGTCGGAATGGACCTTCCGCGGCACCGACGCCGAAGGGCGGCGGATCGAGGCCAAGGGCGTCGATCTGTTCACCATCCGCGACGGCCAGCTGGTGATGAAACAAGCCTTCCGCAAGCAGCGGCCCGTGCTCGACCCGAAGTAATCCCCCTCCAGCGCAGGAACCACGGCAATGAATGCCTTCACCCAACGGCGGGCCAGCGCGCCCTACAACCCAAGCTACGATCCGGTAACCGACCGCTCGATCGGCCATGGCAGCGCCTATGCGCCGACCTACTGGATCGGAACGGCTGGCACTCCTCCCGCCGATGACGGCCCGGTCTCCCAGGACATGGACGTCGATGTCGTCGTCATCGGTTCGGGCTATACCGGGCTGAGCTGCGCCATCCATCTGGCCAAGGAATTCGGCATCAAGGCCCATGTGCTTGAGGCCAACGGCGTGGCCTATGGCTGCTCGACCCGTAACGGCGGGCAGGCGCAGATCTCGTCGGGGCGGCTCAAGCGCTCGCAGTGGATCGAGCGTTGGGGCCTTGATGTCGCCAAGGGACTGCACGCCGAGGTGACGGAAGCCTTCGATCTCTTCCGTGGCCTGATCCGTGACCACGCGATCGAGTGCGAACCCCAGGATGGCGGGCATTACTACATCGCCCATAAGGCCTGGATGATGCCCAAGCTGGCCAAAGAGGCCGCGCTTCTGCGCGAAACCTTCGGCTATGGCACGCGCATGCTGAGCCGAGAGGAGCTGCACGAGACCGCCGTCAAGGACATGGAAGCCCATGGCGCAATGTGGGAGCCCGACGGCACTGGCATTCATGCCGCCAAGCTGGCCTTCGGCTATCTGCGGATCGCACGGGAACTCGGCGCCAAGGTGCATGTCGACAGCCCCGTCGAGGGATGGGAGACGAAGAACGGCGTGCACCACCTGCGCACGCCGGGTGGCATCGTTCGCGCCCGCGCCGTCGCCGTCGCAACGGCGGGCTATGCGCCGCGCGGGCTGCATCGTCGGCTGCGCGACCGGATCATGCCGATCATGTCGAACTCGATCACCACGCGGGTTCTGACGGCGTCGGAACTGTCCGACTGCGATTTCAAGGTGACCTCGCCGCTGACCGATACGCGGACGCTGCGCCACTACTACCGGCTGCTGCCCGATAACCGCGTGCAGATCGGCTCGCGCGCGGCGATCACCGGGCGCGACGCGGATAATCCCGCGCACCTCGCCGCCCTGCGCGAGGGGCTGGCGCGCAAGTTCCCCGCGCTGCGCGGCATCCCGCTGGACTACAGCTGGTGGGGTTGGGTCGATGTCAGCCACGACATGATGCCGCGCATCACCGCAATGCCCGATGTGCCGAATGCCTATTACGCGATGGGCTACGGCGGGAACGGGGTGATGTATTCCGCACAAGCCGGGCGGCGCATGGCGCAACTGGTCGCGGGCCGCGCCGCCGACATTCCCAAACTGCCGATCTTTCGCAGCGAATTGCCGCACGAAGGCTGGAAGACGCCGTTCCGGCGCCTTGGCCAGTGGGGCCTCTACAAACTCTACCACTTTCAGGACGAGCGCGGCTGAACCCGCGTGAACAAGGAGAAACACACATGAAAATGACCACTGAAGAGGCCTTCATCAAAGTCCTCCAGATGCATGGCATCGATCAGGCTTTCGGCATCATCGGCTCGGCCATGATGCCGGTCTCGGACCTGTTCCCCAAGGCCGGGATCAAGTTCTGGGATTGCGCCCATGAAACCAATGGCGGGCTGATGTGCGACGGCTACATCCGCGCCACCGGCAAGATGGCGATGGCCATCGCCCAGAACGGCCCCGGCGTGACCGGTTTCGTGACTGCCGTGAAAACCGCCTACTGGAACCACACGCCGATGCTGCTGGTGACCCCGCAGGCCGCCAACAAGACCATCGGCCAGGGCGGCTTCCAGGAGATGGAGCAGATGCGCCTGTTCACCGACAGCGTCTGCTACCAGGAAGAGGTGCGTGATGCCTCGCGTATCCCCGAAGTGCTGAACCGCGTGATCCTGAAGGCGCTGCGTGGCTCGGCCCCGGCGCAGATCAACATCCCGCGCGACATGTGGACCCAGGTGATCGACGTCGATCTGCCGCAGATCGTGAAGTTCGAGCGCCCCGCCGGTGGCGAAGAGGCCGTGGCCGAAGCCGCTCGCCTGCTGTCCGAGGCGCGTTTCCCGGTGGTCCTGTCGGGTGCGGGCGTGGTGCTGTCGGGAGCAATCGCCGATCTCGCGAACCTGGCCGAGCGTCTGGACGCGCCGGTGTGCTCGAACTACCAGCACAACGACAGCTTCCCCGGCTCGCACCGTCTGGCGGTTGGTCCGCTCGGCTACAACGGCTCTAAGGCCGCGATGGAGTTGATCGCCAAGGCCGATGTGGTTCTGGCACTGGGCACGCGCCTCAACCCGTTCTCGACCCTGCCGGGCTATGGCATTGACTACTGGCCGAAGGAGGCCAAGATCATCCAGGTCGATATCAACGCCGACCGCATCGGCCTGACCAAGAAGGTCTCCGTGGGGATCGAGGGCGACGCGGCCAAGGTGGCGCGCGGAATCCTCGCGCAACTGTCGGGCACCGCGGGTGACGAGGGCCGCAAGGAACGGCGTGAGCTGATCTCCCAGACCAAGTCGCGTTGGGCGCAGGAACTGACCTCGCTCGACCATGAGCAGGACGATCCGGGCACGGTCTGGAACGAGGACGCCCGCACCCGCGACGCCGATCTGATGAGCCCGCGTCAGGCATGGCGTGCGATTCAGGCTGCTATCCCCGAGGATGCGATCATCTCGTCGGATATCGGCAACAACTGCGCCATCGGCAACGCCTACCCGGCGTTTGAGAAGGGCCGCAAATACCTGGCGCCCGGCCTCTTTGGCCCCTGCGGTTACGGCTTCCCGTCGATCCTTGGCGCGAAGATCGGCTGCCCGGATGTCCCGGTCATCGGTTTTGCGGGTGACGGCGCGTTCGGGATCTCGATGAACGAGATGACCGCCTGCGGTCGCGACGACTGGCCAGCGATCACCATGGTGATCTTCCGCAACTACCAGTGGGGTGCGGAAAAGCGCAACACCACGCTGTGGTATGCCAACAACTTCGTCGGCACCGAACTGGACCGCGACACCACCTATGCCGGGATCGCCCGGGCCTGCGGGGCACATGGCGTGCAGGTGCGCTCGACCGAGGAATTGACCGAGGAGCTGCGCAAGGCAGTCGATCGTCAGATGACCTCGAAAGAGACCACCTTCATCGAGGTTCTCCTGAACCAGGAACTCGGTGAGCCCTTCCGTCGCGACGCGATGAAGAAGCCGGTCGTCGTGGCGGGCATCGACCCCGCGGATATGCGTGCGCAGAAAGGCGCACTCTGAGCCACTGGGGGCGGCGCCCATCCGCCCCCAGAACCTGCCCGGCCCCCCTCCACCCTACCCCGGGGCCGGGCAACACCCCGTCTTGACCAGATTGGATCTTCCATGACCGCCCTGCTGGCTTCTCAGGCTGCCATGCGCAGCCATTTCCCCGGTTTTGTCGTCGCCCTGCTGATCGCGGTGACCGCCCAGTTCCTGTCCGAGCACTACGGCGCGCCGGCGATGCTGATGGCGCTGCTACTGGGGCTTGCGCTGAACTTTCTGGCCGAAGACGGCAGCGCCACGGCCCCCGGCATCGCCATGACGGCGCGCACGGTGCTTCGGTTCGGCGTGGCACTTCTTGGCGCGCGTATCTCTGTCGAGATGCTGGCGCAACTGGGGCCGCAGTTGATCACGCTGGTGGTCGGCGGTGTTCTGGCCACGATTGCCTTTGGCTTTGTCCTTGGCAAGATCACCGGGCGCGACTGGCGCTTCTCGCTTCTGACCGCAGGCTCGGTTGCCATCTGCGGTGCGTCGGCGGCCATGGCTATCGCGGCCATCCTTCCGCGCCACGACCGGGCCGAGCGCGACCTGAGCTTCACGGTCCTGTCGGTGACCGTCCTGTCCACCATCGCCATGGTCCTTTATCCGATGCTCTCCGCACAGCTCGGTTTCGATGCGCGCGCGGGTGGCGTGTTCCTTGGCGGCACGATCCACGATGTTGCACAGGTTGTCGGCGCCGGCTTCTCAATCGGCCCCGAAACCGGCGAGACCGCCACGCTGGTCAAGCTGATCCGCGTCTCCATGCTTGCACCCGTCGTTCTGGGGGCGTCGCTCATCATCCGGGCCAGCGGCGCGCATAACGGGACCGAGGGCAAACGCCCCCCGATCCTGCCCGGCTTCGTGCTCGGCTTCCTGGCACTTGCCGCGCTGAACTCCTTCGGGCTGATCCCCTCCGTTGTCGCGGAAGCCGCCAATGTGGTCTCGCGTTGGGCCCTGCTGACTGCCATCGCCGCCGTCGGCGTCAAGACGTCGCTTGCCAAAGTGCTTTCTGTCGGCACCGGCGCGATTGCGACCATCGTCGCGCAGACCGTGTTCATCGGGGCATTCGTCCTGATCGGCCTTCGTTTCCTGGGGTAAGACATGAAAGTTCTGGACGATATCTACGCGGCCGCCCGAACGGATAACCGCATCATCATTTTGCCCGAAGGCGAAGACCCGCGCATTCAGGCCGCCGCGCTGCGCGCCCGGCGCCTTGAGATCGCCAGCCCCGTTCTACTGGGCGATGTCGCCGCAATCGAGAGCGGCCTGCGCGAGCTTGGCGCAGCGCCGGGCGAGATTGAGGTGGAAGACCCTCGAACCTGCGCCGACTACGAGGCCTTGGCCCAATCGTGGCACGCCTTGCGCGCCCACAAGGGAACGACATTGGACGAGGCCCGACGCGCGGTCGCCGATCCGATGTTGCAGGCTGCGCTGCGCGTGCGCTTGGGCCATGCCGATGGCACAGTCGGTGGCGCCGTCGCAACCACTGCCGAAACGGTTCGGGTCGCGCTGCAGTCCCTTGGCTGCGCGCCCGGCAACAGTGTCGTCTCAAGCTTCTTTCTAATGATGGCCTGCGCCGACACCGCACCCTTCAAGGGCGGCATGATCTTCTCCGATTGCGGCCTCGTCGTGTCGCCCGACGCGCGCCAACTGGCCGCGATTGCCCGCGCCGCCGCCCAAAGCTGCCGCCAGTTGCTCAAGGTCGAACCGCAGGTCGCGATGCTGTCGTTCTCGACTGCCGGATCGGCAAGTCACGAGAGCATCGACCGTATCCGCCAGGCGCTTGCGATTGTGCGCGAGGAGGAGCCGGATCTGAATATCGACGGTGAAATCCAGTTCGACGCTGCGCTGGATGTGGAAATCAGGGCGCGCAAGGCCCCCGGCAGCCGTCTTGCCGGTCGGCCCAACGTGTTCATCTTCCCCGATCTCGCGTCGGGCAACATCGGCTACAAGATCGCCCAAAGGCTTGGCGGATTGCAGGCCATCGGCCCGGTCCTTCAGGGTCTTGCCCATCCGGCCAACGATCTTTCGCGCGGCTGTTCGGTCGAAGATGTCGTCAGCGCAATCGCGATCACGGCGGTCCAGTCCCAGATGCATCCGCAGGCAAAGGGGGTCTACGGATTGGGCTGCGCGCGTTACTACTAAGCTCGAAAGGCGGGGTGTTCGCTGAATACCCCGCCGCGTGCCCATGCTCTGAAATGGCGTGTCATCAGATCCCCGCTTGCCGCAGCAATAGCGTCATTCGATTGAGACGAAGCGCAAGGTGGCGCGCGGCCTCTCGATGGAATTCGTTCGCTAGCCGGAGACCGTCTGGCGTATCCGCAATGCGATCAAGATCGAAACGCAGGGCGACTGCCTTGGTATCCGCACGCATCGAAGCGGTACGCGGTATGTCGGCATAATATGCAATCTCGCCGATGATCGCTCCGGGCAGAAAGCGCGCGATGAGAAGCGGCTGGCCGTCGCCGGAAGTCGCTTCCGCCCTCAGAACGCCAGAGACCAGCCGAAAGACTTCATTCGACGCGGCCCCCTGAACAAACAGCGTCTCGCCCGGAGCCAGCGACACCACGCTGGCGAAGGTCGAGAAATCAAACGAAGGATAACGCTCCGAGAGCGCATTGAGGATCTCTTCGGGGCTCCCTTCGGGAACGACGTCAGACAGAATGCCCGCCTCGATCTGCATCAAGGCATCATCCAGCGTGTCCATGATCGTGACGCGGTCAGGAAAATCGCTTGGGCGCAAGACATCGGCTTTCACCTTCGGGCTCAAGCCGGTCAGCGTCAGTTCAAGCCCAGATCGATCAAGCAAGGCGGCGATACGGGTCAAGGCAAAGCTGGCGGAGGTATCGAGTCCCTTGACCCCGCGAAAGTCCAGGATCACGTGTCTCGGGGGCGCCCCGCAATGGATCTCGCTGTTGATACGCTCGTAGAGCCCATTTGCTGTTCCGAAAAAGAGAAACCCTGCGAGTTCGTAAATGACGACATCCGCCGCCTCTACTTCCAGACGCGCCAGGTCTTCGGCACCGCGTTCAACCGAGGATCTTCGCACAGCACCGGTGGAGCGCAGGCGAACGATATCGATCCCGGCATAGGAGACGACAAAGAGGACGGTGGCCAAGATCAACCCCACGCTGAAGGCTGTCAGGAAGCCGACTGAACCCGCGATAGCGACGATCAGAAGGATGACCACCCTGTCGGCCGCCGGAAGCTTCTCGCGTTTCTTCCAGACCCACTCGTACAGAAAATCAAACCCCAGATAGGCGACAATCCCGCCCATGAGTCCGACCGGAAGATTTCCGATAAGCGAAGCACCGAAGAACAGGACGGAGGCGCTGCTAATGGCGACTGCAAAGGGCGCGGCCAAGCCGGTTACGCCCATCTTGTTCGCCAGGGTGGTTTCCCCAAGCAGATGGTAACTGATCGATCCACCAGTCAGCCCGGTCAGCACATTCCCCACGCCGAGCGCTTTAAGCTCCCGCTCCGGGTTCAGCTCTCGCCCGATGGAGATCTCGATTCCGCTGACATTCAGCAACAGCCCCAGTAACGCCATCGACGCCACAGCAAAGATCGTTGGCATCTGCGCGAGAATGGCATTCCAGTCGGCTTCGAGCGCCAATGTCGGTGACAGCCCCTCAAGCAGATCGGCACCGTCAAAAGGTCCGATCAGCAAACCCATCTGCCCGGCCTGCTCAATACTGACGCCGCGAATAAACAGAACGAGGTAGAAGGCGCTGGCCGCCAGCACAATGATCCCCGGCAATACCAGCGAGTGTTTGATCAGCCGGGTCAGAGCAACGGCACCGAGGCCAAAGCCCATCCACGGCAACCAGGTTGCGGGCATCCCCGGGCCAAAGATCCGCGCGAGATGGACGACGGAGACCTCCTGCTTGGTGATCATGGCCAGCGCACCGAGGACCAGCAAAAGCCCGGTCGCGGCAAGGAAACCCGCAATCACGGAATAAGGTATGAAGCGGGCGACAAACCCCAGCTTCAGGGAACCGGCAAGATAGATGACCAGGCCGGTAATGATCGACGTGAAACCGATGAAGGTAACGACCGAAGCAAAGCCGATATCCGGGGAGGATGCTTTGGCCATGATCGACGCCGCAGATATCGACAGCAGAACCGCGGGCACCTCCTGCAGATGCGAGACGATACCGCGATAGGAACTGAGCAGCGCCGCAACGATGGGAAGCAATATCCCGCCCAGTAGTGCAAGACCGATCCCCTGATGGGCGTAGGCCGCCAACGGTCCGGTATAGATGATGGAGGCGAAGGCAATCGCGAAGGAAACCGTCAGGATCGCGATGACGCTCATCGCGACGGCGACGGCAAGCAGCGCACCTGGCTGAGTGACCTTTTTCAATCCTGCCGTCATCAGGCCGCCTTCACACTTTTCCCCCACAATCACTAGGCTTGCCCGATATGGCCATGCTTGGGAAGCACTTAGACCCGACACCCTTGGTTTTTCAGCCTGCTCGTAAAAGTCAGCAAGCGTCTGAATCCGGGTCTGCGGGCCATGCCAGCTATCGCCTGCACGCAGCGGGCCAGCCGCCCGGATGATCGCCCCAGGCGGGGCTTTGCTCTGCGCCCGGCACCCCCGAGCACGTCGAAAACCTGTGGTCCGGCAGATCGGAAACCCGCCGGGAACGACGACCGATCCGCGTCAGCGAGCCCCTCGACAAGCGCTTAGGATTCAGCGTCGTGTTGCCGCCAGGGCGGAAAAACCAGCCAATCGCTCGGGTAAGATTCGACGCGGCAGGCCCGTCTTTCGGGGGAGCCCCTCTCGCAGTCTGGCCGAACGCAAGCCTTGGGACGGGGCCAGCATCAGTCTTCGCGCGTCTCCAATCAGACAGGAGAACTCCCGCTTCAAACGGTCTGGTTTGCAAAGGGCTGACCAGCATGGTGGCACCGCTGAGCGCGCGCAGTCAGGGGCTTGGCTCTGCCGGAAGCCCATGAAACAAAACGGCCCGCGCTGTGCGCGGGCCGTTCTTTCTGTTCAGCACTAGTCCTCAGAAATGGACCGACTTGCTGTCGAGCGGCGCCTGCACCGGCGGCGCGAATTTGGTCAGGTCGATGCCCTTCACCGCTTCCTTGTATTCCTCAACGGTGGGCGTACGCCCGAGGATCGCCGAGAGCACGACAACCGGCGTCGAGGCCAGGAGCGACTCGCCCTTCTTGGTCTCGCTGTCGGCCACGACGCGCCCCTGGAAGAGGCGGGTCGAGGTGGCCAGCACCGTGTCGCCCTTTTCGGCCTTTTCCTGGTTGCCCATGCACAGGTTGCAACCGGGACGCTCGAGATACAGGATGTTCTCGTATTCGGTGCGTGCCTTGGCTTTCGGGAACATGTCGTCAAACTCGAAGCCCGAGTATTTCTCGAGGATCTCCCAGTCGCCTTCCGCCTTCAGCTCGTCGATGATGTTGTAGGTCGGCGCGGCCACCACGAGGGGCGCCTTGAACTCGACGCGACCGGTCTGTTCCTCAAGGTTCTTGAGCATCTGAGCGACGATCTTGATGTCACCCTTGTGCACCATGCACGAACCCACGAAGCCCAGATCCACTTTCTTCTCCGCCGCATAGTAGGAAATCGGACGGATCGTATCGTGGGTGTAGCGCTTCGAGACATCGGCGTTGTTCACGTCGGGGTCGGCGATCATCGGCTCGTCGATGATGTCGAGATCGACCACCACCTCGGCGAAGTATTTCGCGTTGGCGTCGGGCGCCAGCGCCGGCTTCTCGCCCGAGCGGATCTGCGCGATGCGCTTGTCAGCAAGCCCGATCAGCTTGGCAAGCATGCCGCTTTGCTGCTCCATGCCCTTGTCGATCATGATCTGGATGCGCGACTTCGCGAGTTCCAGCGACTTGATCAGCGTCTCGTCTTCCGAGATGCAGATCGCCGCCTTCGCCTTCATCTCGGCGGTCCAGTCGGTGAAGGTGAAGGCCTGATCGGCCAGCAACGTACCGATATGAACCTCGATCACGCGGCCTTGGAAGACGTTGTCGCCGCACTGCTTGAGCATCTGCTGCTGGGTCGCATGGACAACATCGCGGAAGTCCATGTGCTCGGCCATCTTGCCCTTGAAGGTGACCTTGACCGATTCCGGGATCGGCATTTCGGCCTCGGCGGTGGCCAGCGCGAGCGCCACGGTGCCCGAGTCGGCGCCGAAGGCCACGCCCTTGGACATACGCGTATGGCTGTCGCCGCCGATGATGATCGCCCAGTCATCCACGGTGATGTCGTTGAGCACCTTGTGGATCACGTCGGTCATCGCGTGATACTCGCCCTTGGGGTCGCGCGCGGTGACAAGGCCAAAGCTGTTCATGAAGGACATCAGCTTCGGAATATTGTCCTGCGCCTTCTTGTCCCAGACCGAGGCGGTGTGGCAGCCCGACTGATAGGCGCCATCAACCAGCGGCGAGATGACCGTGGCGGCCATGGCCTCGAGTTCCTGCGCGGTCATCGGGCCGGTGGTGTCCTGCGAGCCGACAATATTGACGCGCACACGCACGTCCGAACCGGCATGCAGCACCTTGCCGGGCGCGACGCCACGGGCATTGGCGTTGAAGATCTTCTCAACCGCCGTCAGACCCTGACCGGGGATGCTGATTTCCTTCGAGGGGGCGAAGACCGCAGGCGCCTCGACGCCGAGGATCTCGGCCGCGACGGTCTGCAGCTTCTTGCCGAAGACGATGGCATAGGAGCCGCCAGCCTTCATGAACTCGACCTTCTGGGGCGTGAAGGACGAGGACAGATCCGCCACTTCCTCGCCGGCCTCGTTCAGCAGCTTCTTCTTCTTCGTGTCGATCTTCAGCACGGTGCCGGTGGTGACCGAGAACTTCTGCTCAAGGACCGGGTTGCCGTCGTTGTTCAGGATCGCCTTGCCATTCTCATCGGTCTTCTTGACCCAGTTCTTGAGGTTGACCCCGATCCCGCCGGTCACGTCGACCGTGGTCGCGAAAATCGGCGAGATGCCGTTCGTGCCCGCGACTACAGGGGCGATGTTGACGAAGGGCACATAGGGGCTGGCCTGCTTGCCGGTCCAGAGGGCCACGTTGTTCACGCCCGACATCCGGCTCGAACCCACGCCCATCGTGCCCTTTTCGGCGATCATCATGATGCGCTTGCCGGGATGCTGGATCTTCAGCTCGCGGATCGTCTTCTGGGCAGCCTCGTCGCACATGCACAGCCCGTGCAGCTCGCGGTCGGCGCGCGAGTGCGCCTGGTTGCCCGGCGAAAGCAGGTCGGTCGAGATGTCGCCCTCGGCCGCGACGAAGGTGACGATCTCGATTTCGTCCTCGACGTCGGGCAGGCTGGTGAAGAACTCGGCCTGGGCATAGCTTTGCAGAATATCGGTGGCGATCGCATTGCCCGCCTCATGCGCGGCCTTCAGGCGGTCGGTATCGGCGTCATAGAGGAAGACCTGGGTCTTGAGCACGGCGGCGGCCTGTTCGGCGATCGCCTTGTCCGCACCAAGCGCCACATCGAGCAGAACGCGCACCGAGGGCCCGCCCTTCATGTGCGACAGCAATTCCAGCGCGAAGGCAGGCGTGATCTCCGGCACCACAACCTGGCCCAGCACGATCTCTTTCAGGAACTCCGCCTTCACACCCGCGGCAGCGGTGGTGCCGGGCAGAGTGTTATAGATGAAATACTGCAACGAGTCGGCGCGGTGCGGATGCGCGGCATCGCGGATCTGCGCGACGATTTCGGCGGTCAGTGCGCCGTCGTCGATCGGTTTGGGGCTGAGGCCTTGTGCTTTGCGGGTTTCGATCTCTTCGAGGTAGCGTGCATAGAGAGTCATCTGCGTTCCCAATGGCTGAATGACATGACGGCTGAGCGCGGCAGCTTCGGTATGCAGTTGTATACAGACTATACGGAAAAACGCAAGCCTTCGGGGAAAGGGCTGCCAGACGAACTCGAACCGGCCTCCACAAGGTCAGTAGAGCGGCCTCTTATTCCACGCAGAGATCGCGCCGCTCTGCAAGAGGGAGCAGTCAGGCGAATGCCAAGTCGCCTCAGTTTCCCAGCCTTGGCAGTATGTCAGGCAGCAAGAAAGCCGCGCCACTCGGCAAGAGCGGCAGCGCGGTTGGCAAATGTGAATTCCCGCGCGCCTCTACATCAACCGGCTTATCTGCTGGCACTCGCGTATACCGCATTTGTGGAGCGCCGCACGACCTTTGGCGATGCCTCAAACCGCTGAAAGGATTGAGTCTGGCATGGACAGACGCGAGCGGGCACCCTGCCCCGCCTCAAGCCAAGTTTGCCTGACAGTGCCGAAGCGACCTCTCCAGCCCCGCGATCAGCCCCCTTGGGCACTTGAGGAAAACACGTTTGTGGCCCACAATCAAACAAGATAGCAAGCTGGACGCTCGCCATGTGGGCCTTAATAGCGGTAAACCCCATGGTGCTGGTCCGCGCGTGCTCCAAGACGAACGCTTCATCAAAGCGCGGTAAGAAATGCCCAAGGAATTCATTAATCTTGCGAATATCCCGTTTCTAAGAAGATGGGATTACAAGAATATGAAAGTTCGGGAATTCGAAAAGCAGCACGGATACACGCCGAACTTTGATAATCCAAAGCGATTCTCTGAGAAACTTATCAAGCGTATCTTGTTTGATCACGAACCCTACTATCTTTTGTATGGAAACAAGGCATACGCGCCAATCTTCTTCGGGCAGCGCAAGATTGAAGGCCTACACTTCGCCAAAAGGTTCAAAGTCCGGCGCACCTTGGTCCCATCGGATTTTGACGACCTTCCCAATCGCTTCGTCGTCAAAACATCCTATGGCTCCGGCCTTACTGAAATCGTGAATGACAAGGCATCGCTGGATGTTCCGGCAGTTTGTGAAAGGTTCAACCGCATCCTGCCACATAGGAAAAACGCGCATCGCCATGAATTTCCATATTACTGTGCTGTTTTTGATGAACACTTAGGTCCGGCATACGGAGAGCCGGCTGCGGACTACAAATTCCACTGCTTTCGGCAGAAAGATGGCAGCTACGAAGCACTACTGAGATATGGTGATGGACGCTCACAGGAGCTGCGCCTGACTTGGTTCGATGAGGCTCTTGAAAAGCTTTCAATCGAGTACGGAACTCATAGGGAGCATGACGAACTTCCGCGCTTTCCGGATCAGATTGACGAGATGTTCAGAATTGCAAAGCAAATCGCCGCTGGCTTTGACTACATTCGGGTCGATCTATTCCTAAGTGAAGGCAAAGTGTACTTGGGCGAAGTTTCTCCCTTTGGCGGGGGTGGAAAGAAACCAATCAAGCCGGTCGAATGGGACTTCAAACTCGGCGAGATGTGGCATCAGACATCACCTTGCTTCAACCCGACAGAAGCGGGTATATTTGATATCTGAGAGCAGTCGTTTAGAGTTCTTGTATCGACCCAGCGGAATCTGCTCAGGTTAAGCCGCTAATGTGAATGCCTCGGCCGGTGTGCGCATGGCAAGGGCCTGATGAGGGCGGCGGTGGTTGTAGAAGGCGATCCAGTCGCCGATGA